>CP054179.1:0-655747 GCA_015709615.1 Gammaproteobacteria bacterium | reverse complement strand
AAGCACGTATCAATCAGTAGAATGATTTTTTGTTTGTGCGGATAGCGCTGGTTCTGGAATATGATGGCAGCCGTTACTGCGGATGGCAAAGCCAACCGGAAGGCTGCTCGATTCAGGATGTGTTGGAAACAGCCTTATCCCGTATTGCGCAAGAAGAAATCCGTATTATCACCGCCGGACGCACCGATTCTGGTGTGCATGCGTTGTATCAGGTCGTGCATTTCGATACAGCGGCGCGGCGCCCGGTCAGCGCCTGGATACGCGGTGTCAACGCTTTATTGCCGGATGACATCGCGATACTATGGGCAGCCGAAGTGTCCGGCGAGTTTCATGCAAGGTATAGCGCGCTGGAGCGGCGCTACTTATATTTGTTACTGAATCAGCCCGTCCGGCCAGGTATCAACCATAACAAAGTGGGGTGGTACCATCACCCGCTAGAGCTGGAAAAAATGCAAACCGCAGGCGATATTCTCGTCGGTGAGCATGATTTCTCTTCATTCCGGGCAGCCGAATGCCAAGCAAAATCTCCAGTACGGACAATCACCCGGCTAACCATCACTCGCCAGGGGAATCTATTGGTTTTTGATATACGCGCTAATGCATTTCTCCATCACATGGTGCGCAATATCATTGGTTGCCTTGTTTATATCGGGAAAGGGAAGTATTCTGTTGAATGGATGCATGGGCTATTGGCAAGTTGCGACCGGACCTATGCTGCACCGACATTCTCACCGGCAGGTTTGTATCTGGCTAGTGTGAAGTATGATACTTGCTGGGGGCTGCCGGAATCTTCTTCGAAGCCAATCATTCCTGGTTTGTCGTTACATGATTAAGTCATTTAAAAAAAGAGCATGAAGATCCCATGTCTGCGCGCGTAAAAGTATGCGGAATTACCCGTCGTGAAGACGCGGAAGCGGCGGTGCAATGCGGTGCTGACGCCATCGGTTTTGTTTTTTGGTTGCATAGCGCGCGCTATATCGATGCCGATTCCGCACGTCGCATTGCTGACGTCATACCGCCTTTCGTTTGTACGGTGGGTGTTTACGTTGACCCGGATGCTGCCTGGGTGGAAGAAACCGCGCGAGCTGCCAAGCTCAATCTGTTGCAGTTTCATGGCGATGAATCGCCGGAGTTTTGTAACCAATTTTCACAGCCTTATATTAAGGCGATTCGCGTCAAACCGGATACAGATTTGCTACAATATGCAGAACGTTACAGGACAGCAAAAGGATTATTACTCGATACCTATGCTGCCAACATGCCCGGCGGAACCGGCCATGTTTTTGATTGGCGGCTTATTCCGCAGCAACTGCCGTTACCGCTTATTCTGTCCGGTGGTTTGAATCCGGATAATGTGGCGTATGCAATCAAGCAAACAAACCCGTGGGCAGTAGATGTTTCAAGCGGCGTGGAAGCCTCAAAAGGTATTAAAGATAAGAAAAAAATTATTGCTTTCATGCAAGGAGTTAAACAATCGTGAATGCTTATGACCTGCCGAATAAAGAAGGCCATTTCGGTCCCTATGGAGGCATATTTGTCGCTGAAACATTGATTTCAGCGCTGGAAGATTTACGCAAACAGTATGAATTTTATCGCGACGACCCGGACTTCAAAGCGGAATTTGCGTACGAATTGAAACATTACGTAGGACGTCCCAGCCCCATTTATCATGCAAAAAGATGGTCTGAGCACTTAGGCGGCGCGCAGATCCTGCTGAAGCGCGAAGATCTGAACCATACCGGCGCGCACAAAATCAACAATACCATCGGGCAGGCGCTGCTTGCCCGGCGTATGGGGAAAAAGCGCGTTATTGCGGAAACCGGCGCGGGGCAGCATGGTGTGGCGAGTGCCACGGTAGCTGCGCGCTATGGTATGGAATGCGTGGTCTACATGGGTTCCGAAGATGTAAAACGCCAAGCTACCAATGTGTATCGTATGAAACTGCTGGGCGCAACCGTGGTGCCGGTGGAATCCGGATCTCGCACCTTAAAAGATGCATTGAACGAAGCCATGCGGGATTGGGTCACCAACGTCGAGAATACGTTTTATATCATAGGCACAGTTGCCGGGCCGCATCCTTATCCGATGATGGTCAGGGATTTTCAGGCGGTTATCGGCAATGAAGCCAAAGTGCAGATGCTGGAGGATTTCAATCGCCAGCCGGATGCGCTGATTGCCTGTGTCGGCGGCGGATCGAACGCGATCGGTTTATTCTATCCGTATATTGACAATGCCAATGTGCGCTTGATCGGTGTGGAAGCAGCGGGAAAAGGCATCGACACCAATCAGCATGCGGCGACGCTATCAACGGGTAAACCCGGGGTGTTGCATGGTAACCGTACTTATCTTATCCAAGACGAGAATGGCCAGATTATAGAAACCCATTCCATCTCGGCCGGTCTCGATTATCCCGGCGTGGGACCGGAACATGCCTGGTTGAAAGATTGCGGGCGCGCGGAATACGTTGCGATTACCGACGATGAAGCATTGGAAGCATTTCACACGCTATGCCGTTTCGAAGGCATCATGCCGGCGCTGGAATCCAGTCATGCATTGGCTTATGCCGCCAAATATGCGCCTACTTTACCGAAGGACAAATTGCTGCTGGTGAATTTATCCGGACGGGGTGATAAGGATATGGCAACGGTTGCGCAAATGTCCGGTTTAACGCTGTAATCAATGGTGAATTCTATTGCGTTTGCAGTTTTCTGAGAAGAATTGAGAGCGGATTGAGCACATGAGCTTTATAAAAAGTTTAATGAATATTTTCGGCAGCCAGGGCGACGCTGAAAAAATAAATCGTATCGCCACAGTTTTTGCGGCGTTAAAAAAACAAAACCGGAAAGCGTTGATTCCCTTCATTACCGCCGGTGATCCCGATCCGCAGATAACGGTGCAATTGATGCATCAATTGGTTCAATCGGGCGCCGACATCATCGAGTTGGGCGTGCCTTTTTCCGACCCTATGGCGGATGGGCCGACCATTCAAAGATCGTCGGAGCGGGCGCTGAAGCATCATGTGAGCCTGAATGGCGTTTTGGACATGGTGAGTGAGTTTAGAAAAACGGATACGAATACGCCGGTGGTTTTAATGGGCTATGCCAATCCGGTTGAAGCGATGGGTTTTGCGGTATTTGCCGCTAAAGCGAAAGATTGCGGCGTCGACGGTGTTCTCATCGTCGATTATCCTCCTGAAGAATCCGCCGAATGGGTGCAATGCCTGGAAAAACAGGAAATCGATGCGATCTTCTTGCTGTCTCCTACGACGCCTCAAGAGCGCATCGCGCAAGTAGCTAAAATGGCCAGAGGCTATGTGTATTATGTTTCCTTAAAAGGAGTGACCGGCGCATCGCATCTGAATCTTCAGGATGTCGGTGCGATGTTGACGCAATTACGTCAGTATATAGCATTACCCATCGGTGTCGGGTTCGGCATACGCGATGGTGCGACAGCCAAGGCCGTAGCCGGTTTGGCCGATGCCGTGGTGGTCGGCAGCCGGATCATCGAGGAAATCGAGAAATCTTCAGAAGCGGAATTGTTGAGTAATGTAGGAAGCTTGATCAGCGCTCTGCGCAAAGCCATCGATGAGAATGAAGGCAATGGTTAAAACACGCAAAATACGTTTGAGGAAATGCAACACATGAGCTGGTTTCAAAACATTATTCCGCCAAAGATCAAAAGAAAAGAAGCTGGTGAAAAGAAGATAGTACCCGAAGGCCTGTGGAGTAAATGCCGTACCTGCGAAGCGGTTTTGTATTACACGGATCTGGCCAAAAATCTGAATGTCTGCCCTAAATGCGATTTCCATAATCGCATTTCCGCAAGAAACCGTCTCGATCAATTGCTGGATCCGGAAGGGCGCTATGAAATCGGCGCTGAAGTGATTGCTACCGATGCGCTGAAATTTAAAGACAGCAAGCGCTATGCAGATCGCCTGACGCAAGCGAAAGAAAGCACGGACGAACAAGACTCTCTGGTAGTGATGCAAGGAACCATCAAAACGATGCCGGTCGTGGTTGCGGTATTTGAATTTGGTTTTATGGGCGGTTCGATGGGGTCCGTCGTGGGCGAGCGTTTTGTACGCGGCGTCAAAGTCAGTATTGATCAGCATGTACCTTTCATATGTTTCAGCGCCAGCGGCGGCGCGCGTATGCAGGAAGGCTTGTTTTCCTTAATGCAAATGGCGAAAACAACCGCTGCGCTGACCAAGTTGAGTCATCATAAATTACCGTTCCTATCGGTGCTGACCGATCCGACGATGGGGGGCGTATCGGCCAGTTTCGCCTTTCTGGGCGACGTGGTGATCGCCGAACCCGGCGCGCTGATCGGTTTTGCCGGTCCCCGCGTCATTGAACAAACCGTGCGCCAAACCCTGCCGGATGGTTTTCAACGGGCCGAATTCCTATTGCAGCACGGTGCGATTGATATGATTGTCGATCGCAGGCAAATGCGAGATAAAATTGTGACGCTGTGCACGCAACTGATGCGTGTTCCGGAACCCCTATCTTAGCCGTTGCTGCCGCCTGACCCCTGTTCAATGCCTGCCCCCAGCGCGCTCGCGGATTGGTTAACTTACCTTGAATCACTCCATCCCAAGACGATTGAGATGGGATTGGAGCGTATCGAACGGGTCCGATCCAAACTGGAACTGATACCGCAATTTCCCATTATCGTGGTGGGCGGTACGAACGGCAAAGGATCCGTTTGTGCAATGCTGGAATCCATACTGGTCTGCGCCGGATATAGAACGGGTTGTTATACCTCACCACATTTGCTGCGTTATAACGAACGCGTTCGCATCAATAAGAATGAAGTGGATGATAAAAGTCTTTGTGACGCCTTCGCGCAGATTGATATCGCCCGTAAGGATTGTCATACCTCGCTGACTTTTTTTGAATTTGGCACGTTGGCGGCGCTGCATGTATTTGTTCAAGCCCATGTTGATGTAGCAATTCTCGAGGTTGGCCTAGGTGGGCGCTTGGATGCGGTTAATCTATTTGATGCGGATTGCGCGATTCTAACCAGTATCGACCTCGATCATATGGATTATCTGGGGGATACGCGGGAGAAAATCGGATTCGAGAAAGCCGCTATTTTTAGAAAAAATAAACCGGCGATTTGCGCGGAAGCCGATATACCGCATTCCGTCTATCAGCAAGCAGAAAAAATGGGGGCAAAATTTTTCCGCCTTAATCAGGAATTCGGTTTTTCTAATAAACATACGCAATGGGATTATTGGGGCCCTAACGGCAAACGCCATTCTTTACCTTTTCCCGCACTCCGCGGAGTTAAGCAACTGCAAAATGCAAGCGCTTGTCTGGCCGCATTGGATACGCTGCACGAATTGCTGCCGGTCAGCATGCAAGAAATCCGCCTGGGATTGGGTGAGGCAGTGATACCGGGCAGATTTCAAGTGGTTTCGACACAGCCGATGATCATCCTGGATGTCGCACACAATCCCGCCGCGGCGGCCGTGTTATCGCAAAACCTAGCGTCAACCAAACCGAGCGGCCATACGTATGCCGTTTTTTCCATGCTGCAAGACAAAGATATTCAAGGCGTCGTCCAGACCTTAAAAGACCATATTGATTTCTGGCTGGTATGTGCGGTTGATTCTGCTCGTGCTGCACCGATTGATTACCTGGTCAACGAAATTCATAAAGCGGGTGTTGCAGGCAATGGAGATGCCATTCGTCAGTTTGCCGATTGCGTTGCGGCTTATGTTTTTGCCTGTGAACATGCCGGTAAAAATGATAGAATTTGCGCATTCGGGTCTTTCTATACAGTAAGCGGTGTGTTGCAGTATTTGAATGCACAACAGAGTAGGTAATAATTGGCTATTTCAAATGAACAAAAATATCAGTGAAGAAGAATTATTACTCAGAAAGCGCGCAAGACGGCGTTTAGTTGGCGCAATCGTACTGGTTTTGGCTGCCGTTATTGTATTGCCGGCAATATTCGATGAACCCAAAGGCGAGGGTGAGAAACAGGAAATTGCCATCAATTTGCCACCGGGCAGAATCACTAAAATAGACCCGACGCCAAAAGAAGAACCGGTAAACCGCGAATTGCCGGATGAAGAAGGCGCATCGTCTGAATTACCAAGTAAATCTAGAATGAGCGCACCGTTCGGAGATGAATTCGGAGGATCGTCAAGCGAGCAAAAACGTATTCCTATCCCCGGTATTAAACCAAAAATTGACCGGCGTTTAGTAGCGGCTGCTCCAGAAACAAAAAATACAGCAGCGGCAAAACCTGTAGGCACTGCACAAACTGCAGCGGTTGCACCGGCTGCTACAGCTGCCACAGCGGCACCCCCAGTACCGGATACTCCCGCAGCGGCACCAGCAGACACGGCAAAAAGCTTCATCGTGCAGCTGGGAGCGTTTTCCGATCCGGCAAAAGCCAAGCAGCAACAAGCCAATCTATTGTCAAACGGCTTCAAAGCTTATACCGAAACACTGAAGATTGATCAAAATGAGGTGACAAGGGTAAGGATCGGTCCCTTCGTGACACGAAGCGCCGCTGAAACCGAATTAAAGAAATTAAAAAAGCTTGGATTGGACGGCGTAGTGGCTCCCAAATAAGTTGATAACTGGGTAATTTTGATTTTTTGTTTACTCAACAATTAGAACTGGACTGATTTTCACCGATGACCGCATTTGATTATGTCGTTTCCGGCATTTTTCTAGTTTCCGTAATTTTGAGTATTTTCCGGGGATTTGTCCGGGAAGCATTATCCATTGCCGGTTGGGTAGTTGCCTTTATTGTGGCTAGCGCATACGCATCGTTTTTTGAACAGTTTTTGCCCGCCGAAATAACCGGTGAAACACTACGAATCTCGATTGCATTCGCTCTGACATTTTTGTCGGTATTGCTGATAACTGCGTTGGCGACTATGCTGTTGACTACCTTGATTAAAGGTATTGGATTGGGATTTATCGATCGATTATTCGGTTCGATTTTTGGTTTTTTGCGAGCGCTGGTAATTGTAACGCTACTGACCTTGATCGCAGGATTGACGACGATTCCTAATCAGGTATTCTGGCAACATGCGGTTTTGAGCCGTCCTTTAGAAGTAATTGCGCTACAGATTTTGCCTTGGCTTCCGAACGATTTGTCGAAACGTATTAGCTTTGAAAGAAAAGAGAATTCTTAAGATGATTGACGAGTCGCATAATTTAAGTTGCTATTTTGCTGATTATCTTATAAAGAGCAATTTAAATTCGGACCCTGAAGCTGATTAGAGCAGCGTATACGGAGCGTTTATATGTGTGGAATTCTCGGCATTGTTGCAAAATCACCTGTCAATCAATTGCTTTATGACGGTTTGCTGATGTTGCAGCATCGCGGGCAGGATGCAAGCGGCATTGTTACTGCACAAGGAAGTACTTTTCATATGCACAAGGGCCTCGGTCTAGTGCGGGATGTATTCCGCACCCGGAACATGCGCGCATTGGCCGGCAATATCGGCATCGGTCACGTGCGTTACCCGACAGCCGGATCAGCCAATTCACCCGCGGAAGCGCAGCCTTTTTATGTCAACTCGCCGTTTGGAATTGTACTGGGTCACAACGGCAATTTAACCAACGCGGCGGAACTGAATCAAGAATTGTTCAGAACCGATTTGCGGCATGTGAACACCAATTCGGATTCGGAAGTTTTACTCAATGTGCTGGCGCATGAATTGCAGGAAAGCACGCGCAATTGCCAATTGGATCCGGCAACAATTTTTGCCGCAGTCGCGGGCGTTCATAAACGCTGCAAAGGTGCTTATGCGGTCGTGGCAATGATTGCAGGGTATGGATTGCTGGCTTTTCGTGATCCCTATGGCATACGGCCGCTGGTTTTTGGTACCGCCGAACATGAACTGGGCGATGAATATTTGATCGCATCGGAAAGTGTGGCATTGGATACGCTGGGTTTTAAATTGATCCGCGATATACAACCCGGGGAAGCCATTTTTATCGACGAAGACGGCAATTTCTATAACAAGCAATGCGCAGCACAGGCTTCGCTGAATCCCTGCATTTTTGAATATGTTTATCTGGCGCGTCCCGACTCGGTCATCGACGGTATCTCGGTTTATGAAACGCGGCTCAACATGGGAGAGCATCTGGCTGAGAAAATCAGAAAAACAATACCGCATTTGGATATCGATGTCGTCATTCCGATACCGGATTCCAGCCGTCCCAGCGCCTTGCAACTTGCCAACAGCTTAGGCGTTGATTTTCGTGAAGGGTTTGTCAAGAACCGTTACGTCGGCCGTACCTTTATCATGCCGGGTCAGCAGCAACGGCGTAAATCCGTGCGGCAGAAATTAAATGCGATGAGCATAGAATTTCGCGGTAAAAATGTGATGTTAGTGGATGATTCCATCGTCCGTGGAACAACAAGCCGCGAGATTGTTCAGATGGCGCGCGAGGCCGGCGCAAATAAAATTTACTTTGCTTCCGCGGCGCCACCGGTACGCTATCCAAATGTCTATGGCATCGATATGCCGACCCGTCAGGAGTTAATCGCGACTGATCGCACGGCGGAAGAAATTTGTAATGAAATCGGCGCGGATTATTTGATTTTCCAGGATTTGGATGCGCTTAGCCATGCGGTTTCAAAAGTATCGCCTGCCGTTAACAGTTTTGAAACTTCGTGCTTCAATGGTCATTACATAACCGGCGATATTACACCGGAATATTTGCAAACTATTGAATCGCAACGTAATTCCAATCATTCGGTATTGCAGGCCAAACCCAACTCACAATTGGATTTGAGTTTGGTTTTTTCCGAATAGCGGACGGTGCTGAAAATTAAGCAGGTATCCTATCGGTTTGAATCGCGCTGTTCATTTTTTGCTCATAATAAACTTTCCTGATCTCTAAAACGATCGTTTTCGCTTAAGGTTTCATCCTATGTCTGATCATTTGCAACCAGAAACACTCGCGCTTCATACGGGAATTCATCGCAGCCAGTTCAACGAGCATTCTGAGGCGATGTATCTGACTTCAAGTTTTGTCTTTGATAGTGCCGCTCAGGCGGCTGCGCGCTTTTCCGGCAACGAGCCGGGCAATATCTACTCGCGATTTACCAACCCCACCGTCACGGCATTTGAAGAACGGCTGGCGGTATTGGAAGGTGCGGAGACTTGCATCGCAACTTCTTCCGGTATGTCGGCGATATTGGCGTGCGTGATGGGATTGCTTTCCGCTGGCGATCATATCGTGGCATCGCGCAGCTTATTCGGGGCAACGGTGAATCTATTCAACAACATTCTGAAACGCTTCAATGTCGATACAACGTTTGTGTCGGCGACAGATGCGCATTCATGGCAAGCCGCGATACAACCCAATACCAAGCTGTTTTTTTTGGAAACGCCGTCCAATCCGCTAACGGAAATCTCAGATATTGCGGAACTCGGCAAAATTGCCAAGAAAGCAGGCATTTGGCTGGTTGTCGATAATTGTTTCTGCACACCTATTTTGCAGAAGCCCCTTGAATTGGGCGCGGATATCGTTATTCATTCCGCGACCAAATATTTGGATGGGCAAGGCAGAGTATTGGGCGGTGCCGTGCTCGGTAAGCGGGAATTATTGATGGATGGCGGGATTTTCGGGTTTCTGCGTACCGCCGGACCGACACTCAGCGCCTTCAATGCCTGGGTGATCCTGAAAGGTTTGGAAACGCTCAAAGTACGCATTGAAGCGCACTCGGCCAATGCGCTGCAAATGGCACAATGGCTTGAATCGCAACCGAATGTCGTGCGCGTGTTTTATCCCGGTCTGGCATCGCATCCGCAGCATGCATTGGCAAGACAACAGCAAAAATCCGGTGGCGGAATTGTCACGTTTGAGGTAAAGGGCGGCAAGGAAGCGGCATGGCGTGTCATCGATTCGACGCGCTTGATCTCGATTACCGCTAATCTCGGCGATGCCAAAAGCACATTGACCCATCCGGCGACCACAACGCATGCGCGCATCAGTCAAGAAGCCCGGGATGCCGCGGGTATTTCCGACGGGTTGCTGCGCATTGCGGTCGGATTGGAGTCGGTGCAAGATCTGCAAGCCGATTTGCAGCGCGGATTAGCATAAAACCCAGCTGAGACTATTTTGTGGCGGTTGTGACTAACACGATCATGCGCTAAATGATCTCGGCCTTCAGTATGACGACATCTTCCAGCGGCACGTTTTGGTGACCTGCAAAATCGCCGGTTTTTACTTTCTTGATTTTATCGATCACATCCTGACCTTCGATGACTTTACCGAATACGCAATAACCGTAGCCTTGTGGTGATGCGGATTTGTAATTCAAAAAGCCGTTGTTGGCCACGTTAATGAAAAACTGCGCGGTTGCTGAATGAACATCGGCGGTGCGTGCCATCGCGATGGTATAGGTTTCATTCTTGAGCCCGTTGGCAGCTTCGTTACGAATCGGCGGCTGCGTTTTTTTCTGTTTCATGCCTGGTTCAAATCCGCCGCCTTGAATCATAAAATCGTCAATAACGCGATGAAATAATGTGTTGTCGTAAAATCCGCTGGACACGTAATTTAAGAAATTCTGCACGGTTTCAGGCGCTTTCTCGCTATCCAGTTCAAGCGTGATAACGCCATGATTGGTTTCTAGTTTTACCATATCGATCCTTTATTGATTATTGGTTTTTTGGGGTTGCGTATTTGTTAGGGCAGTTTCACGACATCTTCAATGACAACGCTGCTTTTCGGTACGTCACCGGAAAACGGACCGCCTGATCCGGTCGGCAGTGCGGCGATCTTGTTGACCACATCCATGCCGGAAACCACCTTACCGAATACCGCATAGCCGTAACCGCTTTGTGACGGCGCTTTGTAATTGAGAAACGCATTGTTGGCGACATTAATAAAAAATTGTGCCGACGCCGAATGCGGATCCGAAGTGCGTGCCATTGCAATCGTTCCGGTCTCGTTTTTTAAGCCATTGTCAGCCTCATTCTGAATTGGCGATCGTGTCGGTTTCTGCTTCAATGCCGCGTCAAACCCGCCGCCTTGAATCATGAATCCGGCGATGACGCGGTGAAAAACGGTATTTTTGTAAAATCCATCTTCGACGTATTGCAAGAAATTCTTCACGGTCTCGGGTGCTTTATCCGGATACAGTTCGAGCACGATACTGCCGAGATTGGTTTTCATTTCAACCCGAGGCTCTGCGGCATGAACATTCAAACTAATTACGACTAACACTATAAAAATCAGAATTCGGCGGAGATACATGATTGCGTGTCCTAATTGTTGGCTGGTGGCGGGAAGAGGCTTGGTGCCTTGGTTATGTTATACTCGCGGACTATTCGAATAGCGCGAGGATAACCGGATTCTATCAAGAAGAACGTTAATTCCACAATTTTATCTGTTGATCTTATGCTCAAAATTTATAACTCAATTGCCCGGGAAAAACAAGATTTTGTTCCGATAACGCCAGGGAAGGTAAAAATTTATGTTTGCGGCATGACCGTTTACGATTATTGCCACTTAGGACATGCGCGGGTTCTGGTGGTTTTCGATACGATTGTGCGTTGGTTCAGAGCCAATGATTTTGAAGTGCATTACGTGCGTAACGTAACCGACATCGACGACAAGATTATCAAGCGCGCGCAAGAGAATAACGAACCGATCGAAGCGCTGACGCAGCGCTTCATTCAGGCGATGAACGAGGATTCCGCGGCACTGGGTGTTGCGTTGCCGGGCCACGAGCCGCGCGCAACCGAGTATATCGAGCATATGATTGCCATGATCGGCGCGTTGGTGAAAAAAGGCTTGGCTTATCCTGCAAAAAATGGCGATGTGTATTATTCCGTGCATGACTTTCCCAGCTATGGAAAACTGTCCGGCAAGTCCTTGAGCGACCTGCGTGCCGGTGAGCGTGTGGAAATCGATTCGAATAAAAAAGATCCGCTGGATTTTGTACTGTGGAAATCGGCGAAACCCGGTGAGCCGTTTTGGGAATCGCCTTGGGGCAGGGGGCGTCCGGGCTGGCATATCGAATGTTCGGCCATGAGCGAACAATTATTGGGTATTCATTTCGATATTCATGGCGGTGGGCAGGATTTGCAGTTTCCCCATCACGAGAATGAAATCGCGCAGAGTGAAGGCGCGCATGACCACCCTTTTGTCAATTACTGGATGCATAACGGTTTTGTGCGTGTCGACAACGAAAAAATGTCGAAATCGCTGGGCAATTTCTTCACTGTGCGCGAGATTTTGAAACTCTATCAACCGGAAGTCGTGCGCTTTTTTATTTTGCGCGCGCATTATCGCAGCCCGTTGAACTATTCCGATCAGCATCTCAAAGACACCAAGCTTGCGCTGGATCGTTTATACATCGCGTTAAAGGAAGTTGAGCCGAACCCGGCTACCGCTACCGTTATCGACTGGCAGAACCCTCATGCGTGCAAATTTAAAGACGCTATGAACGATGACTTCAACACACCGGAAGCCATCGCTGTCTTGTTTGAGCTGGCGAGCGACATCAATAAAACGGGCTCGAAGGAGAACGCCGGTTTACTTAAAGCATTGGGCGGTTTACTCGGTCTTTTGCAGCAAAATCCGCAAGCGTATTTGCAAAATACACCGGCCGCCGCACCGGAAGCGTTGACTGCTGATGATATTGAGCAGTTGATTCAGCAGCGCATCAACGCGCGTAAAGAAGGCCGCTATTCGGATGCCGACGCGATTCGCAAGAACCTTCAGCAGCAGGGCATCATTTTGGAAGACAGCGCGCAGGGAACGGCTTGGCGACGCGCTTAGCCCACTGGTCCCATTAAGCTAGATTTTCCACAGATAAAGCGTGGAATTGGAGAAATCGTCGAGTTGGATGCTTTTATCCGCGGCAACGCCGGGAATGATGAACGTATTGCTGATCAACAGACTGCCCGGGCGCATTTCCTTGCTGGCTTTCTCCCACAGCGCGGTCATCGGAACTGGCGACAGGTAGGCATAAACGACGTCGTACTGCGAAAAATCCTGTTGCCAGAAATCTCCCCAGGTTACTGCGCAGTTTTTAGCGCCAAACAAACTTCTTAATCTGCTGATCAGGAAGGGCAGGGGCGCCGCTTCGATGCCATGAAACACACCGTTGCGGTTTTTCTCTGCCAGATGACTGAGCAAACCGCCGCAGCCGCTACCCAGATCGACAAAGGAAAACCGGCGACTTTCCGGTAATAGCGATTGCAGCGCTTGCGTCACGCGGTGACTGGATAGATACAGCGGCACCTGGGTTTTATAGGTTTTGCCATAAATCAGCAACAGTCCGAGAAAAAGTGCCAGGCATACTGTTGAAGACATATTTAACGCCAGTGCAACGACAATGAGCGGGATAAAGCCGAGATGGATCGATATCCACCACACCGGCATGCGCAACGCAAAACTGAGCAATCCCGCCGCTAGTCCTTGCAGCAGGCTCCATTCGAATAAGCTCAATTCAATAGCTGGTTGCGATACGATGACCGAAGCGATCAACGCAAGCGTGGCGATCTGAACAAATAACGCGATAATGCCGGGATGGAGTCGTTTTAACATCGTCAGTCAATCCGTGAGTTAAGGGGTTTGCAATAGTTCGGTGGTCGGTTCCGCCTGCATATCGATATCGATCGTTTGTTCATCCATCGTAACCGCTTTCTCGGCTCTTTCGTTCATGACCACGATACTGATGCGGCGGTTGATCGGATTGAGCGGCTCGTTCTTGTCGAACAGCACGGCGGAAGACAAACCGATGACTTGCAACACTTTGTTGGTATCCATGCCGCCAATGATCAGCTCACGGCGCGAAGCGTTCGCGCGATCCGCCGACAGTTCCCAATTGCTGTAACCCTTGTCGCCGGACGGGAACGGCTTAGCGTCGGTATGGCCGGAAAGACTGATTTTGTTTTCGACGTCATTGAGCATTTTGCCGATCTCGCGCAGAATGGTTTTCGTATACGGTTGCAATTCCGCTTTACCCAACGCGAACATCGGGCGGTTTTGCTCATCGACAATTTGAATGCGCAATCCATCCGAAGTGATGTCGAGTAAAAGCTGATTGGAGAACTTCTTCAACGAAGGATTGTTTTCGATTGCTTCTTCGATCTTTTTCTTCAACCCTTCCAGCTTGATACGTTCGATACGCTCCTTGATGATTTTCTTGGCTTTTATGTCGTCCTTAATCTCGCCTTTCTTGACCTCGCCGTGCTGGCGCGTCAGGTCGGTGCCGCCGCCTTTCAACACGCTGCTGGTTTCACCGATGGACGATCCGCCCATCATGGCGACTTTAAGTGGTGTTTTGAAATACTCCGAGATGCCTTCCAACTGACTCTTGGTCGACGATCCCAGCAGCCACATGAGCAAAAAGAACGCCATCATGGCGGTCACGAAGTCAGCGTAAGCAATTTTCCAGGCCCCGCCATGATGTCCGCCCGCGACCTTTTTGATTCGCTTGATGACGATGGGGCGTTGGGAAAGATCATCGGCCATAGTGGTTCTCGCAGTTCAATTGAAGGATGACTGTGCAACGGTTATTTCGATTTGCTTTGCTTAACATGCTCTTCCAGTTCCAGGAAAGACGGCCGTTCGGTGGTGAATAGCACTTTGCGGCCGAATTCAACTGCCAGAACCGGCGAATATCCATTCAAATTGGCCAGTAACGTGATTTTGATACACTCGAACATCTTGCTGGATTCATGCAGGTTATGTTCCAGTTTGTTGGCCAGCGGACCGACGAATCCATATGCCAGCAAGATTCCCAAGAACGTACCGACCAATGCGGCGGCAATCAGAATACCCAATTCCGCCGGTGGAAGATGCACCGATTCCATGGTATGCACCACGCCCATCACCGCCGCGACGATACCGAAAGCCGGCAATCCGTCGCCGAGTTTGGCCACTACATGAATCGGCACTTCGCCTTCCTGATGATGCGTTTCCAATTCGCTGTCCATCAAACTCTCGATCTCAAGCGAATTGAGGTTGCCACCGACCATCAAACGTAGATAATCGGTGATGAATTCGGTGATATGGTGATCGGCCAGGATATCCGGGTACTTGGTGAAAATCGGACTGTTGGCGGGATCGTCGACATCGCCTTCGATCGACATCAATCCTTCCTTGCGGATTTTGCTGAGCACTTCGTACAGCAACGTCATCAAATCCATGTACAACGCTTTGGTATATTTGGAGCCTTTGAAAACAGTCGGTAAAGCTTTCATCGTGGCTTTGAGCGCTTTGTTCGAGTTGCCGACGACAAATGCGCCCACCGCGGCGCCACCGATCATAAGCAATTCGACCGGTTGCCACAGCGAAGCGAGATGCCCGCCCGCCAGTGCAAAACCGCCGAAAACAGAAATGATGATGATGAGATAACCAACTAATACAAGCATTGCGATGACTCCCTCGAATGTAATGACGCAATTTTTTGAAGGCAAATTCTGGAGTGAGAAATTAACACACCCGGGCGGAATTCATTCTTGGGGATAAGGTCGGTTTTTTCCCGGTATTTTCGGGTTTTTTTATTGCGTGTGGATTTTCTTCATGAAAATAAGATAACGATTGTTCATGAAGATGTGATCATCTGTTCATTGGAAAGATAACCTTTCCATGAATATCGATTGATAATTAAGTGGAAATGGTGTTTTGCCGCTTGTGCTGATCGCTTTCTTCCTGCTGTTGTAATTCCCACATCTGCGCGTACGCGCCGTCGGCTATCAGCAATTGCTGGTGCGTGCCGCGCTCGATGATACGGCCGTGATCCATGACCAGGATCTGATCGGCATCGGCGATTGTCGACAGGCGGTGCGCAATGGTCAATGTCGTGCGGTTGCGCGCGATGCGTTTCAGCTCCGCTTGAATGCGTTTCTCGGAATTGGAGTCGAGCGCCGAAGTTGCTTCGTCGAAAATCAGAATGGCTGGATTTTTCAGAATGGTGCGGGCAATCGCAACGCGTTGCTTTTCGCCGCCGGATAGCTTCAAGCCGCGCTCCCCGACGATCGTGGCATATTTTTCCGGCAGGCTTGCGATAAAATTATGAATATGCGCGGCGCGAGCGGCGGCAAACACTTCTTCCTGTGTAGCATCCGGCCGGCCGTAGGCGATGTTGTAATAAATGCTGTCGTTGAACAGCACGGTGTCTTGCGGCACGATACCCATCGCGGCGCGCAGGCTTTGCTGCGTGACGGCGCGGATATCCTGGTCATTGATCAGAATGCTGCCCGATTGCACATCGTAAAAACGGAATAGCAAGCGTGCCAGCGTCGATTTGCCGGAACCGCTGTGACCGACTACGGCGATATTCTGCCCGGCGGGAATGTCGAAACTGACGTCGAACAGGATCTGGCGATTCGGTTCATAACTAAAATCGACATGACTGAACCGGATCGTCGCTTGAGCGGCATCGAGCGCTGTGGCATCCGGTTTGTCTTCGATTTCCTTATGCTCGTCCAGCAGTGTGAACATGCGCTCCATATCGGCCAGCGAGTGCTTGATCTCGCGGTAAACAAAGCCGAGAAAATGCAGCGGCATGTACAGTTGCAGCATAAAGGCATTGATCAGCACCAAATCGCCCAATGTCATGCGGCCGTCGATGACTTGCTCGGCCGCCAGCAGCATCAGTAAAGTGACGCCGATCGCGATGATCGCGCTTTGTCCGGCGTTCAATGTCGCCAGCGAAGTTTGGTTGCGCACCGCAGCTTTTTCCCACGATTGCAAGTGCTCGTCGTAGCGCCGTGCTTCCCAGGCTTCGTTGCCGAAGTATTTCACCGTTTCGTAATTCAGCAAGCTATCGATCGCTTGTGTGTTGGCTTTTGAATCCATGTTGTTCATGGTGCGGCGGAAAATCATGCGCCATTCGGTAACGATCAGCGTGAGCGCGATATACGCCAGCAGGGTCAGGAAAATGATGATGGAAAACCGGATGTCGTATTGATTGATCAGGATGACCAGCACCAGACCGATTTCCAGCAGCGTCGGCAGAATGTTGAACAGCATGAAATTCAGCAAAAAGGAGATGCCGCGCGTGCCGCGCTCGATGTCGCGCGACACGCCGCCAGTTTGGCGTTCCAGATGAAAACGCAGCGACAGCGAATGCAGGTGGCTGAATACTTTATTCGCGGCGCGGCGGATCGCGCGTTGCGTCACTTTGGCAAAAATCGCATCGCGCAATTCACCAAATAATGTGCTGCCTAGCCGCAAAACGCCATAACCGATCACCAGGAAAACCGGCAACACCAGCTCGGCGCGCGGTTGATCCAACGCATCGACAATTTCCTTCAATACCAGCGGCACCGAAACATTGGCGAGTTTCGCCAGTACCAACAGACTAAGCGCCACAATCACGCGGACTTTGAATTCCCACAAATAGGGTAGCAGCGTGGCGATGGTTTTCAGATTGTTGCGTGTGGCGGCGGGTTTCTCAAGACGGGTAGGGCGCATTAAAAGTGATCGATGGTGTGACTGAAAATGTAAAGATTGTTGAGAGATGAACCGGTTAGTTAAATTGAGTTTCTTTGCATCGCGGCATTAGGTAACATAAAGCCGGTGGTGCTTTCACCGCCGCATTGCAAGCCGATAAATCATCAGGCCGTAATTTTAAAATGTTTTGCCGGGGGAATCATGGAAATTACCTGTTACCGAGATCCTGAAATCAGCCGGGAAGCGCGCCATTTGCCGGCCAGCACGTACAATCTGGCGATAACCTTGTTATCGCGTTGCCCCACCCGGCATTTGTTCGTGCCTATCCGCAGCATGCAGTACATGGCGATCATCGATCACGAAGAATTTGTATTCATCGACGGCGAGCGCAAATGCTGGATCGATATCGCGTGGCGCAATTTCAAACGGCAAGACCGCGATGCGCTGGATCAGCCGGTTGCTTATGACGCCGTTTATTACCGCGAAGGCATGGCGGCCGTGATGAAACGTTTGCAAAGCGAGCTTCCCGCGGCGCTGCAGATGCTGGTTAGTAAATCCAAGCTCGAAGGCGCTGCGCGCATTATTCATTTTCCAGCCAAAAATTAATCGTCGTCATCTTCCATCTGCGCATCCCAGCCTTTTGCCTTGGCGCTGGTGATGGCTTCGTCGTACAGCCGGGTGTGCCGCTCGCGTAATTCATCCGGCAACCGGCTGGGCAAATGCGCATACGGTTCCCAGGCGGCGTAAACTTTCTCGTATAAAACCTGCATTTGCGACGTACTCCAGCCCGCGCAGGTTTCCGTTTCCGGCAAAATGCCGAATACCCAAGCATCGCGTACGATGCGGCCTAGATGCGTGAGCCCTTCATTTTCATCGTGGTCGATGCCAGCATAAAATTGTTCAGTCATTGCAAAAATCTCATAAAAATTTCATAGGGTGGGAAAACAGTTTAAAAGGTTGTTATTCAGTCACCGATTGGGATTTGATGTCGAACCGGCTCAGGATGTGGTGCGACATGCTCTTGGCAAGTTCTTCGTCGGCAAAGAAGACCGTTCCCATAGCTTCCTTGCGCAGCAACATCGTTTCATCCTCGCTGCGGCTGCGCAAAACGATTTCGATATCGGGATTCAGCGTGCGCGCGGTGTCGATCATTTGCCGCACATTCAGCAAATCCGGCGTGGCGATCACCAGCATCGCGGCATCTTTGATATGCGCTTGTATCAGCACCGACGGTTCGGTGGCGTCGCCGGATACCGCAGTGGTACCTTGCTTGCGCAAGTCTTGTACGATTTCGCGATTTTGTTCCGCGACGATGTACGGAATATTTTTTTCGTTAAGCGCCTGAGCGACCCGCTGGCCGACATGTCCGTAACCGACCAGCACCACCTGGCCTTCGAGGAACTTGCGTTCGGTGCTCATCGGCAGTTCCGCGTACGGATCGTCGCGGTTCTCGTATTTACGCGCCAAAGCGGAATGTTTGAGGATCAAATTCTTGAACGGCGTAATGGCGGCAAAAGCGATCGGGTTGAAAGCGATCGAAATCAACGCGCCGGCGAGCACCAAGCTCATCCCCTCAGGCGGCATCAATCCAAGCGACAACCCCAGTCCCGCCAATATGAAGGAAAATTCGCCGATTTGCCCCAAACTGGCGGCAACGGTCAACGAGGTCGTAAGCGGATAACGCAGGATCAAAACCAGCAGCATCGCCGCCATCGACTTGCCGACGATGATAATGGCAACCACGGCGAGCACGCGCACCGGTTCATCGATCAGCACGGCCGGATCAAACAGCATACCGACGGAGACGAAAAACAGTACGGCAAAGGCATCGCGCAACGGCAGCGATTCCTCGGCGGCGCGTTGACTGAATTTGGATTCGCGCATCACCATACCGGCAAAAAAAGCGCCCAAGGCGAACGACACATTAAACAATATGGCAGCACCGTAAGCGATACAAATGGCGACTGCGACGACCGCCAAGGTGAACATTTCGCGCGAACCGGTGCGGGCCACTTGCCACAGCAACCAGGGCAGGACGCGGCGGCCGACGATCAGCATCAAGGCGATGAAAGCGGAAACCAGCAATAACGTGACACCGATCGTGCGCCATAACGGATCGGCAGGATTGCCGTTCTCGTTCGTGCCACCCAGCATGGTCGCGAATGTCGGCAACAACACCAGAATCAGCACCGTCACCAGATCCTCGACAATCAGCCAGCCGACCGCGATGCGGCCGTTCATGGTTTCCAGCAGGCCACGGGATTCCAGCGCTTTCAACAGCACCACCGTGCTGGCGCAAGATAACGACAGGCCCAATACCAATCCTTCACCGAAGCTCCATTCCCACCACGAGGCTACGGCCATGCCCAGAACGGTTGCAACGGCCATTTGAACGATAGCGCCGGGTACCGCGACACGTTTGACCGACAGCAAATCGTCCAACGAAAAATGTAATCCGACGCCGAACATCAGCAGCATCACACCGATTTCCGATAGTTGTGAAGCGATGCCGACATCCGCGACGAATCCCGGTGTGGTTGGACTGATGGCGATTCCGGCCAGCAGATAACCGACCAGCGCAGGCGTTTTAAGCCTTTCCGCGATGAAACCAAAAATCAAGGCCAGGCCGAAACCGGCTGCGATCGTCGTGATCAGGGCAACGTTATGTTCCATTCAAATTCCAAGGTTAAGGTTTATTGGCTCGAACTTCAGGGCGCCGCTGCCGCATCGGTGCTGCCGGAGGTTTTGTCCGATAAAGCGGGCGTATTCAAAAATTTCTCAAACTCGATGCGTTCCTCTTCGATCGCATTCAGAATCTGAAGTTTAAATTCTTCGCGTGAAAATGCTTCTTCCAGCATTAACAAGAGTTTCTCGACGGTCAAACCGATCGTGATGCCGCCAATGATACCACCGATGGCCGCGCCGATGGCCGTGCCGATACCGGGAATGAACGACCCCAATGCCGCCCCTGACGCAGCGCCCGCCGCGGCGCCGCCCAACGCGCTGACTGCCTTGCCGGCGGTGACTTTGATCAGGGCTTGAGCGCCCAGTTTGATGATGCCTTTGCCCGCCACTTTGGCGGTGATCTTACCGGCGATAGCGCCGGTGATCGCACCGGCGGTGCCGATGCCGCCGGAGATCAGCACGCGGTTCTCCAGATTGACGATCACGCTGTGCGCGGGCGGTTCTTTGAGCGAGTTTAACGATGCATGCCGGACGATTTCAAGCTGGGAATCGCCGGCGGGTTCGACACGGTTTTCCGCCAGAATCCGTTCCACTTTTTGCATATGTTCGGTGCGTAACTGCTGGTTATTTTGCAGTACGTCTTCGATGGATTTCTGTACCGGACCGAAAACATTGCCTTGCATCAGATAATTCTGCAGTTTCTCGGCCATCCAGGTTTCCAGCGCGCCGGTCGCGAGCGCCACAATGCGCTCATATTCCCCCGGTAGACTGTAATACCAATCGAGATAAGCATCGACATTGTCGGCCATTTGCTGGAAACCGGTGCCGGTGGTTTCGCGCAATTTTCCCAACGACGCTTCCATCTTGCTGAGACTGTCGAGGTAAGCTTGTTCGATCTGCGCCGCCGTTCCCGGTTTGTAGTATTCATCGCCGATCATCTCCACGGTTTGCACGGCGCTTTGCCGCGCGGCGCGGATTTCTGCAACGGTTTCCGGATTGGAACGCAACCAGGTGTCGACATAAACCGTCGATGGCACATAAATGAAAAAAACGAAAAAAGTGGCGAACGCCGAGGTAATCGCCCATGCCCACGGCGATACCGCGGGCGGCTCGTCGCTGTCTTGCACCGGCGCAAAGACCCGGCGGTACTCGGCGAGCGGCACCATGAAACTGGAAATTCCCAGCGCCACGTTATAAAAAAACAGCACGCTGCCGAGAAAAATAACCGCTACGTACAGCAGATCGTCAAATGAATGCAGACCGCCCAACGCATAGCGCTTCATGCCCTCGATGAAACCGAGCAACCGGTTGGTTTCAAGAATCAGGATACTGTTGGTCACGCCTTCCAGTTTCTGGCTTTCCGCCGCGACCGCTTCGGTCAGCGAAGCATATTGCCGGTTAGTGTCGGTATGATCGGCGAAAAAAACGAAAAACACCGCCATCGCCAATGCCGTAACCCAGCGCGTCCAGACCAGCGATTTGTGCACGGCGATGTACGGCTTGTATTCGCGCGCCGCGATCGGGAAAAGAATCGCATAAACGATGCCAAATGCCGGAATGGCGGCAAAACAAACGATCCATTCCTGCTTATCCGCGGAACCGAGATAGAACAGCAGCAGAAACGAAAATACCACCGACCACAGCAACCACCCGGCATACGCCAGAATCCGCCGCGTGAACAGCCAGTGCAAAATACCGAGTTTCATGAACTGGCTGGCGCGATGGATTCTTTGAATCGTCACCGCATACATTGCCGCACCATACATCGGCATGCCGAACAGCAGCGTAATCAACAGCGCAAACCACAGTTGCCGATCCGGAATCAAACGCCCCAGAAAAAACGCAAACGCCAGCCAGCTCGCGGCAAACACCAAAAAACCGAGCGATCGGGCGAAACTGAAGTTTTTAGGGAGTGAAAACACAACGATGATTCCTTCGTGATGAACAACAGGACGTGACCAAAGTCAGCAGACCGGCTAAATGAGTCAAGGCCGCTTACCGGTGGGGGATTTTATCAGACTGCGGATAGTCACGATATTGCTTCATGCGCTGGTCGCTCTTTCCGGGTGGTATTTTTTCTTGAGCCGGAAATCATTTGTTAGCGCACTGTTGTATAGTGAGTGCTGACTGACATTTATAAGCTATCGGATAGAGGTATGCGAAAGCAAGAATCTGAAATCAAATCACTCAAGCATGATGAAGAATTAACTCAACGGCTGGAAGCGCTTGCTGAACGCAATCCCGAAGCAATGGCTGCCTTACAGCTTGTACTGCCGGCTTTGTCAGCATCGGCTAATAATATCCGGACTCAATCCTTCTCGGAGGATATGGCAAACAAATGAAACACTGGAAAAACATCGTACTCCCCATCCCGGAGTGGCTGAATACTTGGGCGGCTGAAATTCCATCAACGCTGCTTGAAACAAACCAAAGAATGGCTGCGGTCATCGATTTGGCGCGGGCCAATGTGCTGCATGGGGGAGGGCCGTTCGCTGCTGCGGTGTTTGATCAAACTAGCGGTGAATTGATTGCGCCGGGTGTTAATTGGGTTGTGCCGGGAAAATCCTCGTTGCTGCACGCGGAAGTGATGGCGTTGGCATTAGCGGAGCAAACGTTGGGCAGTTATGAGCTGGCAAGTTATGGGCCGTTTGAACTGGTCACCAGTGCGGAGCCTTGCTGCCAGTGTCTGGGGGTATTGCAATGGACTGGTATCGTTGCTCTTGTTTGCGGTGCGCGATCGGAGGATGTGGAGGCGATCGGTTTCGATGAAGGCCAGCGCGCGGCGGATTGGGTGCAGGGGTTGCAACATAGAGGAATCAGCGTAACGCGGGAAGTGATGCGCGCGCAAGCCATCGATGTACTGCAAAGCTACCGCGGAGAAATTTATAACAGCCGTTTCCTGAAGAAAACCTGAGTAAGCGATGAGACCGAGGTGTGGAACATATCGCCCGCGGGTTTAGGGAAACGCTGATTAATTGACTAGACAGGCGAATCACTTCGTTGCGCGGTACTCGCTCACTCGCCTATCTTGTTGATATGTCTCGTTTGATGTGTTCCGAGCGCCTCGTGCTTCATCTCGTCCGCCGAATTAATCAGGGTTTCCTTAGTATTTTTCTGCGGTTGATTATCAATCCGACAGCTGCTTGCTCAAGGTTTCCGCGGTTACAGCCAAAGCTTTCCAAGCCAAGCAGGCATTCAAATAGCCGCTATGTTATTGACATCATTATCAAATAAATCCACATCAAACACTACCATTTCATCGGTTACCCCTGAATACACCCTTCCAAAAAATATTTCAATTTAACCATTCGCGCTTGTCAACGAATAGAAAGCTGCTTCGTTAATTGCTCTCGATACGGGACCGCCCGGTTTGTTTGGAACCGGAATGGCGGCCCTAAAACGTAAAATTATTGGATTTGCGATCCGCTTGCTCTATGAGAAAACTCAATGTTGCCTACACCTGCAATGTAAGAAAGCCATGGATGGAGGATGAGCGCTATGGTGAATTTGAAGGCCCGGATACGATTGCAGCGGTAACGGCGGCGCTGGAGCGCATCGGCGCGAATGTGGAATTGATCGATGTCGGGCCCGATATTTACACACAACTGCAAAAACGCCAGCAGCAGATCGATCTGGTGTTCAATAACAGCGAAGGTCTCGATGAGAAAGAGTTGCGCGAGGCCATCGTTCCTTTTTTCTGCGAACACTTGCATATTCCTTATACCGGCAGCAGCCCCAAGACTTTCATTAACAAAATGGATAAAGCGACGGCCAAAAAGATCGTTGCGTATGACGGCGTGCCGACCGCGCAATTTCAACTCATGGTGCCCGGCGATCGCCTGGGTAATCTGTCTTTCCCTTTGATGGTCAAGCCTTACAGCGAAGGAACCAGTATCGGCATCAGCCAAAAAAGCAAAGTGCACACGATTGCCGAGCTGAATGAAGCCATAGACGCAATTTATGCGCAATTCAACCAGCCGGCGCTGGTTGAGGAATTTTTACCCGGTACTGAATATACCATCGGCTTAATCGGAAATTATGTGCTGCCGATCCTGGAAATCGATTTCGCCAAAATTCCCGGGCAGCCGCATGTGCGTGATCCGCATGTGAAAGACATCGAGAATCCCTACATATCGCATCTGAGTTGGACAGAGAAAGTGAAGGACTACGCAAAAATCGCTATCGCAGCTCATGAGGCACTGGAAGTGCGCGACTATAACCGTATCGATTTTCGCACCCGGGACGGTCAGCTTTATTTCCTGGAAGCCAATGTGATCCCCGGCCTTCATCCGACCGAAGCGGATCTAACTACCATGTGCCGGCATGCCAACGTGGCGCATAACGATATGATCGCGCTGATCGTTCATGCCGCCGTACAGCGGCTCTCTTTATCGCGCCCGGAGCAATTTGCCGGAAAAACGGAATTGCTCGCGGAATTCGCCAATCAGGCGATCGGTAAAGCAGCGCAAGCAGGCACGGTTACTTTCCGCGACCAGATTTATACCCTATTAGGAAAACAAGCAACAGAGTAAACATCATGATCGTACCCATTGCAAATGAGCTATTTCCCAGCCTGGTAAAAATTGCGCTGCAGGATATCGGTTCGATGTATCAATCAGCCATCCATGACGAATTGGAAGATATCCTGCGCGGCAAGAATTTCGGTGTATGCGCCATGGATAACGGCGAGCCGGTTGGTTATGCAGTCGCCAGAAAGTCGGTTGACACGTATCACTTGCTGACATTGGCAGTGGATGAGCGGTATCGCGGCAAAGGATACGGTTCTTTGATGCTAGATAGCATTTTTGCCGAGATTGAGCGGCAGGGGGGGAAAATCCTCAATGTCGTAACCGACGCCGATGCCAATGAAAGCTTACGGTTTTATCTGAAAAATGGCTTTGCCTTGACCGGCATTGTGCAAGATGAGTTTATTCCGGGCGTGGCCCAGGCGCACCTCACCAGGCGAGCCGGCTACAGACCTGCCTTATAGCTTAATGCAGGAAATAATCCCCCGTGTTTTTTGCCATTTCATAACGATGTATTCAACGAGGCGTACAAGACCATGAGAATTAAAGCGATCAAAATGGATGGATGTGGTAATTCTTTTCTGGTAGTGGATGAACTAAAAACGCCCCTGGCAGGATATAACCGGTCATTGATTTCAAGTGCGCTGGCAACGCAGCACGACACCGACGGCATTCTTTTTGTCGATGTGGATCGGCTGCAAGGCACGCCGACAATGAAAATTTTCGATCGCGACGGCACCGAAGAAACCATGTGCGGCAATGGTCTGCGCTGCGCAACCCGCTATCTGCATGACATGTACGTGCGCAAGGGTGACTTTTCGATCATTACCGGCGACGGTAAAAAAGAAGTGCGCATCATTGACGATCTGACCGAAGTAAATTTAGGCGAGGCGCGCGATTACCGGCAAATCAGCGATCAACTGCATTACGTTTTTACCGGTGTTCCGCACGTTGTGGTGATCGGTTCGGAAATAAGTCTGGAAAATGCCAGAATATTCGGTAAATCATTGCGCGAAGAAAAATCGCTGTGCGAGTTCGTCGGCCATCCGGAAGGTGTCAATGTGGATTTTATCTGGCGCGATGCGGAAGGTATTTCGGTACGCACGTTTGAAATGGGTGTTGAGGACGTCACGCTCAGTTGCGGAACCGGAAGTGCGGCAAGCGCGTATGTTGCGTCAAAAGTCTTCGGCACCGCACTGCCGATTGTGACCCATTCATTGGGCGGCAGCCTGAAAATTACGGAAACCGGTGGATGCTTATCCATTTGCGGGCAAACACGCTATCAAGGCAAAGTCACCGGATTTGTAAATAATATTCACCCTAAGCCCACCAGTCCGATCGATTATCACCATCACTACCCGCAGTACCACTGGTAATTCAAAACAGGGCAGGGGGTTAAAGGCTATTTCATGGAATTTTCAATTGTTACATTTTTATTGATTATGGCTGCCATGGCGCTGGCCGATGTATGCTGGACGCTTTATTTCATCGATGTGGAAGAAAGAAGAGCGCATCCTGCCGCATTTTGGTCCGCGATGATCATTCTGGTAACCGCATTTACTGTTACCAATTACGTTGAGAACAAAGTTTATATTGCAGCTGCATTCATGGGTGCGTATTTGGGCACCTATGTAACGATCAAATGGAAACTGAAAAAAGAAAATGAAATGAAAAATGCAGCGGCTGAACCTAATAAAGCAGAACAGTAATGAACCGGCAGAGTTCCTGCCGTTACCGTTCAGCGATATATTCCACCTTTCCTATCCTTTAAGCCGCTAGACTTGAAAATATTGCTGCCGTCTTGTCTTATTTGCCTTAGAACACGAAATCGCCAGTACGGTTTTGCTAAGCCGGTATTCCGATTTTGCTGGAGATTGCCCGGTCAGCCATCAAATAATTCAATCACCTTCTGTAATGAGGGTCTAACAAGAAATTTCCATCATCACGACATGATTTGTTTCAATAAAATATTTTTTGACAAACTATTCGTTCTAATGTAAACGGGGATTGTATTAATTCGAGAAAGGAGATTCATTCCGTTAATTGCACATAAATCAATCCACGCGATCGCTGCGGATTGAAACTTCATTGACGCCAATTCAATGCATCGGCCAATTATCTAAGGAGCTTTATCATGCATAAAATTCGACTCCATCGTACAGCACTCTTTACCGGCCTATTCTTGGCCACTTTCGCGCTTCCCTCTCATGCGGTTTTATTCAATATCGATAACCTCGTCACGGATGACCAAAGCGCGCATGCCGCACAAATCACGGATGCTGGCTTGATAAATGCCTGGGGATTGTCGTATGCGCCAACGGGACCGTTCTGGGTATCGGCCAACGGTACCGCAACATCCCCGTTATATAGCGTTGATCCAGCGACTCAAACGACCAGCAAATTAGCATTGACCGTTACGATCCCCGGTGCCGGCAATGTCACGGGCCAGGTTTTTAACGGTACGGGCGACTTTAATGGCGACCGGTTTCTGTTCGTCAGCGAAGACGGTACTGTTTCCGGTTGGCGTCCCGCTTTAGGCACAACCGCTGAAACGTTAGCTGTCGCATCGCCCGCTTCGCTCTATAAAGGTGCAGCGTTCGGTACGATTACGGGAAATAGCTATCTTTATGCAGCCAACTTCCATACCGGTGCAGTCGATGTCTACAAAGGTTCGGCGCTGACTCCCTCGCTTTCCGGCACATTCACCGATCCTGCGCTGCCATCCGGTTATGCGCCGTTCAACATACAAAATTTGGGCGATACGCTGTACGTCACCTATGCGCAACAGGATCCTCTGTCGCCCGATGAAGTGGCCGGGCCGGGGCTGGGGTTAGTGGATGCATACGACCTGCAAGGGAATTTCCTTGCTCGCATTGCTACCGGCGGCAGTTTGAATGCGCCTTGGGGATTGGCGATCGCACCGTCTTCCTTCGGCTCAATGGCTGGCGCGTTGCTTGTCGGTAATTTTGGCGATGGCCACATCAATGCTTTCGATCCCGCAACGCACGCATTTCTGGGGCAGGTTCTTGGCAATGACGGTAACCCGCTTGCCATTGACGGACTCTGGGCGATTGCACCCGGTAATGATGGGTTGGCCGGAAGCAGCCATCTGTTGTATTTCACTGCAGGGCCGGACGATGAAAGTCATGGGTTGTTCGGTGTATTGACACCGGTACCTGAGCCATCGGCCTACGTCATGCTGCTTATCGGTTTGGCCGTGATCGGTAATCTAGCGGTACGCCGTAATCCAAGCTAAGTTAAACTCTGCAAAAAGTGGCGAGTGGTGGCCAAGCAAGGCGAAATCAGGCGGGAAGGTGCGCAGTTTACGAGTAAACAGTGAGCATTTCGAGCCTGATTTCAATTTAGCATAGCCAAATGCGGCCGTTTTTCAGCGCTTTTCTAAGGAAGCGCTAATTAATTGACTGCACGAACGAATCGCTTCGTTGCGCGGTACTCACTCCCTCGCCTATCTGATTGATATGTCTCGGTTGTTGCATTCCGTGCGCCTCGCCCTTCATCACGTTCGTCGAATTAATCAGCGCTTCCCCAACTGATCATCTTATAACGACTCCACCGTTGATATAACCATAAGGCACAAAACGCAATTTGCTGTTGCCGCCCAAGACTATAAACGCGCGCAGTTTCATGAGAGCTTCGCTTGGCACACTCGCTTTACCGGAAGCGGGGGAGTAAACTTGCAGCAGCTCTGTTCGCGAATATGATGCATATTGAATCATTCCCGGTATTTCCGCTGTCGTTAGTGTGGATGATCGCTAACCATCTTTCCGGAACGGAAATTCATGCCGAAGATTCTGGCAGACTTTGATTAATTTTTAGAAAGGGTATTAGTGTTATGAAGGGATTTCTTATGATCGGCTCACTGGTGTCTTCCTTGATTCTTTATGGAATATTCATGATGACTGGTAATGATTCGTTATTGGCCTTTGTATTGTTGGGACTGTTGATCTCATTTGTCTGCGCTATGTTATTTCTGTCGAGTAAATAGCGGTCAAATCCAAAATTGCCATCGAACGACAAACATCACGATAAAAGTGCGTGAAGCAATCCGGAAACTTCACGTCGCCCCGTATTCACATTGAATCAATTCGATTCCGACACCTTCAGAAACGCGGTCGCGGTCCGGTAATGTCAGGAATTATCTAGCTTTCCGACTGTTTCTTCTGTATTTTAGGGCCTGCCAAACTGTTCTGACATCGACTAATTCACGTTGTATCAATAACGTAATTGCGATTTCTTCGATAGCTGCATAGAGACAAAATAAAGCCGCTATTCTAAACGGCCAGATCAGAGTTTCAGTAAAAAGCAGGATATAGCTTACTATGGTTACAGCCACCGCAAGTTTTACGCTCCATGTGTGATAACTGATGATCGTATGAAATTTAACGATGCCCGCGATTACCGGTAAAGTAAAACTCAAAACAATGATAATAAAATAAAACTGTTCTCGCTGTATGATGTCAGGCCATAGCATCCAGGTACAAATTGCCATGGTTGAGTAGATGATAAAATCCCCCCAACTGTCGAGACGAGAACCCATCGCCGTTATTTGATTCAGCAATCTGGCTAGGAAACCATCCAGAACATCGGTAAATACTGCAAGAATTAATATTCCAATGTACCAGTCAGGCTGCTTGGTAAAAGCAAAATAAAACAGAGCCGGCGCCAGCAATATCCGCACTAAGCTGACTAGATTGGGAAGATTAATGACTTGGTCTTTTTTATGTTCCATCGCAGTAACCGTTTCTAAACAACTAACCGGACGATTTCTTAAGCACCTTCCAATGATAAAGTATATAGGTCATTGCCATGTCTATGATCAGGAAAACAAAAGACAGCCAAAGCGCTGACGATAATTCCAGATGAAAAGTGTGCATCATCATTAATGCAGGAAATAGCGATTCGGGTACTTGATCCAGTATGGGTGCCTTGCTGCTTGGCTTCATCGAGAAGCGACGCTTGATAAAACTGGATGACAAATCTCCAATCACGGCGTAACTTGCTATTAAAAATCCTATGACAAAAGGATAATTCATTAATAAAGCAGCTAAGGGCGTCATCAACAGAGCTGCAAGAATCCCGCGCCATGTTTTAGAGGAACCGAACATTGGGTTGTTGTCGGGTAATGTAATACCAAAATCAACCGGCGAGTTTAAATTATCGCCGCAGATTATCCGTACGAATACCGGTGCGCCGTTTGCGATTATAATGAGCAGCAACAATTGTATAAATTCGACAGTCATTTGGGATGGTGGAAATAATCAGTCTTTGCGGAATTCAATTGCTTTTTTGACTGATGACAAGCAGGAAAATTTCAAGAATCGTATGTCCAATACTTCACTTAAAGTTCTAACGTATAACATTCATAAGGGATTTAGTGCGACTAACCAGCGTTTTGTTTTGCACGAAATCAAAAACTTATTGCGGCATATCAATGCGGATATCGTTTTTTTGCAAGAAGTGCTGGGTGAACGCAATAAATCGAACCATCGTTTCACGGGCTGGCCCAATAACCGGCAATTTGAATTTCTTGCCGATCAGGTTTGGCATCACTGTGCTTATGGTAAGAATGCCATTTACAAATCAGGACACCACGGCAATGCAATTTTAAGTAAATATCCCTTCATCGAATGGGAAAATATTAATGTTTCGTTTTTAAAATCGGCTAGCCGGAGTCTTTTGCACGGAACAATCCAAGTTCCCGGAATCTATCATAAAATTCATATTATCTGCGTGCATCTGGGATTATTTGGACAAGAGAGAGAACGTCAACTCTCAACGCTGACGGAGCGGATTAACTCACATATCCCGGCAAACGAGCCGCTCATCGTTGCTGGAGATTTTAATGACTGGCGCGGCCGTGCAGAGCATTTTCTGCATCATGGTCTGGGTGTTAGGGAAGTTTTCAAAATCACTCATGGCACTTATGCCCGGACATTTCCTTCCTGGCTGCCGGTATTATCAATGGATCGAATTTACTACCGTGGGCTGGATATTGTGAATTGCAATCACTTGCACGGCCAGCCGTGGCGGCATTTGTCGGATCACATCCCTTTGCTTGCCGAGTTCCGTTTACTTAAACTCTGAGGATGCTTTGGAAAACTATTCCGTTCGGGGGTGGGGGGCGGTCATGCGGCGTTGAAATCAGGTTAAAAATGCTCATTTAATACTCGTAAGCTGGCTTTTTCACCTGATTTTTTCTTGTTGGTTGCCGCTCGCCGCTTTTTTAGAATTTCCCTAAATACCTGCCGGTAAGAAAAAAGTAGGTCAGCAGAAAAACAACTCAATGCTTAATCACAGACTCTATTAAATTTTCTTCAGTACTGGATTGTAGAACTGGCTGTGCAACCGGGGCAGGGAACAGTTCTGGTTTGTGTTCCAGTGCAATATCAAGCACCTGATCTATCCATTTAACCGGATAAATTGTCAGTTGACTTTTTATATTGGCTGGAATTTCAGTCAGATCTTTCACATTTTTGTCCGGAATAATGACTGCTTTAATACCGCCGCGATGCGCTGCTAATAATTTCTCTTTCAGACCGCCGATTGGAAGCACCTCGCCTCTCAGTGTAATTTCGCCGGTCATAGCGACATCCGCTCTGACAGCAATATTCGTGAGAACTGACACCATTGCGACGCAAATACCAATCCCTGCACTTGGGCCATCCTTCGGTGTTGCTCCTTCCGGAAGATGGATATGAATATCATTCTTTTGGTAAAAATCTTCCGCTATTCCGAGCAGATGGGAACGGCTCCGGACTACTGAAAGTGCCGCTTGGATGGATTCTTGCATCACCTCGCCAAGTTGCCCGGTGGTGATGGTTTTTCCTTTGCCTGGCAATACCACAGCTTCAATAGTCAACAATTCGCCGCCAACTTCCGTCCACGCCAAACCAGTAACTTGTCCAACTTGGTTTTTTTCTTCTGCAACGCCGTATGTGAAACGTCTTACGCCTAAGAATTTGTCAAGATTGCGAGAGGTGACGGTAATTTTGTTTTGACCTTTTTTCAGCAACATTGCTTTCACTGCTTTGCGGCAAATCTTTGAGATTTCCCGCTCCATTGAGCGCACCCCCGCTTCTCTCGTATAGTAACGAGCGATATCGCGCAACGCGGATTCTGAAACTGTCAGTTCGTTCTCTTTAAGGCCATGATTCTGCATTTGTTTCGTCAACAAATACCGTGTAGCTATATTCAATTTCTCGTCTTCTGTATATCCGGAAAGCTGAATCACTTCCATGCGATCCAGCAATGCCGGTGGAATATTCAGTGTATTTGCCGTAGCTACAAACATCACATCTGACAGATCGTACTCCACTTCGATATAGTGATCGACAAAAGTACTATTTTGTTCTGGATCAAGAACTTCTAGCAAAGCGGAGGATGGGTCTCCACGAAAATCCATACCCATCTTATCGACTTCATCAAGTAAAAATAACGGATTCTTGACCCCCACCTTGCTCATATTGTGCAATATTTTTCCAGGCATTGATCCAATATAAGTTCGCCGATGACCTCGAATCTCGGCCTCGTCGCGCACACCACCCAACGACATACGTATAAACTTCCGGTTCGTTGCATGCGCGATTGATTGTCCCAATGAAGTTTTACCTACACCTGGTGGACCTACCAAACAAAGGATCGGCGCTTTCAGCTTATTTACCCGTTGTTGAACTGCAAGGTATTCAACGATCCGTTCCTTTACTTTTTCTAGACCGTAATGATCTTGCTCCAGTCTTGCTTCGGCTGCTTTAAGATCCTGATTGATCTTGCTTTTCTTTTTCCAAGGTAAGGTCACAAGCGCATCGATATAGTTGCGTACTACGGTAGCTTCGGCAGACATTGGCGACATCAGGCGCAGTTTTTTTAATTCCGATTCGGCCTTGGCCAGCACTTCTTTCGGCATTTGAGCCGATTTGATTTTTTTCTCGATTTCATCGATATCGGCGCCGTCTTCGCCTTCACCCAGCTCTTTCTGGATGGCTTTCACTTGCTCATTGAGATAATAGTCGCGCTGACTCTTTTCCATTTGACGCTTGACTCTACCGCGAATGCGTTTTTCCACTTGCAGGATATCCAATTCGGTTTCCAATAGCCCGAGTAAGTGCTCCAGGCGTTTGAACACATCGAATATTTCTAAGACTTCCTGTTTTTGCTCAAGTTTTAATGGAAGATAGGCGGCAATGGTATCAGCCAGCCGGCCGGCGTCATCTATACCTCCTAGCGAAGTAATGATTTCCGGTGGAATCTTTTTGTTGAGTTTTACGTACTGATCAAACTGATTCAGGATGGCGCGACGCATCGCTTCGACTTCAGGATTTTCCGTTGTGCTGGATCGGACTTGTGTCGCTCTGCCGGAATAATGAGTGTCAGAGTCGATTAACTCTTGGATCCGTGCGCGATGATTGCCTTCCACCAGAACCTTGACGGTGCCGTCAGGCAATTTCAACATTTGCAACAAACTGGCAATACTGCATACATCATAGAGATCTTCGGGTGCAGGATCATCTTTAGATGCTATCTTCTGTGCGACCAATAGAATATTTTTATTCGATTCCATTGCCAGTTCGAGCGCCTTGATAGATTTTTGCCTGCCGACGAATAATGGGATAACCATATGCGGAAAAACCACCACATCCCGCAAAGGCAAAAGCGGCAATACCAACTGTTCAGAATCTTCAGCCAATGAAGTCATATTAATCCACTAAAAAATTTGTAATTGTTTGATGAAATATAGGCAAAAATTAAAAATACAAGATGACAATGAGGAACATACACTAACACGCGATGCCATCTATAGATCGTTCAAACAAGAACATTAAATGCGCATATTTTCTTTTCGAATAACAAAACCGGTTAGATCTATTCAATTACTTAGAACGCTTAGCAACTTTAGGTTGATCTGAGTAAATTAAAATTGGTTTGATATCATCATTGGTTGAATTAAAATCAATCACCACCTTTGTGACATTCTCTAATGAAGGAAGATCGTACATGATATCCAATAGTATTTCTTCCAGAATGGAACGCAGTCCGCGTGCACCTGTTTTACGAGTTAGCGCTCTCTTTGCAATTGCTTTTAGGGCCGCTTCGCGAAACTCCAGTTCAACTCCGCCTTCCATGTTGAACATTTTCCAGTACTGTTTAACAAGTGCATTTTTTGGTTCCGTCAATATCTGAATTAATGCCGCTTCATTGAGCTCTTCCAGTGTCGCCACGACTGGCAGCCGTCCAACAAATTCCGGAATCAAGCCAAATTTTACTAAATCTTCCGGTTCTACCTGCTGTAGAGTTTTATTTACATCCTTTCGGGAATGGCTTTTTACATCAACACCAAAACCAATTCCGCCTTTCTCGGTACGTGCTCTGATCACTTTATCAAGACCGTCGAAAGCACCGCCGCATATAAACAAAATATTGGTCGTATCAACTTGGATAAATTCTTGGTTAGGATGTTTCCGTCCGCCTTGTGGGGGAACCATGGCAATGGTTCCCTCGATTAATTTCAATAAAGCTTGCTGCACTCCTTCGCCTGAAACGTCGCGTGTGATAGAGGGGTTATCCGATTTGCGTGAAATTTTATCGATTTCATCAATGTATACGATGCCACGTTGCGCTTTCTCGGCATCATAATTGCATTTTTGCAGTAATTTCTGAATAATATTCTCCACGTCTTCACCGACGTAACCAGCTTCGGTCAATGCTGTCGCATCAGCCATGATAAAGGGAACATCGAGTAATCGAGCCAGGGTCTGAGCCAGTAGCGTTTTACCCGAGCCTGTCGGGCCAACTAGCAGGATATTGCTCTTTGAAAGTTCAATATCATCGGTTTCATCTGATTTTGTTACGTTTCTCAGTCGCTTATAATGATTGTAAACAGCTACGGAAAGAATTTTCTTTGCGGATTCCTGCCCGATTACATATTGATCGAGTATTTGGCAGATTTCACGAGGCACAGGTAAATTCGATTTGACCAGCTTAGTCGCCTCATCACCTTGCATTTCTTCGCGAATGATGTCATTGCACAAATCAATACATTCATCGCAAATAAAAACCGAAGGGCCCGCAATAAGTTTTCTCACTTCATGCTGACTCTTGCCGCAAAAAGAACAATACAGAAGTTTCTCGCTACTAGCTTTGTCTGGCATATCTTTATCCCACCGTAATCGAGTTTAGGTACCCGTGTTTATATAAATGCACAAGCATTCCCTTAATTTGCGCTTTCTTCCCTTTGTGCCAATACTGCATCAACTAAACCATAATTTACAGATTCTGTTGCACTCATAAAGTTATCACGATCGGTGTCTTTTTCTACCTCTGACACCGGACGTCCTGTATGTTTTGCCATAATCTCATTTAACCGAGCCTTAAGATATAATATCTCACGCGCATGGATCTCGATATCCGAAGCCTGTCCTTGAAAGCCTCCCAGCGGTTGATGAATCATGACGCGTGAATTCGGCAAACAGTATCGTTTACCCTTCGCACCTGCAGTTAAAAGGAGAGCCCCCATACTGGCTGCTTGACCAATACATAAAGTGCTTACATCCGGTTTTATATACTGCATGGTGTCATAAATAGCCAAACCGGCGGATACCATTCCTCCCGGTGAGTTTATATAAAAATGAATATCTTTTTCTGAATTTTCCGATTCAAGAAACAAAAATTGCGCAACCACCAAATTCGCACTGGCTTCTGTGACAGGGCCAACCAGAAATACCACCCTTTCTTTTAATAATCGTGAGTAAATATCATAAGCACGTTCACCCCGCCCGCTGGTTTCTATCACCATGGGTATTAATCCCAGGTTTTTAGGCTCCAGATCACGCATATTTTCAAACAATTGATTCATTTTAGGATATCCCCATCAGCTCGTCGAAAGTCACAGTTTTATCAATCAATTTTATTTTTTCGAGCGCCCAATTAACTACATTTTCTTCCAATGCCAGTGATTCTGCTTCCTGCAAACGCTCTGATGAAGCATAGTGCCATTTGACAACCTGTTCTGGGTTTTCATAACTTTGCGCCGCATCTTCTATGATATTACGCACTTGTTCCGGTGTGGCTTTGAGTGCGTGTACCTTTACCAATTCAGCTAAAATCAAACCCAACTTAATGCGATATTCCGCTTTTTCTTTAAAGCGATCCGATGTCAGCGATAATTCCTTAGTATTCACTCCACGCGCTTCAAGATCGCTTTTCGCATTTTGCAGTAATCGCTCTTTTTCTTGATTAACTAATATACTGGGTGCTTCGATCTGTGTGGTATTCAGCAGCAATTGCATCACTTGCTCTTTAAGTTTCGATCTCACTCGCTTGGAAACTTCACGTTCAAGATCTTGCTGTATGCCTTCACGTAATTTTTTGACATCCCCGTCAGGAATACCCAGCGATTGAGCAAATTCTGTATCTACTTGTGGCAATACTGGCTCTTCCAGCTGACTCAGTTTAGCTTCGAATGTAACGGTTTTTCCAGCAATATCTTTACCATGATAATCTTCCGGAAAAACAACATCAAATGATTTACTGCTGCCAGCTTGCATACCGATCAGTGATGCTTCAAAGTCTTTGAGAAATTTCCCATCCCCTAGTATCAAATACACATCCTCGGCTTTTCCACCCGCAAAATCATTACCATCCATTGTGCCGTGATAATCTATTTTAACCCGGTCGCCTTTTTGAGCTGCGCGATCAACCGGCTTATAGGTCACGCGCTGTTTACATATCATGTCAAGTGTCTTATCGATGTCTGCTTCACTCACTTGCGCATTGGGCCGTTCGATACTCTGACTACTTAAATCGTCTAATACGATTTCAGGGTACACTTCAAACGTTGCACTTACGGTATAAAGTGAATCGTTATTATTACCTGGTTTCGCTTCAAAATGCGGATAACCGGCCACTTGGAGATTCTGTTGCTGTACAGTGTCTTTGAACTCTTTATGCACCGCATCGTTCAATACATCTTGTTGAACCTGCGCGCCATACATTTGGGTCACAATTTTTAACGGGACTTTTCCGGGACGGAAACCATGCAACTTGACCGTTTTCGCTAGCCGATTTAAACGTTTGTCAATTTCATCCTGTAATTTCTCCAAAGAAATTGTAATATCTAAACGACGTTCCAGTGCACCGAGGTTTTCTACATTTGATCCCATTCAAGTTCCCGACTGATTAAATTATTTTTCAATATATTACGATATCATCCGATCATTCTTCGCTATTACCGGACAAAAAGATTTTCGATAAATACAATTTGGTGCGAAAGGGGGGACTCGAACCCCCACACCTCTCGGCGTCAGAACCTAAATCTGGTGCGTCTACCAATTCCGCCACTTTCGCTCATCAATTCATTGTAACGATTATACCTTTTAATTACCCTAACCGCAGCCGGATCGTTTAATTCCGGACTGATTAGCAGAATACGGTTTGTCCTCGGATATTCTTACTATCCGGCCCCATCAAATAAAGATAAGTATCCATTAAATCCTCGGGACGCCGCATCGTTTGCTTGATTTCGCCCGGATGGGTAATAATGCGTTGAGGCGAATTTACGATCCCCGGCACGATAGAATTCATGCGTAAGTTGGGCAATATTTCCCATTCATCGGCTTGTATTTTCATCAGCGTTTGAATTCCTGCGCTGGCTACAGCAAATCCTCCCCAATATGCAGCAGGATTCAGTCCATGCGAACTCGAAGTCATGATCACGCTTGCATCAGGGGAAGCTTTCAATAACGGCAGACACACTTTTGTGATTGCAAAAGGGGCGATTAAATTTACTTGCAGCAGCGACCGGAACTGGGCGACCGATTGGTGCTCAAGAGGGCTCAGGCCGGTCAGCAAAGCCGCGTTGTGCAAAATTCCATCGAGCCGCCCCAGCTGCTCTGCAATTGCTTGCGCTAGTATGGCGAAATCCTTGTCCTCGGCTTTCTCGAAATCGAGAGGATAAATGAGGGCCTGCGCTTTGCCGAGGGCTTCAATCTCATCATAAACAGCCTCCAGCTTTTTAACCTTACGGCCATGCAAAATTACGGTAGCGCCGTGATTTGCATAGGCTAAGGCTGCTGCACGCCCCAATCCTTGTCCTGCGCCGGTCACCAGAATAACGCGATCTTGCAAGAGATCCGCGGCTGGTGAGTAATTTTCTATTTTGTTCATATCGTAGAATTTATCACGAGAATATATTTTCAGATAAAAATATAACGCCGGATAAATATCTCTATTCTTTTAATCGGAATTCAACAAACATAAAAAAACAGACTCCAAAATTATGGAGTCTGTTTGTCATCAAAATACTGCGTGTAATGAGTTGGCTGACTTTACATATCCATGCCGCCCATGCCACCCATACCGCCCATGCCACCCATGCCGCCTCCAGCAGGTGCTTCTTCCTTCGGCAACTCGGCTACCATAGCATCGGTGGTGAGCATTAAACCTGCCACGGATGCAGCGTTTTGCAACGCGGAACGGGTTACCTTGGTTGGATCCAGAACACCCATTGCAACCAAATCGCCATATTCGCCAGTTGCCGCATTGTAGCCGAAGTTGCCTTTACCTTCGGTGACTTTATTGACGACTACTGATGGCTCATCACCGCAGTTCGTGACGATCTGACGCAAAGGTTCTTCCAATGCGCGCAGTACAATCTTGATGCCGGCATCCTGATCGTGATTGTCGCCTTTGGTGCTTCTCACAACCGGCGAGGTTCTCAGCAATGCTACACCGCCGCCCGGAATTACCCCTTCTTCTACAGCCGCACGCGTTGCATGCAAGGCATCTTCAACGCGCGCTTTTTTCTCTTTCATTTCAACTTCGGTCGCCGCGCCAACTTTGATCAATGCAACACCACCCGCCAGTTTAGCCACACGTTCTTGCAGTTTTTCCTTGTCGTAATCGCTGGTCGCTTCTTCGATTTGCGTGCGGATTTGTTTAACACGCGCTTCAATTGCTTTGGCATCGCCGGCGCCGTCAATGATCGTGGTATTTTCTTTACCCACTTCGATACGTTTAGCTTGCCCTAAATCGTTGAGCGTTGCTTTTTCGAGTGTCAGACCAACTTCTTCTGCAATCACGGTGCCACCGGTCAAGATCGCGATGTCTTCCAACATGGCTTTGCGGCGGTCACCGAAACCAGGTGCTTTAACCGCGCAGGTTTTAAGAATGCCGCGGATATTGTTAACCACCAGCGTAGCCAATGCTTCGCCGTCGACATCTTCCGCAATAATCAACAGTGGCTTGCCAGCTTTGGCAACTTGTTCCAATACCGGTAACAAATCCCGGATGTTGGAGATTTTTTTGTCGTGCAGTAGAACGAATGGGCTATCAAGCAATGCAATTTGTTTTTCCGCGCTGCTGACAAAATAAGGCGACAGGTAACCACGATCAAACTGCATACCTTCGACGACTTCCAGCTCATTCTGTAACCCGGAGCCGTCTTCTACGGTGATTACACCTTCTTTACCTACTTTGTCCATCGCATCTGCAATGATCTTGCCGATTTCGGTATCGGAGTTTGCAGAAATGCTGCCCACCTGAGCGATCTCTTTTGCTGTTGCACAAGGCTTCGATAGTTTTTTCAGTTCTTCAACAGCTGAAACCACTGCTTTGTCGATGCCACGTTTAAGATCCATCGGGTTCATGCCCGCCGCAACATACTTCATGCCTTCCTTGACGATCGCTTGCGCCAATACCGTCGCGGTGGTTGTACCGTCACCGGCGACATCGGAGGTTTTGCTGGCTACCTCTTTCAACATCTGCGCGCCCATATTCTCGAATTTGTCTTTTAATTCGATCTCTTTGGCAACTGAAACACCGTCCTTAGTAATAGTCGGCGCGCCATACGAGCGGTCCAACACGACATTGCGGCCTTTCGGGCCCAGCGTCACTTTCACCGCATCCGCCAGAATATTGACACCAGCCACCATTCTATGACGTGCTGAATCACCAAATTTCACTTCTTTTGCTGACATAACTTTTCTCCTAATCTCTTAACAACACATTATCTTCAGTGAGTAATCTAACCGGCGCACAGCGTTAGTCTTCAATCACACCCATAATATCTTCCTCACGCATTACCAATAACTCTTCACCCTGAACCTTAACCGACTGTCCGGCGTATTTTCCAAACAATACTCTATCGCCAACTTTGACTTCCAATGGACGCACTTTTCCATCATCGCCAGTCTTTCCTTTACCGACTGCCAGCACTTCACCTTGATCAGGTTTCTCTGCTGCGCTGTCTGGAATCACAATACCTGAAGCGGTTTTACGCTCATCTTCCAATCGCTTGACAACCACACGATCATGCAAAGGACGAATTTTCATACTATTTTCTCCCATAAAAGTTAAAAAATCAGAATTTATGAAATGCTTTGCATTTCATTGATGCACTTTTTGAAAATCTGAATGTAGAATAAAAGAAATTATTAGCACTCATCAGTTACGAGTGCCAATGATAGGGATTATGACCATGAATTTCAAGATCAGAATATAAGAATTATTTGTAACATATTGTAAAAATTGATATAAATTTAAAGATTCTTGGTGGGGATTATTACATTGATGATCAAAACGAAATTTGAATTCAAATCGAAAACAGTATTGGCAGCAATTCAAGAGAAGAGACTGTTGTATTTAAAGCCGGTATCGCGGCACGGATTCATCCACCAAAGATCAATAGTCGGCCGCAATTGACCAAACAGGCAAACAAATACTTGGAATCACAGTGACGCAATCCGGTTTCAGTGCCAAGGCATTCGATTTGATCGAGAAAAATCAGCTTCCGTGACGGAGACGCTGAGCATCGCCAGCATTATCCTTAAACCCGAAGCCGGTACTCCAGTCAAGCAGCATCTGGTCTATCTCTATCTGTCAAGATGTGACCACCCGTTGGCTCAACCAACTGAGCAGCCGATATCACAACAGAGCTTAAGGAAGCTCTGAAAAACTACTGCACTCGGTCATGCTATGTTGAAATCAGTCTCAAAATGCTCATTTACTAATAGTAAGCTGCGCTTTCTCGTCTGACTCCGCCTTGCCTGATCATCGCTCGCTATCTTTTTCAGAGCTTCCTTAATTTTCTCTCAGGTTGCTCAGTTCAGGGAGGCCACCTCAGCCAGCAGTGACAACAGAATTCGTGCGTAACGTAGAATTTGAAAAAACGTGAATGAGCACAAGTTATTCGCCCAGTTCGCTTTCGCGGGCGATGCGGGCGAGGTCGAGCAGATTGCAGGCCCCTGTTTTTTGCATGATTTTGGATTTGTGGATTTCCACGGTGCGGAAGCTGATACCCAGACAAGATCCGATTTCTTTATTCGAGCGCCCTTGCACGGCCAATAGCATGACTTCGCGCTCACGCCGGGTGAGTTTGGTCAGACAGGTGGCGATTTCCTGATTCTGTGTGAAATCGCTGATTCTCTTTTTAGCTTCGGCGAATGCGGCGCGCACGCAAATCAGCAATTTTTCCCGGATTACCGGTTTGGTCAGAAAATCGATTGCGCCGCCTTTGATGGCTTTGACACTCATGGGAATATCGCCGTGGCCGGTGAGGAAAATGATCGGTAGTAAAATCTTGCGCCACGATAATTCATCTTGCAGTTGCAGACCGTCCATTCCGGGCATTTGCACGTCGATGATGACACAACCGAAGAAATTCGGTTGATAGGCGTTCAGAAAGGCTTTCGCATTTTCGAATGACTGCACGCGCATGCCGGCCTGCTCGATCATCAACGTTAACGAATCCCGCACGGCAGCGTCGTCATCCACAATAAAAACGGTCGGTTCATACATAATCATGTCACAAATGGTAGAGTAAACAAGAATTTAGCTCCCGGTTTTGCATCAAAATCCACCCATAATTGACCGCCATTGGCTTCGATCAAGGCACGGCTGATCACGAGTCCCATGCCGATGCCTGAAGGTTTGGTGGTAAAAAAAGGCTCAAATATGCGCTTAATGGCGATCTGATCAAGGCCCGGCCCGTTATCCTGTACGATCACGATGGCAACATTTTTTTCGTTAACCGTCTGAACTTGAGTGGTGATCGACAGAGTCGGCGAATCGACGGTGCGCATGGCTTCCACCGCATTCCTGAAGAGATTCACCAGGACTTTCCGAACCTGCGTGCGATTACATTGCACAGCGGGAAGATCGTGTTGCAAATGCAGCACCGGATGAAATCCTCCATAGCCGTCGTCATAGACGATGTTCAGCGCTTCATGGATGACTTCGGCAAGATTGGAATGTTCGGTTACCAGCTCGCCTTTCTGCAGAAAAGCCAGCAATTCGTGCAAACTGCGTCCGGCGCGTTGCGCTTGTTCCACGCAACCTTGCAGCGCTCTGCGCAAATTGCCGGCGCTAAAACTATTGGTGTTCAGCGCGTGCAGCACGACCTCGCTATACGCGGAAATTGCCGCTAGCGGCTGATTGAGTTCATGTGCGATTGCCGATGCCGTGCGTGCCGCCACTTGCTGTTTGAGAATATTTTCCGTTTCATCACGTTGTAATTGCAGCTTTTTTTGGATAGTCTTCTGTTCAGTAACATCCCGGGTGACGCCGATCATCCGGTGCGGATTCCCACCCTCGAAATATACCCGTCCGCGTGCCGATATCCAGCGCTCGGCACCGTTAACGGGATTGATGACGCGGTATTGCAACTTGAATTCGCCGTTACTGGCGGGATCCATCGCCTTATTGATAGCCGTCTGCCGCGCTTCCCGGTCGTCCGGGTGTATGGCGGCCACGAATTCTTCATAGCTTACGGTTTTTTCGGAATATTTCCCCCAGAACTTACGCATCTGTTTGTCCCAATAAACGATGTTGTGCTTGAAGTCGTAGTCGAAAATACCCAAGCCTGCCGCTTGCTTGGCCAAACGTAACCGTTCTTCGCTGGCACGCAACGCTTCCTCGGTATCCAGCCGCCGGTTGGCGATATTGAATATGATGAGGGTATATAGCTTTTGCCTCACTTCCATAGGCGTGAGACTGATATCCAATAACAATTCCTTGCCTTCGCGATTCAATGCGACAAGCTCATTGCCGGCACTCATGGGGCGCTTGACCGGTTTGCTTAAGAATAGTTTTTGGTAGTAGCGGTATTGTTTGCGGTAGCGGGGAGAGATCAGCATTTCGATCGCCAGACCTTTCAGCTCAGCCTCGGTATAACCTAGCAATCGTTGCGCGATGGGGTTTGCCGACACGATGTGCCCGGAGTGTTCAACCAATAGCATCGCATCCGCCGCCGCATCAAATACTGTCGAGAAACTTAAGCTTTTAACTGAAGCAATCACGTTATTTTCCTGCTGTTGAATTCAGATACGAAACGCGCAAAGCTTACGATAAAAAATGATTATTTTCTATAAATTGTTTGTATATAAGGGTTTATACCTACGTATTTACCCTTACGTGTTAGCACGAATATTACCACTCGTAGTTCTTCTGTAGGATTTTGACAGCAGGGGATATGACACAAACTTAGTCACCACTTAATTTTTGATCACTGATTTTGCCTAAGTGCTGCTGAGTATTTTGTGATACGGGTATGCCGAAGAACATCATCTGCTTGAATTATCTACCCCATGAGATAAGAAAACAGTTTGATTTTTGTATGCCGGTTGTATCCGTTGAGGTGTTGTTTTCCCTGCATGCCATAAAACCTTTCAATAGTTTGGAGAAATAGGATGAATAGAAAAATAACAGCTTACGGATTCACTCGATTTGCCCGGTCAATTGTTCCGGGCAAAATATTTGCCGCGGATCCGGTCCGGGTGATGGTCAAGGCGCACCCGGTTGCAGTTAAAAACGGTCTTAATACGACGCTCCACGATAGCACACACAGAGTTCCACGTTTAACTAATTTAGCATAAGAGGAGTGTAATCATGTCTCTGTCCAGTCTTCTCGTACCGGCAATATTGTTCTTTGCGCTGGGTATGTTTGCTTGCCTCATCAAATCGGATCTGAAATTCCCTCCCGATATGCACAAGATGATTGTCATTTATTTGCTGATCGGTATCGGACTTCATGGCGGTAAAGCGCTTGCCGGATCCGATATGGCATCCGCTATTCCGGCGGTATGGGCGGCGCTCGCATTCGGTATCGGCTTACCCATCGTCGCGTATATTATTCTACGGGCGCTTGGAAAAATCGACCCGCTCAATGCTGCCGCCATTTCCGCGCATTACGGCTCGGTCAGCGCGGGAACTTATATGACGGCGGTTGCTTTCCTGGGGGGGATCGGTGTCACGTATGAAGCTTATCCCGTCATCATGCTGGCAATCATGGAATCGCCCGCAATCATGATCGGCCTGGTGCTGGCCGGCTATTCGCGGAAAATCATGGGCGGCGCCACCAAAGCCGACAAAGGGATGTACAAGCATCTGATAATCGAAGCCTTCACCAACGGCAGTATTTTGCTGCTGTTCGGTTCAATGGCGATTGGCTGGGTAGTCTCGGATCCCAGCTACAAGAAAATTGAACCTTTCTTTGAACTTATCTTCATGGGCGCTCTGTGCATATTCTTGTGCGATATGGGCATGGAAGCCGGAAAAAGATTGTCGGAGTTTAAGAGTGTCGGTGTTTTCCTGGTTGGTTTCGGTATTGCGATGCCGCTGATTGGCGCGGCATGCGGTTTGTTTGTGGGCCACTTCTTGCTGGGCTACTCGGTAGGCGGCATCACACTGGTGACGGTATTGGCAGCCAGTTGCTCCTATATCGCGGTGCCGCCGGCGATGCGCCTTGCGATACCGGAAGCCAATCCGTCGTTCTATCTGACTTTGTCTCTCGGCTGTACTTTCCCATTTAACGTAGTGGTCGGTATTCCCATGTATTATGCGGCTGCTCAGTACTTACACGAGACTTATTACCCGCTGGTATGAGTATTCATCGCTCATAACGGTATAAATATTTTGGGAGAAAAATCATGGTAATACCATCGGAAATTTTAATATCGATGAAGCGGATCGAGATCGTCATCAATGAAGATTCGTTAGGTGCGTTGCGCGAACTGCTTGAGGAGGCTAATGTGCGCGGCTTCACTGTTATAAAGAGGGTGGGGGGGTTGGGTGCAACCGGTGAACGTAATCCGGAGGATTACGCGTTGGCGGAGAATAATGCCTTGATAGTACTCGCCTGTGAAGAAAAACAGGCGGAGAAGGTCATCACGACACTTCACCCCAGATTAAAAGAGTTCGGCGGCATGTGTCTGATTTCCGATTGCAAATGGACAATCGGGCCGGCCGCCTCATACTAAGCCGGACCTGATCGAAGCACCGCAGGTAAAACCGCTTTACTTGTAGGAATCAAACGGAATCCCGGCTGCTATCAGCCGGGATTTTCCGGAGCTCTTTAAGCGCATGCGATTCTTTATCGCTTTGCAAGCTGTCGGTATGCAAGGCAATGATTATGCTATTTTTTCCTTGATATAAGACCGGCTTTTCCCATCCAATCCCTGATCATCAATTCTCCTATTATTGCTGCAGAATTCCGGCGTTGATCGGATTTTGCACTGTTATTGCGTTTTTCAGCATGCTCTACGCATTTTTGCCCCTAGGCGCATAAGGGTTTACGCTTAGGTGCTTGCACGGATTTTTTAGCTTGTTATCTCCAAGTAATATTTTAAAAAAGTTGAATCGGTTATGTCAGATTTTTACTTGAGAATCACTAAAAGAGGGGGTGTCAAAATGACGTGGAGAAATATTCAATTTACCTGTTGGACGGTTTTTTTCATCATTGGGTGCTTTTTATGGAGTCCGCATTTGTTTGCGGCGGAAGTGGAAAAAACGGAACCGGACAAGGCCAAAAAGCCGTCCGTTGTCGCTCAGAATAAAACTGCGCCAGCTAACGGAAAGAATGGCGCACCCTTCAGTGCACTGGGAACACCGGGAAGCACGCGTTTCGACTTTGACAGCTTGACCAAGCTGATGGAAGAGCACAAAACGCCGCTTGCCGCGATGGCGCCGGATTGGCTTAATGTCGCAATCGAGCATCGTACCCGATACGACGTATACGATCACGGTTTCACCAAAGCTATTCCGGGATTCAACGATCAGGTTCATCAACGCACCCGTTTCTTGTTTGAAGTCAAGAATATTATCGATCCGCTCAAATTCACGCTGGAATTGACCGATTTCCGCGCCCCGCTGGCCAATTTCGGTCAAGATCATAACCCGACCATGGCCGATCATTTCGACTTCACCCAACTGCACCTCGGTGTACACGACAAGAATTTTCTCGGCACAGGCTACGCGGCGAAATTCGAAGTTGGCCGTTTCGTAATGGACCTGGGTGAAGCCCGTCTGGTCGGGGGACATCGCTGGGGGCCATTCACGCCTGCGTTCGACGGTTTGCACTTCATGATGGGCAATACCGATGAAAAATGGAGTTTGCGCGTGTTCGGTTCCCGGCCGGTGCAACGGGATCCGACATCGTTGAACTGGAACACCCCTGAGACTTATTTTTCCGGCGCTTACGTCACCAATCGTGATCTACGCTGGGCCAATTTTGACGGTTATTTCCTGCAATTGAACGAAGGTGATAATCTTAGACGGCGCAACTTGTCGACCACCGGTTTCAGATTGTTCGCCAAGCCCACGAAAGGCAGCATGGATTATGAAATTGAATCCATGTACCAATTCGGCGATACCCGGGATAAAAGCCTGTTCGCCCATCGCCATCACGGCGAAATTGGATATAGTTTCAATACGGCGATGCCGCTACGCGCCGTTTACCTGTTCGACTTCGCGTCGGGAGACCGCGATCCGGACAAAAATTTCGACATCCTGTACGCAAAACGCCGGGTCGAGTATGGTCCGACCGGTATGTTCGGCCCGTTCTTCCCGTCCAACCTGCTGTCGCCCGTCGGTTTCCGCGCCACACTCGTGCCCACGCCTTCCGTGCGTTTGATGATGTCGCATCGCGCGTATTGGCTGGCGGATAAACGCGGTGCATTCGTCGGCAGCGGCTTGCAAGACCCGACCGGCCGCGCCGGCGGCTTTCTGGGCAACATGCTGGATATCAGCTTAGGATGGGATCCGCAGTGGAGTTATTTGAAACGGATGAGTTTCGACTTTGGCTACAGCCATCTGTTCAAGGGCGATTACTTCGACAAGGTGCCATTCAGCCCCGGTATGAAGGACACCAATTACGGTTACACCATGGTGACGTTTAAGTTTTAACCTGGTGAAACACGATCAGTAACCCGGCTTCAATACGAAAAGGGAATCGTGGGTGATTACATGCGACGTTTGCAGCATATAACAATGTAATCAATAGTCGATTCCCATTTCCGAGCATGTCGAAGGAATGAATCGGAGCGATGGGATTATGATCGCACATTGAAGTGCAGCAGGAAGCGCTGTGTGATCGATGAATCTCCCTCCCAGTGGCGCCAATGTTTTAGCGCAATTTCTCCAGAGCCGATTTTCTTGCTCTGGAAAATGAATTCGACTTCTCCCCCTGAACCTACAGCGTTCGATGGATAGTGGGGCTCGGTTGTGATCGTTTCGATAAGTGTTTGGTCGACATGATCGATTGCCCAGCGGTAACCAGTCGTCGCATTTTCCGGCAAGCGGATTCGAATTCTCTCGCCGAGACAGATATCGATCATTCGTGCATTATCCTCGTCAGTGATCAATAGCATGGGGGAAGAAACCTTTTCCAGGGGTGGTTCGCAAACTGCACCGGTCGCGTACGTGAGACCTGCGGCTACCGGTGCAGTTGCCAATGCCCGCTACAAGAATGGCTGCGTTTCTGTCACGGACTGCTTGATGCTCCAGGCGCATCGGTTAGACGGTGACGCCGTAGCTTTCGTTGTAAAAGCCGGCGTTGATATAAGCCTCGCTGGCATAAGCGAAACCATGATCTCCCCATGCCGTTCCCCAGCTGTTGCGAATGATGAAGCGTTTATCCGCCGTGTAGCCGACAATACACACAGCGTGGCCGCCGCGAACGGTGCCGGGTTGAAAGCCGTCAAGCTTGCCATGGGTTGCCGTGGCATTATCCCAGGTTGCGTCGACATTCAATCCGGCCATGATAGGGCCATGGGTGGCCAGCCAATTGCGCCAGCTGTTCATGTCCTTGCCGAGATTGAAGTAGGCCGCGATGCGCCGAGTTGCCGCAGTGGCATACAATGTGTTCTCGTCGCCCAGATACATCGCAGTCGAAATATGGAAAGGCAGTATGGCTTCAGGGACCGCACCGTATTTACGCAGAATATCCATGGCTGCTTTCAGCGTAGTACCGGCTCCTTCGATAAAGGTTTCCGGGCGGCTTGTGAATTCGTCGGTTTCTTTCGACGCCATCCACGTATAGCGCGGCGACAAAAAACCAGGCTGAATAATTTTGCCGGCTTTGACCATGTGATAACGGGTTACGCCGTCAGTGGATGCCCAACCGACACAGGATCCCGTGCTTTCCTGGTTGCCGATATTCCACCAGGTTGCGCGCAAATCGACACTGGCGGGCAAGGCTGCGGGTGCTGCGGCAACGGCACCGGCTGCGACAGCGTGCTTGATGCCCCAGTCGCGCTCGGTATCGCGCGAGGGGAGGAGGTTACATATCCGGTTTGCTTCAGGTCTGGCGTTTGGTGTTGAATTCATGGTGATTCTCCTTGAATAAAATGCGAGAACGCGGGCGAAAGATTCGTGCCCTCTGCATGGTTATTGAAATCAAGCTTAATACCCTTTATGAATTGACCCTGTTACGATTTTCTCCTGGCAATTTACTCACAGCGGATTTTGCGCAATCCATCGTATTTCGTGTGGAAAAAACTGCGCAGCAGTTGCGTGCATGCGGTAAATCCTGTGAAATTCACACTCAAAGCCAACCAAATCGATGTGGAGAAAACCACCATCAGATTGTGCGTTGAGCAACCCGGCAAGCCACTGAGAAACCACATGCATTATCATGCTATCACGTCGCATGTCATGACACTGTGATCTTTACCACAGCATTGCAATGATAGGATTCAAGCGATACGCATTTCACCCAAATCTAATTTTCGGACGATCACAATGGATTACAAAATTTTACTGACAGTATTTGCCACCGTGTTTATCGCAGAACTGGGCGATAAAACACAATTGGCGACGATGTTGTTTGCTGCGGATAAAGAAGTCAGCAAGCTGACGGTATTTATCGGCGCCTCGCTGGCGTTGATTGCGACTTCGGCGATCGGGGTGCTGGCGGGCAGTTTTATTTCCGGCTATATCAGCGAAAAACAGCTGCATTATATTGCAGGAGCGGGATTTATCCTGATCGGTGCATGGACGCTGATCAAAGCTTAAGGAAGCTCTGAAAACTACTGGGCTTGGTCATGCTGGATTGAAATCAGACTCAAAATGCTCATTGTCTATTTGTAAGTTGCGCTTTTTCGTCTGATTTCACCTTGCCTGACTGTTGCTCGCTACCTTTTCAGAGCTTCCTGAGGAGGAGGTAAAACGTGCGGTATGTAAGCTGATCGTGAATGTTATTTGCTTTTCTTTAAACGCAAAGTGACGCAGAGACCGCCATCAGGATTGTTTTCGATCGATAGCTCGCCGCCATAGACCTGCATGATATCGCGCACAATCGCTAAGCCGATGCCGTGACCGGGCGTGGATTGGTCGGCGCGCACGCCGCGTTCCAGGATCCGGGCGATTTCATGCAACTGGATACCGGGGCCGTCGTCCTTGACTTGAATCACCACCTGATTGTCTTGGTAATCGGCGGATAAATGGATGCTGTGGCGGCACCACTTGAATGCGTTGTCGATCAAATTACCGAGTAATTCCATCAAGTCGCCTTCGTCAATGCGTAAACTGATGGTGTCATCGATTACCACGGCGATGTGAGGATGTTTGTCGCGATAAGCTTTAGTGACCGTGTTGACGATCCGGTCGGCCATCGGGCGCAACAAGATCAATCCCATACCGGGCGAGCTACCGGCGGTTGCGGCGCGGCGTAATTGATACTGGATGGTGTTATCCATACGGTCGATTTGTTCTTGAATCGTTTTGCGCCGCATAGCTTCGTCGTTTTCGCTATGGATCGCGCCTTGCAGCACGGCGAGCGGCGTTTTCAGGCTGTGCGCCAAATCGGCCAAACCGTTGCGGTAGCGTTTCTGCTGTTTGTGTTCGTGTGTGATCAAAGAATTGATACTATCGGTCAACAGCTGGAGTTCGCTAGGGTAGGTGCCTTTGAGGCTTTCCTGCTGACCGGATTCGATCGCGGCAAGCTCTACGGAAACTTTGCGCAGCGGCAACAAGCCCCAGCGCAATGCCAACATTTGCGTAGCAAGCAGAAAAACAGCCATCACGCTCAGCCAGCCCCACAAATCCTCGCGATAACGTTCGATTTGCGCTTCGAACAGCACCGTGTCGGTAATGACGTGGAAAGTCAACGGGTAATCGCCGGACGGTGTTTCCCAGGCAACACCGTAGCGGTAAATAAAATACGGTTCATCGTTGAGCAGGATTTGCTCGAATTCTTTTTTGCCCTTTTCCAGTAGTGTAATGGCCGGAATGGGTTTGTTCAGCGCTGAAGTGGAACGCCACATGATGGTGTTGGCAGGGCCGACGATGAAGGCGTAGGTATCCGAATTGACGTGACCGAGTTCAGCGTCCAGCAGGTTGGTGGGCACATCCAGTTCACCGGATTCTTCCACTTCGGCGTCACCCATCAGCATCAATAGTTTCGCAAACAACCGATCTTTCACGCCGATGCGCGCACTGTCGTAGAAAGCGCGATCCAGTGTCAAGGTAATTCCGGCGATAAAAACCAGCAAGACCAGCGTCGCGCTGAGCAAGACGCGCTGATTGAGCGACATCATGACGATTTGTTGCATTCCAATGTGAAGCGGTAACCGCGTCCGCGTATGGTTTCGATCGGGTTCAACGTGCCGCCGGGATCGAGTTTGCGCCGCAACCTGCCGATCATGACTTCGAGTACGTTGCTGTCGCGATCCTCGTCGTGCGGATACAGATAGTCGGCGAGCGTATGCTTGGAAAGCACTTCGCCGTGGTGGCGCACCAGTTCTTCCAGCAAACGATATTCAAACGAGGTCAATTCGATGATTGCGCCGTTCACGCTGACCGATTGCGCCGTGACATCCAGCGTGATCGGGCCGCATTTCAATAACGTTTGCGGGATGCCGGTGGCGCGGCGCAGCAATGCTTTGACCCGGGCTTGCAGCTCTTCCATTTGAAACGGTTTGGTCAGGTAATCGTCCGCGCCCATTTCCAACCCTTGTACCTTGTCTTGCCAGCTGCTGCGTGCGGTCAGGATCAGAATCGGCAACAGACTGCCGCGTTCGCGCAATGCCTTGATGATTTCCAAACCGGATTTGCCGGGTAAGCCGATATCGATGATGGCGGCGTCGAGCGGGTATTCGCTGGCGAGAAACAACCCTTCGTCACCGTTGCTGCACGTATCGACCATATAACCCGCCGCTTCCAGTTGCTGGCGGATCTGGTTTTGCAGCCGGAATTCGTCTTCAATGACCAGGATGCGCATGGCTGTTTCCTGTGCGGTATGGTATCAAATGATTAAAATCGAGTGCAGGCATATGTTTCAATTCGGGTGATGATGCATGGACACCACGCTGCCATCTCGCGCATTGATCAAAACCATGTGAACCGAACCTTGATCGCTCAGTATTTTGACGCGGTAGAGATGACCGGTCTGATTGATCGCCAGCACACGGCCTTTAAAATGCTGCTGGGCGATGGCAATCGCGCGCTGTTCCGAAATACCGCCGGCCGCATCGTTTGCTTTGCCGGACTCACTAACTGCATGTTGCCGCCCGGCCGTTGCATCCACCATTGCAACGCCCATTATCAATGCAATCAGTAACGCTTGCCGCCATCTGTTCATAACACAGCATCCTTGCATACCGGGGAAGAAATTAAGCGGGGAAGAATAGTTTTAATCCGTATCCAATCCCCGCTTTTCGCATCAGAAGCGTAACATAAAGTCCACATTTCCGGTATTGATGCCCATCATCATTTGAGGCGGAGCGGCATAGACCGGAGCAGGAGGGTAATAGCTGTAATTATAGTTATACTGCGGCTGCGGATAGTATGGCTGATAATAACCGCGTGGCTGACTATAGACATAGCCATTGAAATGACTGTGATGCTTGTGATGGTGATGGCCGTGATGGTGACCGCGATGACCATGACCGTGATGGCCTCTGCCTGCTTGCGCCAAAGAAGGAATCGCCAAACTGATGGTTAATGATGTGATCAATACGAGACCGGCCAGTTTTTTTGTTTGAGTGCTCATGATATTTCTCCTTTGCGTTATTCGTTTCAGGTGAATTCCTGATGGAGCCAATCTACGCCGGTTTGTCTGAATGAAAACTGAATGGAGAAAGCGGTTTGCTAAGGAAACGCTGATTAATTCGGCAGCAGCCGATCGCCGCTCGTTGCTTTTTTCTAAGCTTCCTTAAAACGGCAAGACGAAATCCAGTGAAAATAAAATCTGATCCTTATTGCCGGAGAACGGGCGGTAAGCGGCTGTTTTATAGGCATCGACCCGGTCGTAGCGGATGTTTGAGCGGATATTCAATTTTTTGATGAAATCCCATTGGGTTTTAAATGTTCTGGCTATTTTCCAGTTGAAACCGACGGTGAAGTTATAGTAGTCAGCGGGTGCGATGGTGACGTTGTTAAGGTTGCCGGCGTAACTGACAGGTGCGCCGTTGACGTTGTTGGTGGCGGCTGCCACCCGGAACGGCGATGGATTCCGGAAACCGTCCTGGTCGCGAAACCATTCGCCGCGCATGCCGATTGCGACGTTATCGGTGAGGTCGTGGTATAGATGCGCTATGGCACTGAACCATTCGGCATCTTTGACTACGTTGGCGTATTTGAGATTATTTAGCAAAACACCGCCGGCATGACCATAAACATGGTGCAGGGCTATCTGTGTCCGTGGCGTGATCTTATGTTGCAGCACGACATTATAAAACCCCCAGATTTCACTGCTTTGCTCCGAAGTTTTACCATACGTGCCGGACAGGTGGAACGAAGTCGCCTTGTCGTCGCTGCTCCAAGTGAACCCGGTAATGCCATTCCAATTTCCCAATTGTTTATCCCAACCGGCATCCCAACCACCGTTAGCGCTGCCGGTGAGCGGGCCGCCCAGAATCAACCAATTGGAATTGACTTTGTAATTGAACAGTAAGCCGGTGTGTGTGAACGGTTCGCCGATATTCAAGGTGTACGCACGCGTATAAAAGAAATTATCGGGCGCCGGGACAGTCTCGTAACCGGTCGGTGTATAAAAATGGCCGAGCTTGATGTTGAGACCGTTACCGATCGGCACATAAGCTTCTAAGTACGCTTGCGGCAGGGCAATACCGTATGTGCGCGTGGAAGCGCAGCATAAATTAAGATCCCAACTGCTTCTTTTCAAGGGTTCACCGGTATTGACATCGAATGCCGGTACGCCGAAGGCTTGGGTAAAAATGGCGTCAGTACCGAACATGAAATCAAAGCGGCCGCCGAAATCCCATCGCTTGCCCGCCGACACCACGGGGCGGCGCATGAACAAGTTGAATTGATTCAGTTGAAAACGGTTGGCTTGATCGGCAAAAATGACCGGGCCGTTAAATCCACTCGATTGACTCGGGTTGAACGTGGCGCCGCCATGAATCCAACCGCCGAATTCCAGTTTTTTATGTGCCAGGAATTTTCTCAGCTCATTGGCGTAGAGATTCTCGGAATCCGTGAGAAAAAAGAAAAAACAACAGGTAATGGCTAACCATAACCATTTTGAATATACCGGATGGCCTTGCATGGGGAGGGGTGTATGTTTAAAAACAATTTAATTGACGTTGTGCGATTCAAGGGTTAATGAGGAGCGGTTTTCTTTCCTGACGCAGCGTATCTCTTTTTCCGGGCGGCAGGAGTGTGCAATTGCTCCAATTCAACAGGGCGCTCATTATAGCCACAAAGCGCGCATCGATAAATCAAGAACCGTTATATTTAAAGAAAGCGCAGCCCGCTTTGCGGATGCCGCCATTTCAATGTGCGGTAGGCGCGGCAGATGGGGTAGAGGATGATCAGCACCAGCAGCGTGACCCCGTAAGTTTGTTCCAGGCTGCCGCGTTCGAACAGGGGTTTCAGTGCTGTTAGCACGGCGAAGTGCGCGAGGTAGAAGAACAGGGCGGTTTGGCCGAACACCAGCACCGGATTGTTAGAGTTGATGGTTTTGTTGAATGATTCCAATCGCATTAGCAGCGACAGCAGAATCGCCATCAGACCCAGTTCCAGCAATGTGTAGGCCAGGCTGGGCGGGTATTTGCTGACGTGCAACCAATCGATCAGGGTATTGCCTTCGAGATGCATGAACAGATTGCCGTAATCGTCGTGACCGCGAATGATGACGAACAGCGTCAACGCAAACCAGCCGGCAGTCATCAGCACGCGCTGCGGTTGCCAGGAAGCGGGGGGATGGACGATGAAGCGTTCGCCGAACGCCCAGCCGAGCATCATCATGGCGAGCCACGGCAGGGCAGGGTAGAGCACGGTATAAGTCTCGCCGAAATCCGGCGCAAACGTGAGCGCGAGCCAAAGCGGCACGTCGCCGCCCGGTTGCCACAGCGCCGTCAGCAGGAATTCGCCGCCTGCGATGATCAGAACCGCCAGCCAGAAAACCGCGCCCGCACCGAGACGCTGCAGGTAGACCATCAGCATCATGCTGATGCCGATGGCGTACAGCACTTGCAACACCGGTTTACCGCCGATCAGCGAGAACAGCCCGATGTCGAGCAGCGCGATGAATGCGCCGCGCAGCAATAATTCGCGCTCGATGAAGGCGTCACTCATGCCTTGCCGCAACCGTTGGGAGTTGCTGATGGCGATCGAGGTGCCAGCGAGAAACAGAAACGTCGGCGCGCAGATATGCGTGATCCAACGCGTGAAGAATTGATCCGCGGCGAAGCGGGTACCGGGCTCAAACAGTAACACCGAATCGGCGAAGATACGCTGGGCATTGAAAAACCACGAAGCGTGGTCGAGCGCCATCAGGATCATGACGATGCCGCGCAGCCAGTCGATGGCAGCGATGCGTGGCGCGAGGGAATCGAGTGGCATGACGGCGGAGGGTGCGGTGATTACAGCAGAACCAGATTGTTCCTATGAATCAGTTCCGGTTCGTCGACGTAGCCCAGAATCGCTTCGATGTCGCTGCTGGGTTGTTTCAGGATTTTTTGCGTTTCGATCGCGCTGTAGTTGATCAAGCCGCGTGCGATTTCGCGTCCGTCCGGGGCGAGACAGGAAACCGTCTCGCCGCGTTCGAATTCACCGTTGACGGCGACTACGCCGATCGGCAGCAGGCTTTTACCGTCATCGGTCAGGGCTTTGACCGCGCCTGGGTCGAGCGTGACGTAACCGCGCACTTGCAGATAGTCGGCCAGCCATTGCTTGCGCGCCGCCAGCACCGGCAATTTGGCGACAAAACGGGTACCAATCGCTTCGTCCTGACTCAAACGTACCAGCACGTTATCTTCATGTCCCGAAGCAACGATCGTATCCGCGCCGCTGCGCGCCGCGCGTTTGGCCGCGATCACCTTGGTTTGCATGCCGCCGCGGCTGATGCTGCTGCCGACGCCACCGGCCATTTTTTCCAGCGCCGGATCACCGGCGTGGACTTCGGGTAACAATTTCGCGCTCGGATCCTTGCGCGGATCGCTGGTGTATAAACCGGCCTGATCGGTCAGAATTACCAGCGCATCGGCTTCGACCAGGTTGGTGACCAATGCCGCCAGCGTGTCGTTGTCGCCGAAACGGATTTCATCGGTGGCAACGGTGTCGTTTTCGTTGATGATCGGAATAATGTTCAGTTTGAGCAGCGTGGTGAGGGTCGAGCGGGCGTTTAGATAGCGTTTGCGGTTCGACAAATCTTCGTGCGTCAGCAGCACTTGGGCGGTTTGCAGACCGTATTGTGAGAAGCTGGATGCATAGGCTTGCGCCAGTCCCATCTGGCCGACGGCTGCTGCTGCCTGCAATTCGTACAGCGCGGTCGGGCGGCTTTCCCAGTTCAGCCGCTGCATGCCTTCGGCGATTGCACCGGAGGAAACTAGGATGATGTCCTTGCCCATTTGCTTGAGTGCGGCGATTTGCGCCGCCCAGCCGGCTAATGCGGCATGGTCGAGTCCTTTGCCTTGATTGGTGACCAGGCTGCTGCCTACTTTGATGATGATACGGCGTGCTTGCTTTAACATGGATTCGATAGTTCGTTTTCCGGAATCGGGTTTTCGGGTTGCGGCGGCAAATGCTGATCCAGATAATCCATGATGGCATACGTCAGGAGCTGACAACCTTCACCGGTCAGCGCCGAGATGATGAAGTATTTGTCTTGCCAGCCCATTTTTTTGACAAACTCTTGGCAAATCTCGTCGCGTTTGTCCTGCGGCATCATGTCGGTTTTGTTCATGACCAGCCAGCGCGGTTTTTGATACAACGCTTCGTCGTATTTCCGCAATTCCGCTTCCAGTGCATGTGCTTCGTGCACCAGATCGGTTTCCTCATTCGGCGGCATCATGTCGATGACATGCAACAGCAGCCGGGTGCGCGCCAAGTGTTTTAAAAAGCGGTGACCCAATCCCACGCCTTCAGCTGCGCCTTCGATCAACCCCGGAATATCGGCCATGACGAAACTGCGGTTCTGGTCGACACGCACCATGCCGAGGTTGGGGTGCAAGGTGGTGAACGGGTAATCGGCCACTTTCGGACGTGCCGCGGATACCGCGCGGATCAGTGTCGATTTTCCGGCATTCGGCATGCCGAGCAAACCCACATCGGCGAGCACCTTGAGTTCCAGTTTCAACTCAAATTCCTGGCCGGGTTCGCCGAAGGTAAATTGCCGCGGCGCGCGGTTGGTGCTGGACTTGAAGTGCAAATTGCCGAGCCCACCGGTGCCGCCTTTGGCCAGCAGAACTTTTTGCTGATCGTGCACCAGGTCGGCGACGATCTCGCCGGTATTGAGATCCTTGATCAGTGTACCAACCGGCATGCGCAATATGATGTCCTCGGCGCTTTTGCCATAGCGATCCGAGCCTTGACCGTTCTGGCCGTTCTTGGCGCGATGGATACGGGCGAAGCGGTAGTCGATCAGGGTGTTGATGTTGCGGTCGGCTATGGCGAAGATGCTGCCGCCCCGGCCGCCGTCGCCGCCGTCGGGTCCACCGCGCGGAATATATTTTTCCCGCCGGAAGCTGGCGACGCCGTTACCGCCTTTTCCGGCCAATACCTGGATAACCGCTTCGTCGATAAACTTCATAGCTAACTGATTATTATTGTATGACTGTTTTTACGTCTTTACCACAGCCTGCAAACAAAAAAGCCCCATCGTTTTAGACGGGGCTTTCAAAGTGGTCAAGTGATGTATTTTTTATGCAGGTATCACGCTTGCTACTTTACGTTTCAATGCGCCTTTGATACTGAAATTCACTTTTCCCGCCACTTTGGCGAATAAGGTATGGTCTTTGCCAATACCGACATTTTCCCCTGGGTGGACTTGTGTGCCGCGTTGTCTGATGATAATCGATCCGGCTGGGATTAATTCACCGCCGTAGCATTTAACGCCGAGCCGTTTTGAATGCGAATCGCGTCCGTTTCTGGAACTTCCGCCTGCTTTCTTATGTGCCATTTTCTACTCCTTAAGCTGAAATACCGGTAATTTGTATTTCAGTGTAATTCTGCCGGTGACCTTGATGCTTCTGATAGTGCTTGCGGCGGCGCATCTTGAATATGCGAATTTTGTCGTGACGCCCTTGACCGAGAACCGTTGCACTGACTTTGGCACCACTGACGAGCGGCGTCCCAACCGACACTTTGTCGCCATCGGCTACCATTAATACTTGATCGATGACAAGCTCACTGCCGTTTTCCACTTGCAATTGCTCAATCTTCAGCTTTTCACCTACTTGAATTCGATATTGTTTACCGCCGGTTTTTATGACCGCATACATATATTAAGCTCCATGCTTCCCTTTTACAGAACGGCGAATTATACATAAATAAGCCTTGATTGTGGTGGAAAAATTAGCGCATTTTATCTTTGTGCTTGACACTTAGGCATCGTCATTTCTAACATAGCGTTTTCTTCAAGGTATTATTGTGTCAATCGAACATATTAGAAGCTTCATCGCGCACGATATGAGCATCGTCGACGATGTCATCCGCGCAAAACTGCATTCCCATGTCGTTCTGATTCGCCAAGTCAGTGAATATATCATCAATAGCGGAGGCAAGCGTTTGCGTCCTGCGCTGGTGATTTTATCGGCTGGCGCTTTTGGCTACAAAGGCAGCTTTCACTACAATCTGGCTGCGGTTGTTGAATTCATCCACACCGCCACATTGTTGCACGATGATGTCGTCGATGAATCACAATTGCGGCGCAATAGAGAAACTGCCAATGCGCTGTTTGGCAATGCCGCCAGTGTTCTGGTAGGGGATTTTCTCTATTCCAGAGCATTCCAGATGATGGTGGAAGTGGACAACATGCGCGTGATGCAGGTATTGGCCGATGCCACCAATACCATTGCCGAAGGCGAGGTCCTGCAGCTGCTGAATTGCCGCGATCCGGGTGTGACTGAAGAAAATTACTTGCAAGTAATCCGTTATAAAACCGCCAAGCTGTTCGAAGCGGCAAGCCGACTGGGCGCGATTCTCGGCAATGCCACGCCGGAAGAGGAAAACGCCCTATCGGTTTACGGTATGCATTTGGGCACCGCGTTTCAGCTCATTGATGACATGCTCGACTATACCGGCAATAATCAGGATATCGGCAAGAATCTGGGTGACGATCTGGCGGAAGGAAAACCCACATTACCGCTTATTTACGCCATGCGAGTCGGTACACCGGAGCAAGCCGCCGTTATCCGCAGAGCGATCGAAAATGGCGGGGAAGACGGTTTCCAGCCTGTTCTGGATGTTATTCAAAAAACTGCTGCGCTGGATTACGCAAGGAAATGCGCGCAAGCTGAGATTGTCACCGCAACCGCTGCGATAGCCGCCTTACCGGAGTCGGAAAATAAACAATGCCTGATGCAATTGGCGGACTTTGCGGTAACGCGCAATCATTAATGCCGCTAAAATCTTGCACTGATTGTTGCCGCCGGTGACCGCCATTTCATAGAAAAATTTCTCTTCTCTATATATTTACCGATCGGTGTTTTTGCAAACTCAGCACTTGCTTGGTAAAGCTTGCGCTACCGGCTTCTTTGTAATTTCCGTTTGAAATTTCTCAGATATTTTATTCAATAGTATTGATCTGATGAAAATATCATTCTATATTTTATCGATAAACCATAAAAAACCCGGTTAATCGATCATTTGCCAAGACAAAAGATTGTTATCCTGAATCAGCCGCGGCAAGTGTGATGTGGTTTGTTATGCCCCTGATTTGCAACAGACAAATAAGCGTATATTTAATCAATCAGATTGATGCCATAGCAGGTATTAGAACTTAATATGGGAAAGTTAATTTTTTACACACTGATAGCGCTGCTGATTTACTGGGTAATCAAAATTCGCGTACCTAAGCAAAGAAATGATACATCCTCGCCGGAATCCGCTGAAGATATGGTGAATTGTGCGCACTGTGGTGTTTATCTGCCGAAAAGTGAAGCGGTCAGCAATCAGCAAAAGTATTTTTGTAGTCACGAGCATTGTAATTTGTATATAAGATCTTCTTGAGCTGATTATTGTGCCTGCTCCAACACATCCATCATCAAATAAACACTCAATATTCTGGCCGCTGGATTCCGATGCGGCGACGATCGATTACACCGATCAGCATTGGTGCTCGCTTTATTATTTCAATTGCTTTCGCTTAGCCATCGGCGGCAGTTTGCTCATCGTGTTTTGGAAATCTGAATTTATCAGTCTCGGATCCCATAACCCCTCGCTGTTTTTATACGCTGGTGCAGGCCATGTGCTTTTTAGCATGCTATCCATGGCGTTTGTCCGGTTGCGTTTTCCCGGCTTCGATCAGCAATTGGCGATTCAGGTAATCAGCGATATCGTTTTTTTCTCGGTGATGCTGTATGCCAGTGGCGGTTTGCCAAGCGGTCTGGGGGTTTTGTTGTTGGTGTCACTGGCGGGGGCGGGATTGATCGGCCGCGGCCGCCTAGTGTTATTTTTTGCTTCTGTCGCAACGATTAGCCTATTGCTGCAAGAAACCTATTCCTTATGGACCATTGATTTCTACTCCGCGCAATACTCGCAAGCGGGGTTATTGAGCATGGCGTATTTTGCCGTTGCCTGGCTGGCATATCGCTTAGCCAAACATACTTTGGCCAGTGAGCAGCTGGCCGCGGAACGCGGTATCGATCTGGCGAACATGGCGCAAGTCAATAAACTGGTCATTCAGGATTTACAAGAAGGTGTTCTGGTGGTGGATAAACTTGGTTACATTCGACAGCGCAATAGCTATGCGGAGTGGTTACTCAATTTAAATCCGTCTGCGGAGAAAACGTCGTTGCTCAAGTTATCTGCTTGCATGCCGGAATTAGCTGGCCGGCTTACCACTTGGCAGGGCGATAGCAGCATCAACTTCGATTTGCTGCGTCTGGCGCATAGTAACACCCTGGTTCGAACACGTTTTCTTCCGATACAGGCAAATTCTCGTAACGGCGTGGTTATTTTTCTCGAGGATATGGGGCGTATACAAGCACAATTGCAGCAATTAAAGCTGGCAGCCCTAGGGCGCCTGACTGCCAATATTGCGCATGAAATCCGTAATCCGCTGTCCGCGATCAATCATGCGGCTGAACTTTTGGAAGAGGAGCAGCTTGAAAATGACATGGACCCGCGATTAGTGCGCATCATTTGCGACAATACCCGGCGTTTAAACAAGATCGTTCAGGATGTTCTGCAGCTTAACCGGCGTAATATTTCAAGGCCGGAACTGTTCGATCTTCATGAATTCGTGCAAAAATTTCTTGAGGAGTTTTGCCATGCGGAAAGAATCGATGGAGGTGCGTTTGTGTTAAAAAACGCTAACAATCATTTAATCAGCTTTGATCGCGATCATTTACATCAAATACTCTGGAATTTATGCCGCAATGCATGGCGGCATTGCCGCCAGCAAAACGGCAGCATACATATCGAATTATCCGCATCGGCGAATGAAAATAATGTTTATTTGGATATCATAGATGATGGTGAGGGTATTGATCCGCAACAGGTAAAACAGATTTTTGAACCATTCTTTACCACGGCCGCCGGCGGAACCGGTTTAGGTTTATACATTGCGCGCGAGTTGTGCGAAACCAATCAGGCTTCATTGGATTACATTGAAGGTTCCGGCGGCGGGCATTTCCGGATAGTTTGCAAAAGTGGTCGGCCATGTCTGTAGATAATGGGCGGATTGCCAATCCCGATCGAAAAACTGCTTCTCCCCATATTCTGATTGTGGATGACGAGCCCGATATCATTGAACTGCTTGAATTGACGATCGCCCGGATGGGAATGGATGTATCCAGTGCAAAGTGTGTTCGTGACGCCAAGCAGCTATTGCAATCCCGGCGGTTTCAGTTATGCCTTACCGATATGCGGTTGCCGGATGGTGAAGGGCTGGAGCTAGTTAAATATATTGCAGAGCATTGCGCTGATTTGCCGGTTGCCGTCATCACGGCGCATGGTACGACGGAAAATGCCGTGGCTGCCCTCAAAGCCGGGGCATTCGATTATCTGCCTAAGCCGGTTTCGTTAAAACAATTGCGTGATTTGGTCAAATCGGCTTTAAGCTTGCCACCGATAGCATCCGAGTCCATATCGCAAGTGCAACAGCAGCGCGTACTGCTGGGTGAGTCCCAGCCGATGCGCCAATTGCGCGCGACCATCGATAAGCTTTCCCGCAGTCAGGCGTCGGTGTATATCAGCGGTGAATCCGGCAGCGGTAAAGAGCTCGCGGCGAGAATGATTCATGAAAGAAGCGCGCGCCATCAACAACCTTTTGTTGCCGTGAACTGTGGCGCTATCCCCGAGAATCTAATGGAAAGCGAGTTTTTCGGCTATAAAAAAGGCGCTTTTACCGGCGCCGACAAAGATCATGACGGTTTTTTTCTGGCGGCGAATGGCGGTACTTTGTTTTTGGATGAAGTCGCCGATTTGCCGCTGACGATGCAGGTTAAATTGTTGCGAGTGATTCAGGAGAAACAAGTCAGAAGAATCGGTGAAACGCACGAGAAAAGTGTTGACGTGCGTATCATCAGTGCGACACACAAGAAACTCAGTCACTGTGTTGAAACCGGGCAATTTAGGCAGGATTTATACTATCGCCTCAATGTAATCGAACTCAATATGCCGGCATTGCGTGAAATGCGTGAAGATATTCCGTTAATTGCGCAAGCTGTTCTTGCAAAACTATGCCGCGAAGTAGGGCGGCCGGCATGCAATCTGAAGAATGATGCGCTAAAAATGCTGATGAACTACGATTATCCCGGTAACGTACGTGAGCTCGAAAACATACTGGAGCGTACATTGGCGCTCTGTTTTGACAGCGAGATCGGTAAAGACGAATTGCAGTTACCCCATAAGGCAAGAGTGATTCAGGAAACTTCTTTTACTATGCTTCCTGTCGACTCGGGGTTGACTCTGCCGCTGCAGGACTATCTCGACAAACTGGAAAAGGATTCTATTGTCAAAGCGTTGAATGAAAGCCGGTACAATCGTACCAAAGCGGCCAAAACATTGGGGATTACCGTACGTTCGCTGCGCTACCGGATGGAACGATTAGGGTTAAACGAAAGAGCATAGTTTTAAACCTGATAATAATATTGGATTCGGATCACCAGAATTCATTTGATTGCTGCATCGTCGTTCTGCTGAACATGCCCCAGTTTCAATAAACTGGCGGTTGTATTCCTCTCTCAACTATTTCATCTCTTTACTCGAGATTTTTCGATCGCGTAGCAGGTCCGAGTTATTGAGTCTCTGCCCGTCATTGCGCGGCGATCGTGTCAGCGGATGAAAACAAATACGCACCAATTTTCATTGCAATTGAAGTGCTTTGGGAAAAATCTGAGTGTGGTAATTAGCACACTGAACTATTCCTGAGTAAAAAAGTCGGATATATTGTTGGAATTAATTTTTGTTTGTGGTAGACTGCAATCTGGTTGAGAAAAGTCTTATATTTCTTGACCTTAAGTGCAAAAGGGTTAATGATTCTGTCAAGCATGAACGATGGTTTTCATTAGCGAATAACAATGTTTATTTTTATAAACGCTTAATCTGGTAATAGGAGAAATTGATATGAATGTAATTGCGAAGTTTTTTTCGCTCAATATGCGACCGGGGCGAGGAGGTAAGATGAGATCAACCGGAATGATTTTCCCGACCTATACAAAAGCTTTCCCAACCTATACTGAACGCATCTTGGAGGAATAAAAATGACTACATTTATTTATGACTGGAGAGTACCCATCAATAAAGTACTCAAATTATCTTCCTTACTATTAGCACTCACTGTGTTAGCTTCTTGCGCACAGATGGGTTCATCAGTGGCTAAACCCACTGGAATTTCAAGTAACGATCATGGCGCTTTAGTGAAATATTACGAAGGCGTTGCCAAAGATGCAAAATTAAGGTTGCAAGAGAACAAAAAAATACTTCAGGAGTATGAAGCGCGTCCTTATTACTTTGGCCGACAAGGTCTGGATGCTCAATCGCATGCTGCAGCAAATGTTCGAGCATACGAGAAAGCGATACGTGAAAGTCTGATATTTGCTGATTTCCATAGAAAAATGGCGATCGAGCAGGTAGGGCAAAAAAGTAATCAAACTAAGAAAGTAGAAACAAATCAAGATCGTGACTTTACATCGGAGATCTCGGAATACTCAGAGTATTCTGGCAATAAAGGTCTTTGATTAAGTGACGAACAACCACCGAAATTATTCGGTGGTTGGTCTTTAACCCTCCCCCCTCTCAAAAAGTCTCCCAAATCCCTTGCAATTTGTTCTTAATCTCAAAAAGGGAGTGTGAAATCCAACGAAAATAAAATTTGGTCTTTATTGCCTGCAAACGGTCTGTAAGCAGCAGCGCGGTAAGCATCCACTCTGTCATAACGTATATTAGGACGAATATTCAGCTTTTTTATCGAATCCCAGCGAAGCTTTAAAGTTTTAGCTACCTTCCAGTTGATGCCGAAAGTTGCGGAATAGTAATCCGCAGGTGTGATAGTTACGCTGTTGATGTCGCCGGCATAACTGACCAGAGCGCCATTGACGAGATTGGAGGCTGCTGCAATGCGGAACGGTGACGGATTACGGAAACCATCCCGGTCGCGAAACCACTCTGCGCGTGCACCGAGCGATACATTCTCGGTCAAATCATAATACAAGTGCGTAACAACACCCATCCATTGAACATCCTTCACTTCATTGGAGTACTTTAAATTGTTCAGCAGAATACCGTTTGCAAACCCGTGAACATGATGTAATACGAACAGAGTCTTGGGATTGATTTTGTGCTGCAGCACAGTATTGTACATTGCCCAGGACGTACTGCTGTGCGAGGATGTCTCTCCATAAGTGCCGGTAAGATTGAGTGAAGTTGCCGCATTATCGCTCGTCCATGTGATACCGCCAATACCGCTCCAATTGCCTAGCTGTTTGTTCCATCCGCCGTCCCACCCGCCGGTGGCGCTTCCGGTGACGGCGCTCCCGGTGACGGTCCAATTGTTATTAATAACATAAGTGGCTTGTAAACCCGTATGAGTAAAGGGTTCACCTGCATTGAAGGAATAGGCGCGTGTGTAGAAAAAGTTATCCGGTGCGGGAATCGTTTCAAAGCCGGTCGGCGAGTAAAAATGTCCGATTTTCAGATTAAGGCCGTTTTGCCAGATTGGCACATGCACTTCAAGAAAAGCTTGCGGCAGGGCAATGCCATACGTTTTGGTGGAAGCGCAGCATAAATGCAGATCCCAAGTATTTCTTTTTAATGGTTCACCGGAATTGACATCAAAGGTTGGCACGCCGAAAGCTTGCGTATAAATGGCATCCGTTCCGAACATAAAATCAACTCGCCCGCCGATATCCCATCGATTGGTTTCAGAGATCACCGGGCGTTTTATGAATAAATTAAATTGATTCAATTGGAAGCGGTTGGCCTGGTCGGCAAAAGCGACAGGGCCGTTGAAACCGCCGTTTTGGCTCGGATTGAAAGTTGCACCGCCATGAATCCAACCGCCCAGTTCCACTCGTTTATCTTTAAGAAACTTCGCTAAATTTGTCGGTTGAAAAGTATCCGGGATGGCTGAATTACCGGCCTGTATGGTGCTGGAATGAATGACGGTAAAAGAAAGTAAGCAGCTCGTTACGGCAAATAATAGCTTTGTTGAATATGTCATCGGTGAGTGAAGATGCGGATCGATTGTCAAGTTTGAAAAATTCACATTAAGCCATAAAACAGACTCTAATCGGTAAGCGATGAAGATAATGTAGTACAGCTAAAAAATTTTTACTACGCAAAGCCCGCTATTATCTCACAAGATAATAGCGCTATTTCTCGATTGGATTGAAATATGGCGCATATTAACGCTTGAAAGGCGGGTATTTTCGCATCGCAGGTTGCTGGAGCGCGCTCAATCAAATTGAATCGTATAAAACAAATCGATTGCGCTGTCCTCACCGGCTTGGGTGACGACCGTGACTTTGGGTGTCAGATTGTAGGTCAGTTTGGTGATACCCATGGTCGTGGCGGTCAGGCTGCGTTCGTAGCTCAAGTAAGCGCGCGATGAAATGCGTTTGCCGATCACACCGATTTGCCCGGTCAATGAACTGCCCGCGCTTGCCTGTTTGAATGTGATTTCATCGACACCGAGCGCTTTGGTTATTTGATCGGTGATACCGCTGCCGGATTGACCGCCGAGTATCGATCCGGCGGCTGACAGTAATACCGAGGTATCCAGCCCGCTGGTATCGGGTTTTCTGCCCAGCACGATCCAAGACAATTTTTCCGTATCGGGGACATCCGGCGTCGATACCAGCTTCACGCGCGGGTGGCGTACCGATCCGGCAATTTCGACACCGGCCTCGACCGCCAAGCCTTCCCGCACAGCCAGCACATTCAAGTTGGGGTCGTCGAGCGGACCTTGAAAGCTGACGATGCCCCGCCGGACTGCCAAGTTCTGGCCATACGCCTTGAATGCGGCGTCTTGCGCGGCGATGGTGCCGGTCATCTTGAGCTGTTGGTTATTATCGTTGCGCATTTGCAGTTTCCCGGTCAAACGGCCCTCCAGGCCGGACGCACGGATATAGAATTTCTCGCCCAGATCAAGCGCCATATCCAGATGCAGCGGCAGCTTCCGCGCACGCTGTGACGCCGGGGTGTTCACTAGAACGACATCGTCCGGCAGCTCCGGACGGCCTTCCGGCGGTTGCATGATCAATCCGGCATCGGTGCGTAAATCGCCGGTGATGCTGAGACGGTCTTTCTGCCAGCGGGTTGTGCCGGTTCCGGATGCGACGATCCAGTAATCGGTCTTGTGCGCGAGCGGCAACTGGTCGATGGTGAAATCGAGCTGGCTCGGATTACCGGTCAATCCGGCCTTGCCGGTAATGGTCAACGAACCGGCCGGGTCTTTCAGCGCCAAATTGCGGAACAAGCGGTTATCCGGCGGCGGCGCGTGCGGACTGGTGAAGTGCAGCCGGTCGATGTGCAGATCCGTTTGCTGAAAATGCGCATCCAGAGTGCCTTGCTGCAAGTGTATTCCTTGTTCCAGCAGAACCAGGCTCAAGCCAGTGCCGGACACCTTGCCGCTGATATCGGGCTGTTGCAGCGTGCCATGAATACCGGCTTCAATCCGCAGTTCGCCGTCGCTGCGCACGTTGCCGCCAAGCAGGGGATTGAGCGATTTCAGGCTGGTGAGAGCGGCGCGCATGCTGCCTTGCAGTGGAGATTCGCGCGAGATGGACCAGTGCGATTGCGTTTGCTGCAACGGCAGCGTCACAGCCGCTGTTGCGCTGCCGAGCATTTGGCTGGCTAGTTCGAATTGTCCGGATAATTTTCCTTGTGTCGCGGTTGCTTGCAGTTGCAGTTGTTGCAACCCCAGCGGTTGCGGCAGATCGCCGGGTAAATACCAGTCGCCGCGTTCGCGGTGGATGCGCAATTCACCGGTCAGATGCGCGGCGGAATCGAAATGCCAGCGGCCGCCCAATTGCAGCGGAATACCTTGCGCGCGCTCCGCTACGCCGGGCAGCAACGCGATACCGGAGAAATCGCCATGAGTCTTCCAGCTTTGCGGTGTCCAGTGCAATTGTCCGATACGGACCGATCCGCTGGAAACCGACAACCCGGCGTGTTCCAATGACACCGCAGCGGCGCTGACGGCTAACGGCGCTGGCGCCAGTAGGCGTACCGGCATGTCCCCGGTGGCGGTCAGGTCAGTCAACTGCCCCTGCCAGCGCAACGGTTGCCCGGATTTTACCCGGCTCAAGCCGCCGTTGGCTGTCAGCCGAAAGGCGATGTCCTGGTTGAGACCGGCTTTAACCGTCAAGTGATGGCGGCCGGTTGTGCCGTCGAGGATGGCGGTGAGCTGTTTGATCGTTGCTTGTTCATGCGTCTGAACAGTATCGGCTGCGATATTCAGCGTGACAGCGTCTTTGTGCCACTGCGCGCTGGCCGATACACCGGAAAGTTGTTGCTTGTCCGGCAAATTCAGTTGCCGGCTGGTGAGTTGCCAATCCAGGCGAGGCGCATCGATGCTGCCGCGAAACGTGAGCTGGGTGTGCAGATCGCCTGACAACCCGAGTCCCAATTGCGCCAGCGCCGGTGCATTTACCGTCAGTTGCATGTCGTGTTGCGAACCCTCCTTGCGGCCGTGTGCGAGCAACCGATTCGATCCCGCCAGCAATTCGGCTTTGCCACTGAGATGCTCAAGACCGGCAACAGCAATTTCGCCTGTGCCGCTGACCGGAGATTTCGCCAACCGGCTTTTCCCGATGGCATATTTCAACGTGCCGGTGATTTCCGGGGTCAGATGGCCGGATAATTGCAAGGTGGCATTCAGATCGGAACCGGCGGTTTGTATGAAATCCGCGCTGTTGAAGCGAACCAACTGCCCCGACAATTCAAACGATTGCTCCCCGGTCAGCCGCAACCGGCCTTGGCCGGTCAAGCGCGATTGATTACGCTGTAAATTGAAGCGCTCCAGCGCGAGCTGATCGCCGCTGCGCGCAAGATCGGCAGTCAGCCGCAACGACCGGTCGCGCAGATCGATGCGCGCGGATTGCGTTTCCGCATTACCGGACAGATCGATGCTGCCGGAGATCGCCGCGGTTTGCAGGCGGCTATCGATTTGCCGTGGATCCAGCCGGTCGATTGCCAAGTCTGCGGTGAGAGCATGCTGCTTCCTATCCCAAGCCAATTTGCCGCGCACGGCGCCATTTTTACCCAATTGCATATGAACATCCGGCAGCGTCAGTAATTCCGGCGTGATTACGGTGTGTGCACGAATGGAGGAGGCTGGAACGCCGTTTTGATCAAGCGGCGCGGCGGCGTGATTTTCGATGTTGATGCTGCCTGCCAACTGCCCGGCCTCGTTTTGCGCCAGCTGCGCCGACAACGACAGCTTGGCTTGCGGCGCATTGGCCGCAAAATCGGCCGGATTCCACTGTGCCAAGATGGCATTCAAATGTGTCAGCGGATTGGCAGCAAACGGCTGCAACTGCGCTTGTAGCGCCATGTTAGCCGCGGGCGGCTGGCTGGCGGCTTGAATCGTGAGTTGATGCAGATTACCGGTGACAGCCGCTTCGATGTTTTCCCGGGAATCGGCAGCCGCTATGCTGACCTGGGCGGATAATGCAAACGGCGCATCACCGGCAAGCTCCGCGTGCGATCGGATAACCGCCCACGGTGTCGTAACATCCAACTGCGTCAAGCGGTGATACCGGCCGTCGCTATCCAATGCCAACGTCAGGCCGGATATCGGCGGCGCGGCATTTTCATTTTCCTGCGCCGCCGGATTGAGATAGATCGAATCGACGGTCATGGCTGCAATCGTCAATCCGAAGGGCAGGTGCAAACTTTCCGGCGGCGAGCGCGGCGGGGATTCAGTCTCAGCCGCCTGCTGCTCGATACGGATTGCCGCTAGTGCCAGCCGGTTGATGCTGACCCGCCGCTGCAACAATTGCGCGGGACTCCAATCGAGGCGGAGATCGCGCAGCGTGAGTTCCAATTCATCACTTTTGAAATGGATGTTTTCAATATGCAGATCTTGCAGCGTGCCGTGCACACCGGTCAGTTGAATCGTATTGCCGTTCCAGCGATTCACGGCGGCGGCAATCCAGTACAAACCGGATGGGCTGTGCAGCAGCCAATAACCGGCGATCGCTGCAAATGCCAATGAAAGCAACAAGCAGCCGGTCAGCGTGCGGTATCGCCGCGCGTGTTTTCCCGGGAATGAGCTTTCGGTCTGCTGATCGTTCATGAGCGTTTTTTATCGTATCAAAAGGCCACAGCCATGGAAAAATGCACGCGTAGCGTGCCGGTTTCGTGCGCGCGCGCCAGATCGAGCGCCAGCGGGCCTGCCGGACTGCGCCAGCGTATCCCCGCGCCATAGCCGAGAAATAGGTGCATGTCTTGCCAGCGGTCGGCCGCGCTGCCGATATCGGCAAACGCCGCCGCGCCCCATTGCTGCGTCAGCCAATGCGTATATTCGGCGGTGCCGGTCGCCATCACCCGGCCGCCGACTACGGCGCTGCCTTCGTGCACGCCGATGCTTTTAAAATTATAGCCGCGCAGCGACTGAATACCCCCGGCGCGAAACAAATATTCCTGCGGAATACCGAAGCGCGACGACGCCAACGTATAACCGGCCTCAGCCCGCAGAAAAAATGTATCGCGCGATCCCACCGGCCACCAGCTTTGATGGCTGACATACGTGCGGATGAAATCCTGATCCGATAGCAATTCCCGGATACCGCCACCGATGCGCACTTCGGTGATATCGCCGCGCCGCACATTGACGGGATCGTCGACGACCAGCCGCCGCCAGCGCCAATCCAATACCAGTGCTCGATTGATCTGATCGTTCGCGCCATCGGGTTTTTTATGCTCGCGTTGCCAATTCAAACCGAATTGCATCAGCGTCGTCGGTGTGCGGTAATTGCGCGTAATACCGGCTTTTTGCACATCGGTTTTCAGACCCGCGATGTCCGTCATTTGCAGACTGGCGCTGAGTGAATGGTTGATGTTGTTCTGATCGGGCAGGGTGTCGATCCCGGCCAGAAAAGTTTGCCGCTTTTGCTCCAGGCGCAGCAAACTGGTGAGATTCCAGGCGCGGTCGAGAAAATTATAATTGCGGTAATTGATTTCGCCGCGCGCGCCATTGTTGGAGCTGTAACCGGCACCGAAGGCGAAGCGCTGCGCTTGCGCTTCCGTCAGCGCCACTTGAACCGGCGCTGTAAGGTGCTGCGCGGTGTCCTGCGCAATGCTGATCGTCACCGTGCTGAATTGCGGCGCTTTTTGCAGCGCGATTTGATATTGATGCAGCAAATCGCGCCGGTACACATCGCCCGTCTTGAACGGCGCGAGCTGTGTCACCAGCGCGGTTTCGTAGCGCTGCAAACCGCTGATGCGGATGTCGCCGAAATAAAACACCGGCCCGGAATCGATGGTGACTACCAGATCCGCGCGCGCTTTGTCCGGATCGACACTGGCTTGGCTGTTGGTGATCGTGGCGGCGGCAAATGCCTGATCTGTGAGGTCTTCAATCAATGCAGACTTTGCCCGCTCCCAATCGGCGGAACGGAAAGTCTGCCCGGCCGTTAACGGCCATGCGGCGCGCAATTGCTCGATGCGCTTGCGGTGTTCTTCATCGCCATTGGTGATGGCGCCGGTAAACTCGATCGCTACCGAACCGACGCGCGTCAATTCGCCGGGCTGGATTTTGATTTCGGCAGTTCCATCCGGAGTTCGCGGTTGCTGCACAACGGTTATGGCGGGATTGAAGTAGCCTTCGGTTGCCAGGAAATCACGAATTTCCTTTTGCATCCGGTGCAGAAAAAACAGCTCATCGTAGTCACTGGCAAAAGGTTCCACCGGCAACCGGATATATTTCTCCAGCATTTCTTTGACCGGTTCCGGTGCTGACAGCGTGACGACCGGCTGCTTGCCGGATGAGCGCAATATTTCTAACGCCGCCGCCGCGGATGGAAAGGTACCGGCTAATACCAGCAGCACGATCATATAAACCTGGATATTGCGATAAATTGTGAGCAATTGAGAATTAAGGCAAATTACTTTCCGTCGCTGAAGAAAGCTTGCTGCCGCTGTTCATATTAAAGGTATTGAGACTGGGAGCCGGGGAAGGGTTCCTTGCAACCGGCAAATAGCCAAAACGGACAAAATGGTGTGCATTTTATTCGGATCACAGTATGTTTGACACTTCATTTACTTTCCAGTAAATTCGTTTAACAGGAGAAAGTGAAAATATTTCTTCTTTTTTTACAAATAGTTAGTGGCATTATATTATTAGATAAGCGGTGGAGTACCTGGTGAGCCGGCATTATTTTGCGGTAACCGTTCTTATTCTAAAAGGTTGCTCACTTTATATAGTTTCATATTGATAAATTCCTTTTAAAGGAGAAAAAAATGTCTTATCGCCTCATGTATACGCTTGCTGGTGCAAGCATCGGTTTATTGTTTGGATCATCGATTCATGCCGCGGCATTGGCGCCTGGCGGATTTATTACCCCATTGCCCGGCAGTTCCGTAGCCTTGGAGCCGCAGTTGGCCGGGCCGATTGTAGAGGATGTCGTACGCACCGTAGAGGGGACTTTTACGTCCAGCGGAAACCCCTTTAAGGTCGAGATTGAAGATCGAGTGGTGCATTCGGTGGATGGCACCTACGATTTCTACTATCGCATTACTTTGATTACCAAACCGGATGTCTATCCCTTAGTGGTGTCGCGAGATGGTTTTTCGGGCTTCACAACCAACGTCGGCTGGCGTACGGACGGTTTGGGTGTTGTAGAGCCTGCTGACGCATTTCGTACAGCTGATGGAGACGTTGTAAGCTTCTCCTGGGGATTCGGCGATGTTCCGCAGGGCTCGCAAACTCGTTTCTTTTACGTCGATACCAATGCAACTGCTTATGCCGAAATAGCAACTGGTCGAATCGATCTTTCACCGTCGTTCAGTGAAAATGGCTACGCTACATTTTCTACCTTTGCTCCTGCTATACCAGAGCCAGAAACCTACGCTATGTTACTGACTGGATTATTCTTTATTTGTTTCGTGGCGCACCGTAGAAAAGGATGAATGCACAATTTTGACTATGACCCAGTGAATCTGCAGTCTTCTTGGATTTCCGATCTACTCAAAAGGGTTATTGAGATTTTACCCTCATGAATTGGAAAAATGGAAGTCGACTAAGCGGTTCACAGGGTTGTTCATGATTGGCGCTATTGCCACTGTTCGGGGTTATGTGTCGTACTCATGAAGTGTTTCAAAAACGTAGCAATCCGGCACCTCGATGCGATAAGCGCGATTTAAGTATATGAATGCACACTCAGCATGCGCTGCCTTGAGTATGGCCTTTCGTTTGAAGCTCTTTCAAACTTCTGGGTTGCGACACATTCATGCACCGTAAGCGGATTTTCATTGGTTGTACACCGCAATTTTTTTTGATTTTTCGCATACCTGCTCATCGATCGATTAATTAATTGGATATTGCGGGTAGTCTCTAACTCATTTCATAGGAATTGGCGCCGTTACAGGTGAAATGTCTTAACAACAGAACATTCCCTGATGGATCGAGAACAACACAGTTCACCACCAAGCCTGAAAGATGAAGTGTTCCGTAAAATTGGCAGAAACTTGTTGATATTTCAGCAAATCGAGGGATTGCTGAAAATGATTCTGGGAAACTCAAAAGTGCAAGGCTATGCCCGTGAATTAGCGATAAACCGGGAACAGCGTATCGACGGAATGCAGAAAGACATGATGGGACAACTCATCAAGCAGTATTTTGACGAAATATTATCTTCATCTGATGAAGAACCGCAAGGACCAAGGGATTTGACGGAACCGTGGTTATCTTCCTCATTTAAAATTGCCGCTGATGCAGATTTTGCTAAAAACCAACTCGAAGCCTTTGAAATGATGCGTGAGGAACGCAATCGGCTGGTTCATCATTTCTTACCTGATTGGCACCCCGATTCCCCTGAAAGTCTAATTTTAGCCAGTGACGATCTCGATAAGCAAAGGGAGAAGGTCTTGCTTGTTTGGGAGCATTTGAAATCCGTAGCCGGGACCATGCAGCAAGCTAGGCAAATGCAAGCCAGGTATATGGCTTCTGATGACTTTATTCAGCAATTCGAGTTATTGTGGCTTCAGCAAAGCCCGTTGATACAGTTGTTTTGTGACATTGCGATGCAGATTGGCCGTGCTGACGGGTGGGCCTGCCTTGCACATGCGGGGAAACTGGTGCATATGCAGTTGGCCGATGATGTCGCTCAGATGAAAGCAACTTATGGTCATCATTCCTTCAAAAAGCTATTGATTGCATCCAACCTGTTTGAAATATGGGATAAAGCATTACCGCATGGAGGATCCCGGACATTCTATCGAATCCGTAAGCCTTGATCACAATTAACATCCAATAATGGAGAAAATAATGGCTAGAAGAAATGGCATTGCTGAAGACTTACTCAAAATAACTGCAACATTGCCTTGGTGGGTGGGAATCGCTCTTGCTGTTGCGGTTTACGTTCTTTTACAACCTTACGCTATCCTTGAAACACCAATCCAGGCAGTTCCTGGACAAATTGGCCACCAGGTTGCCGGACAGATGATCAGAATGTTTGCGTATTACGGACAATACATTTTACCGCTGCTGTTTTTATCCGGTGCACTGGCATCTTTTCTTAAACAACGCAAACGTAAGAATCTTGTCTGGGTTGCTCGCAATGAAAAATCGAATGATCCGCTGCACGATATTAGTTGGAAAGATTTTGAATTGCTCGTAGGCGAGGTTTTCCGGTTATTGAGAATGGCGGTGGAGGAGCCGATGAGGGAATTGATCTGGTACTCAAGAAAGGTGGTGAAGTATTCCTCGTTCAGTGTAAGCAGTGGCGCGCTTATAAAGTGTCGGTCAATGTTGTGCGTGAATTGCTTGGTGTGATGATTACAAAAGGAGCCGTGGGTGGATTTGTTGTCACTTCAGGTATTTTCACTTCGGAAGCACAGTCTTTTGCCAAAGGACAAAATATTGAATTGGTCGATGGATCCATGCTGACTGCAATGATTGTGGGAGTTCATAAGAATAAATTAAATCAGTCAGCTACCGCAAAGAGGAATGATCAGGAATCGATATCTTTAATAGCCGCTGCTGAGCCGAATTGTCCTCAGTGCGGCAATGTAATGGTCAAGCGTATAGCAAGAAAGGGAACGAATTCTGGAAAAACATTCTGGGGTTGTGTTGAATTTCCAAGGTGTCGCGGTATTAGGACTCTTGGTTAAAGTAGCGATAAGTTGTTTCCACCACAGGCAAGGGATACGCCTTTCTCTTCATGGCAACATGAACTTACCACCAAATTCAAAAATATCAAGCGTTTAGTGCTGCCGCTCCAATCTCGATGCCATCCTCAGCTGTAATTAATATTATGATTCCATAGATACCTAGGGCTTGGGTTCACATAGCCATGCTCCGCTGCCGGGTTTAATCGGCTCATTTCTCAGTCAATCAATCGTATTCGGCGAAAACCGGATCGATACGATGCGTAGTAAGATCAGCATGGTGATGGCAGCGATGTGCAGACCGACTTCGACCGATGTGTATTCCTTATACCAAAGCCCGATCAATTCGCCGATCAGTACTACCAGCGCCACGTCTAGGATGAATGTAACCTTGACGCGCCCGACCGACAGGTAGGATTGCAAAATACGGATCAACTCGAGAATCGCCAGGATCAGTACGATGTCGACGATGATGTGCTCGGCGATCTGCGCCCAACCGTTCTTCAGAATCTCTGGCAAATTGAACAGTAAATTCAGCACACCCGCGGCAATCCACACGTACAGCGCCAGCATCAAAATACCCACGATGAACTGAATCGTGCGCGTATGCCAATCGCTATCGGTCAATAAAAATACGCTTTTCTCTTTGGCAATCGATTGATTGGTCATCTGTTTTCTCCTCTGTGACTTCGCATGGACTGCCATCTTAGCGGCGCAATATAAAAGTTTCATGACAGGTCAGATGTTTCCGGTGCGTTTGGAAAATCTGCGCTGCAAATCATAATCTTCAGTGCCCTGTGACACATATTTACAACCTGTCATGAATCCATCTCACCCTTGCCAGCGCTACATGAAATGACATCGAATTGTCATGAAAGTGAAATATCCGGCTTGTAGTATGCATGGCATCTTTAATGAGGGATGTATGCGTATTCGGTTATCAAAACAAATCATGGCGCTGAGCGGTTCGCTGCTGCTGGCGGCAGCGCTACCGGCGACGGCCAGTAGCATAGAAAATCTAGCGAAATCGCTGGCCAAAATCCGCGGCGAGGTCGAGACCTTGCAGTCGCAGTTGGATATTGAAAAGGAAAAGCACGGCAGCAAAATGGCGGCGCTCAATTTGCAATTGGTGGATTTGAGCGTCGAAGAACGCCGCCAGAAGCTGAGCATCGAGAAATTACAGCATTCCATCGAAAAATCAGGTGTCACGGCTAAGCAAGCGGAACAATCCGGCGCGCATCTGAAACCGGTGCTGCTGACTGCTCTGGCCGAGTACAAGCGCCACATTCAAAACGGATTTCCGTTCAAAGTCGACGACCGCGTCAAGGCGATCAACGATCTGGAACACAACCTGGCTCATCAGCAAATCGATCCGAGCAAAGCGGTCAACCAAGCCTGGTCGCTGATCGAGGATGAAGTGCGGTTGAGCAAGGAAAATGGGATTTACCAGCAAACGATCCCGCTGAACGGGGAAAAAGTGCTGGCCGATATCGCCAAGCTCGGCACGGTCTTCATGTTCTTCCAAACCAAGGATAACCAGAGCGGTATGGCAAGACGATCCGCCGACGGTGGTTGGGTTTTTGAAACGGCTAGAGATAGTCCCGACCGCGAGCGCATCCGCACGCTGTTCGATTCGCTGAAAAAACAAATCCGCCAAGGTTATTTCGAATTACCCAATCCATTAAGAAAATGAAAACATTGTTATTTGCTCTGTTACTGCTAATGACGGCCTGGGCCAATCCCGGTTATGCGCAGCAATCCAAGGATGCGGCAGTCGGTGAGAACGTTACGGTATCCGCGCCGGAAGGAAAACCGGAAACCGCCAAAAAACAGCCGGCGGCGAAACAGGAAGCTGTCAGCCTGGAAACTGCTTACAAGCGCGAGTACGCTTTTTTGGAAGCGCAGAAACGCGAGTTGAGCGAACGCCTGAAAAATTATCAAGCAAGCGCGCAACGCGAAGAACAGACATTGGGCGCCAAGATCAACTCCTTGGAGCGCGGTACGGTCGAGCGTTCGGCCAAAATCGATCAACTCAATGCGCAACTAGCCGAATCGGAACGCAAGGAAGCATCCGTTTCCGAACGGCACGATGCGCTCGAATCGACTTATCTGCAAGCGGAAATGACGCTGAAGAATCACGGCATCGAAATGCCGCCAGCGATGAAAGATGCCAAAGGCAACGATCCGGAGAAGGTCGGCTTTTTATTCACACAAGCGCTGCCGTTGCTGCAAAAACTCGGCGGCATTCAAACCAAACCGGGGCATTTCTTCCTCGCGAACGGCAAGCAAGCGGAAGGGGTGCTGATTCATTTGGGCAGTATCGCGGCTTACGGCATCAGCGCGGAAGGCGGCGGCAGCCTGGTGCCCGCGGGCGGCGGCGACTTCAAAGTATGGAAAAACGCCGGTGCGGAAAACGCCGCGGCGTTGAGCAAAAACGAGCAACCGGCGGTACTGCAGCTGTATTTATTCGAATCGCGATCCACGGCTATCGACGAAGCGCCGGAAAAAACCGTGCTCGGCATTATCGATTCGGGCGGTCCGATCGGCTGGGTGATTGTGATACTGGGCGGTTTTGCCGGTGTGCTGGTGCTGATCCGCGCGTATTTACTGCGCGCCAACAGCGCCGGTACCGCGCACTTGAGCGCTCAAATCACGCGGCAACTGGCGGACGGTGATCTCGAAGCCGCCAAGAAAAGCTGCGAAGACCATACCACCGCAATCGGGCGGGTGTTGCACTACACCTTGCGCCACTTGAAAGACGACCGCGATCACATGGAAGGCATCGTTTATGAAGCCATTCTGCAGGAATCGGGACCGCTTGACCGGTTCGGTCCGGCGATTCTGGTAGTCGCCTCGGTGGCGCCGCTGCTCGGATTGCTCGGTACGGTGACGGGGATGATTGAAACCTTCGACATGATCACCGAATTCGGCACCGGCGATCCCAAACTGCTATCGGAAGGAATTTCGATTGCGCTGGTGACGACCGAACTCGGTTTGATCGTTGCCATTCCGGCGTTGCTACTGGGGTCGCTATTGTCGGCCTGGGCCCGGAATATCAAACGCGACATGGAGTATGCCGCGTTGCGGATTGTCAATGTCTTTTTGGGTGGTGGCGTCGATGTCGACGGACTGAGTGCGGCTGATGCCGGTGAGCTGCCATTGGCCTTGGGTAATGCCTGAGATGGACACCATCGAACTCTGGATTCTTATTAAGGAAATGTTCGCCGCAGGCGGCATTGTCATGCCGCCGCTGGTGCTGTGCACATTACTGCTGTGGTACGGCCTCGGTTACCGGTTCTGGGTGATGAAGGAACCGAAACGCATGGGCGTGCGCGATTTGTTGAAGTATTACCAGCAGGACGATGACCGGCCCGCGGCTGATATCGTTGCCCGCGCGATTAAACAAGGCGTGCGGCTGCAAAGAAAAGGCGTCAATAATCTGCGCCGTCATCTCGATGCGGTTTTTTATCAATACGAACGGGAAATTGCCAAGTTTGCCGTGCTGGTGCGCGTCGTCATTCTCATTGCGCCGTTGCTTGGCTTGCTGGGTACGGTGATCGGCATGATCGAAACCTTCGATTCGTTGGCGACCATGACCTTGCACTCGCAATCCGGCGGTATCGCCGGTGGCATTTCGCAAGCCCTGTTCACCACGCAAATGGGATTGACCGTGGCGATTCCGGGACTGCTGGCGCATAGCCTCCTCACACGCAAGCAGCAGCAAATCGAGCTCGATCTGGCACAGGTGAAAGATCTGCTGTGCCATCAAGTCCAGCCTCAACCTTCTAGCGGAGTCATGCATGATAAGAAATAACGAACCGGCCGAAGCCGAAACAGCCATCGACATGGCGCCATTGATCGATATCGTGTTCATTCTGCTGATCTTCTTTATGGTGACCACGACGTTCGTCAAGGATATGAAACTGGATTTGGAACGGCCCAAGGCGAATAGCGCGGTGGCGGCGTCGAGCAAAGCGATCCGGCTGTTCATCGACCGCAACGGCGACACCTATCTCGACGGCGAGCCGGTACGGTTGTGGCTGATTCAAAGCAAACTGCGGGATTTATTGAGCACGGCTTCCAACAAAATCGTGCTGGTCGTGACCGATGAAGGTGTCGCGGCGGGACGGCTGGTGGAAGTCGTGGATCAGGCGCGCTTGGCGGGTGCCGAGAGCGTCGGTGTGGCAACGAAAAAAGAAGCGGGGTAATGACTATGAGTAAGACAACAATGAACCGGCATATGGCCGGTGCGGTATCGATGCTGGCCGGTGTGACAATGGTGTTCGCGCTGATCGTGATTATGAATCACTACATGGGAAAGATCGAACGCACGCCGCCGCAGGAAGTGACGGAAATCGCCATGACGCGGGAAATCAAGCAAGAACCGAAAAAAGAAATCAAGAAAGTGGAGCCGAAAAAGCCGGTTTCGCGGCCGCAAGCACCAGCGCCTTTCAAAGGATTGGATACCGCGCTATCCGGCATCGATTTGGGATCGCTCGGACTGGATGGCGGTTCGCGGGAGATCGACGACGGTTTACTCGGCAAGACCGGTCATGCGGTGATGACCGCCGATCTGGTCGATGTGCCGCCCAAACCGGTGGCGCGGGGATCGTTCAAATATCCGCCGGCAGCGAAAAAGAATGGCATCAAAGGTTATGTGCTGCTGTCGGTGTTGGTTGAAACCGACGGCTCGATCAACCAAGTGCAAGTATTGGAATCGAGTCCGTCGGGCATCTTCGATGCGTCGGCGTTACAGGGTATTCGCAACTGGCATTTCGAACCGGCCAAGTATAAGGGCGAAACCGTGCGGGTTTGGGCGAAACAAAAAATTCGTTTCGATCTGTCTTGATGGCTGATATGAACAACCGATCGAACTGGGCGTTTCATTTTTTGGTTTACTCCGCCATCGCGCTGAGTTGTTACGTACACGGCGTTCAGGCGGCCGCGAACAAGGTGCAATCGACCGACTTTATCGAACTGGCGGCGGTGATGCTGAAAGACGGTCACCACGACCGTGCGTTGCTGGCGTTGCAAAGCGTCGATCTCGGCAACAAGAAAACCGATCTGGCGCGGTTTTATACGCTGCAGGGGCTAGCCTATTTGGGGTTGAACGATCTCGAAGCCGCCCGGGACAGCTTGCAACAATCGGTTAAGAACGGCCAGCAAGACCGCTCGATTTTCATTTATCTGGCGCAAGCGTATTTCGGGTTGAAAGATTACCGTAATACCGTCAATGCCATCGGCAAAGCCGGTGATCTGATCAACAGAGATGCCAGCTTGATCAGCTTGAAAGCGGAATCGTATTGGCATTTGAAAGATACGGAAGCAGCGATCAATGCATTGAACGACGGCCAGAGAGCCTTCCCAGCCGATTTACGTTTTCTCAAACGCAAAGTTTTTTATTTGGTTGAGTTGGGGCTTTATCAGGAAGCCGTCAAGCTGGGCCGGGATTATCTGCACCGATCCAACGCCAGCGCCGCCGATTATGTCGCATTCGGCAATGCGCTGCGCTTGAGCCGCGAATATCAGGAGGCATCGAATATTCTGGAAGTCGCACGTTTGAAATTTCCGCAAGATGAGATGGTGGCCAAGTTGCTGGCGCATACCTATCTCGATCAAGGGCAATTGAATTCCGCGGCGTTCATTCTGGAGCAAGCAGCGTTACTGAATCCGGCTTTGCAAGCGGAAGCGGCGGAAATTTACCGCCGCGCCGGGCGGTTGCACAAAGCGTTGACGTTGAACGAGGGTGTCGGCGACCAGAAAATTAAGCTGAAGCAGCGGTTATCCATACTTCTGGCGTTAAAGCAGTTTGAGCGCGCGGCCAATATGGAATCCAGCTTGTACCGCACCGGTTTGCTGGAGGATCAGGATGTGCGCTATGCGCTGGCCTATGCGTTGTTTTCCAGCCGCCGCTTTGCCGATGCCAATAAGCATCTCGATCATCTGAAAAATGCCGAATTGTTCAGAAAAGGCACCGAATTGCGCCGCCTGATGGAAGTTTGTAAAACCGAGCCATGGCAATGCACGTAATGCAATCACCGGCGGCGCCGGAGCCGTTTCCCGCCGTCAACCTGTCTATGCCGCCTTAACACCCGCCCGCGAAATTTTCCTTTTTGATTAACCAAGAATTGACCTGCGCGCGCAACCGGTTTGCCCGTGGGGAAGGGGCTTGTTACGCCAAATGAATACAAAACTAACAAAAATTTTCTGGACCTGCTGTTTACTTGCGGCTGTTTTGACTGGCGCCCCAGCCTGGGGAAGCGAGGAGCAAGCCGAGTTCTCGATTCATTTGTTTCAGAATGGTCTACCGGTCGCGGATGCTGAGTTGTCCATCAGCAGCGAATCGTACGGCAAATCCAGCGCAGTTCTGATTTTCGAGGCGACACCGGCGACTTACACCTGGCGGCCGGGCGGTGATGTGCCGCTGAGAACCAATGCCAACGGCAGCTTGGCCGGAAAACTGCCGCCCGGTGTTTATCAGTTCACTGTAAAAACGAAAGATCAGGAATTTACCTTCGATCTGCCGCTGCGTTCCGCGGAAAATGCGCAAATTCTGGTCACGTTTTATTCCGGTAGAAAAAAGCCGCTGCTGAACATTGAAAGTTCGGTGGCGGGCACGATGGCGGGCGCTGTTGCCGGTGAGCCAAAACGCGATCAAGGCGAAGGCACGATTACGGTGCAAGTGCTATCGGCGGAAACACAAAAACCGGTTAAAGACGTACAGGTATTTTTGAGCGGGTTGAAAGAAAGATTTCGCACCGATGAGCAAGGCCGGATCAGCGCCACGGTTCCCGCTGGCAGTTACAGCGTTTCGTTGTTGCACAACGCTTATAGCAGCCAGACGCTGGATGAAGTGAAAATTGCCAAAGATCAGGATACGCCGGTCAGTTTTAAATTAACGCCCGCGGGCGTTGAGCTGGCCGAATATGTGGTGCTGGAACCTCATTTGGCGGGAACCGTGGCGTCGGTGATCGAAGAGCAAAAAACAGCCACATCGGTTGCCACGGTCTTGGGCGCCGAACAATTCAGCCGGGCAGGGGATAGCGATGCCGCTAGCGCCTTGCGTCGTGCTTCCGGGTTAACGCTGGTGGGTGGTCAATTCATCTTCATACGCGGATTGGGCGAGCGTTTTTCCTCGACCTTGGTCAACGGCGCGGCGATTCCCAGTCCGGATGCGACCCGGCGTGTGGTGCCGCTGGATTTGTTCCCGACCAATATTCTGGAAAGCGTCATGGTGCAGAAAACCTATTCGCCCGATCGTCCCGCGGAATTCGCCGGCGGTACGATAGAATTGCGCACGCGCGGCATTCCCGACGCCTTTTTCTTCAATCTGAATTTGCAAACCGGTATGAACGACAATACGACGTTTCAGGATGGTTTGACATACAAAGGCGGCGGGGCTGATTTTACGAGCTACGACGATGGCGCGCGTGCGTTGCCGGATTCTCTTGCCGATGCGACCAAGGATGGCGGCACGATAAAACCGGCGTCTATTTTTAATCCGAACGGATTTACACCGGGGCAGATTGAAAAATTCGGCGAGGATTTATCCGGGGTGTGGAACGTGGACAGGAAGAAACGCGCACCCGATACCGGTATTCAGGCATCGATGGGCGATAGCTTCACCTTCGGTGATTTCCGCCTGGGTTATATCGGTGCGGCGGGCTGGAAGCGCGAATTCAGAAAGCAAAATGAAATCAATCGCGAATTTGTCGCTGCCGATACGAGCGACGGCAGTTTAAGAAAAATTCAGGATTTTTATATGCAGCGTTCGTTGAGCGAAGTGCAATTGACCGGCTATGCAGGGACGGAACTGCAATACAAGGATCAGCACAAGCTATTCGCGCGTACGATGTTTCTGCGTCAGGCGATTGACGAAGCCAGAATTTCCCAAGGATTTACCGATGCGGAAACCAACGATATCCGCAGAACGCGGCTGAAGTTTTTTACCAATCAATTATTGATGACGCAAGTGGGCGGTGAGCATCAATTCGACTGGCTGAGGGATTTGTCGATCAACTGGCTGTATACCAACGCCACTGCCAACCGGGAGGAGCCTAAAACACGCGATTACCGTTTTGACGCCGATAGGCAGGGCAACTACTTTTTTGCCCAGCGCGCGGATAACAATCAGGTCATGTACGCGGATTTAGTGGATAAGGATCAGAGCTGGCGGGTGGATGGAAAGTTGCCGGTGCAACCGTCGTTCAACCATAAGATTACGCTGGGTAGCGGTTTTATCGCGCAAAGCAAAAGCCGGGATTCCAGTATCCAGCGCTTCAACTATTTTCCGGTCGGCCCGGATGGCTTTAATCCGGCGGTTTTCGCGCAATCGTCGCTGGAAAGCATATTGCGGCCGCAATATATCGGCACTAACGGATTCCAGTTGCGCGAAGTGACGCGTCCCAGCGATAAATATACCGCTTCCCAGGATCTGTTTTCCTATTATGGAAAAATGGACTGGCTGCTGTACGACCGGCTCAACATCACTGGCGGATTGCGCTGGGAAGACAATGACCAGAAAGTCAATACTTTTACCCTGACGAACACGCCTACGATGGCCAGACTGAATCGCGTGGACATGCTGCCGTCCGTGGTGGCCACGCTATTCCTGACCGATAAGCAGCAGCTGCGCGCCGGTTTCAGTCAAACGTTGTCGCGCCCGGATTTCCGGGAATTATCGTCGGCGCCTTTTACCGATATCAATACCAATCAGGAGACCGTCGGTAATCCCAATCTGAAACAGACGGCGATTACCAATTGGGACTTGCGCTGGGAATATTATCTGTCGCCGACAGAAAATATCTTTGCCGGTTTTTTCTGGAAAGATTTAACCAAGCCGATTGAATTGGTTGCAGTGCCGGGGACCGCCGGGCTCAACACGTATCAAAATACCGATAAAGCCAATATCTATGGATTTGAGTTGGAGTTGCTGAAGAAGCTGGATTTTGTGCATCCCGTATTGCAGAATTTTTACGTTGGCGGCAACTACACCTGGTCGGCATCGAATGTGCAATTGAATGCCGACAATCTGAAAGCGCAAACGACGAACGAGCGGCCGCTGCAAGGCCATTCCGCGCAAATCGTCAATTTCCAGATCGGCTACGACAATCCGCAGTGGAAAACGCAGGCTACGTTACTGTACAACGTCTCCAGCCAACGCATTATGGCCGCCGGAGTGCTGGGTGCGCCGGATAAATACGAGCAACCCGTGCATCAACTGGATTTCGTGTTCAGCCAGAATTTGTACAAAGGGTTATCGATGCAAGCCTCAATGCAAAACTTGCTCGATTCCGAAGTCCGCATCACGCAAGGCGATGAAGTTACCCGGGCGTTTCGCCGCGGACGCTTTTTTAACCTCAGTGTGCGTTTGGCGTATTAATCAAATTTTTCTGAACCGGTATCTCTTGCGCGGCGGATAAAATGCATGCACCGGTTCAGTCTGCATTAATTTTCCTCGGGTTAGAGTGGTATCCGGCAGCGGGAAGTTTTCCGCGCGGATAAACCACTTTTACCGAGGATTACTTCATGAAAAAATTCTTTCTTTTGTGCGTTGCGGTTGCGTTGGTTGTGTTGTTGAGCGGTTTTCGCGCACCCAACGGCAATATCATTTCCAAAGGCGATTTGGCGGACAAGTTGCTGCTCAATATGGGTGAGCCGCATATCCGGACCGATCTGGGCGCTGTGCAAACCCGGGCTTTCGGCGGAATTGTCTATATCAAGCGGGAAGTCTGGACTTACCGCATCGATGACTATAACTACCGCTTCGTCATTGAAAACGGGCGAATCGTTGCGGATCATTGGACCCGGTTTTAATCATCCGGTATTGATTAAACTATTTTTCAAACGAATGGCTTTCTTCGGCTAGTCTGCTGGATGACAATATATATTTTCATGTTAACGTAATACCTCTGTCATGTTGGCTTGATAGATTTGCTTACCCTAAATAAAACGTTGAGGTAAGTAAATGATGTTCAAATCAGGTCCTATGAAAAGATTAATCGCGGTGTCTGTTGCGCTACTGGGTAGTACGGCGCTGAACGGGCACGCAGCAACCGCAACTTTCGATGCGGCAAGCGGTATCGTCAATTTGCCGGTCGTGGAAGTACTGAGCGGCAGCACTTCTTCCTTTTACAGCGCGCAATTGCAGTTGCGCGGGAGCGACTTGCAATTGATCGCGGCGAGTCCTATCGCGGCGGCAACCGGGCAACGTAACGTGTTCGATTCCGACACCAGCGCGGTGCATATCGCTTCGGTTACCGTCGGCGCGGATGATTTCTACGCCAAATTAAAATTGGTGCCTGGGTCCAATCCATTGCGTTTTACCGTGGATCAACTGGTCAATAACGCATTCCAGGGTTGTCCAAGTTTCGCAGCCGCGGGGCCTACTGCCGGTTCCTGCGTCTTAAGCGGTGAAATTAAAACCAATGTCACACTGACTAAAAACATCAACTGGATTTTGTCGGGCGGTGTTTATGTCGGCGGTGATAACGCGCAGAGTGCAACGCTCACCATTAATCCCGGTACCAAAATTTTCGGTGAATCGGGTGCGGATTATCTGTTTGTAAGACGCGGTTCCAAGATCATGGCGGAAGGAACGCCGGATAATCCGATCGTAATGTCCGGTCCGTTGCAGCAGTCACCCGGTGAGTGGGGCGGTTTGCTGATCGCCGGCAATGCGCCGATCAACGGTTGTAATGCCGGTGTGGCACTGTGTGAAGCGCCATTTGAAGCGATTACCTCGGAGTTTTTTGGCGGTAACAATCCAACGGATGACAGCGGTGTCGTTAAGTACACGCAAATTCTTTTCGCCGGATTTGCCGTCCGCCCGGATGAAGAGCTCAACGGCTTGACGCTGATGGGTGTCGGTTCAGGGACGAAGATTGATTATGTGCAAGTTCATGCCGGTTTGGACGACGGTGTGGAAATGTTCGGCGGTACGGTCAACATGAAGCACTTGGTGCTGACTGAAAATCGTGATGATGCTTTCGATTGGACCAGCGGTTTCAAGGGCCGGGCGCAATTTGTTCTGGTCAAACAATCGTCAGGTGTGGGTGATCGCGGTATCGAAGCGGACAATAACGAGAAAAATCACGACAGCTTGCCGCGCGCACACCCTGTTTTATCCAATTTCACCATCATCGGCCGTAACGATACCGGCGCTACGGAAGGTATTTTGCTGCGCCGCGGTACAGCCGGCAATATTTGGAATTCGGTGATTACCGGATCGCCGGTTTGCGTGCGGATCGATAGCGCATCGACTTATGCCAACGCCGGATCTCCGGGCAGCTTGACGGGCGAATTGACGATGCAGAACTCGTTTGTTCAATGCGCCAATAATTTCAAGGATGGCGACGGTCATACATTCTCCGTGTCGGATTGGTTCTTATCGCAATCCGGCAACAAAACGGAAGATCCTCTGCTGGCTGGTTACTTACCAAAAACCGGTTCGCCATTGACATTGGGCGGTGTGGCGGTGGGCGATGCCTTCTTCGATGCTGTCGATTATGCCGGTGCATTCAAGGATGCGGATCATGATTGGACCAAGGAGTGGACGTTCCGGTTTTAAATCATACCGATTGCAGTAGTCATCTACGCTCCCCTCGAGTTTATGTTGTAAGAAATCTCAGGGTTGTTTACAGAGAGGTTGATTGAAATAAGCGAAGAGTATTTCATAAGGGGTTGCGTTATACAAACTCTTATGGGGTTTGACGGTGTTGTAGAAGTTAATGAAACGGAGAAGCTGAATGCGTCGATCGGCGCTGTCTTTAAAGTGAATCTTACTGTGCCACATGTCCATCAGGGTACGGATGACCCGCTCAGCTTTGCCGTTGGTTTGAGGACGATTGACACGAGTAAACTTCTGACCGATACCGTGTTGCCTGCAAGCTTTGACAAAAGCATGATCGTCAGTTCCTTTAAATTCCGTGCCGTTATCGGAATAAGTGCAATCGATTTGATAAGGACATTGGGCAACAGTAGCGATGAGAAAGCAAGCGGCGCTGTATTGAGTTTTATCGGGGAAGATATCGGCATACAATTCCCTGGAGAAATCATCGATGGCCACAAACAGGTACTCGCGAGGTTCATTGGCAGACTGTCCTTTCAATAATGGAAGCCGCTTGGTATCGAGGTGAACGAGCTCGCCCGGATAAGATTTATTATAGCGCTTCGCTTCACGCTTGAGACGTTCCTGGATGGTTTGCTCTACTTTAGCCAAACGTTTGAGGCCATACTGCAGTGTTTTGAAGCGCTGATTGGTACTGCTACGCGGAGTAAATTCCTGGAGTCTGGCTCGTTTCAGTACGTCATAAATCGTTGGCCGGCTGACGTGAAAGTATTCTGCCAGCTGAACCACCTTCCACAGCCGGGTTTGATACAGCCGCCAGATTTCCTGACGATCCAATAATGTTAAGCGAGTGCGTTTGTGTATGTTCATCTACAGTATTCTCCTGAATACTGTAAACAACGCTAGAAATTCTTACAGGTTATCACTAAAATAAGCCTTACGCGCTTGCAATCCGGCGCGCCAACAACGATGCCGGTAACATATCCCGCAACGAAATTGAAGAGGCAACGGCAGCTTGATTCGGTATTTCGCCGGGTGACGTGGTTTTTTACTGCGCTTGTTTTCATATTGCTGGTTGCGCTGATCGGCTCCTTGATTATCGGCAGCTGGCCGGCGATACAGGCGTTAGGTTTCGATTTTTTGTTCAGCGCCCAGTGGAACCCGGTTACTGAGAAGTTCGGCGCGCTGGTGCCTATCATCGGCACATTGATTACATCGCTGATTGCATTATCGATCGGTATTCCGGTCAGTTTTGGCATCGCATTATTTCTCACCGAGTTGTCTCCGCCTTGGTTGCGCCGCCCGCTGGGAACGGCAATCGAACTGCTGGCGGGTATTCCCAGCATTATTTACGGCATGTGGGGATTGTTCGTCTTTGCGCCCTTTTTTGCGCATCATATACAGCCGGGGATTCAAAGCACATTGGGAGAAGTGGCCGGAATCGGTTTTTTGTTCGAGGGCGCCGTCATGGGGATTGGTATGCTGACAGCCGGTATTATTCTGGCGATCATGGTAATTCCTTTTATTGCTTTCGTGATGCGCGATGTATTCGAGGTTGTGCCGCCGTTGCTCAAGGAATCCGCTTATGCGCTCGGCGCCACCACCTGGGAAGTGATTTGGCACGTGGTGCTTCCCTATACCAAGAGCGGTGTGGTCGGCGGGATTATGCTGGGGTTTGGCCGCGCCTTGGGGGAGACGATGGCGGTTACTTTTGTCATCGGTAACGCGCACCAGTTGCACGCCTCGCTTTTCATGCCGGGGAACAGCATCGCTTCGGCTTTGGCCAATGAATTTACCGAAGCCGACGGCGATTTGTATACCGCGGCATTGATCGAACTGGGTTTGATTTTGTTCCTGATCACGTTTGTCGTGCTGGCTTGCTGCAAGATTCTGTTGTTGCAACTGAAAAAACGCGAAGGCACCGTCGCTTAGCGCCGCACCATGATCCCTATTTATACCCGCCGCCGTATCATTAACGCGATCAACCTGATGGGTTCGGTGCTGGCGATGGTGTTCGGCTTGTTCTGGTTGTTCTGGATTTTGCTGACGTTGTTCGATAAAGGGTTGGGCGGTATTAGTCCCGCAATCTTTACACAAATGACGCCATCACCGGGCGATAGCGGCGGATTGTTGAATGCCATTGCCGGTAGCTTAGTCATGGTGATGCTGGCGACATTGATCGGTACGCCGGTCGGGATCATGGCCGGCACTTATTTGGCGGAATTTGACCAACGCGGCTGGCTGGCGCCGGCTACACGCTTTGTGAACGATATTTTGCTGTCCGCACCATCCATTGTCATCGGTCTTTTTGTCTATACGGTGTATGTCGCCAAAGTGGGGCATTTTTCCGGCTGGGCCGGCGCGCTGGCGTTGTCATTGATCGTGATTCCGGTGGTCGTGCGTACGACCGAGGATATGTTACGGCTGGTTCCCAACAGTTTGCGCGAGGCCGCGATCGCGTTGGGCGCGCCGCAATGGAAAGTGATTACACTCGTAACCTGGCGCGCTTCCAAAGTGGGCATCATGACCGGCATTTTATTGGCGGTTGCGCGTATCAGCGGCGAAACCGCGCCGTTATTGTTTACCGCGCTCAACAATCAATTCTGGAACGATGATATGTAAGAATTTCTAGCGTTGTTTACAGTATTCAGGAGAATACTGTAGATGAACATACACAAACGCACTCGTTTAACATTATTGGATCGTCAGGAAATCTGGCGGCTGTATCAAACCCGGCTGTGGAAGGTAGTTCAGCTGGCAGAATACTTTCACGTCAGCCGGCCAACGATTTATGACGTACTGAAACGAGCCAGACTCCAGGAATTTACTCCGCGTAGCAGTACCAATCAGCGCTTCAAGACACTGCAGTATGGCCTCAAACGTTTGGCTAAAGTAGAGCAAACCATCCAGGAACGTCTCAAGCGTGAAGCGAAGCGCTATAACAAATCTTATCCGGGCGAGCTCGTTCACCTCGATACCAAGCGGCTTCCATTATTGAAAGGACAGTCTGCCAATGAACCTCGCGAGTACCTGTTTGTGGCCATCGATGATTTCTCCAGGGAATTATATGCCGATATCTTCCCCGATAAAACTCAATACAGCGCCGCTTGCTTTCTCATCGCTACTGTTGCCCAATGTCCTTATCAAATCGATTGCACTTATTCCGATAACGGCACGGAATTTAAAGGAACTGACGATCATGCTTTTGTCAAAGCTTGCAGGCAACACGGTATCGGTCAGAAGTTTACTCGTGTCAATCGTCCTCAAACCAACGGGAAAGCTGAGCGCGTGATCCGCACGCTCATGGACATGTGGCACAACAAATTCTGTTTTAAAGACACTGCTGACCGACGTATTCAACTTGTCCGTTTCATTAACTTCTACAACACCGTCAAACCCCATAAGAGTTTGTATAACGCAACCCCTTATGAAATACTCAACGCTTATTTCAATCAACCTCTCTGTAAACAACCCTGAGATTTCTTACAGATGATATGAGCCGCCCGATGGCTAACTTACCGGTGGTTATTTTCCAATTTGCCATGAGCCCTTACGAGTACTGGCAAGAATTGGCTTGGACAGGCGCGCTGTTGATCACGCTGAGCGTTCTCGGATTGAACATTGCCGCGCGCATTTTCTTACGCAAGCGCGATTTTTAAAGTTAAAACTGAAATGACAATCAATTTTTCACCATCCGATATTGCCAAAGTCTCCATTAACGATTTGAATTTTTATTACGACACCTTTCATGCGCTGAAGTCGATCAGCATGCAGATCCGGAAAAACAAGATTACCGCCTTCATCGGCCCTTCCGGTTGCGGCAAATCGACGCTGCTGCGTACGTTGAATCGCATGTATCAGTTGTACCCGAGCCAAACCGCCCAAGGGGAAATCCTGGTGGACGGTTTCAATATTCTCGACAAATCGCAGGATTTGAATAGCTTGCGCGCCAAAATGGGGATGGTATTTCAGAAGCCGACACCGTTTCCGATGTCGATTTTCGATAACGTGGCGTTTGGCGTAAAACTCTATGAATCATTAAATCGCTGCGATTTGGCCGAACGGGTGGAATGGGCATTGCAAAAAGCCGCACTGTGGGAAGAAGTTAAGGATAAATTGGATCAGAGCGGTACCAGCCTTTCCGGCGGGCAGCAGCAGCGCTTGTGCATTGCCCGTACGATCGCGGTGAAACCTGAAGTGGTGTTGTTTGACGAACCGACCTCCGCACTCGATCCGATTTCCACCGCGCGCATCGAAGATTTGATCTTCCAACTGAAGCAGGACTACACCATTGCAATTGTCACGCATAACATGCAACAGGCCGCACGTGTTTCCGACTATACCGCTTATCTGTACCTGGGAGAGCTGATCGAGTTTGACGATACCGCTACGATTTTTACCAAACCCAAGCAGAGAGCGACAGAAGATTATATTACTGGCAAATTCGGCTAATCCTTCTGTGAATCGCCCCGGGATTTTCGGAGATAAAATGATTTGAGAGGAGGAGAAGATGAAGAATCAAATCAGTTATTCACCGGAAGTACGGGAACGAGCGGTAAGATTGGTATTCGAGCAGCAAAAGGAGCATGAATCGCAATGGTCGGCGCTCAAATCGATAGCATCGAAGATTGGCTGCACGGCGGAAACGTTGCGGACATGGGTAAGAAGAGCGGAGAGGGATCAGGGAATTCGAGGCGGACTGTCGACGATCGGATCGTGAGCGGCTCAAGGAATTGGAACGGGAAAATCGGGAATTAAAGCGTGCCAACGAAATATTGCGTAAGGCATCGGCATATTTCGCACAGGCGGAGCTCGACCGCCGGTCGAAATGACAATGGTATTTGTCGATAGAAATAAAGCGGCATACGGAGTCGAGCCAATCTGTAGACAAATCCGGATTGCTCCGTCGAATTATTATGAATACAAAAGGCGCAAGCGGGATCCGGATCGATTGCCCGAACGTATCAAGCGGGACATGAAGCTGGCGACCGAAATATAACGGATTTGGGAAAGCAACTTCCGGGTTGATGGTGCTCGTAAAGTATGGCGGCAATTGTTGCGAGAAGGCATTGGCATTGCCCGTTGCATCGTTGAGCGGTTGATGAAGAAGCTTGGGATGCAAGGTATCCGGCGCGGTAAGAGGTGCCGGACAACCGTTGCAGATGACTTACTTGCCTGTCCAGCCGACAAAGTCAATCGGCAATTTGTAGCCACTCGTCCGAATCAGCTGTGGTTCGCGGATATTACCTTTGTTGCAACGTGGACGGGGTTTGTTTATGTGGCTTTTATAACTGATGTTTTTGCCCGGTACATTGTTGGCTGGCGGGTCAGCCGGTCATTGCACACCGATTTAGTACTGGATGCATTGGAACAGGCACTGTGGGCGCGGCGGAAAATCGAGGGATTAATTCATCATAGCGACCACGGTTGTCAATATTTGTCGATTCGCTATACGGAACGCCTGATTGAGGCCAATATTGAAGCTTCTGTTGGCAGTGTCGGGGGTTCTTATGATAATGCGCTGGCTGAAACAGTTAACGGACTATACAAGACCGAGGTTATCCGGCATCGCGGCCCTTGGCGCAATATCGACGATGTGGAGTTTGCGACCTTGGAATGGGGCGATTGGTTTAACAATCACAATCGCCGGCTACTGGAGCCGATCGGAAATATACCGCCGGCAGAATTTGAAATGGCGATATTATTATCGCCGACTAAGGGAGCCAACCAATACGGTTTGACTCAAGACAAATAGTCTCCGGAAATACCGGGGCGATTCAGTAATTGAAACGCAGCATATTCTGAGTGACGAAATAAATCTCTTGCTGACTCAATTTTGTGGCGATCTGGAAGCCAAGAACTTGATATGAATCGAAGAAGGATTGTTTCCATTTAACGCAGACCCGGATTTATTCCGGGTTTTTTATTGTTTTGCGTTCTTTGATTATTCTATTCATTCAGCCGAATCTATCCCGGCTTCATCGTACAAATCCTTTGCAAGCCAGCCATGACCGAAGAAATCGATTACTTCATCATTATTGGCGCATACCTTCGCAGAGTGTGAATCCCTTTCACCTTGCCAGCGCGCGCGGTCGATCCGTTCGCAGATAAGTTTTCCGCCTTCAGTTTTATATAACGCCAATACCTGCCAGCGGCCCGTTTGTCCTGAATACGATGAACCCGAGGCGTTATTATCAGAGCTTGATACTTTGGCGATTAATTCACCGCTAAAAGATATAGATGCGCCGTTGTCGCGTTCTATTTTAAAATTTTCCATTTTTAAACCTCCGTTGTAAGTTGATTCCATTTGCCTACATGGTGCCTACACGGACTCATAAAATGAAAAAAGCACTTGGGTAATTATACCGTAAGTTCTTGATTTTATTGGTGGACAAGGGCGGAATCGAACCACCGACACAAGGATTTTCAGTCCTCAACAAATAATATTTCTTGGTGTTGATTGGTATTTATAAAAACACATAAATATCATAAAAACAATATAGTTACAAAAATACTCTTTTTATTTGTGTTGATTGATATTCCGCTATTTTGATAATATTTCCTTACACCAGCCTTACACGGGAAATAATCAAAAATGAAATGGGATAACTTCACTTCTGAACGTGTTGCATCATTCAAGTGCAAACCAGGTGCAAAGCAAAGTATATTTTGGGATGGGAAAACACCCGGCTTAGGGTTGCGAGTCACTGCCAGCGGCGCAAAATCTTACATATTCCAAACCGAGTTACACGGCAAAACCCTACGCCTTACTATTGGCGATCAGCGCGCATGGAGTATTTCAGAAGCGCAAGAGGAGGCAAACCGGCTTAAAGTTAAGACCGATCAAGGCATAGACCCACGTCAAGAAGCAGCCGACAAAAAAGCAGCAGATCAAGCCGCCGCAGCAGCCAAGAAAGCGCAGGAAGCGCGTGAAACTGTAACAGTAGCCCAAGCATGGGAAGAATATGTGGCCGCCCGTAAGCCGCTATGGTCAGAGCTGCATATCCGTGACCATGAAAAAGTTATGCAGGCCGGTGGCGATCCGCGCAAACGAAGTAAGAAACTGACGGAACCGGGTTCGCTGGCATCGCTTGCAAAAATTCGACTGGTAGATTTAACGCCGGAATTAGTAACCGAGTGGGCACAGGCCGAAGCTGTGATTAGACCGACACGCGCCCGGCTTGCCTTACGATTATTAAGAGCGTTTCTGAATTGGTGCAGCAGGCATTCAACATATAAAACTATTGTGACAAGTAATCCCGCGCAAAACAATGATGCTAAAGAAAGACTGGGGAAGGCCAAAGTAAAGCATGACGTATTACAGCGGGAACAATTGCCCGCATGGCTTAACGCGATCAAGAAAATTCAGAATCCGGTTATCAGCGCATACTTGCAAACGCTGTTACTGACCGGCGCAAGGCGTGAGGAAATAGCTTCGCTGCGCTGGGAAGATATAGACTTTCAATGGAACAGCATGACCATAAAGGATAAGGTTGAAGATTTTAGAATCATTCCGCTAACGCCCTATGTATCGCATTTGCTGTCAATGCTACCGCGCCGCAATCAATGGGTATTCAGCAGCGTATCCGCCGCCAATGGCCGCTTAACCGATCCTTCTATAGCCCACCGTAAAGCCTGTGCTATTGCTGGTTTAGACCTGACTTTGCACGGCTTAAGGCGATCATTTGCCAGTCTTTGCGAATGGATAGAAATGCCTGCCGGTATCGCTGCGCAGATTCAAGGCCATGCGCCCCAAGGTGTGCGAGAGCAAAACTATATCCGCCGCCCGCTTGATTTGCTGCGCATGTGGCACGTCAAAATAGAAGCCTGGATATTGGAACAAGCCGGGATTGAATTTATACCTGCACATGCAGGGTTGCACGTTGTAAAGAAATAAGCGTAACTGCAAATAATTCTTGACTCCCAGAATAAACGTAACTACATTAATATATGAAAGTGATTTGCGATACTGTCAAGAATGCAATAAACAAGAAAAAGCATGGTGTATCACTGACCGATGCAGTGCTTATTGATTGGGAAGCTGCGTTGATATGGCAAGACACACGGCGGGATTATGGGGAACTCCGCATGATTGCCTTGGCACCTATTAATGAAAGGCTTTATTGCGTGGTTTATGTTGACCGTGGAGATGACCGGCGAATAATCAGCTTACGCAAGGCTAACCAGAGAGAATTTGATTTTTATGAACAAGAAATTAATTAAACCAACCGATGCGGAAGATGCGCAAATTACAGCCGCCGCGCTTACCGATCCTGATAACTTACCTTTAACGGATGAAGAGTTGCAGCAATTCAGGAAAGCGCGCGGAAGGCCGCAAGGAAGCGGGAAAAAGGAGCAGGTAACGCTTCGACTAGATACGGACATATTGAAGCAATTCAAGGCAACCGGTAATGGCTGGCAAACACGCATTAATGATGCGCTACGGGACTGGATAAAGCAGCATTAAAGAGCAACACCGCCGCCTGACGGATTCGGGCAAAAAGCGGGGTTATCAAGTGTAGAAGCACCTGAAACCCCTAACCACAACACAAACTAATAAGGAGTTTGAGCCATGGCTAACAGCAAAAATACCACACCCAATAACCTAAGCGAAGCGATAAGTTACACCATGTTTGATCTGTACCGCATGGAATCGCTGTTTAATGCAATTCATATAATTTCAAACGAACTGAATGACAGTGGCCTGGATCAGGATGGAATCTTTAAAGCCGTAGAATCAATCTCAGCAATATCCAGTCATGGCGTTGAATATTGTTCAAAAACGTCGCAGAGATTAGACAAGGCAACAATGAAACGAGATTAGAAAATAACGACAGCCACCTCGGGCGAAAGCGGAGACCTTCACCGCCTGGGGTGGTTTCAAATAAGGCATACGTTAAAGGTGCGTAATGAGCGTATTTAATCCACCAGATTGGCGCGATGCTTCTGCCTATCCATTGACAGCAGATGATTTGTCACTGAGCCAATGGGCGTGGGAATTTCTTAGAAGAAATCCAGAATATCAGAATGATTATGGATACTGCGCTCAATCCCCAGATTTCGGCAGGAAATACACCCGCCACCAGCTGGCAGATGCGTCTGATGATACAAAATTTCGATATTGTAAATACCAAGCACTTGCTGGTGAAACAGTAGGAGAATATTTCAACAGAACAGGTGATGAAACTCCATTCGATTACTCAGTAGAGGATCAATTAATCGATGAAAAATGGGAAATCCTATACTTAGCCGACCCGGCAAACGATGATGGTTACAATTGCATACCGCACCTCATAGATTTGCCAAGAGAAATTCAGCAGGATTTTAGCAACCCATCAAATAACAAAGGCTATATACCAACTAGAACTGGCTGGGAAGAGGTAGAAATTGAGTCTAAACCAATAGAACCAGAGCCCGAAGATTGGTTCGAAATGACATTAAGATTCGATCTACGTTATTCATTAGACAAACAATTGGATAACGCGAAAATTCTTTTGCAAGAAAGAGTATCTATATTGGATTATTTGCAGCCAGATTACCCATATCACGAATGGGAGAAAAAACGGGGAGCAATCGGTATTCAAATAAGAAATCTGCCAATGTATTTAAGGGCATACGATGGCAGAAAAGCGGGAGACAAGTTTGATCAAATTGGAGAAGAACTATATCGAAATGAAATTGAGAACCCAGACCCAGATTTAGCATTAGACCAAAAGAATGCAGAAAAACGAGCAAGGGATGCTTATAAAAATGCAATTAAACTTATTGAAGGAGGTTACAAAGAGTTAATGAAATAAATATAACAAAACCAGCACCCTGCAAGTTTCGTTACATACATACACAAGTTATTCAGCAATCATTTACACCTCAACATAAACACGAGGTGAAAAATGCAGACAGCATCAGACAAGTTTCAATCAATCGAAAAAATCACACTGGCCACAGTACCAACCGAACAGGCCGCTTTTTACCTTAACCGCAGACCGCAAACACTAAGAATTTGGGCAATGAAAGAAAGTGGTTTGATTCGTCCGATCCGCATCAATAAGCGTTTGGCATGGCCAGTTAAGGAAATCAAGAAAGTTTTGGGTATCGAGTGCCAATAAAAAGGGAGCCCGGCCATGACTTCCTGCCAAAAATCAATCGCAATAAAAAATTCTCATTACTGGGTTAAATGCTACAAGCCATTCAACTAATCTGCCGCCGAATAACCCCGAATCAATAAAGTTACATTTTTGCCTTATATGTTACAGGCCATTCCATTATTCTGCCGCCAAAGCAGCACGAATCAACCAAATTTCTTTATCAACCACCTGGAGAAAAAATGAATATACCAGCACAACTTGCAGAAATTTCAAAAGGCCGCGATCACATCAAAACGGACGAATTTACGCGCGCAATTGGCAAAATGCCACAGACCGCCCGAAAATCATACTGCCTGACCGGTGAGTGTCACGGAATTAAACCAATAAAAATTGGCAATCGTTTACTTTGGCCGGTTGCTGACATTGCGAAATTGCTAAACGGAGGTGCGCAATGAGCAACCAAGCAGTGACAGCCGCCCTATCCGCCGAAGCCGAATTGCAGGCCAAATGCGCAAAGTTTCAAGAAAAAAAACGTTCATGTGACAACATAACCGCGGAAACCCGCGCGAAGCTTGCCAACCTTGAACATGCTCACACCCTTTTGGAGCGGCGCTACATTTGCGATGAGGCAACTATGCAGCAGGTGCAAGCTTCACGCGCAGAGATTGAATCAGAACGCGCAAAACTTGCTGAAGCTGAAAGGTTGAAAACGCTTGCGCAGGACGCAGTCAGGGAAATTGATCAGCAGATTCTACAAGCGGAACAGGCAACGGCAGCAGCGCGGCGCGAATTCTGTGCGGAACAGCGAAACCAAGCAATTGCGAAAATCAAGACTGATACAACGCTGCGAAAAAATCTGATTGCAGCAATGGCAGCACACACCGGCGCTGGAGGCACATACACATTCAGTGCATCGGTATTCGCAACACAATTCGTTGCCCAGATACTTCCCGAAATTAGCGAGGCCGAAGTACGTGAAGCAGTCGAAAAATTTAAAAGGGACAACGGGCTCTGAGGTAACAAAAAAGCCGCCGGGAGAGTATTCCCGGACGGCTTTCCCATGACTACTTTTGGAGTTTTGCGAGATGAATTATTATACCTCAAAATCGCAGCATGATAATCGCAATTTGCATGAACTTATCGGCAGATTATCGAAAGTTAGACGAATTGGTGAAGGGCGTTACATTGCTTGCTGCGCTGTTCACCAGGATCGGACACCGAGTCTTGCCGTAACGCAAAAACCTGACGGAGTGATTTTGCTTCACTGTCATGGTTGCGGAGCCGGTGGCGTTGATATTTGTAATGCACTGGGTATCGATCCGGCCAGCCTATTCCCACCGAGCGACAATCCAAAATACGAAAAACGAAGCCGCGGCGGTTTTTCAGCATGGCAACTGCTTCATGCCTTGCGTGGCGATTTGATCCGGCTACTGGTGGTTGCGAACGATCTGAAAAAGCTGAATGCGCTATCGAGTGATGACAGGGATTTTATCGCTGAAATTATTTTGCGGCTCAACGATGGTTTGACGTATTTGGAGGGCGCAAAATGAGTTTGCGAGAAAAAGCCGAAGCCGCGATTGCCCCCATTGAGCCTAATGCACTAACACCCGAACCGTTACCCGAATTGCCGGAAGTGAAATCGTTCGATTACTGTTTCTTACCGGCAAGCATTCGCGGTTACGTTGAAGATATTTCAGAGCGGATGCAATGCCCGCCCGATTTTGCGGCTGTGAATACCTACTTAATGTTTAGTTCTATAATCGGCTGCAAAATTGGGATAAGACCGAAGAGGCGTGATAACTGGGTAATTGTTCCAAATCTTTGGGGCGCGGTAATCGGCGGTTCCGGTGTTATGAAATCGCCAAATCGTAGCGAAGTTATGAAACCACTAAAGCAATTGCAAATCGAGATTGCGCAAGAAATCCATCAACGTAACACCCAATTGATAAATTCAGGGGAAGAATCGAAGCTTCGACAAGCTGCCAAGAAGTCACAAGCAAAGAGGATGCTGAAAAATGATCCGGCGGCGGATATTTCAGAGTATTTGAAAAATGACTCAGATAACTCGCAAGAAGTAGAAACAGCGCCCCGGTTCATCACCAATGACGCAACGGCGGAAGCACTTGGTCAATTAATGATTGAGAATCCCAACGGGATTTTATTCGAAGCCGATGAGCTTATTGGATTGCTTAAAAGCCTTGATAAGCAAGGGCAGGAAGGCGCGCGAGCTTTTTATTTAACGGCAGCGGATGGCAATCAATCCTACACAATCGACAGGATAATGCGTGGTACTAATTTGCATATCGAATCCGCTTGTTTATCGATTGTTGGCGGAATACAGCCGGGCGTATTGGGTGAATACGTGAGAGAAGCACTATCCGGCGGCGCGGGCGCTGATGGCTTGCTTCAACGCTTTGGGCTGATGGTTTACCCGGATATATCACCAAAGTATGAATACATTGACAGATTCCCGGATAAGCTGGCAAGGGATACCGTTAATGATCTTGTTAGAAAGCTTCACAACCTTGATGTTCAGGCAATAGCCACCATTGGCGAATACTGCAAGACACCATACCTTCATTTTGATGATAGCGCACAAGAAGTATTTATTGAGTGGCTGTGCAATCTTGAAAAGCGGTTACGATCCGATGAGGATCATCCGGCCATAGTGTCGCACCTGTCAAAGTATCGAAAGCTGGTTCCCGCATTGGCGTTAATCAATCACTTGTGTGACAGCGAGGAAAAGAGCGTATCAGAATCGTCATTGCTACGCGCCTTAGCCTATTGCGAGTATCTGGAATCACACGCGCGGCGGGTATACAGCTACGGAACTCAGCCCGGCATTGATGCTGCAAAATCAGTTTTAACGAAACTGAAGAAAGGCAAACTAAATAGCCCGTTCACGGTTCGAGATATTTACCGGAAGTGCTGGGCTGGCATCGACACACCAAAGAAAGCTGAAGCCGCCATTAATGTTTTATTGGATTACAACCACCTAGAAAAAAGTTGAGACTTTCACCGAGGGCAGACCAACAACATTATTACATTGGGTGCAATCATGAGCGGTTATCTTTCCAGATTGAAACAAATCGAAAATGAAAAAAATTTTCATAATTCCCCCGAAAGTGAACTGACAAAACCGCCAAAAGGTGCTTCTGTCAGCTTTGTCAGTTCAAATTCAAGAAAAAGTGAAAAAAAATTTAATGATCCGCCAGATTCATCAAAAGAATCGGGGTTACCTTCTGTCAGTTTTGTCAGTTCTATTTCAGAAGAAAGCAAAAAAAATTCTGATATTCAATTACTGCAAATCGAAATTGTCCGGGCATGGCTTCACCGCATCGGAGAATCGGTAGAAGAGCATTTTGTAGTGATTGATAAATGCAAAGCTGATCCTGAAGCATTGGAATATTTCCTGAAACACGCACGCGGGGAATTTGAATAATTACCATCAGAGGAAAATCAAGCATGAAACCTACCGAACAACAGGCGATCATTGACCGAAACAGGAAAGCAGCAGTAGAGCAAGAGAAGCAAATAGTAAGCTGGCATTTGAGTCAGCAAGGCGTTTGCATCATCGATCAAATGTTTTTCTTGAACAATGACCGGGCACGCGGCGCACTATTCCCAGAAGCTAAACATGCATGGCGGGAACATCACGCAGAAAAGAATCAAGATCATTACCGGCGATTATTGCAGGAGTATCGAAATGACAAAGCACCAAGTAATCAATCTTCTTTTAACGTTAAAACAGGAGCCAATATGGGAGTAATCAATTTGAAAAATGAAGAGAAAGAAATAAGCAAATACTTAAGTTCACTAGGTATTGCCGAACACGATCACGAAGTATTGCTGCGAAAGATGCGCAGCGATCCAACCGGGTACATGAACTATTTGAACAATGCACGGAAGGCACAGGAAGCGCGTAATAGTTAAGCTGAGTCACTGGGATGAAGTTACAGTGTAACGATTATATTTAGTTATGCTGTAACCTTTATCTGATGATTATTTTGGTAATATACTTATTAATCAATGACTTAAGGTACTTCCAGCACATAGGCTGGCCAGGGCAATTCGAGCCCCAATCAAATTCTAGCCACCCACAGTCAAGGATGGGTTTCTTAAATGGAGCAAACGAACAATGAAAACTAAAGACCTTGCAGAGCTTCTAGGCATCAGTCAGCAAATGTGCAACCGGTTGAAAAAGCGCGGAATGCCTACAGATTCACTTGATAGCGCGATTGAATGGCGCAAGCGGAACCTTGACCCTACCCAAACGAAACAGATGCGGATTGATGGCAATTCGGGCGGCAGAGCGGTTTCAACGGTTTCTATTTCAACGGTTTCAAATGAAACGGTAGAAGATAATCGAACACTGGAAGAATTACAGGCAGTTGTAAATAGTGCCGACCAGCTTAATCTTGATGGCAGCGACGCTGATGAGCTTTACAAAAACAGCCGGGCACTGAAAGAAAAGGCACTAGCGATGCAGGCAAAGCTTGAATACGATATGGCAATGGGTAATCTTGTTATTCGTGATGATGTTCACAAGGCCGCATTCGAGGCAAGCCGTATGCTTAGGGATAAATTGCAAGGCTTGCCGCAGCAGACAGCACCAAATCTTCACGGCAAAACTGTAATTGAAATGCAGCATATTCTGAGTGACGAAATAAATCGCTTGCTGACTCAATTTTGTGGCGATCTGGAAGCCAAGAATTTGATATGAATCGAAGATGGATTACTTCCATTTAACGCAGACCCGGATTCATTCCGGGTTTTTTATTGCTTGGTGTTGACCGGATTTCCTTACATCAACCTTACACAGAAGCCATAAAGCAAAAAAGCACTTAGGCAATTATGCTTTAAGTGCTTGATTTATTTGGTGGCCAAGGGCGGAATCGAACCACCGACACAAGGATTTTCAGTCCTCTGCTCTACCGACTGAGCTACTTGGCCATTTGGAAAGCAACAGTAAACGAAATAGCCTGTTTACCGGCAGTTGTAATAGATATTCAATGAAATGAATGGCGCGCCCGGCAGGATTCGAACCCACGACCCCTTGGTTCGTAGCCAAGTACTCTATCCAACTGAGCTACGGGCGCTTGGTGCAATCTAATTACTTCCAGCTTGTTGTTTAAGCAACCGGGAGATTATATCAGATTGAAGCACTTGCGGGATTCGAACTTACGCTTTTGCTTATATTCGATGCCTTCAAACTGTAATCGACTAAGCCGATTGTTTCTCTGCAAATCATCACAATCTCTTTTGCGGGGGCGATGATCGTGTATTTGGCCGGTCTTGTCAAGACTAAACTGCGTTTATGGGTGGTTTGCTGTCTACATGTCTTCTTCCGGTTCCGGGTCTTCTTTCAAGGGCGCTTGCGCGGATTGCGTGAAAGACACCGAACTATCCACGCTGCCGGGAATTTTCGGTGTTTTACAATGCACATCCGCATTTTGCGCGCGATGCCGCAAAGCGTGATCCATTAATACCAGCGCCAGCATGGCCTCGACAATCGGCGTGGCGCGGATGCCGACGCAGGGATCGTGGCGGCCGTGGGTTTCAACGATCGCCGGGTTGCCGTCCTTATCGATCGAGCGCCGCCCGAGGCGAATACTGGAAGTCGGTTTGATTGCGACATGCACGACGATATCTTGTCCAGTGGATATGCCGCCTAAGATACCGCCTGCGTTGTTGCTCAGAAAACCGGCCGGTGTCATTTCGTCGGAATGCTCGGTGCCTTTTTGCGTCACGCTGGCAAATCCGGCGCCGATTTCGACGCCTTTTACCGCGTTGATATTCATCATGGCGTAAGCAATTTCAGCATCGAGCCGGTCGTAAACCGGTTCTCCCCAACCTACCGGCACGCCTTGCGCGACTGCGCTGATCTTGGCGCCGACCGAATCGCCGGATTTACGCAATTGATCCATGAATTTTTCCAATTGCTCGGAATAGCTGTTGTCAGCGGCGAAAAACGGATTCTGATCGATGTCTTCCCAGCGCTTGAACGGAATGGGTACCGTACCCAGTTGCGCCATATAGCCACGGATGACAATGCCGTATTTTTCCTGTAACCATTTCTTGGCAATCGCTCCGGCCGCAACCCGGACGGCCGTTTCCCGTGCCGATGCGCGCCCGCCGCCACGGTAATCGCGGATACCGTATTTTTGCCAGTAGGTGTAATCGGCGTGACCAGGTCGGAACACATCCATAATTTTGCTGTAATCCTTGCTGCGTTGATCTTCGTTGCGAATCAGCAAAGCGATCGGCGTTCCGGTGGTGCGGCCTTCAAACACACCGGACAAAATTTCCACGGTATCGGACTCGCGCCGTTGCGTGACATGCCGGGATGTTCCCGGTTTGCGCCGGTCCAGTTCGAGTTGAATCTCTTCAGTGCTAATGGCTAAACCCGGCGGGCAGCCATCGACGATACAGCCGATCGCCGGGCCGTGCGACTCGCCGAATGAAGTGACGGTAAAAAGTGTGCCAAGTGTATTGCCAGACATACGATTGCTACTCGGGTATTAAAAAAGATTGTGCGAGTCTATCATACGCGCCCTTGTTTTTTGGCAATTTGCCGATCATCTTGCACTGACGGCAATCCGGTGCAAATTTGAGGCGTGTCAACAATGAAATGCAGTCGGCATGCTATACCTGCGTTAAAATGTGGTTAATTGCCCGGCATATGCGCGTTTTAAATCATTTTCATAAAATTGGAACCAGGAGTTTGCATGAACACACCTCAAGTCAAGGAATTTCTTATCAATTTGCAGAACAGCATCGTCACGGGACTGGAACAGGTCGATGGCAAAACATTCAAACGCGACCAATGGGATCGCCCGGAAGGCGGCGGCGGCATGAGCAGCGTTATTGAAGAAGGTAATGTGCTGGAGCGCGGCGGTGTCAATTTCTCGCATGTGTACGGTGCGGGATTGCCGGCATCGGCAACCGCTGCCCGTCCCGAATTGGCGGGGCGTTCGTTTGAAGCGATGGGGGTATCGCTAGTGCTGCATCCGCGCAATCCGTACGCACCAACGGTGCATATGAACGTGCGCTTCTTCGAGGCGCGCAAGGAAGGTGCGGAACCTGTCTGGTGGTTCGGCGGCGGCATGGATCTGACGCCCTATTACGGCTACGCGGAAGACGCGATTCATTTTCATCAAACGTGCAAAGACGCATTGCAACCGTTCGGAGACAATACCTATCCACGCCTGAAAAAATGGTGTGATGACTATTTTTACTTAAAGCATCGCAAAGAACCGCGCGGCATCGGTGGCGTTTTCTTTGACGACTTGAATCAACCCGATTTCGCTACCTGCTTCAAACTCACGCGTAATGTTGGCGAGAATTTTCTCAACGCGTACCGTCCGATCCTGGAACGCCGCAAGGATACACCGTACGGTGAACGCGAACGCGATTTTCAGGCCTACCGGCGCGGGCGTTATGTGGAATTCAATCTGGTGTGGGATCGCGGCACGTTGTTCGGCTTGCAAACGGGCGGACGCACCGAATCGATCCTGATGTCGTTACCGCCCATCGTGAAATGGCGCTATGACTGGAAGCCGGCAGCCGGTACGGCGGAAGACAAACTGTACACGGATTTTCTGATCGGCAAGGATTGGGTGTGATTTGCCGATGACAATGAGCAAATTGTCACTGAACAATCAAATTCTGCTGGGAGCGATTAGCGGCGCGCTGCTTGGATTGTGGTTAGCACAGTTGGGGCGGGAGTCCGCGATCAGCCAGAATGGCATGTACGCTGCAAAACTGGCCGGCACATTGTTCACCGATTTGTTAAAAATGGTGCTGATACCGCTGGTCTTTACATCGATCGTCGTCGGTGTCGCGAATCTGCGCGCGCATCAGCAAATGAACCGTGTCTGGCAAGTTACGTTAATTTTCTTCATGTCCACGATGGCGCTGGCGGTTGTGCTGGGATTGGCGGCTGCCAATCTATTCCAGCCCGGGCGTGAATTGCCGGTCGCGATGTTCCAAGATGCTATGCAGAATTTCCAGGCAACGCAGATGTCATTGCCAGAATTCTTCGCGCATTTTCTGCATTCGCTGTTTCAGAACCCAGTCGCGGCGCTGGCGCAAGGAAACGTGTTGGCGGTGGTGATTTTTGCTTTGTTGCTCGGCATTGCGCTGGTGGTGGGTGGCGAACGCTACCGCAATATTCTGACTTTGATGCAGGAATTTCTGGAGTTGATATTGATGCTGGTCGGCTGGATCATGCGCCTGGCTCCGCTCGGCATAATGGCGCTGGTATTGCAACTGGTGGCGACGCAGGACACCGGCTTGTTGACCGTCATGATCAAATTTGTGGCGGTGGTATTAAGCACCACGCTGCTGCATGGCGTGGTTGTACTTCCGTTGATTCTATATCTGATGACCGGCGTGACGCCGTATAAATTCTGGCAGGGCGCGCGTGAAGCGCTGATCACCGCGATGGCCACCAGTTCGAGCGCCGCGACGTTACCCGTCACGCTACGCTGCGCCGAGCAACATTTGCATGTCAAACGCGATGTCGCTGGATTTGTCATTCCTTTGGGCGCGACCGTGAACATGGATGGCACAGCGCTTTATGAAGCGGTAGCTGCTTTGTTTGTCGCCAATCTGGTCGGCGTCGAACTCACTGTAATGCAACAAATGATCGTCTTTGTCACCGCGATGCTTGCAGCTATGGGCGCACCGGGTATTCCCAGCGCCGGTATGGTCACGATGGTGATGGTACTGCAATCGGTTGGATTACCGGCCGAGGCCATCGCCGTTTTACTGCCGATCGACCGCATCCTCGATACGGTTCGCACGATGGTGAATGTCGAAGGCGACTTGGTGGGTAGTTTGGTGGTGCAGCACTGGATCAAACACAACTGATTCTGCGAATTTCGTTTTATTGCTAAATCAAATCGATATCGCGAAAACGCTGTTGTATTTCCAGCACTTTATCGCCATTGTTGATCAAGGCCTCGACGCAATCGCGATCCAGTTTGGAATTGGACATTTGCCGCAACATGGCAAACGCTTGCTCGTTGCTCCACGGCGCTTTGTACGAGCGCCGTGACGTCAGTGCATCGAATACGTCGGCCACCGCGCTGATCCGCGCTTCGATCGGAATTTCCTCACCCTTCAAACCATTCGGGTAACCGCTACCGTCGACCGCTTCATGATGAAATTCGGCAATATTACGCAGAATATTGGTGTGGCCGAATGCGCCCAAACCGAAATCTTCCAGCACGGAATCGATAATTTCCCGACCTTTCACCGGATGTGTCTTCATGACATCGAACTCCGCCGGATCGAGCTTGCTCGGTTTACGCAGGATATTGTCCGGAATACCGATTTTTCCGACGTCGTGCATCGGTGAAAAGAGAAAAATATGCTCGATCTGTTCGTCGCTGATACCATAGCTGGCAGCAAGTTGGCGCGCGATCAGACGGGCGTAGTGCGCGGTGCGGTCGATATGTGAACCGGTCTCGAGATCACGGTAATGCGTCATACTGCGCGCCGCGCGCACTGCGGCAAGCAAAGTGCGAATGGAGGTAAGCTCGTTGATGACCATCAACGCGATCAAATGACCATAGATGTCGATCTGGCGCAGTGCCGGTGCTTCAAATGGATGTTCCTGCTGCGAATTAAAGAATAAAAAACCGACAAAAGCGCCGCTTTGATACAGCGGCATGGTGTAGCTGGACTTATAGCCTTTTGCGGCTATCCGCTTGGTGTGCTCGTGCGTACCTTTGGCAAAAATATTCAAATCCTGCACCAAGCGCGGACGGCGGTGTTCGATGATGGCGCGCAACGAAGGGGCGGCGCTGAGCGGCGCCTCGTACGTGGTTACCGGATTATCATTACCTTCCGTACTGTGCGTATAGGTTTTGAGCATCTCGGTTTTTTCGTCAAACAGTGCAATCGCCAGACGATCGATAAAAGGAAAATCCTGACGAATGATCTGATGTAAGAAACGCAACTTTTCGGTCAGTGGTAAATTTTCATGCAATTTCGCCAGGGTATCCTGGTGGGTAAAAAAATTTTCTTCCGATTGCATACAGTTCCTTCCGGCGAATGATGATGAAGGTGACAACCCGCGAGTAGTGACATGGCCGCTTGGCAATGAATTACCGCAGTATTTTAAACGATTTATCGTAAATTCGTGATGTTGGTTTTTTCCTTGATTTAGCGAGGAAGAAAAAAACGGCTCTCCCATACCCGATTTTCAGGATGTGATGTGGCAAATTGTCACGCGGCAATATGCCACATTCCAAAAAGAAACCTTTCTTCCTACAATTTGTTCAACGCGGTTATTTCAAATCTAACAGATATCGATAACCGCATCGTGGACAGCCTATTTTTGACTTTAACCGGCAGGAGGATGACAAGTGTGACGCAACAGCGCACACCGCATAAACTCTATGAGAACACCCAAACGACTGGAACCATTGATTGAAGAAGGATTGATCGATAGTGTGATTTGCCAGCTCATGAGCGGCAAGGAAGCGATGATTTATATGGTGCGCAGCGGCGAACAAGTTCGTTGCGCGAAAGTTTACAAAGAAAGTAATAAATGCAATTTTCATCAGCGCGCCTGCTATATCGAGGGCCGCAAAATCAAAAACAGCCGCCGCACCCGCGCGATGGAAAGCGGCAGCCATTATGGCCGCAGCGCACGCGAGGAAGCCTGGCAAAGTACGGAAGTGGATATGCTGTGCCGTTTGGGAATGGCTGGTATCCGCGTGCCGAAATTCTATAATTTTTTTGCCGGTGTGCTTTTAATGGAATTGATTACCGATGCGGAAGGTAATGTGGCGCCACGGCTCAATGATATGATCCTGACACCCAAACAAGCGCGCAGCTACCACAAAATTTTAATTCAGCAAATTGTGACTATGCTGAGCGCGGGAATTGTGCATGGTGATTTATCGCCTTATAACGTGCTGATCGATAGCCAAGGTCCGGTGATCATCGATCTGCCCCAGGCCGTTAATGCAGCCAGTAATCACCAAGCGCGCTATATGATCAAGCGTGATATTGATAATCTGACGGCATTCCTAAGCCGCTTTGCGCCGGAATTAGCGCAATCCGATTATGCGAATGAGATATGGTCCTATTATCAGCACGGAAAGCTTCCTTTGGCGCGCTTAACAGGGCAGGTCAAACAAGCGATCAAGCCCGTTAATGTTGCCGATGTGCTGCAAATTATCAATACGGCCATAAAAAAAGAAATTGCTTGGCAACGACATAAACAGACACGATGGAATAACTCTCTGTCATAGTGCCAAATGAAATTATTCCAGCAGGAAAGTTGCAGTAAATGCTCATTGACCTTCATACGCCAGCTTGTGTTATAATGCCCCCACTTCTGACGCGGGGTGGAGCAGTCTGGCAGCTCGTCGGGCTCATAACCCGAAGGTCGTAGGTTCAAATCCTGCCCCCGCAACCAAATAAAACAAGCACTTAGAGAGTAAAATCCTAAGTGCTTTTTTGTTTTATAGATACCATGTAAGGCTGGCGTAAGAAAATCCGGTCAACGCCAAGCAAAAAGCCGTCACTGGAATAAACTGGGAATCAAATGATCATGAAAATTGAGCTTGCCGTGAATGGTACGTTAATGAGAGGTTTGGAGTTAAACCACAATCTTCTTGAATTGGGCGGCGTATTTGTGGAAGAAACTTTAACCGCGCCTCTGTACCGGCTTTGGTCGATTAACGATCAGCATCCTGCAATGCAACGTTGCTCAAGCGGTGAGCAAATATCCTTGGAAATATGGAACATAGACTCATCCAATATCGGCGAACTGTTAAGCCGTGAACCAGCCGGTCTCTCTGTTGGGAAAATTCTCTTGGCCGATCATCGGGAAGTATTAGGAATCCTCGGGGAATCGTATCTGTGTGAAGGAAAGCAGGAAATAACTCATTTCGGAGGGTGGCGCAAATATACTGAATATCTTCCCAGAGCAGCTAATTAAACGGGAGATAAATGGTTAAACAGGAAACTGCTTATATATTTTAGGAGTAAAGACGCCCCCTCCCTCCTACCGACCGACTCAATCGATATCCTGCTGTCTGATTACAAAAAACCAGAAGTTAAACGGTGAGCGTGGTCTATTCAATCAGCTCATCAAAGCACTTATTGAGCGTGCCCTGCAAGCAGAGATGATCGAACATCTTGGTCGCGATATAAGTACAAAACCGTGAGCAATCTCACTGGCAATACCGGAAATGGCTAAAGTAAAAGATTCTGAAAGGCAAGTTCGATGAGTTTTGTCCATCGAGATTCCCCGTGACAAGGATGGCAGTTTCGAGCCGCAGATCACTCCCAAGCATCAAACCCACTGGATTGACTTCAATGAGAAAATCATCTCATTGTACGTGTAGTCGCTCTGAAAATTCGGTCCACTTTGCAGTAGCATTTTCTTAAACAGAAAATACTTTATGATGAATAAATCGGAGAAATCATTTTCCTACTCAAGAAAGTTGAGCGAGACACAGAAGTCCGTGCTGTAACGAATTTATTTTATTGCAACTTACTCATTTTGCCGCACTGGCGCAAAAAGCAGCTACCAGAAAGCTAAATTCCCTTAAAAGGCATGTCCTTCTCAATCAAACCCGGCCTGCCGATTTTAGAGAAGCAATCTATGAAAAAATGCAGATTCCGCATCCTGAGTACCCTTGATGGCTATAGTCGGCGAGTGCCATACGGTTGCATCCATATTTTGCCCGGCACAGCAAGAATCATGGCAATCTCTTAATAAAATATTCAGTTTATCTGTGCCACGTTACGATTAAAATGTAAGAAATCTCAGGGTTGTTTACAGAGAGGTTGATTGAAATAAGCGAAGAGTATTTCATAAGGGGTAGCATTATTCAAACTCTTATGAGGCTTAACGGTATTGTAGAAGTTAATGAAACGGAGAAGCTGAATGCGTCGATCGGCGCTGTCTTTAAAGTGAATCTTACTGTGCCACATGTCCATCAGGGTACGGATGACCCGCTCAGCTTTCCCGTTGGTTTGAGGATGATTGACACGAGTAAACTTCTGACACGATACCGTGTTGCCTGCAAGCTTTGACAAAAGCATGGCCGTCAGTTCCTTTAAATTCTTTGCCGTTGTCAGAATAAGCATAGTCGATCTGGTAAGGACATTGAGCAACAGTGCTTGTGAGAAAGCAAGCTGCACTATGCTGGGTTTTATCGGGAAGATATCGGCATACAATTCCCTGGAGAAATCATCGATGGCCACAAACAGGTACTCGCGAGGTTTATTGGCAGACTGTCCTTTCAATAATGGAAGCCGCTTGGTATCGAGGTGAACGAGCTCGCCCGGATAAGATTTGTTATAGCGCTTCGCTTCGCGCTTGAGACGTTCCTGGATGGTTTGCTCTACTTTAGCCAAACGTTTGAGGCCATACTGCAGTGTCTTGAAGCGCTGATTGGTACTGCTACGCGGAGTAAATTCCTGGAGTCTGGCTCGTTTCAGTACGTCATAAATCGTTGGCCGGCTGACGTGAAAGTATTCTGCCAGCTGAACTACCTTCCACAGCCGGGTTTGATACAGCCGCCAGATTTCCTGACGATCCAATAATGTTAAACGAGTGCGTTTGTGTATGTTCATCTACAGTATTCTCCTGAATACTGTAAACAACGCTAGAAATTCTTACAACCGTCCAGACTTGTAGCCGTTACTGAAGAAAGATTTCCTAATGCATTAATTACGTTAGTAGTACCAAACCCAAGTCCCGCAGGAATGCCTTGATCAGGATCAACACCAACACCCCACTGCACATGATTTGCAGTAGCACCCGTATTATTTGTCAATTGAACTTGTACCGCGACATGGCCATCAGTAGGAATACTCACCGTTTCGACTATATTCCATCCACCACCGACCCCAAGATTGGTAACAATGGCGACATTACTTATTACCGTGAAGGCCGTAGAACTCAATGGATTGTTCTCGACAGTTTCATCGGCAACAGCAACAGCCGCGCCATTAGCATTTAACCACCAGTTAGATGCTAAGGTACCATGATTGACATATTCCCTCCCCGAGAAGCTTAAACCCAGCGAGCCAGTAGGAGAAAAATAACCGGCATCGTCAATCGTGGCGGACGTACTAAAACCGCTAACTACAGTTGGTACAGCATGTGCTGTAACAGTAAACATGCTGCACAGCGCAACTGTGGCAACTTGTCCTAGATAACTCTTTTTCCACTCGAGTTTCATAATGACTGCTCCTTTAATTAAGGATCGTACCTAAGCGATAATTACATTTAGATCTCAAATCACTTATTCGATTTATAATATTCTGAATGATATTTTTTTCTGAAATTAATAATTAATTTCAGCATTTTTAATTATAAGTATGCGAATCCTTAAGCACATAGGACACCCCTCCTTTAAATACCTAGTACATTACCCCCATATTTCTAGTACATATGTACTAAATCTCTGATACCTTACAGTGCAACCAAAAACTCTTGCGATTTCAAAAAAGCGCTATTTAAGTCAATATCTTTGTAGAAATCAAAAACAAAAAAGCCACAGAGAAACACGATTCCTTTGTGGCTGTTAATATTGAGCAATTAATATTGATTACATCACTCTACGGCGGCGTGCGGAAAAACCAATTAAACCAAGACCTGTGATAAGCATGGCGTAGGTTTCAGGTTCAGGAACAGTCATAATGTATTCGTAACCAAAACTAACAGAATGAATCGCCCCGGGATTTCCGGAGATAAAATGATTTGAGAGGAGGAGAAGATGAAGAATCAAATCAGTTATTCACCGGAAGTACGGGAACGAGCGGTAAGATTGGTATTCGAGCAGCAAAAGAAGCATGAATCGCAATGGCCGGCGATCAAAACAATAGCATCGAAGATTGGCTGCACGGCGGAAACGTTGCGGACATGGGTAAGAAGAGCGGAGAGGGATCAGGGAATTCGAGGCGGTATGTCGACATCGGCATATTTCGCACAGGCGGAGCTCGACCGCCGGTCGAAATGACGATGGTATTTGTCGATAGAGACAAAGCGGCATCAGGATCGATTGCCCGAACGTATCAAGCGGGATATAAAGCTGGCGACTGAAATACAACGGATTTGGGAAAGCAACTTCCGGGTTTATGGTGCTCGTAAAGTATGGCGGCAATTGTTGCGAGAAGGCATTGGCGTTGCCCGTTGCACCGTTGAGCGGTTGATGAAGAAGCTTGGGATGCAAGGTATCCGGCGCGGTAAGAGGTGCCGGACAACCGTTGCAGATGACTTACTTGCCTGTCCAGCCGACAAAGTCAATCGGCAATTTGTAGCCACTCGTCCGAATCAGCTGTGGTTCGCGGATATTACCTTTGTTGCAACGTGGACGGGGTTTGTTTATGTGGCTTTTATAACTGATGTTTCTGCCCGGTACATTGTTGGCTGGCGGGTCAGCCGGTCATTGCGCACCGATTTAGTACTGGATGCATTGGAACAGGCACTGTGGGCGCGGCGGAAAATCGAGGGATTAATTCATCATAGCGACCACGGTTGTCAATATTTGTCGATTCGCTATACGGAACGCCTGATTGAGGCCAATATTGAAGCTTCTGTTGGTAGTGTCGGGGATTCTTATGACAATGCACTGGCTGAAACAGTTAACGGACTATATAAGACCGAGGTTATCCGGCATCGCGGCCCTTGGCGCAATATCGACGATGTGGAGTTTGCGACCTTGGAATGGGTCGATTGGTTTAACAATCGCCGGTTACTGGAGCCGATCGAAAATATCCCGCCGGCAGAATTTGAAATGGCATATTATCGTCAACTAAGGGAGCCAACCAATACGGTTTGACTCAAGACAAATAGTCTCCGGAAATACCGGGGCGATCCAAATCAAGTGCTGAGCCGGGATGCCGGCAATGAGTCCCTGGGCTTGGGTGCAATCCGCACAGGTAGCTTCTGTAGCAATGATTCTGACCGGCATACCATGCGCATCCACAGCCAGATGTACCTTGGTGTTGAGCCCCCTTTTGTGCGGCTCATCCCCTGATTGCCTCCACGCGCTCCGGCAGCATGCGGGTGCACCTTGCAATGGCTTGTATCGATCATCAGCCACTCAAAATCAGGGTCATCAATGAGCTCTGCTCGAGCAGCGCCTCCCAAACACCACGGTCGCGCCAACGACAAAATCTGCGGTGCGTATTCTTCCAGTCGCCGTAGCTCGCAGGCAAATCGCGCCAGGGTGCTCCCGTGCGCAAAATCCAAAACACTGCGTTGATGAACTGTCGATTGTCTTTGGCGATACCGCCCCATTGCCTGCTTTGACCAGGCAAATGCGCTTCAAGAAGCGCCCAAACCGAATCCGATAGATCGTGCCGCCGTGTACTCTCTGTCATAAATCAACACAGTCTTAATTAAATTACAATTTAATCACATCTTGTGACGACACTGTCTAATAATTTCAAAGACTAATTATTACCGCTCCTCATTGGTTAAACGAATTGAGAATGAGGAGAAGGGGGGCATCGAGTTTATCCTTAGGACTTGCCATCTCACGTACCATCCAGAAATGACCACCAGAGCAAAATTAATTAGAGTCTCCTGATTTTTATGAACTGCATGGTAACATGCAGTGCTGAAAGGCCGATTACGGAAAACAGCAGGTTAAGATGGTTGTGCACTTCCGTAACCATTTTGCTCTTGCAAGAGGGCGAAATTACCTGCTTCAAGGGTGAGGCCAGATCTAGATAACGAAAATAATAAATCAGTTACGTATAGGGCAATTGAGTCAGTGATTTTTTATTTGTGGCAAGGATGACAAAAGAATCTCTGCGCAATAACAAGCAATTAAAATCGCTCAAGAGTCAATAAAGGTCTACAATGGATAAATTTTTTAAGAGTAAGAAATTAATTATTGCATTGGCGGCAGTCATTTTTTTGCTTATTGGTTGTGGTGTAGTCAAGGAAAACCGAATCAGGCAAGACGTTTTGTCAGATGCCGGCTTACCGGAGGAGATACGCAGAGCAATTGATCTAAAAGAACTCGCGGTGGGTATGACAAAAGAGCAAGTTATCGCTTCGTGGGGTTTGCCGTGCAAATGGTGCTATGGAACCCGTAAAAATCCGGGTGGGGATACTTGGGAATACCATATTCCCGGAGCCGATTCCCCAATTGTCGGATCTGATTTCATCGGTATTGGAACCGGAACCTATCTGTATTTTGATAAGGATGGGAAGCTTAAATACTGGTCCAATCAGTAAACAATCAATAGGACATGTGTACTAGAAAAAAGATACATACATACTATTTATTGTTGAATATGAATTAACTATATTCCAAGAAGATTAGATTGCTTTATAGCTTCCTAATCAAATAGCTTCGATCAAAAATAAAATTGGGAGGTTGTAAAAATGAATAAGATAGAACGCAGTACAGTAAATAAGCTTGCAACTATTGCTTCAGCAAGTTTAATACTGGCTTCAACAACGGTATCGGCGGATACGCTTGATTTTAGTGGGCTTCCGTTTGGTCCTCAAGGTACTACCGTATTGGTGCTGCCCAATGCGACCATCACTTCTTTTGGTAGTAATCTTTATGTAGGTGCCTCAGGTATCGATCATGAAATCTGCGCGCTAACGGGAGGTGGCAACTGTGAAGCGGACTTGAAGGTTGATTTTTCAACTGCGGTTAATAGTCTGAGTTTTGTCGCATTCGGATATAATCCAGGTGATCACGTTGATGTCAATATATTCGACGGAGCGGCATTGCTTGGCACGGTGGGGTTATCCTCAAACGGCCTTGTCGATCTGAGCGCATTTTCACACGTAACCAGTCTGTACATGGATGATTCTTCTACGGGAGCCGGCTTTGCATATGATCACTTTATTTTTGCTCCAGTTCCAGAACCTGAAACCTATGCCATGCTATTAGCGGGTCTTGGTTTACTTGGTTTTGTGGCGCGCCGCAGAAAAGAATCAGCAATGTAATTTTTAAACGTCGATTCAATTCGGAACGGGAGCTGAGGCTCCCGTTTTTTGTGATTTTGGCTTATGGCTTGGCCGGGTCTGTCAGATTTAAATTCAAAAAGTGGTCATGCTTATGCTATCAATCAACACAAGCGATACTCCGGATCAGGTAGTGCTGCGACTCGGAGTGTTGTCCCCCGTATTTTTTATGAACTCTTCCTCAGTTAATTCAATTTTCTCAATTGCTCGGTCAAGCTGCTCAGTTTGGCGTTAAATGCCGTCAGGCGATCTTTTTCCTGCTCGACGACATTGGCTGGCGCGCGTTCAACAAAGCTTGGGTTGGATAATTTTGCTTGCGCCTTGCCGATTTCCCCTTCGATGCGGGCAATTTCCTTGGTTAGGCGTTCGCGTTCGGCGGCTACATCAATCTCGATTTTAAGCATCAGCTTAAAATCTTTGACGATGGATACCGGCGCATCGGCATCGGGCAATCCTTCAGACAGGATTTCCATGCCGGATAATTTGGCCAGGGCCAGCAGGTATGGTTGATATTTCTCCAGAATTTGCACATCTCCGCTTGCCAGCAATGGTACTTTCAATGCGGGCGATAGGTTCATTTCGCCGCGCAAGGTGCGGCAGGCATTGACCAGCTCTTTCAACATCAAGATATTGTCCAGCGCATGTTGATCGATTTTTTGGAGATCAGCGATCGGATAGTGCTGACGCATGATGCTGGCACCGGATTTTCCCGCCAGCGGCGCAACCGTTTGCCACAATTCTTCGGTAATGAACGGAACGACGGGATGCGCCAGCCGCAGCATGGCTTCCAATACACGCACCAAGGTGCGGCGGGTAGCTCGTTGCGCTGCTTCTTGATCCGAGTTTAGTTGTATCTTGGCAAGTTCAACGTACCAGTCGCAATATTCGTCCCACACCAGTTCGTAAATTTCGCGTGCAACCAAGTCGAAGCGGTAATTGGCAAACGCCTGTGCAATCGCTTGTTCCGCTTGCTGCAACCGGCCGATGATCCATAGATCCGCGGCGGAGTAGGCGAGGGGCAGTGTCTCATCCAGCCCGGTATCTTTGCCCTCGCAATTCATCAGCACGTAGCGCGTGGCATTCCATAACTTGTTACAGAAGTTCCGGTACCCCTCGCAACGCTGCATGTCGAACTTGATATCGCGGCCATGCGAAGCCAAGCTGGCGAACGTGAAACGCAGGGCGTCGGTGCCGAAGGCCGGAATGCCATCGGGGAAATGCTTGCGGGTATTTTTCTCGATGGATTCGGCTTGTTTCGGATTCATCAATCCGGTGGTGCGCTTAGCGATCAAATCGGGTAATGCGATACCGTCGATCAAGTCGAGTGGATCGAGCACATTGCCTTTGGATTTGCTCATCTTCTGGCCTTCGGCGTCGCGGATCAGGCCAGTGATATAAACTTCACGGAACGGTACCTTACCGGTGAAATGCAATGACATCATGACCATGCGCGCAACCCAGAAGAAAATGATGTCAAAGCCGGTGATCAGCACCGAGGTTGGCAGGAAAGTTTTCAATTCCGGCGCTTCATCCGGCCAGCCGAGGGTGGAAAACGGCCACAGCGCGGATGAGAACCAGGTATCCAGCACATCGTCATCTTGTTTCAGATTGCTCTTGCCGGAAAGCTGTTGCGCTTCTTCCAAACTGTGCGCTACCGTGACATTGCCGTCTTCGTCGTACCATGCCGGAATGCGGTGACCCCACCATAATTGGCGCGAAATACACCAATCCTGGATATTTTCCAGCCATTGGTTATACACGTGCGTCCAGTTGTCCGGCGTGAATTTGACTTCGCTTTGCGCGACTACATCCAAGCCGCGTTTAGCCAGACCTTCCATGGCTACATACCATTGGTCGGTTAGCATCGGTTCGATGATGGTGTTGGTGCGGTCGCCGCGCGGCGCCATTAGTTTGTGCGGTTTGACTTCAACCAGATAACCTTGCGCTTCCAGGTCGGCAACGATTTTTTTGCGTGCGTCGAAACGATCCATGCCTTGATAGTCAAGCGGCGCCAGATCATTGATTTTTCCATCCAGCGTGAGAATATTGATCGGCGCCAGATGATGCCGCTGGCCGACTTGATAATCGTTGAAATCGTGCGCCGGCGTGATTTTTACGCAACCCGTGCCGAATTCTTTATCGACGTAAGTATCCGCGATGATTGGAATGGTACGTTCGCATAACGGCAATCGCACATGACGGCCGATCAGATGCTGATAGCGCGGATCGTCAGGGTGTACAGCCACGGCGACGTCACCGAGCATGGTTTCCGGGCGGGTAGTGGCGACGATTAGGGCTTCGCTGGGTTCGATATGCATGCCGTCCGCCTGCTCCAGCGGGTAGCGGATATGCCACAACGAGCCGTTTTCCTCGGTCGAAACCACTTCCAAGTCGGAAACCGCGGTTTGCAGTACCGGATCCCAATTCACCAGCCGCTTTCCGCGGTAAATAAGTCCTTCGCGATACAGGCGCACAAATACTTCGGTCACGGCGCGCGATAATTCGGCATCCATGGTGAATCGTTCGCGCGTCCAATCGCACGAAGTACCTAGACGGCGCATTTGCCGCGTGATGGTGGAGCCGGATTCTTCCTTCCATTGCCATACCCGTTCTAAGAACGCTTCTCGCCCCATGGTGCGGCGGTCGAGTTTTTGCTGATCGAGCTGGCGTTCGACCACGATTTGTGTGGCAATACCGGCATGATCGGTACCCGGCTGCCACAGGGTGTTATCGCCCAGCATGCGGTGATAGCGCGTCAATGCATCCATCAAAGTATGTTGAAACGCATGCCCCATGTGCAGCGTGCCGGTGACATTGGGCGGCGGCAGCATGATGCAATAAGCGGATTGACCGGTTTGATCGGCCGCCGCGTACGGTTTGAAATAGCCGGCCGATTCCCAGATGGAATACCAGCGGTCTTCAATGCGTTTAGGGTCAAAGCTTTTCTCGAGTTCCATGGATTTAATCGTTGTATTGAATGGCGCAAAAGATCGCCATTATAGCGGATGGGGTATGGCTGCGGATAACAAGAAAAACGGCTATTTGATTTGTTTTGCCAGGCGGGTTTCCAGCGCGCGCGCCAGCGCCTTGCGGCTTTGCGCATCCATTTCGATCTGCGCTTCTTCCAGCGCGGCGTCGAGAATCTGCCGTATCGGTGTCAAGCGGGCGGGTTGGCGGTGTATCACCGCGGGATGCAACGTTACGATTTCCGTCAGCAACGGTATCGGGTTGGTTTCATGGGATATTGTATTGCCGGTTGCAGACACGTTGTTAGACGGCATCGAGCCGGTGATTTTGCCTTGATTCTGGTACTTGCCCAGCAAATTACGGAATTTATCCAAGACTTCAGCATCATCGGGATCTGCTGCGGTTTTATCGTCGCTCATGACTAAAGAATCCGTATTATTCGGTTTTTTGTTTAATCGTCCAGATTAAAATGCTGTATCGGATAATGGGCATCTTTATAAAAACGGTAGCGCGCGCGCGCCGCTTGCTTGCCTTCCGGCGAAGTATCCGCAATCTCGATCAACCGGTCGAACCGATCAAACGAAGGCGGTTGCTGCGGATACAGGTTCAGCAACACGTCAAACTGCCTGTCGGCCGGGATGCGGTTACTCAGAATAACCGGCGTTGTGTTGACCAGTTCGCTGTCTTCGCGGATATCGCAATGCGGGATAAAACTGGTGGGCGAGAAAGTCCACAGCAGTTGATCCAATTGTTCCAGCACAGCCATATCGGGTGCATAAATCAGCACGGTCATATTTTGCTGCACAGCCTTGGCGCAAAGCCGGCAAGCCGTTTGCAGCTTGTCGTTCGATCCCGAATAAAAATAAATCTGCGTCATCGAATCATAGTCCGGCCAAGTTTACGGCCTGGGCATTCCTGCGGCTGGTTAATTCACGGCCGCGGTTTGAGATGCCACAGTCATTCCGGATCATAAATTAATCAGCAATTTATGAATCAATTCAGCTCATGGCTTTGACTTGCGCAATCAGAAATTGCGTCAAAAGCGGCACCGGGCGGCCGGTTGAACCTTTATCCTTGCCGGATTTCCACGCCGTGCCTGCGATATCCAGGTGAGCCCAGCGGTATTTCTTGGTGAAGCGTGACAAAAAGCACGCGGCGGTGATGGTTCCGGCAGCCCGCCCGCCGATATTGGCGATGTCGGCAAAATTGCTTTTTAATAAATCTTGGTATTCATCCCATAACGGCAACTGCCAAGCACGGTCGGCGGCGAGTTCTCCGGCAGCGAGAAGCTCTTGTGCCAGCTTGTCGTCGTTGCTCATCAGGCCGGTGGTGAAATTTCCCAATGCGATGACACAAGCGCCGGTCAATGTGGCGATGTCGATCACCGCTTTCGGGTTATAGCGTTCCGCATACGTGAGTGCATCGCACAGAATTAAGCGACCTTCCGCGTCGGTGTTGAGAATCTCGATGGTTTGCCCGGACAGGCTGGTGACGACATCGCCCGGTTTTGTTGCTTTGCCGCTGGGCATATTTTCCGTGGCCGGAATAATACCGACGACGTTGACCGGCAATTTCATTTCGGCCACCGCCAGCAATGTGCCTAAAACGCTACCGGCACCGCTCATGTCGAATTTCATCTCATCCATTTCAGCGGCGGGTTTGAGCGAAATGCCGCCAGTATCGAAGGTGACGCCTTTACCGACCAGAACTACCGGCTGGTCTTTTTTGGCCGCGCCGTGATATTCCAGCGCGATCAATTTCGCCGGTTGCTCGCTACCGCGTGCGACGGATAACAACGATCCCATGCCGAGTTTTTCCATATCTTTTTCTTCCAATACGGTGACTTTAAGCTTATGAGATTTGGCAAGATCTTTGGCTTGTTTGGCGAGATACGTCGGGGTGCAGATGTTGGGAGCGAGATTACCCAAATCCTTGGCCAGATTCATGCCGTGCGCGACCGCTATACCGTGTTGCATGGCTTCTTCGCAAGCAGCCAGATGGTCGCGATTATCGATGCACAATACCATTTTGCGTAAACTGCTTTGATTGTTGTCCGGCTTACTTTTCAGTTGATCGAAGCGGTAATTGCTGCCGGCTGCGGTAATCACGGTTTGATGAACCTTCCACGCGATCGTGCGGTCTGCAACGGGGAAATCGGATAAAAACAGCGTGGCATCGGTAACCGCGGTTTTCTGCAGCGCGCCTAAAACTGCGCCGAGCACCGCTAGGAATGATTTTTCCTTGAATTCCTGTTCTTTGCCCAATCCTACCAGCAGCACCCGCTTGAACAGTGTATCCGGCACATTGTGCAAAAGGAGGGTGGTATTCGCCTTGCCGTCCATATCGCCCGATGCGAGGATATTTTTGATATAGCCGTGCGTGATTTTGTCCAGAACTTTGGCTGAATCCGCCAGTTTTCTCGATTCAAAGATACCGATGACTGCACAAGCACCGCGTTGTTTTTCCGCTGATCCTACTTTTATTCCAAATTCCACATTGAACTCCTTGTTAAGAATGCTCTTCCGAGTCATTCGCTAATGTAATGTAATTGATTGTTATAGCCGGTTATCGTGTACTTGCTTTGTTCAAAATAAGCATAGTAATGCAACTGCATGTTATGCAACATCATAGCATCAGCCCGGTTGAAAAAATGAATACTTGTATTGCTCTATCGGAAATAAGCCGGAAATGCCTGCGAATTATTACGGATAGCGCTAAAAAAATAAGTTAATATACGGTTTTTTTATAATAATGAACAATCAGCATATTATTCAACAATATATGAATATCATCTAAGATAAAGGGTAATAAGTGATTGATGATGCATTGAAAAGACGGCTGTATCAATGTACAGCGCTGCCGAGTTTACCGGCCGTGGCGGTCAAGATAATTGAAATGGCGAATGATCCGGATGCCGATATCGGAACTGTTTGTCAGTATATTTCCTTGGATCCGGTGCTATCGGCGAAATTGTTGCGCACTGCAAATACCCCGCTGTATAAGTCCCGCCGGGTGGCGACCAATATCCGGCAGGCGGTCAGTATTCTCGGAACGCACACCGTTCTTGTCATCGCCTTATCTTTTTCGCTGACGCATTCGATGATGAAAAGCAAGCTGCCGGACTCCAGCGCGGCTTTCGACAACACGATTTTCTGGCGCCGCTCCATTGCATCAGCGCTCGCCGCGCGTGCTCTGGGGGAAAAGCTTGAGCTGAATTATCTGGATGATCTATTCCTGGCCGGATTAATCCAGGAAATCGGCATCCTGGCTTTCTGGGTCATCATGCCGGAAGAATATGGCAAAGTGTTCACATCGACCTCGGATCACGATGTATTGCTCGCCACCGAACGAGAAACATTCGGTGCGGGACATGATGAGCTGGGTTACATGCTGCTGAAAAAATGGCATATTCCCGATTACATCGCATTATCCTGCATTAATAGCCATTCTCAGCCGGAACCCAAGAATCTGGGGCCGACGCTGCAATCGTGTCTGGCGGTTTCCCGTTACCTGGCCGATTATTTTCTTTTTCCGCAAGAAACGGAAAAAATGACCGCGTTGAACGAGGCGGCGCAGAAATGGCTCGGATTCGATGCGCACGTGTTGATCGACGTGATCAAAATCATGGAAGTCGGCTTGAAAGCGGTTGAAGATTTGTTCGAAATGAGCATTCACGATTCATCGGAAGCCGATGGTATCCTGTCGGAAGCCAAAGAATTATTGATGATTCACGATCTGTCCAGAATGCGGGAACTGGAAGATAAATCGCAACGCGATGGCTTGACCGGTGCCTATAACCGCACTTACTTCGATGAAACGCTGCGGCGTGAATTCAATCTTGCGCTGCAATACGATTTGCCGCTGACGATTGCGATTATCGATCTCGATCATTTCAAAAATGTCAACGACACCTACGGTCATATCGCGGGAGATTCATTGTTGGCCATGGTGGTAAAAACCGTATTCGATCAAATCCGCCAGGATGATACCTTGAGCCGCTACGGCGGCGAAGAATTTGCCTTGATTCTTCCGGGCACTTCGCTGGCGGCATCGAGAAATCTCATTGCCCGTTTAAAAGATTCGATCGCGGATATCGCGTATAAATTCGATGGCCGCAACACAATCCGCATCACCGCTTCCATCGGTGTTGCCGGTTATCAGGAAAATGCGGCGTATTTTCGGGAACCGAAAGATCTGATCAAAGCGGCCGATGCCGCACTCTATGCCGCCAAGCATGCCGGCCGGAATCGCGTTATGGAATGGAGCGAGAAAGCTTGATATTCTTTTCAGCGCTGCAACCGTTACGTTAAGACGATTGACTATCTTATGAACTTAATCATCCAAGGATTGGAAATAAACAACAGCGATCTGCGCGAGCTGGCAAAGCTAGCTCATGCCGATGGCATTGAACGGATTACCGGGCAAGCCTTCCGTTTGACCAATGCCACTCACTCTGATGCTGTCCCCGGTTATTGCGCAGAAGCCGAATTGGATTTTGCTTTTGTCGGTGCCGACAGAAAACTTGCCGATTTCCGGCTGATTGCGATGGACATGGATTCAACGCTGCTGGCCATTGAGTCGATTGACGAAATCGCCGACATGCAGCAGATCAAGCCGCAAGTCGCGGCCATCACTTTGCAAACCATGCGCGGCGAGATCAGTTTTGAAGAAAGCCTGACGCAGCGCACAGCGTTATTACGGGGTTTGCACCAAGATGCTTTGCAGCAAGTTTACGATGAAAGGGTCAAACTCAGCCCGGGCGCGGAAAGAATGCTGCAACTCGCGAAACGGTCGGGTTTGAAAACAATGGTGATTTCCGGCGGTTTTACTTTTTTTACCGAGCGTATCAAAACGAAGCTCGGATTCGATTATGCTGCGGCAAATGTGCTCGAGATTGAAGATAACCGCTTAACCGGAAAAGTCGTCGGCGACATCATCGGCCGGCAAGGTAAGGCGCACGTGCTGAGACAGGTTTGCGATGAATTGGGATTGCGGCGCGAGCAGGTCATCGCCATCGGTGACGGCGCCAACGATCTGGATATGTTGACCGCAGCCGGTGTCGGCATCGCGTATCATGCCAAACCGATCGTCAAGCAGCAGGCGACGTATTCGATCGATTATGTCGGCTTGGACGGCGTTACCAATTTATTCGCCTGAACAACAAACCGGTAAAGTATTCGATTCAATAATCCGGTTCGTACATCAACGATCGGATATAGCCGCTCAAATCTTGCGGCAACGCTTTTTCCGCCAACCCTTCAGTCATTGCCACCTGGCAAACGACGGTTGCGATCGCCAGCGAAACATCGCGCACCCGGGGTAATGCCGGATAAACCGCGCCTGTTTGAATTTCCTGTTCCGTGACCGTGCTTGCCAGCACTTCGGCGGCTGCCAGGAACATGCTTTGTGTCACCAGCCGCGCAGCGCTGGCGAAAACGCCCAGACCGATTCCCGGAAAAATATAGGCATTGTTGCCTTGCGCCGGGTTGAATACCGTATCGCCATAGCGCACGGCGTCAAACGGACTGCCGCTGGCGAAAATCACCCGTCCATCGCTCCATTGATAGGCTTGTTCCGCAGTGCATTCGGTATGCGAGGTTGGATTCGATAAGGCGATGATCACCGGGCGCTCATTGACCGCGGCCATGCGGCGCACGATGGCTTCGGTAAAGGTGCCGGCCACCCCGGTTGCGCCGATCAGCACATCGGGTTTGATCGCGCCGATCGCATCCACGAAGCTGCACGCAGTATGGTCCTGCGCAAAGGGTTTGATGCGTGCTTTGACGTTGTCAGTGGCTGTGGTGACCAATCCATTCCGGCCGATAAACCATAACCGTTTTTGCGCTTGCGGTTTACTCAATCCCGCCTGGCAAAACGCTTCCACTACCAATTCCGCAGTCCCGCTGGCCGCCGATCCGGTGCCGAGAAACATGATATTCAGATCGGCGAATTTCTTTCCGGTGATGCGGCATGAGGTGTAAATGCCCGCTAAAGTCACGGCGGCGGTGCCTTGAATATCGTCGTTAAAACAGCGTACCCGGTGACCATAACGCTCTAAAAATTCAAAGGCGTGCGGCGTCAGGAAGTCTTCAAACTGTATCACGGCGTTAGGGAAGCGCACTTGCACCGCTTGCACGAATTCATCGACCAATGCGCGATAAGCGTCGCCGCCGATGCGTGGATAGGGATAACCCAAATACAGCGGATCTTCGCGCAGTGGCACATTATTCGTGCCGACATCGAGCATGATTGGCATGCAGTGGGCTGGATGAATACCGGCGCAGGCGACATATAAAGCGACCTTGCCGATCGGAATTCCCATGCCGTTGGCGCCCAAATCGCCCAGGCCTAAGATGCGCTCGCCATCGGTTACGACGATGACGCGAATATCCTGTTCCGGCCAGTTTTTCAGAATGTCGGCAATTGCCCCGCGGTCTTCGGGCGTGATGTAGAATCCCTGCGGTTTTCTAAAGATGTGTGCGAACTCCTTGCAGGCTTCACCGACGGTCGGAGTGTAAACCAGCGGCATGATTTCTTCGATATGGTCGATCATGGTGCGGTAAAAAAGCCGCTGATTGCGCTCCAGCAATGCGTTTAAAAAAATATATTTTTCTATCGCGCTGCTTTTGCAGCGCATGTTGTCGAGCACGCGCGCTATCTGCTTTTGCATCGTGGCGACATCGTAAGGCAGTAATCCGCGCAGACCGTAACGCTGCCGTTCTGCGCGTGTAAATGCCGTCGATTTGGTGAAGACCGGGTCAACCAGCAATGCTTTACCGAATAAATTTTTCATGTTGCTCACTCCCTGTCACATAATCCCGTGGATTTTGCTGTTATCGTACGATACAAAGAAAGCCGCCTGATTTGATGTAAAGTTGGACAATCCGGATGTCCGAAGATAAACTAGTTTCTATCATAAGGTAACGGTTTTCAGCCCTGTCTGCAAAACACCGTTATAGTCCAGTTTTGTTATCATACAAATTCTTTTTTAACCAGTACTGAGGTAATTTCTATTTATGAGTCAATCACTGTTTCCAATGCCCGATCCCAATTTATACACCGAAGAAGAAATCGCAAATCTGGTTCACACATTTTACGCAAAAGCCCGGAAGGATCCGGGGCTCGGTCCGATTTTCGAAGCGCATGTCATCGATTGGGATGCGCATTTTGTACAGATGATCAATTTCTGGTCGGCGCAGCTGCGCGGCACCAGCCGGTTCCGCGGCGCACCGATGCCGAAACATATCGCTTTGCCCGATCTCAACGCGGCATTGTTTGAGCGCTGGCTGCAACTTTTCAAAGAGACAACCGAAGAACTGGGCAATCCGAACCTGCAGCAGCAAGCCAATGCCATTGCAACGTTTATTGCGGGGCGGTTGTGGCAAGGTTATCAAATGAGTAATTATCCGGATAAACAACCTGTCGCGCTTCATACTGTATAGCGTTTTATTACTTCACGGGATCGATATTGAGAAGCATCAAAAGCAAGATCATCGTTTTCTCCATTTTGGCTACGCTGATTCCTTCATTGGCGCTTGGCATACTGTCGTTTCAGCAAAACGAAACGATGATCAACGAGAATGTCACCCGTGAGTTGCGCGCTCTGGCCAATTATGCCAGCCGGGAATTGGATTTATGGATCAAAGAACAAATCCTTGCGGTCCGTGAACTGGCGACTTCTAAAATTTTGATTGAAGGACTATCGCTGGAAAATCAGTCGAAAAAGAACAAGCTCATCGCCCAACGGAAATCGTTGGAGCTGTACTTGAAGTCCGTGCATAAACGGTTGGATGCCGTGCTGGAATTAACCGTCGTCGATGTCGACGGGAAAGTGATCGCCAGTAATACGGAAACGCCTTTTCCGGTCAAGCTCTCACAAAATTGGCCGCAAGACGCATCGACGCAAGGCGAGGTGGTCGCGCCGCCGCAGTGGAGTGCCGGCTATGCAACCGCCATACTGAGTATCGCGGTTCCCATATTATCGGTGGATGACTTCATTTTGGGCGCGTTGATCGTCACTTTTGATTTGCGCGATATTCAGCCAAATTTGAAGAATAAAGTTAAATCCCCGCCCGGCGATGTTTTGTTGCTGGACACCAACGACTACATCATGCTGGCCAGCGATGTTTCAATTGTCAATCCGGATAATCCGGTCACGCTTGATCCGGCAGTATTGAAACACTTGCGCGATCACCCGGGGGAGTATGAAATATTTCAAGGGCCACGGCAGGAAAAAGTAGCGGGTTTGGCTTATGTATCGGATAAGCCGCTGATCACCATCATCGCGACCAGAAGCCATCAATTGATCTATGCTTTTTGGGAGCAGCAGCGGAATTTTTTTGTCAGCCTGATCAGTGTCATCATTCTGATCGTGGCTACGATTGCTTTTCAGATGAGTCATGCCATTGTCGTACCGTTGAGAAAATTGATTGATGCGACAGAGCGGATTGTGAAAGGCGATCTCAACGTTGAATTAGTGAACACGCAACGCAATGAGCTGGGGCAGCTGACGCAAATGTTCAATCAGATGACGGACCAGTTGCGCCGGGATCAAGCCGAGATCGAACAAGCCAGCGCCGCCATGCAGCAAAAGAACGCGTTATTGGAAACATTATCGGTAACGGACAGCCTGACGGGGTTGTATAACCGTAATAAGCTGAATGCCATCATTAATGACCAGTTGGCGCGTTATGAGCGGAACAAGCGTCCGTTTTCCGTGCTGATGATCGACGTCGATCATTTTAAAACACTGAACGATAGCCTCGGGCATGTTGCTGGCGATGAAATCATCGCCGGCGTTGCGAAAAAGATCTCGCAATCGATTCGCAACGTTGACTTTGCCGCACGTTACGGCGGCGACGAATTCATTATTATTTTGGCCGACACCGCAATCAGTGAAGCGCTGAAAACAGCGGAGCGTATTAGGGTGCATGCAGCCAGTGTGCATTGCAGCACGATCAACAAAACGCTCAAGGTAACGCTCAGTATCGGGGTCATACAAAGTGAACCGGAAGATAGCTCGCTCACCATACTGTTATCCCGGGTCGATGGCGCTTTATACGAAGCCAAGCGGGCCGGACGCGATCAGGTTTACAGCGTATCGCCAAAATCCGCAACATCAGAATAGCTTAGACCAAGGAACCCTGAAGAAGGCGGCGATCGTAAGCGATCTATGATAGATAGTGCTCGAAAATTCACCTCTCACGAGAGGTTATTTTTCATACGCTTTAACTTCAGCCGCCTTGCCTGGCCATCGCTTGCTTCCTTTTTCAGAGCTTCCTAAGGATTGTGATTTTTACCTACCTCAAGACCGGTATTGAGAACCCAGCCTTGTTTTTCATTGACTTGAACACGCAACCATGAACCTTGGCTGGCATTGGCGATGACAGCGGTATTTTTTTTCAGCGTGGTCAGTAATTGTGCATGAGCGCTGGGCATTTTGCGTAAATTGACATTCGCTTTGGTGTGTAATTTGATCGGTGTATGAAATTCCAGCAGCGCACTATTCTCATCTATCGTTTTCTTGTGATTGGGAGTGGTTATCAAACTGATTAACTGCTTGGCCTGGGTAATATAATTCATAGCTGAAGCATATTGATCTTTTGCAAACAGCACCGAGGCTGCATCGATCAAATGCTTAGCCTGAATTTGCAGAACCTGATCTGCCGGAGAAACTTTTGTTTGTTTCAGGTTTGCCAGCGCTACTTCGGTTTCCGCAATGGCGGAAGCGGTGCCGGGTTTGGTTGCAAGCCGGTGTAATTTTACTTGCGTCCGAGTGGCTTCCTTATTCACTTCCTTAAGTGCGAGTGCTTGATTTTTCTGGCGTATTTGTTGATTCTTGATCAGCTCGTCTTTTTCCGCGAGCAATTTCTCCAAACGGGCGATTTCTTTGCGTAAATTTTCTTCCTGCGAAGAAGTGACGGGTGCTGTTTCAATAACCGGAGCGGGAACTTGCTCCTGGGATGCGCATCCGGCAAAAAACAGGGCAATAATGCCGGGAATCAGCAGATTTGATGATGAACGAACATTTTTACCAGGGTGACATGATGGCGTATCAAATCGAAACTTTACCGTTTTATTGTTCTGCAATCCTGATTGATTCAGCATACTCTCTTCCCGGTAGATTTACCGCTGTGTCCGTATCGGACTGATCATACGTATATTGTGATGCGATCGGTTTCAATTGATAGAAAAATAGGATCCACAATCAATTATTTTATAATCCGGTCAATTAAGCGCGTACATGAAACAAATCGCATCAAAATCAAGTTTACTGAAGAATCGAGCGGTTTTCCAGGTATTCAGCATACCGGAATGACGGAATTCGCAGTATGCATTTTTATTGTTTCAAAATACAATGCCGCTGTGTCGGTATAAAGACAATGGGTCAAGCTTTCTATTCTACAGAGTTTCCAAGCGCATTTTTTGTACGGAGATGATATGTATCAGCAAATATTGGTGCCGATCGACGGTAGCGCAATATCCGAGCGTGCATTGGACGAGGCGATTAAATTTGCCCGGCAGCAAAACGCGCGTGTGGAAGTCGTGCATGTTTTGGAAGATATTTGGTATTTCGATAGCGAAAATTATCTGAATTATGCTGAGCTGGTTCATGCGATGAGAGGCAGCGGTGAGAAAATGCTCGCACAAGCGCAAACAAAATTGCAGCAAGCCGGGGTAGCGGTCGAGGCAAAATTGCTCGAAACGCATGGTGAGCGAGTGGCCAATATCATTACGGCCGAAGCAAAAAATAATAAGGCGGATCTAATCATGATCGGTACGCATGGCCGCTCCGGTTTTAGTCATATGCTGCTGGGTAGCGTGGCGGAAGGGGTGGTGCGCACCGCGCATATTCCCGTGCTGCTGATTCGCGGCGGCTGATATTGGCTGCACGGTCATAGCCGGAAATCAGATCGTAGAATCTCTCATTTCAAGAAGTCGCATTATGGAAAATTATGAAGCTTTGTTAACAACGATCGCCCTGATGATGGGGGTTTCCTGGGCGAGCGGCATCAATCTGTACGCGGTTCTGCTGGTGCTGGGCTGGGGTGGTTCGACCGGTCATATCGATTTGCCCGCGGAGTTGACGGTTTTGGAAGATCCCTTGGTGATCGGCGCTGCCGCAGTGATGTATTTCATCGAATTTTTCATCGACAAAATACCGGGAATGGATTCCGTTTGGGATTCCATCCAAACCTTCGTGCGCATTCCGGCTGGGGCTATGCTAGCGGCTGGCGCGGTGGGCGATGTGACGCCGGCATTGGAAATTGCGGCGGGTATTTTGGGCGGCGGCATGGCGGCGACAAGCCATATGACTAAAGCGGGGACACGGCTGTTGATCAATACATCGCCCGAGCCTTTTACCAATTGGTCGGCGTCGCTGACAGGAGATTTTCTGGTATTTTCCGGCATGTGGGCCGCACTCAAGCACCCGGAAATCTTTCTTATATTGCTGATCGTTTTCATCGGCATTGCCATCTGGCTGTTGCCCAAGTTGTGGCGCCTGATCAAAGTGATGTTCAGTAAAATAGGAAAGTTTCTTGGCTTGGTGAAAGCAAAGCCGGTTACGCCCGATGAACCAGGTACGCCCCTTATGCAGAAACATTATCACTTATCGGCCTTGGAGCGATTGCAACAATTGCGGGACACAGGCGCGCTGACGGAACAGGAATTTGAGCAGCAAAAAGAGAGAATCCTGCAAGAAAGCAATCATTGACCGGCCTGATCGATTGGTAAACTCACGATACGTAATTTTACTCATTTAAATCCTTATGCCGCGCCGCTGGGATATTTTTTGCATGGTTGTCGATAATTTCGGTGACATCGGGGTTTGCTGGCGACTGGCAAAACAGTTGACACAGGATTATCGTCAAATTGTGCGGTTATGGATCGATGACTTGTTGTCTTTTTCCCGTATTGCGCCCGATGTAAATCCCGGCATGCAGCGGCAAAGCGTGCAGGGGATTGAAATCTGTCAGTGGCAACCGGTGTTTGCGGAAGTTGAGCCGGCCGACGTGGTGATTGAAGCATTTGCCTGCAAATTGCCGGATGCTTACATCGCGGCCATGCTGCGCAAGAGAAAGCAACCGGTTTGGATCAATCTAGAATACCTCAGCGCCGAGCCTTGGGTGGTGCACTATCACGGCCTACCTTCGCCAAATCCGCGTTTTCCCCTAGCCAAAACATTTTTCTTCCCGGGTTTTGTGCCAGGCACCGGCGGGTTGTTGCGGGAAAAGCATTTGATGGCACAACGGGAAGCGTTTGATGTTGCGGCGGAGCAAGCATTTTTGCAGCAACACAAGATACTTGAACGCCGCGCCCATCAAGTCCGTATTTTATTGTTTTGTTACGACACTGCGCCAATCGAAGGGTTAGTTCACATATTATCCGAGTCTCCGGTTCCGGTTTTGTTGATCGTGCCGCAAGGAAAAGCCGCGGAGCGTATTGTGGCTTTATCGGGGCGTGCAGCGGTGCGGACCGAGGGATTGATCGAACAGAAACAATTAACGGTGCAAATCATTCCATTCATGGCGCAAGCCGATTATGACCGGTTGCTGTGGAGTTGCGACATTAATTTTGTGCGAGGGGAAGATTCCTTCGTGCGCGCGCAATGGGCGCTTAATCCGTTTATTTGGAATATTTATCCGCAAGCGGAAGGCGCGCACTGGAAAAAATTGTATGCGTTTCTTGATCTCTATACCGTGGACATGCCGCCGGAAACGGCATCTGCGGTGCGTGAAATGTGGCTTTACTGGAATGGCGGGAATGGAATAAATAATGCTGTCTGGATGAACTTCCTGAGCTTGCGCGAGTCTCTGACGCAGTGTAATAAAAAATGGGTGCAGCGGTTAGACGAACAAGCCGATCTTGTATCCAATCTGGTGCAATTTACTGAAAATCAGCTATAATTCGCCCCTTTTGGTTTGCTGCTGGCAAGCGCAGAAAACACATCAACTATGCTTTAACTTCATTTGGGAATTGATAAAGATATGAAAACCGCAATGGAACTCCGCTCAGGTAACGTCGTGATGGTAGGGAATGACCCCATGGTCGTGCAACGGGCAGAATTTACCAAATCCGGCCGCAATGCATCGGTGGTTAAAATGAAACTGAAAAATTTGTTTTCCAGTACCACGACGGAAACAGTTTACAAGGCGGATGAAAAATTCGATTTGGTCGTTCTCGATAAAAAAGATTGTACCTATAGTTACTATGCCGATCCGCTCTATGTTTTCATGGATGCTGACTATAATCAGGTGGAAGTGGAAGCGGACAATATGCAGGATGTCCTGAATTACCTGATAGACGGCATGGAAGATGTTTGTCAGGTAACATTTTACGATGGTAAAGCGATTTCCGTTGAATTACCTAATACGATCGTGCGCGAAGTGGAATATACCGAACCTGCGGTGCGAGGCGATACCACCGGAAAAATTATGAAGCCGGCCAAACTGGTGGGAAGCGGTTTTGAAATCCAAGTTGCCGCCTTCGTGGAAATCGGCGACAAAATTGAAATTGATCCGCACAACAACGAATTCAGAAAGCGTGTTTGATCGCCGGATTGGATTGGTAGGGAAGCTCTGAAAAAGGTAATGAGCGACGTGGGTCAGGCAAGGCGAAATCAGGCGAAAAAGCGGAGTTTACGATGGGTAAATGAGCATTTTGAGCCTGGTTTCAACGCAGCATGAGTTTTTCAGAGCTTCCGTAGGTAAAAAGGTGGCTATGCCACCTTTTTTATTGGGAATTAAACAGCGACAACCCGAATGTCGGGTTCGATGGTTTTCAGCATGTTTTCAATCCCACGCAATGTACCGGATATCGAACTCGGGCATGTGCCGCACGCGCCTTGATAATGGATGCGCAGAATATTGCCTTCCAATCCTAAGATATGCAAATCGCCACCGTCACTTTGCAAATACGGGCGAATTTCTTCATCCAGCAAAACATTAATTTTATCCAGGCGTAATTGATCTTCCGAGCTGAGATTAGCCAGCTCGTTATTGGCAGCAGCGACAGTCTCGGCGGACTGGGCGGTGGCGGCCGGAGCTGCGCGGATAGGATCGGCAATTTCACGCGCCAGATCCTGCCAATTGGCTTCACCATCTTGCGTGACGGTGATCCAATGGTCGATATAAAAAACATTGGTAACGTGATCGATATCGAACAGCGCGGAAGCCAGCGGATCGTCTTTGGCGGCTTCGGCGTTATCGTATGAGCGTGCAATTCCCCATGTCAGCGGTTCCTTGAGGATGAATTTCAAGGCATTCTTATTCGGCGTACCTTCAATATCAGCAATTTTTGGCATTTTGATTTTTCGTAATATTGAATCCTGCGGTTAATCGGTAAAACAATTTTGAGTGGTAATAGGGGATTGACTCAACATAGTTACGGCGGATCGAATGTTGGATGCATTTGCCAAACTAAGCATTATCCGGCATCGCAGGAGCGGATTCGTCGCTTTCAGTCGATGCGCTGGTGATTGAATTTAACGCGGCGTGCAAGGTGTGCCACGGTAAAATGGCGCATTTAACGCGCGTGGGCAGATCCCGTATGCCGGAAAAAACCGTCAACCGGCCCAGGTGATGCGGTTGATTGATATCCAGCTTTCCTGTGGCTAATTCGCGAAACTCATGAATCAGTGTTTCCGCATCGGTACGGGATTTTCCCTTGACTGCAGCCGTCATCATCGAAGCGGATGCTTTACAGATGGCGCAGGATTCGCCCTGAAACGCAATGTTATTAATCTGATCATTGTCCAGTTGCAGCGTAATATCCAAGCGGTCGCCGCACAACGGATTATGTCCGGTGGCATGATGATTGGCATGATCCAGCTTACCGTAGTTGCGCGGCTTGCGGTTATGGTCAAGGATGACTTCTTGATACAGTGAATTGGTATGCATTATAAAAAAATCTTTTGTACGGTTTTAATGCCGGCAGCCAAGGCGTCGATTTCTGCTTTTTTATTGTAAAAAGCAAATGAAGCGCGCGAAGTGGCCGGCACATTAAAGCGTTGCATAATGGGTTGCGCGCAATGATGCCCGGTGCGGACGGCGATGCCATCCTGATTCAAAATGGTACCGACATCATGCGGATGAACGCCATCGATGGTGAAGGAAATTACCGCGGTTTTTTCTGCCGCAGTACCTATGATTTTGACACCGGGCATGGCACTGAGACATCCGGTTGCATATTCAAGCAAACTGGATTCATAAGCAGCGATGTGCTCGATTCCGATGACCGTCAAATATTCAATCGCGGCGCCAAAGCCGATCGCAGCGGCTATAGGCGGTGTGCCGGCTTCGAATTTGTGCGGAATCGTATTGTAGATCGTCTCCTCAAAAGTGACAGAGGCAATCATGTCGCCGCCGCCCTTGAAAGGTTGCATTGCTTCAAGCAAAGCTGCTTTGCCATAGAGTATGCCGACCCCGGTCGGGCCGCAGAGTTTATGTGCGGAAAAAGCATAGAAATCGCAATCGAGTGCTTGTACATCGATAGGGATATGCGGCGCCGCCTGCGCGCCGTCGATCAGCACCGGCACACCGTGACGATGCGCGAAATCGATCATGCCCTTGATCGGATTGATCGTACCCAGCGCATTGGATACGTGGATGAGACCGACAAATTTGGTGCGTTCATTGAAGAGTTTTTCATAGTCATCAATTTCAAGCTCACCGTTATCATTGATCGGGACCACGCGGATTTTTGCGCCTTTCTCGTTGGCCAGCATTTGCCAGGGCACGATGTTGGAATGATGTTCCATCATCGTCAGAATGATTTCATCACCTGCCTTGATAAATTTCCGTCCATAACCATGCATCACCAGATTGATGGAATCGGTTGTTCCGCTGGTGAAGATCACTTCCCGGTCTTCGCGCGCATTGATGAATTGCTGCAACTTGCAGCGCGCATTGTGATATTCCATCGTGGCGACTTCGGACAGATAATGGACAGCGCGGTTGATATTGGCGTGTTGCGTCGTTTGATAACGCACCAATCGATCGATAACCTGCTGCGGCATTTGGCTCGAGGCTGCATTATCCAGGTAAATGAGGGGCTTGTCGTCAATCTTGAGTTGCAGAATCGGGAAATCGGCACGAATTTTTTCCCAATCAAAGCCGGAAGAGATCTTAGGTTTCAAAGAGGTAGTGACTGGATTCATGTTCAGTTGCTTTGCGTTTGTTCGAGCACCGCTTGTGCGAGTTGCTGCCTGAGCGATGTTACCGGGATGCGGTCGATAATTTCAGCGCCAAACGCATAGGTTAATAAATTGCGCGCAGCTTTTTCCGACAAACCGCGGCTACGCAAATAAAAGATTTCTTCCGGATCGAGTTGCCCAACCGTTGCGCCATGCGCGCATTTGACATCATCGGCGAAAATTTCCAATTGCGGTTTGGTGTCTACTTGCGCGGTCTTACTCAGCAGTAAGTTGCGGCTGGATTGTGACGAATTGGTGCGCTGCGCATGCGGGCGCACGATGATTTTTCCATTGAAAACCGCATGCGCCGTATCATCGGCGATGCATTTGTGTTGTTGACGACTCGTGCCATTCGGTTTGCTGTGATCAATGCAAGTATGTGTATCCGCCAGTTGACGATCCGAGATCAAGGTCAGTCCGTCAATAACGCATTCGGCTGCTTCATCGGTTAAGCGGACATCCAGGTTATAACGTGAAATCCTCGATCCCAGCGAGATGCTGACCGATTGATAATGGCTGGCATGCGCCAGTGCGACAGCGCAGTTTGCAAAATGGAAAGCTTGCGCGCTTTCTCGTTGAATCCGAATATGCTGCGCGTGAGCGTTGCCAGCCAGGCTGATTTCCGTGGTGGCATTGGTAATGTAAGCGGCTTCTTGCAGCGCTACATAATCTTCGATCAATGTGATTTGACTGCTGCATTCTCCGATTAATAAACAGCGCGGATAACTGGTAACTTCACGCTGCGTTGCGATGAACAACACGTGAATGGGATCGGCGATGACGGTATTTCGAGGTGCGATAATTACTGCGCTATCGCGCAAAAAAGCAGTGTTCAATGCGGTGAACACATTCTGATCAAAGCGTGCGTACTGACCCAGATGAGATTCCAAGGCTGATGCATGCGTGGATAAAAGTGCAGGCAAGTTGCCGATCACGAGAGCAGGATTGGTGATGACCGATAATTGCGGCGAAAAATAACCATCAATGAATACCAAGCGGCTTTTTACTTCATCCAAGAACAAATGCTGAATATCTTGAATTTGTAAGCTTACGTCCGGTTGAGACGGCCGGTAGGGGAGAGTGGTCAGCGGTGAAATATCGGTGAAGCGCCATTCTTCATCACGCTTGGTCGGTAATTTCTGTGTACTGACACGATCAATGGCTTGCGCTCGCAATTGGTTCAGCCAAGATAGTGATTCGGCAGGTTTTGCCTGCCAGGATTTCAGCAGGCACTCGAGGTAATCCGTACGGGTTGCTTCGCTCATCATGCATTCGCTCCGGCCATCGCTTGTGCGTCAGTACCGATCCAGTCGTAACCGCGTGTTTCCAATTCCAGTGCGAGTTCCTTGCCGCCGGTCATTACAATCCGTCCCGCCTGCATGACATGCACAAAATCGGGTACGATATAATCCAACAGCCGCTGATAATGGGTAACCAGAATTGTGGCATTGTCTTTATGGGTGAGCCGGTTGACGCCACTGGCAACGATTTTCAGCGCATCAATATCGAGACCCGAGTCGGTTTCGTCGAGTATACTCAGTTTAGGCTCCAGTAACGCCATTTGCAGGATTTCATTACGCTTTTTCTCGCCGCCGGAAAAACCTTCATTGACACTGCGATCGAGAAAATCAGGCTTCATTTCCAGCAACTTCATTTTTGCGCGCACATAATCGTCGAATTCCAGCGGATCCAATTCCTCTTTGCCGCGTTGTGCTTGCACGGTATTGTAAGCAAGGCGCAGAAACTGTGTGTTGGCGACTCCCGGAATTTCGATGGGATACTGGAAAGCGAGAAATAAACCAGCGCGAGCGCGCTCTTCGGGCGGCAATTCCAGCAAATCTTTACCTTCAAATTGAATGGTTCCGCCGGTTACTTCATAGGATGGATGTCCTGCAAGCACTTTTGAAAAAGTACTTTTACCCGAGCCGTTTAAGCCCATGATGGCGTGAATCTCTCCACTTTTGACCGTCAGATCGATACCTTTGAGAATTTCAGTGCCATTGATGCTGGCGCGTAACCCTTGAACTGAAAGAATAGTTGAACTGTTTTCAATAATCATCCGACACTTCCCTCCAGTTTGAAGCTCAGCAGCTTCGTGGCTTCAACAGCGAATTCCATCGGCAATTGCTGGAATACGTCTTTACAAAAACCGTTGATAATCATCGAAACAGCTTCTTCCGCGCCGATGCCGCGTTGCGAGAAATAGAAAAGCTGGTCTTCACCGATCTTTGACGTGGATGCCTCGTGTTCAACTGTGGCGCTGTTATTGTGTACTTGAATGTACGGAAATGTATGTGCGCCGCATTGATCGCCGATCAGCATGGAATCGCATTGCGAATAATTACGAGCGCCTTCGGCAGTCGGAGCGATGCGCACAAGCCCGCGATAGCTGCTGTTTGAGTGACCTGCGGTGATGCCTTTGCTGACGATAGTGCTGCGGGTATTTTTTCCGATGTGAATCATTTTTGTACCGGTATCCGCCTGTTGATAATTGTTGGTGACGGCTACGGAATAAAACTCACCGACGGAGTTGTCGCCGCGCAAAATGCACGACGGGTATTTCCATGTAATGGCCGAGCCGGTTTCCACTTGTGTCCAGGAAATGCGGGAATTATTACCTTTTGCCAATCCTCGTTTGGTGACAAAGTTGTAGATGCCGCCGACGCCTTTCTCATCACCGGCATACCAGTTTTGCACCGTTGAATATTTAATATCCGCATTATCCAATGCAATCAGCTCAACCACGGCCGCGTGCAATTGATTGGTATCAAAGCGCGGAGCGGTGCAGCCTTCGAGATAGGAGACAGAGGCACCCTCCTCAGCGATGATTAAGGTTCTTTCAAATTGCCCGGATCCTTCGGTATTAATGCGGAAATACGTGGACAAATCCATCGGGCATTTGACACCCTTGGGAATGAAACAGAAAGAACCATCGGTGAATACTGCGGAATTCAGGGCTGCAAAATAATTATCGCCAACCGGAACGACAGTTCCCAAGTATTTTTGCACGAGTTCGGGATGCGTATGCACCGCTTCCGAAATAGAGCAGAAAATGATGCCAACTTCCGCCAGTTTTTGCTTGTAAGTGGTGGCGACTGAAACGCTGTCGAAAATGACATCGACAGCCACTCCGGCCAGGGCCGCGCGTTCGTGCATCGGGACACCGAGTTTTTCAAACGTGCGCAACAATTCGGGATCGACTTCATCCATGCTGGCCAGTTTTTTCTTTGGCTTCGGCGCTGAATAATAGCTGATATCCTGAAAATCAATTTTGGAATAGTGAACATTCTGCCATTCAGGTTCGGCCATGGTCAGCCACTTTTCGTAGGCTTTCAGACGGAATGACAAAAGCCATTCGGGTTCATTTTTTTTCGCCGATATTAACCGGATAATGTCCTCATTTAATCCCTTGGGTGCAATATCGGATTCGATATCTGTAACGAAACCATGCTTATACGGTTGATTAACCAGACTTTGCAATACTGCGTTCATTTGGTTTATTCCTTTTTTAGTATCTTTTGTTTGAAACTGACAACTTAAAATCTTGAACTGCCAAACGTCTGGCTAGATTAATTCTTCAACGAAAAGTCATTGAAATTTTCAATAATTAAAACTTGCTGGCGATCTCTTTTACGCTAAAACTGTCACCGCAGCCGCAGGTATTATCAATATTGGGATTGATAAACTTGAAATAGCAATTGAGACCTTCTTTGGTGAAATCAATTTGAGAACCATCGAGATAAGGTAAGTTGCTTGTGTCAACAACGATCTTAGCTTCATGGGACTCAAATAATTGATCATTTGATGTCATCTCATCTGCATAATCAAAAGTATAAGAAAATCCTGAACATCCGGACTTCTTGATTCCGACACGCAACGCAAAGCCTTTCCCACGTTTCGTAAGCTGCTGCCGGATATGCTTTGCGGCATTTTCAGTTAAGGTAATCGACATAACAGTTCAACCTTCTCAATTTGAGATAAAAAATCAATATACAACACTTCTGTTTTATATATTCTGTGGCGCCGGATAGGCTTTAGATACAAACAAAACCGGCAAAAATTCGACACAGATTAAAATAAAATGTTCTATAAAGTTATCGTGATCTCATGGCAAATTGAGCTATTTTAACCAACATGCACCCAATTTACGCAGCAGTTGTTTCACGCATATCAATAAGTGGAACGATGGTTTGGTTTTGCTGATTCATTTGATTGTCAACCAATTCTTTTAATGTAACCGCGCCAAGATATTCAAAAATAAGTTCGTTTAATTTCGCCCACAAATCATGGGTCATGCATTTGCTATCATTATGGCAATTCTCCTTACCGCCACATTGTGTGGCGTCAATAGGTTCGTCGACAGCAAGAATAATATCCGCTATTGATACTTTGTCTAAATCTTTTGCAAGACAGTAACCGCCCCCAGGACCGCGCACACTGTCCACAAGTTCAGATTGACGCAATTTAGCGAATAATTGCTCTAAATACGATAGTGAAATTTTTTGCCGCTGACTGATGTCCGCAAGCGTGACGGGGTGATTGCTTTTTTGCAATGCAAGATCTAATAGTGCGGTTACTGCAAACCTTCCTTTCGTTGTTAGTCTCATGATTGACTCCTTTTAAGAATCGAGTGGGTTATTCTTATCAGTGTAGTATTCGTGCGAATAATACCTGATCAATATAGTCAACTATACAATACCCGATTGATTTGGTCAACTATAAATCTGTTGATTGTAAGTTTTTACTGACTTATTTAAGTTTAAACCGAATAATCAGTGAGATAATAAAAACATTCGAGAGAATTAGATGAAAAAATTTAATTATTTGAAAAGACTACAAACAGAACTAATTTGGCTATAATCATCAAGCTCTAAATTAGCCAGAGGGTAAGAAAAGAGTGATCAGTTGTGCTAAATGGTCAGCTTTTAATAGTTTTTTGATGGCGGAATAATTTATATTTCTATTTTAATTGTGCGTTACTAGGGAGAAAAATATGAGTATGGAAAGTGAGTTTAGAGTGAGATTCGGAGGTTTTTGGAACTCCCTCATTTTGCTCTTTGTGATTATTGTTTGTCTTCGCTTTTCAAGTCTTGAGTTTGCAGATGAAAACTTAACCAAGAGAGTATTTAGTGCCCTGCATTTATTCTTAGGGTGTATTGCTACCGGTGTTTTACTGGGCATATTAAAAATATTTTTGGCGTTTTCCAATCAAACTTATACACGTGCACCCGCATCGGCAAATTTTGCGCGCGGCCTTAAATATGGAATAGTTGCCGGCGGCTTATTAATATTGATTGTTGGCATCTTGCAACTAAATAATTTTTTGGGAGTATTCCAACCCATGGTCAACGGATTACTGGCAAAATTAACGGCTATTTTTGTATAGGTACAAAAACTGTAAGCAGAGGGTCAGATAACTGACTGACCCTCATTCATTTGATCTCGCCGCTCCAAAAAAATTTTTTAGCGTAATTAAGTAGCATTCTTTGAAACTAAATACCTAATAAGCATTATCTTTTTTGAAGACGATCCAAACGGTTTTGAAGATGATCCAGAGGTCGAGCCAGATGGACCAGTTTTTGAGGTAGTAGAGGTCGTGCTCGATGCGTGCTTTCATTTTTTCCAGCACTTCGGTTTCGCCGCGCCAGCCGTTGACCTGTGCCCAGCCGGTGATGCCGGGTTTGGCCATATGGCGCAGCATGTAACCCTTGATCAGTTTGCGGTAGAGCTCGTTATGCGCCACTGCATGCGGACGGGGGCCGACGATGCTCATTTTGCCCTCCAGCACATTGAAGAACTGCGGCAATTCATCCAGTGACGTGCGGCGCAGGAAGCCGCCGATTTTGGTCAGGCGCTGATCGTTTTGCCTGGCTTGCTGAATATTGGCGCCGTCTTCGGTGACTGTCATGGAGCGGAACTTGTACACGATGATTTCCTCACCGTTGAGACCGTAGCGGCGCTGCTTGAAGATCACCGGGCCGGGCGAGGTGAGTTTTACCGCCAAGGCGATGCACGCCATCACCGGCGACAGCAAGATGATGATCAGCAAAGCCAGCACAAAATCGCTGATACTCTTCACCACGCCGTCGACGCCGATGAAAGGCGACTCGTTCATGGCTACCACCGGCGTATCGCCGATGTATTCGAAACGTGCTTGCATCAAATCGAAGATATAAATATCCGGCAGGAAATAGATCGAAGACGTGGTATCCGGCAACTCATCCATCAATTTCTGGATGCGCGGCTGCGACGACATCGGCAGACTGATGAAGACCATCTCGATATTATGTTTCTGGATGTACGGCACGACATCGTCCAATCCGCCCAAGCGCGAACCGAAGTCATCCGGTCTGACGACAGCCGCGGCAAGATCAACCGGCTCTTCCGCTTGCGAACCGAAATGGCCGGCAATGCGCGAACTGCTGCGCTCATCAAAGAACCCCTGATAACTGATCAGCAAAAAGGGCAGCTCGGCGATATGCCGGATGAACGATAAACTGTTTTCATTGGCGCCGATCACGATCGCCAAACGCAATTTGCCTTTATTGTATAAACCGGCGACGATGCTGCGCACTATGAGATGGCTGGCAATCAGCATGAGCGGTGTGACGATGAACCAAGTCAGCAAGACTTGCTTGGAGAATTGATTGTGAAATTTAGTGGCGTAACCGAGAAATACCAAAATGGCGATAATCACCAGCCAGCCCATCACCGTATCGCGCACATAAGCGAGCAAACGCCCCTTGCGCCAATTGCGGTAAATGAGAATGCGCTCGTAAATATAGGTGGAAATGAAAAAGGTGATGATAACCAGCACCAGGTAATAACTAGTGAAATCTTCATCGTACAACCAGGCGGTCAGAATCAGCATGCTCCAGATGATGAAAGGATCGAGCAAGTGCTTGAAAAAGGCTACGATGGGTAAATCGTTGACTGTCATTGTTTTCCGTACGTGTACTGCAGATTGATATTGGCGCCGTTGGCGTTGAATCCGCCGAGAAAGTAATCGGTCTGCAAATCGTTATGATAGGCGGAAGCCATCACTTGCAAGCCGGGATAGGGCGTATAGACGAGTTTTACAGTGGCATTGCGGACCGTATTGCTGACACCCAACGGCAAAGCGGTGTCGGTCAGCGCCGAGAAACGGTCGAATTTCATATGCTGGTAAGAGAAATCCCCCTCAAGTCTTACTTTTCTTGTGATATTCCATGAAGGCGCAACACTGACTCCGGTATTCAGACTGAAGCTGGCGGTCAGCATCAGCATGGCCGCAGTCTCACGCCATCCGGTAACCGTCAAGCCGATCTTGTCGGTAGGTTGCCATTGATAGATCATACGGGCATTGAAACCGCTGAAATTACGCGCTGTAAAACTTGCATTGGTGCGTTCCACCCATCCACCCGTACCGTAGAGGCGCGATTTTCCGGATACCACCCAGTTGATCTTGGCCAATGCTTCCTTTTGATTATAGCTGTTGTCGGTGAGCGAACCGTCCGGTGCGCGCACCAGAATCGGGAAATCGCCGAAAGTGTCGCGAAAGACCAACCCCACGGTATTTCTGATCGATGTGACATAATCGATTCCGCCTTCAAAGCGATCTTCTATCCGGTTAAGAAAACGCAAGGTGGCACTGTTCGTATTCAGATCATAGCGGGTATAGCCGCCGTTCAGGCGCCAACTGGGATGCAGGCTCCAGCTGGCATTAAAAAACTCGGTTTGCTCGGTCCTGATATTTTTTAAACCCGGCTGAAACATAAAAGGCGTGAGCGATTGCACATAGCTTGCCCCCATATTGCCGTCCAGGCGGTTGCCGAGAAACCAACGCCAACTGCCGTTGAAGTTTTTCAGATTGTTGTTCATTTGATCGAATCTTTCAAAGCGCGTATGCGTCCAGTTTAAATTCGCATTGAATTGCTGCCGTCCGATTTCTTTATTCAGCAACACGCCGCCGGTAAAACGATGCGACATATCAAAAAGGTTATTCGTTCCCAGCGCCGTCGTAGGCATTTTGTCGCGGATGCGCAAGATGTTGTCATCGGCGGTGAAGCTGTAACTGCCGTAAGGTTGCACGAGCTTGCCAAAAACCGCAGCAGACGCCGTGGAGCCGAAAAGCAGCAGTAAAACACCCGTGGAAATCAATGCCTGCAGCCGGACAAGTTGTGAAGGGCGGATTGCGATGCATGTAATAGACTGAGTGGAGCGAGTAAATGTAACTTCCATGAATTGATGTTTCATTAACTTGAGATTCTCAGAGTTTTCCGTAGACAAAGATCAAGCGGTTGGACAGAACCTGTGTTTTCCATAACATGTTCTCATAAAATGATTTTGAACAACACTTTTTCCACTCTAAAAAACACTCTTTTACCTCTCCCCCTTCCCTTATTCGATATTTTTAACATTTGATTTATGAACCGAAAAGGAAACCGAAGTGAAGTATCGATCGTGTACTGCAAAAATAATTCCGATTGGGACTACGGCATCCGGGTGCAATAAGATTAGCCGGAATGCTATAAGCAAAGAAAAGTTGATACTTAATTAATGCAAAGCTGTTTTTGTTTCATTTTGTTTGATTTTCTAATCAAATACAGGAAAATAAGCCAAGAAGACCATTTGCAGTCATTGCATGGAGGAACTGATGAAATTCACTTCATTGACACAGCGTTTCGCTGTCTGGTTTACGTTGGTTTCCCTGCTGCCGATATTGGTGATTGGCAACAGCCTGCTGCATACCTTTGAAAAGGAAATCAAAAAATCGGCCATTCGTAATGTCTCCGCCATCGCCGACAAAAAATTCGAACAAATCGACAGTTATTTGCAAGAGCGCTTGCTCGACGCCAGCTTGATCCGTGACGCCAGCACGACGCATGGCGCCATCATCGGATTTTCCAGAATTTTTGAGGAAAATGGGGTAGATTCCGATGAATACCGTCGTTTGGATGCCAGTTATCGTGAGAATTTCAAGCGATTTGTTGAAGATGCGAAATATTACGATTTATTTTTGATCTCTACCCAAGGCACGATTATTTATTCGCAAACGCACGAATCCGATTTTGCCACGAACCTGCTCACCGGTCCTTATCGCGACACCGGCTTAGGTAAAGTTACCCGCTATGCATTGAATAACCAAGTCAGCAGTATTTCGGATTTTGAACGCTACGAACCATCCAGAGGTGCTATCGCTGCGTTTGTCGCCACTCCGATTATATTGGAGGGAGAAATTAAAGGTGTCTTAGCGCTGCAAATTTATAGCCAACGCGTGTTCACGGTGTTGTTGAACAATGTCGGATTGGGGGATAGCGGTGAAACGGTCGTGGCGCGCCTGGAAGATGACCGGACCGCGCTCGTCATGGCGCCGCTCAAATACGATCCCGATGCGGCGCTGAAGCGCCGGATACCGCTGAATACGCCGCCGTCTTCCGAAGCCATACAGAATGCTTTGAACGGTCAATCGGGCGGTGCATTGACTACCGATTACCGCGGTAAGGAGGTGGTTGCGGCATGGCGCTATTTGCCGCGCATGAAATGGGGCATCGTGGTGCAAATTGATGTCGAAGAAGCCTTTGCTTCTATCAACAAAGTACATTTCATCAGTTTGGTTATCCTGGTTTTGATCCTGTTTGCCGCTTTATTGGGAGCGGTATTGTTCCACCGCCGCGTCGTTAATCCCTTAAAGCATTTGAATCAGAGCGCAATGGAAATTTCTACGGGGAACTTGCATCAACTGGTTGCGATTGAAGGCTGGGATGAAATGCGGCAACTGGCGCATACGTTTAACGCGATGGTCGAAAAACTGTGCGCCAGCGATCAGAATCGCAATAAGGCTGAAGAAAATCTGGTGCAGCTCAATCAGGAATTGGAGCATCGCGTGGCGGCCAGGACCGACGATTTGCAGCGCGCTAATGAAGTCTTGGCGATCAAGGAAGAGGAAATGCGTTCGGTGGTTGAGCACATGGTGGATTGCGTTGTGACTACCGATGAGATCGGTATCATCCTGTCCGTCAATCCCGTCATGGAAAAATTATTCGGCTACAATCACGACGAGATGATCGGTCAAAATATATCCATCATCGTGCCCGAGCCGGATCGTAGCCGACATATCGGTTATATGGAAAATTACTGCCGCACCGGGCATGGTCAGGAGTATATCGGTCGCCCTTATTTGTCCGGTTCGCATGGCATCGGCCGCGGCCGCGAAGTGGAAGGCGTGCGCAAAAATGGCGAGCGGATTGAATTATATCTGGCGGTCAGTGAATATTTTGTCGCGGGGAAACGGCATTTTACCGGTGTGATACGCGATATCCGGGAACATGTGCAAATCATGAAAGAGTTAAAACAAGCCCGGATCGAAGCGGAGCAAGCCAATAAAGCCAAATCGGCGTTCCTGGCCGCCATGAGCCATGAAATCCGCACACCGATGAACGGCGTGATCGGCATGATCGATGTCATGCGGCAAACCAGTTTGAGCGGTTACCAAATGGAAATGGCCAACCTGATCCGCGATTCCGCTTATGCCTTGCTGTCCATTATCGAAGACATTCTCGATTTTTCCAAGATCGAAGCGGGCAAACTGGAAATCGAGAAAATTCCCATGCCGCTCGCCAGTATCATCGAAAATGCATGCGGCATGCTGGCGCATCTGGCGCTCAGCAAAAAAGTCGAACTCACCTTGTTCATCGATCCCGCGATTCCGGAAAATGTCGTCGGTGATCCCCTGCGTCTGCGACAGGTGCTGGTCAATATCATCAATAATGCGATCAAATTTTCCAGTAAGCAGGAAAAACAAGGGAAAGTGTCGGTGCGGGTATTGCTTACGGAATCCAATCCCGATCAGATCGTCGTGACCTTCCAGATCACCGATAACGGCATCGGTATGGATAAGGAAACACAGGAAAAACTCTTCAGATCCTTTTCGCAAGGCGATCCCTCCACCACGCGCCGCTTCGGCGGTACCGGTCTCGGCTTGGCGATTTCACACCATTTGGCCGAGTTGATGGATGCGGAAATTACCGTGCAAAGCGAACCGCAGCATGGATCCACTTTTATCATCCAAATGCCGTTCAAACCGCTGCCGGAGAGCGCCGCTGTCAATCACAAGATCGAAGATCTCGACGGCATGAATTGCTTGATACTCGGTGACAACGATAGTTTGAGCAATGACTTGGCGGTTTATTTGCGCAGCGCGGGAGCTGAAGTTAAACAAATATCCGATTTTGCTGCGATTGACCAAGTCATCCGGAATCTGTCGCCCGGATTATGGTTGGTGGTGATCGACGCAGGTCAGGAGGTATTTTCCATCGAAGCGCTGCGCGTCGCATTTAATGCGCGCGGCGAGGCGATAAAAAAACAAACCGATCAAGTCGGAACGGAAGCGGCCCAACCTTTCATCGAACCGCGTTTTGTCGTGATCAAGCGCGGCCGGCGCCGCCAAGCGCGCATTGAAGACATCGATATCATCACAATCGATGGCGATGTAATGTACCGCCAATCGTTGCTGCGCGCGATGGCGATCGCCGCCGGTAAAGTGGAAGCGAGCACGGAGAGCGTGCCGCCCGCCGGCAACTTCAAGTCCCAGCCGGCATCCGTTTCGCGCGAGGATGCGCTGCGTCAAGGTAGGCTTATTCTGGTGGCGGAGGATAACGACATCAATCAGAAAGTCATCCGCCAGCAATTGACTTTGCTCGGCTATGCCGCGGATATTGCCAACGACGGCCGGGAAGCGCTGAAACGCAAGCAGAACTGTGAATATGGATTGTTGCTGACCGATTTGCACATGCCGGAAATGGACGGTTTTGAACTGACAAGGGCGATTCGCACAGCGGAATCCGGCGGTAAACACATGCCGATTGTCGCGCTAACGGCCAATGCATTGAAAGGCGAGCGGGAACATTGTCTCGATGCCGGTATGGATGATTACCTGAGTAAACCGGTGCAGCTAGAGGATTTACGCCGGATTCTGGAAAAATACCTGCCCGGCGGCGAAGCGGCGGCAGCGGCTGAGCCGGTACGGGTGATGCTGGCGGGCGCAACGGAAGCAGTTGCTGTGCCGGTCAATGTTCACGTGCTGGAAGAATTGGTCGGCGATGATGCGGAAATGATCCGGGAGATGCTGTTGGATTTTCGCGCCAGTGCGGAAAAAATAGCTGCAGAACTGCATACTGCGTATCAGACAGGACAATTGACTACGGCCGGTGCGCTGGCGCACAAACTGAAATCATCCGCCCGGTCCGTGGGGGCGCTGGCGTTAGGTGAATTGTGCGCGGCAATGGAGCAAGCGGGCAAAAAGAGCGATGCGGCAGAGCTGGCGGTGTTGTTGCCGCAGTTTGACGTGCAGTTGATTGCAGTCAAGGCTTATCTGGACACTTTAACTGCAAAATCCGGGGGAAATTTGTAAAACCGGTTGTGGTTAAGAGGCCGGGGAAGCGATCAGCGCTTCAGCACGGACTCTACTGCGCCATTCTTCCATCCAGCGCGGTAGATCGGCGGGCAGCAGCGGATGCGAGATGAAGTTCCCCTGCGCCATATCGCATCCTGTTTGACGCAGCAGTTCCCAGTCGGCGCTATCCTCAACCCCTTCCGCGACGATATCCATGCCCAGTTGTTTGCCCATTGCTAAGCTGGCGTCGTAGATGGCGCGCAGCGTATCGTCCTGCCAGGCGCGATGGACAAATCCCTGATCGATTTTCAGCTCGTTAAATGGAATGTCGCGTAGCTGCGCCAGGGATGAATGGCCGGTGCCGAAATCGTCAATGGACAAATGAAATCGCTTGAGACGCAAACGGGTCAGAATTTCCAGCGGAATGCGCGCATCCGGTCCCATCACTTGGCTTTCGGTGATTTCAATGACGATTTTCTGCGGCGGCAGGTTGTTTTCAGTGACCAGATTGACCACCATATCTTGAAAATCCAAGGAAGCCAGATTTTCCATCGTAACATTGACCGACACGCGTAGTGTTTGACCGTCGCGATGCCATTTTCCCGCTTGAATGATCGCCTGTTTCAGCACGAAGCGGGTCAAATCGTCGATCAGATTGTTATCCTCCGCGACGTGAATAAAGCGGTCCGGCATGATTACGCCATCTTGCGGATGATGCCAGCGCACCAGCGTTTCCACGCCAATGACGTCGCCGGTTTCCACCGAAACTTTGGGTTGATAATAATTCACCAGCTCTTGATGGTCGATAGCCGAGCGGATATCGGCCGCGCTGTAGGTTTTGCCGCTAGATTGCGGGTGGGTGGACGCTTCAATGTCCAACCGTTGCAAGATTTCCGACAATTTATTGGGATCCACGGGCTTATGCACATAACCGGGCATCGGAATTTTGTGCGCATGAACCAGTTTCTCCGCGGTTTTGAGCATACGCTCGTCTTCGCCGCTGACCAATATCAATTGACCGTGATACTGGCGATCCACCAGGTAGCGCACAAACTCGATGCCGTCCATATCCGGCATGTTCAGATCGAGCAGAATCAAATCGGGGCGGGTATCGGCATGATCGATTTTCTGCAATGCATCCGAACCGTTGTCGCAGGTAGTGACAGCGGTGTAGCCCAGTTTCGCCAGCATGCGCGACAGCAACTTGAGCATAAAAGTATCGTCATCGAGGATCAGTATCTTAATTTTCGACGCGCTATCCATAGCTTGTTTTTATCATTGAAAGAGAGGCCTGCCGGTGATACCCAAAACATCAGCGCATGATCATACACTGTGTACCGGCACAGCGGATAACAATCGTTTTTCCGCTATCCAGGTATGGTCAGGAACAAAAAATCAATCGTCGATCAGTACGTGACCGAACAATGCGAAGACTCCTATCGCTATACCGGTGACAAACTGCGCATGCACCAGGTAAGAAAATTTTTTCAGTTCGACCGGCGAATAGCGCAACGTGAGGAACATGCCGAAAACACCCTGCCAGACGACCAAACCCAGTAAAGCAGGGAAAAATAGAATATGGCGATAACGGGAGAAATCCATCATCCCGATATGCAGCAGAATAACGGCAACCGCGGCGATGCCGAAATAAATATGCGTGCGGTTCATCCAAGCCAGCAAGCGGTTCAACGCCGATGATTCGAGCGCGGGCATATAATCCGGGAGTAAGCGCTGCGCCAGTTTTCCTTGACCCAGCAACAATTTGAGCAAGGTGCGAGCATAGATAAAGATCAACAGCGCCAAGCCGGTTTTTCCGAATCCTTCGCCGATTTCGGTGAGAAACGTTTCACGTTCCTCGGGAATCGGATGAACCGTGTAAGCATAAATAAAATAGATCGACGAAATCAGCGCAACGGCAGCTGTATAGATCAGGATGCCGCGAATATTTTTTAATGATTGCTGCATAGGAAGTGATTAGTTAACGTGATAGCCCGTGACTTTCAAAATTTCCCACTTGAAGTCATGCACGTCGGCGACATCGTTGGGCAGTGCCATCGATAGCGCGCCTTTGGACGATGGTGGTAGATCCAGGTCGATTTGATGCACTTTGGCATCGTGCGACATGTTCGGATGCATGTGCATATGATGATGGTCGTGAATCGGCGTCATGCTGACGACGAGTTGCGTGATGTGGTAACGTTCGTTGCCGTTGTAGATCGTGCCGCTGAAAATCCCCCAACCGAAGCCGGCGTCGATTTTCAGTTTTTGGATGGCGTCTTGGGGTAATTCAATCAGGTCGCCGGCTATGGCAAGCGGCATCGACACAAGCCATCCTGCTAATATTGTTGCGCAAAAAAAATTTTTAAACGTCGCGGTAGTTCTCATCCGGTATCCTTCACAGTAACAATTGAAATCGGGAAATAGGTAAATTATAAATTGAGTTGCTGTGCCGGAATGCGTTTAGTCGGATAAATAATTTCCGGCAAAGGAGAGGGAAGTGATAATCAATGGTAATGATCCATACGACCTTGACCGTTTCGTACAAGTGCAAACGCATAATTTCGATATCGCTTTGGTTCAGATCGCCAGTGGCCGCAAGCGCTCGCATTGGATGTGGTATATCTTTCCGCAATTCGCCGGACTCGGATTCAGCGCAATGTCGCAGCGTTACGCGATCAGGAGCGCTGTGGAAGCGCAAGCCTATTTGAACCATCCCATACTCGGGCCGAGACTGATGCAATGCTGCAAAGCGCTGCTGGCTATTAACGGCCGTTCTGCCCATGAAATCTTTGGTTCACCGGACGATATGAAACTGCAATCCTGTGCTACGCTGTTTGCCAGCATAACACCTGTGGATTCGGTGTTTGCGCGTGTGCTAAAACAATATTTTTCCGGTCAACGAGATCAAAAGACGCTGAATATGCTGAATGTTGCTACGGAAGAAAAATAGCATGCGCAATGATAGCGGCAATGTTTACAAGATGCGCGGCAGAATCATCAGTCACTGTGACTTATTGTACTGATCGGCGTTTTTTTGATAAATCCAGCTATTTAACAAGCTGCGCGCAGCCGCGATAACTTCCGACGCCACCATCCCCAGCATTCCCCGATTCTGACGCACCCAGCGATCCGCTGCGGCACCGTGCAGATAAACCGCCAGCAGTAACGCACGATCCGGGCTTAAGCCTTGGGCGATCAGCGCGCCGATGATCCCGGCCAGCACGTCACCGGTTCCGGCGGTGCTCAGCGCGGGGTTGCCGCTGGTGTTGAGGTAGCGTTTGCCATCGGGAAGACAGCAGATGCTGCCCGCGCCCTTGAGGACGACGTAGCAATTGAAATGCTGCGCGATTTGCAACGCCGCGTTCATGCGGTTGTTTTGCACGGCGGTGCTGTCGGTATTCAGCAAACGCGCGGCTTCGGCGGGGTGGGGTGTCAAGATGGTCGCAGCTTTGCGCTGGCTGAGGTTTTCCGCCAGATCGGGGTGTTGCGCGATCAGGTTGAGCGCGTCGGCATCGAGCACCAGTGCGCAGTCGCTATCCAAAGCCATGCCCAGCCACGACCGGGCTTGCGCCGATTGCCCCAAACCGGGACCTGCGATCAAACAATTCAGCGGTTTTACACCGAATAATTCCGACGGCGGGCGCAGCATCAGTTCCGGCTGTGAGAAATCGACTGCCGGTGCGTTCTCCGCCAGCATGCCGATGTAAACACGGCCTGCGCCCAGATGCAGGGCCGCCCGGCCGGCCAGCAACGCAGCGCCTGCCATGCCGGTCGATCCGCCGATGATGGCGACGTTGCCGAACGAGCCTTTGTGGCTGTTGGCGCAGCGGAGCGGGGGCAGCAGTGTTTGTGCGTGTGCGTTATTCAGCAGCCAGGCTTGCGGTTCGGGCGGCGCGGGCATGTGGATATCGAGATCGCGCAGCACCACCTCACCGCAACATTCCGGGCCGAAGTTGGTGAACAGCCCCGGTTTTAATCCGATAAACGTGACCGTAACGGCGGCGCGGATGGCGATGCCGTAAATGCAACCGTCGTCGCTGCCCAAGCCGGACGGAATATCCAATGCGACAATCGGTGCCGCCATTCGTTTGACGTTTTCGATCCAGTCGCGGTATTGTCCCTCAATCGGGCGATGATGTGACTGATCCAGGCCGATGCCGAACAGACCGTCGATCACCGTATCCCAATTGCCCTCGCCATCGGGCAGATCGGGACAGATATCGCCGCCGCAATCCAACCAGACTTGCAACGCTTGCCGGGCATCGGCTGGCAAGCGGTCGCGCTTACCGGCGAAAACCACCGTCACCGCGTTACCCCATTCCTTCAGATAACGTGCCACGACAAAGGCGTCTCCACCGTTGTTGCCCGGTCCGGCGAGTACCAGCACATTGTGGTTAGGGTTCTTCAGCACCTGGTCGCGAACCACCTGCGCTGCGGCCAAGCCGGCTTTTTCCATCAACTGCGGCGGTTTAGGCAACTGCAGCGCTTGCTGCTCCATGGCACGGATTTGCGCGGTAAAAAAAACGGCATCGGGGTTGGTATTCGGCATAATTTTCAGCTGCGCGGGATGATCAGCGATAAGTACATCTTCTCGTGTAAAATTGCAATCTTTTAATCTTCGCACTGCACAACCTACGATGCTTCAATTTTGTGGTGGACACGCGCTTTCGCCGTTTCGTCTGGAAAAATTACGCAAGGAAATTAACGCACTGAACCTGCCGGTCACGGCGATTGAAACGGAATACTGGCATTTCTGCCAGGTGACCCGCACTCTACAAGACGAAGAGTTTAATGCGCTGCGCAGACTGCTCAATCACGATCCCGCGCAGGAAAATGCGCAGCATCTCGGTGAGTTCTTTTTGGTGTTGCCGCGCCCCGGCACCATTTCGCCGTGGTCCAGCAAAGCCACCGATATTGCGCAGCACTGCGGCCTGGCGGCGGTCGAGCGCATCGAACGCGGTATCGCGTTTTACATTCAATGCGCATCACCCTTATCCGTCGAAGATAAAACGCGGTTAAGGCCGTTGCTGCACGATCGCATGACCGAAGCGGTGTTTGCATCGTTTGCCGATGCCGAGAAGCTGTTTCAGCATTTTCCGCCGCAACCGCTTAGTACTGTCGATGTGCTCGGCGGCGGCATCGATGCATTGCGGCAAGCCAATCAAAGCATGGGACTGGCGCTGTCGGCGGATGAAATCGAATATTTGGCGCAACACTTCCAGAAAATGGCGCGCAATCCGACTGACGTTGAGCTGATGATGTTCGCACAAGCCAATTCCGAGCATTGCCGCCATAAAATTTTCAACGCCGATTGGATCATCGACGGCAAACCGCAGGACAAGTCGCTGTTTGCCATGATCCGCAACACGCATCAAACGCATCCGCAAGGCACGCTGGTGGCGTATGCCGATAACGCCAGCGTCATCGAAGGCGCGGAAATCAACCGCTTTTATCCGGGCAACGGGCAAGAGTATGGTTACGCTCTGGAAAAAACGCACATGTTGATGAAAGTTGAAACACACAATCATCCGACCGCGATCTCGCCGTTTCCAGGAGCGGCGACCGGTGTCGGCGGCGAGATTCGCGATGAAGGTGCAACCGGTCGCGGTGCGAAGCCGAAAGCCGGGTTGTGCGGTTTTTCCGTGTCCAATTTGAATATTCCGGATTTCGCGCAACCGTGGGAAGCCGAGCACGACGGTCAAGCCCGTTACGGCAAACCCGGACGCATCGCATCGGCGTTGCAAATCATGCTCGAAGGTCCGATCGGCGGCGCGGCGTTCAACAACGAATTCGGCCGCCCTAACTTGGCGGGTTATTTTCGTACCTTTGAAGAGCGTGTTGGCGGGGAAATGCGCGGATATCACAAACCGGTCATGCTGGCGGGCGGTGTCGGGCAGATTTCGGATGCGCATGTGCGCAAGGAAAAATTCCCGCCGGGTGCGTTGCTGGTCCAATTGGGCGGCCCCGGTCTGTTGATCGGTCTGGGCGGCGGCGCGGCTTCCAGCATGGATACCGGTGCCAATACCGAAGCGCTGGATTTCGATTCGGTGCAGCGCGGCAATCCGGAAATGCAGCGGCGCGCGCAGGAAGTGATCGACCGCTGCTGGCAGTTGCAGCGCAGCGGCGAGGATAATCCGATTTTGTTCATTCATGACGTTGGCGCGGGCGGTTTGTCGAATGCGTTTCCGGAGCTGGTGCACGACTCCGGCCGCGGCGGGCGCTTTGATTTACGCGCGGTGCCGTCCGAGGAAACCAGCATGTCGCCGATGCAGATCTGGAGCAACGAAGCACAGGAACGTTACGTGCTGGCGATCAGACCGGAATCGCTGGCGTTGTTCCGCAGCATTTGCGAGCGCGAACGTTGTCCTTTCGCTGTCGTCGGCGAAGCGACAAATGACGAGCAACTGCAAGTAACCGATGCGCAATCGCCGCTGCCGCCGGTCGATATGCCTTTACCGGTGCTGCTCGGCAAGCCGCCGAAAATGACACGCGACGTGGCGCATGGAAACCGGATATTGCCGCCGCTCGATTGGGACGACATCGATTTAGCGGACGCGGTTTACCGCGTTTTGCGCTTACCCGCAGTGGCTGACAAGACTTTCCTGATTGCCATCGGTGATCGTAGCGTCGGTGGTTTGTCGGCGCGCGATCAAATGGTTGGGCCGTGGCAGATTCCGGTCGCCGATGTCGCGGTGACTTGCATGGGGTACCAGACGGTGCTGGGTGAAGCGTTTGCCATTGGCGAGCGCACGCCGCTGGCGTTGATCGATCCAAAAGCCGCGGCGCGCATGGCGGTGGGTGAGGCGATCACCAATATCGCCGCGGCGGCGATCGGCAGCATTGAAAAAATCAAATTATCCGCCAACTGGATGGCGGCGGCCGGTCATCCGGGCGAAGACGCCGGTTTGTACGACGCAGTGCATGCCGTCGGCATGGAATTATGTCCGCAACTGGGCATCAGCATCCCGGTCGGCAAGGATTCGATGTCGATGAAAACAGCATGGGAAGAAGCGGGCACGCGCAAGGAAGTGTCCGCGCCGCTGTCGCTGATTATTTCGTCGTTCGCCACCGTGACCAATGTGCGCAAAACCTTGACACCGCAGTTGCGCACCGGTTGCGGCGATACTGAGTTGATCCTGATCGACCTGGGCCAAGGATGCAACCGGTTGGGCGGTTCGGCGCTGGCGCAGGTATACAAACAAGTCGGCAATACCGCACCGGACATCGGCGGTCAAACCGGTGCACAACAATTACGCAATTTCTTCGACGCGATTCAGCAGCTCAACGCGACGAATCGATTGCTCGCGTATCACGACCGTTCCGACGGCGGCCTGCTGGCGACGCTATGCGAAATGGCGTTTGCCGGGCATACCGGCTTGACGATTAATCTGGATCAATTGTGTTTCGATGCGCAATACAGCGATATCGACGGATCGGAATTGCAACCCGAGCGGCTGGGCGGACATTTTCTCGAACGCATCCTCGCCGTGCTGTTTAACGAGGAATTGGGCGCGGTCATTCAAATTGCCGCCGCGCAGCGCCGGGAAGTCATGCAAGTACTGGCGGACGCGGGATTGCGCGATTGCAGTTTTATCATCGGTTACCCGAATTCATCCGATGAAATCCGCGTGATGCGCAACAATAAGCCGATCCTGGCGGAAAAACGCGCCGATTTGCAGCGCGCCTGGTCGGAAACTACGTATCACATGCAGAAGCTGCGTGACAATCCGGCGTGCGCGCAGCAGGAATTCGATCGGCTGCTCGACAGCGCCGATCCCGGTTTGCAGATTGCATTGAGTTACGACGCCGGCGACGACGTTGCCGCGCCGTTCATCCAAACCGGTGTGCATCCGCGCCTGGCGGTGTTGCGCGAGCAAGGTGTCAACGGCCATGTCGAGATGGCGGCGGCATTCGATCGCGCCGGTTTTAGCGCGGTTGACGTGCACATGAGCGACATCATCGCCGGACGGTTGTCACTGAGAGATTTCACCGGGTTTGTCGCGTGCGGCGGTTTTTCTTACGGCGACGTGCTCGGCGCCGGCGAAGGCTGGGCCAAATCGATTCTGTTCAATCCGCGCGCACGCGATGAGTTTGCAGCGTTTTTTGAGCGCGGCGATACCTTTGCGCTGGGCGTGTGCAACGGTTGCCAGATGATGAGCAATCTGCATGAGATTATTCCGGGAGCCGAACATTGGCCGCGATTTAAACGCAATGTGTCGGAACAATTCGAGGCGCGTTTTGTCATGGTGGAAGTGCAGTCAAGTCCGTCGCTGTTGTTCGACGGTATGGCGGGCAGCCGGATGCCGATCACGGTGGCGCACGGCGAGGGCAAAGTGGAGTTTTCTCCCGGTCATGCGGAAAGAGCCGGCAGCCTGGTAACGCTGCGTTATGTCGACAATCACGGCCGGATCACTGAAAACTATCCGTATAACCCGAACGGTTCGATTCGGGGGATAACCGGATTGACGACACCGGACGGGCGTTTCAACGTGTTGATGCCGCATCCGGAACGGGTATTTCGTGTGGCGCAACACTCGTGGCACCCGGACACACGCTCGGACAAGGCGGAAGACGGCCCGTGGATGCGGCTTTTCCGCAACGCACGCAAGTGGGTAGGGTAACGTTCGTTGTAATCAATTTCACACTGAGAAGAATGAAAAATATGACAAATTGCAAAATAACCCGGCGTAATAGCTTGATGTGTGTGGTTGCTGTGCTCATGAGTCTGGCGATGAATCCCGCTGGTGCGGTGATTACTCCGGCGAAAAAACCGGCTCCGGCTAATTGCGTGCCACTGGGGGACTGGATCGTTCCCGGTTCCGGCAAGGCCTCGCAGCAGGAAGTGATCGCGCGCGCCGCCAAGGCGTCGGTGGTGCTGCTCGGTGAAACGCACATCAATGCCGATCATCACCGCTGGCAATTGCAGACGCTGGCGGCTTTGCACGCGCAGCGCCCGAACATGGTGATCGGTTTTGAAATGTTTCCGCGTCGCGTGCAACCTGCACTGGATAAGTGGATTGCCGGTGAATTGAGCGAAAAGGAATTTTTGCGTGCGGCGGAGTGGGATCACGTATGGAATACCGACGCCAATTTGTATTTGCCGTTGTTTCATTTCGCCCGCATGAATCGCATTCCGATGCTGGCGTTGAATATCGAAGCGAACCTGCGCCGCCAGGTGGCGGAGAAGGGATTTTACGGCGTGCCGGTAGAGGAACGCGAAGGCTTGACGCGCCCAGCGGAACCCAGTCAGGCGTATGTCGATTATTTGCTGCCGATTTATAAACAACACGACCGCAAACATAAAAAAGACAATGAAACCACGCAGGACGATCCGGATTTCCGCCGCTTTATTGGCGGACAGCAATTGTGGGATCGCGCCATGGCGCAAATTCTGCAGCAAGCGCTAACGCGTTCAACGGCTGCGGAAAAACCACTGGTGGTCGGTGTCATGGGCACGGGCCATGTGCTGCACGGTTTTGGCGTGACGCATCAATTGCACGATTTGGGCATCAAGTCTGTCGCCGCATTACTGCCTTGGGATAGCGATAAATCCTGCAAAAATCTGGTTGCCGGTGTGGCCGACGCGGTGTTCGGCGTGTTGCCGCATGTTTCCGAATCTTACCGTCCGCAATTCCAGCGTCTCGGTATCCGCTACGAGATGGGCAGGGGTGGCGCGGTCATTTTGCAAGTGGAAAAAAACAGTATCGCCGAGGCCGCCAAGTTGCAGGATTCCGATGTGATTCTGGAAATGGCCGGTGTGCCGGTTAAAACACTGGAAGATGTGACCACCATCGTGAAACGCCAAGCGCCGGGAACCTGGTTGCCGATGAAAGTTAAGCGTGACGACCAGGAAATGCAGGTTATCGCCAAATTTCCGGCAGCAAAGCATTAATTGATATTTTGTGATGAAATCATGATTCCCGCTACGTTTATCCGCAATTGTTTTTTTGTTTTTTTCGTCTGTTTTATTGCAGCACCCGCAATATCCGCGCCCGTGCCGTTCAAGATGAACGATGTCGAATACGACATCACGGTCAAAATCGACCCGGCGAATCGCACATTGGAAGGAAAAAGCCTCGTTACCGTGCATAGGCCGCGCGAACTGCAATTGCTGCTGGGAGCCGGGTATGAAGTGACGCAAGCGGAATTCAATGACGGCCCGCTGGGCATCGGACGCGAACAAAGCAATCAGCCGCATATTTGGAACATTCCGTTTCATTTCCGCCAGCAAATCCAGTTTCTGATTCAGTGGAAAGGTGTACTGGCACCGCTGGATACCGCGCTCGACCATCGCCAGACATTGGCCAGACCGGTGGCGGTGAGCGGCGTGGGAGGCACGTTCCTGCCAGATAGCTCGGATTGGTATCCGCGCATTGCCGGACAAATGGCGCGCTATAAAGTCAGCATCGAGCTGCCGACCGGGCAGAAAGGTTTGGTGGCGGGCCGGCTCATCGAAGAAAGCGATTCGGAACAAGGTTACCGGGCGACGTTTGAATTTTCTCAACCGGCCGAAGGCATCGATTTAATGGCCGGGCCGTATGCGATCGACACGTTGATGCATCACAATATCAAGCAGAAGCCAGTGCAATTGCGCACCTATTTTCATCCGCAAATCAGCCAATTGTCGAAGGATTATCTCGATGCCGTGAAAGGTTATCTGGACCGGTACGAATCCGAAATCGGCGAATATCCATACAGCGAATTCAGCGTGGTATCCAGCCCCACGCCGACCGGCTTCGGCATGCCGACGCTGACTTATCTCGGTGTCGATGTTTTGCAACTGCCGTTTATCCGCAGCACATCGCTCGGACATGAAGTGCTGCACAATTGGTGGGGCAACGGCGTGTATCCGGATTACAAAAGCGGCAACTGGTCCGAAGGGCTGACCACGTTCATGGCCGATTACGCCTATAAGGAACAGGAAAGCGAAACGGCCGCGCGTGAAATGCGCCTCGGCTGGCTGCGTGACTTTGCCGCGTTGCAACCGGGTCAGGATGCGCCGCTGACGGCGTTTACCTCGCGCACGCACGGCGCATCGAAAATCGTCGGTTACAACAAAGCCGCGATGTTTTTCTTCATGCTGCGCGATCATCTGGGTGAAGCGATTTTTCAACGCGCTTTGCAGGGGCTGTGGGCCACCCGGCGTTTCCAGATTACCTCATGGAAAGAAGTGCAAAAAATTTTTGAATTGGTTTCCGGCCAATCGCTGGAGCCTTTTTTTGCGCAATGGCTAACTCGCAGTGGCGCGCCCGCGATTGAAATTGCCGAGGTGAAAAATAGCGCGGCGGATTCCGGCTATCAATTATCGATTACGCTGAAACAAGCCGAACCGGCGTATCAACTGCAAGTGCCGGTCGCAATCGAAACGCAGCAGGGTAGCGCCGTTCACCGGCTGGATTTGCAGCAAGCGCAGCAAACGTTCACGCTGAAGCTGGCGCACAAACCGCTGGCCGTTTCGCTTGATCCCGATCTGCGCCTATTCCGGCAATTGGCGTCCGGCGAAGCGCCGCCGATTCTGCGCGAAGTGATGGTCAACGCCGCCACGCAAACGGTTTTATTGTCCGCTCAAGCCGAGGCCCGCAAAATTGCCGAAACCCTCGCTGCCAAACTACAAGACCGCAAACTTGAAACAATCGCACCGGACGATCCGCTTCCCGCCGCACCGACTCTGGTGATCGGTCTGCAAGCGGAAGTCGATGCCTGGCTTGCTGCTAAGCAGCTCCCGGCCCGGCCGGATGAAACCGGCAAAAAGGGCAGTGCGCAAGTCTGGACAGTGACACGTAGTGAGGGCGTATCGCTCGCCATCATTTCCGCGCAAGACGCCGCTTCGCTCGAAGCACTGATCCGCCCGCTGCCGCATTACGGACGGCAAAGTTATCTGATATTTGACGGCCGGCAGGCGATTGACAAAGGGGTTTGGCCGATGCAGGTACAGAAGGTGGCTGTTGAGTGATAGAACTAAGTTCCTATCATTGTATGCCGGTTATTCTCGCTGCCCACGGTGGTGTGTAACCGGTTTCAAAAAATTCAGTAAGATTCTTCGCAATAATTTCTTTCTGACTCAGTCGACAAAAGGATTCTCAATCAACAGCCCGTCGATTTGCTGGCCGTGCTGCAAATCTTCCGTGTACAAACGTGTGCTGCCGGATTCAAAGGCTGCGGCAACAATCAAAGCATCGTAAAAACTGAAGCTATAGCGTGCTTGCAGGTCAAGGCCGCGTTGGTAAAGCGCCGGACTGGGCATGACGCGCCATAAGGGCGTCAGAATTTGTTGCAGAAAACGCTGAGCATTTTCCGGGCTCATGGGGAAAGGTAGTTTTCGCGTTACAACGTTGAGCGTTTCTTGAACAACTTGATGGCTGATACAGGCACTGCGTGTTTCCAGCGCATTCCGGACCAATCGCTCCGCAATTCCGCGTTTGCGCGCATCGGTTTCGTCGAACAGGTAGATAAAAACGTTCGTATCGATAAATTCACCGCTCATTCATGTCATCCCGCGTGAATTTGCGGCCGCCCGTGCGCACTTGTCCACGTAATTCCTCGATCAATGTCATGGCGGATTCGGTTTGCTGTTCTTGCCGTACATAATCCGCCAGCCAGCGGCGGAATTGTTCGTTCAGTGTGGTTTGCTCGGCACGTGCGCGCTCACGGGCGGCTTCGATCAATTTATCATCGGCGCTTAATGTAATATTTTTCATTGGTTGCGTCCTCTGTCGGTATTGTGTACACGGTCGTAGTGTACACTAATTATCTCGCGAAGAGAGGAGTCCGATCATCAAGTGTGGCGGTTTAGATGGAACACTATTTTCCCGCAGCAACCGGAGTGAAGCGGCGAGTCAAGAAAACTCAGTATTGCTGATGATTACCTTCCCTCACTCAATTCCCTGCGAACGCAAATAATCCTCGTAATTCCCTTTGAAGTCGTTGATGCCGTCCGGCGTCATTTCCAGAATGCGCGTGGCCAGTGAGGAGACAAATTCGCGGTCGTGGGAGATGAAAATCAGCGTGCCGGTATACCGTTCCAGCGCGCTGTTCAGCGATTCGATCGATTCCATATCGAGGTGATTGGTCGGTTCGTCCATCAGCAGCACGTTCGGTTTTTGCAGGATCAGCTTGCCGAACAGCATGCGGCCTTGTTCTCCGCCGGAAATGACTTTCGTGGATTTTTTGGTGTCGTCACCAGAGAATAATAATCGGCCCAGCGTACCGCGAATCGTTTGATCGTCATCGCTGCCTCGCCGCCACTGATCCATCCATTCCATCAATGACAGTTCTTGCGCAAAATCGGCTGCGTGGTCTTGCGGGAAGTAACCGGGGTTGGCCTTGTCGGTCCATTTGATTTCGCCGGAATCCGGCGCGAGATCGCCCGCCAGGCAGCGCAGCAGCGTGGTCTTGCCGATGCCGTTCGGGCCGATGATGGCGACTTTCTCGCCCGCTTCGATGTTCAAACTCAAATCCTTGAACAACGGTCTGTCCATGCCGGGGAAAGTCTTGCCAATGGCCTGAAGGGAAACGGCCAGGCGATGCAATTTTTCCTTATCGTGAAATTCAAAGCGGATGAACGGATACTGGCGGCTGGACGGTTTGACGTCTTCCAGCTTGATTTTCTCGATTTGCCGTGCGCGGCTGGTAGCTTGCCGGGCTTTCGACGCATTCGCGGAAAAACGGCTGACAAACGACTGCAAGTCGGCGATCTGCGCTTTTTTCTTCGCATTGTCGGCCAGCATGCGTTCGCGCGCCTGGGTCGAAGCGGTCATGTAATCGTCGTAATTGCCAGGATAAATACGTAGTTCGCCGTAATCCAGATCGGCCATGTGCGTGCACACGCTGTTCAAAAAGTGCCGGTCGTGCGAAATGATGATAATGGTGTTCTTGCTGGCGTTGATCACATCCTCCAGCCAGCGGATGGTATTGATGTCGAGGTTATTGGTAGGCTCGTCCAGCAGCAGGATGTCGGGATTGGAAAACAACGCCTGCGCCAGTAACACGCGCAATTTATAACCCGGCGCGATGGCGCTCATCAATCCCTGATGCTGGGAAGACGGAATGCCGACGCCGAGCAGCAATTCCCCGGCGCGCGCTTCCGCCGAATAACCATCCAGCTCGGCGAATTGCGACTCCAACTCCGCTGCGTGCATATAATCGTCCTCAGTAGCCTCCGGGTTGGCGTAAATGGCGTCGCGTTCCTGCTTGATGCGCCATAAATCCGCGTGCCCCATCATCACCGTATCGATCACCAGACAATCTTCAAACGCGAATTGATCCTGGCGCAACTTGCCCACCCGCTCGCCGCTGTCGACCGAAACATTACCGGCGGTCGGCTCCAGATCCCCGCCGAGAATTTTCATGAACGTCGACTTGCCGCAACCATTCGCGCCGATCAACCCATAGCGGTTACCCCCGCCGAATTTAACCGAAACGTTCTCAAACAGCGGCTTGGCGCCGAATTGCATGGTGATATTGGCGGTTGTAATCAAAACGGGTACCTGCGGATGATGGTTACTAGAAAGGGGCGCACATTCTAAACGTTTTTGAGTGGAATTGCTGGGTTATGGTGGGGGTGATCAACAGATTTGGCGATCCATTGTACGAAATGGCGATTGGAGGTTATGCATTGCAGGTATGGAATTTTTGTGTGTGAATCTAATACCTTCCAGCGCTATTTTGCTGTGAAACTTAAAGCAATGGAAATTACATAAGAAATAATGAGATAAAATGGATTTTGCATGTTTAACTATTATACTTGACGTAATATATCACATCATTTTGGATGCCTAATTGTAGTTAGGCAACACAACAGACATAGGGGGATCGTATGGATTATCAAGCGCTTTGGATCATCGCAGTCTTGGGTACCGGGACGCTCATTGGTGTCTTTTGGAAGATGAAGGACGGTTTTGGCCCTCTCAACTTGAGAGCTGTTGGCTTGGTGCTAATCGCAGTCCTAGCAACACTGTTAGCAATTGCAAAATCAGATAATCTAACAGCAGCGATGGGCATTCTTGGCACTATTGCTGGATATCTTTTTGGTGCAAAGACCGATTCAGGCAATACACAATCCAGCGACTCTCATGTAGACGCTTTAGGAGCAAATTTTGGAGATAACGCGCGCGTGGCTGGACGTGATCTAAACGAAACAGTGAACAACATAAATGCTCACGTCCAAGAGCTGGGAAAAATCTTATCGCAGGAAGGGGCTAAGATTGATCGATTAGTTGCCTCACAAGAAACTGCGCGACCTAGCTCTATGAACTCCTCATCAATACAGTGTATGAGCGTGGGATGGAGCAAACACGAGAAGCGATGACAACGGTTGTCGCTCACTGGGAATCAGAAGGTTGGAAGCTGATGAGCATGTCGTCCGACTATCAAGGGATGGACGGAGTTTTCTTGCTTTTCGAGCGCTCCAGCAATCCAGGAGAACCTAAGATTCAGGTTTATCACAGCTCGAATATGACTAGGCAATAGGGTGCCGCTTAACAATTCATTCAAGCCGACGCCGCTTTGCGGTGCGGCTTAATTCAGGTGTTGACCGCAATGCGAAACACATTGAAGCGTGTGGAACCTTGTAATCTCTATACGCAAAGGAGATACAACATGACCCAGATTGCAAAGAACACGATCTGCCTCTGGTACGACAACGATGCCGAGAATGCTGCGCGATTTTATGCCGAGACATTTCCCGATTCGTCAGTCGGTACAGTGCATCGCGCACCCGGGGATTATCCGTCGGGCAAAGAAGGCGATGTATTGACGGTCGAGTTCACCGTCATGGGCATCCCATGCCTTGGACTCAATGGCGGGCCTGCGTTCACGCACAACGAAGCATTTTCGTTTCAGGTAGCGACCGAAGATCAAAGTGAAACGGATCGCTATTGGAACGCTATCGTCGGTAACGGCGGGCAGGAGAGCGATTGCGGTTGGTGCAAGGACAAGTGGGGTATTTCCTGGCAGATTACGCCGGTTGCCCTGACGAAAGCATTCACTAATCCTGACCGCGTAGCTGCCAAACGGGCATTCGACGCGATGATGACGATGAAGAAAATCGACATTGCCGCAATCGAAGCGGCATTTCGCGGTTGAGAGGTGAGCGATCTGACAATTCAATTAAGCCGCGTAAGGCGGAAGCTGTAAGCGTTCCGCCCGCAACCAAGAGGTACCAAGTCATGAATTAACACATGTCATCAGAACCAGCAAGGTAGGTTAGGATGGCATTAGGTGTGGGGGATAATTCCTGCTTTTTTGTACGCCGGTCTCGATAAAATCGCGTCCAAATACCGCGCCACCTCGTGATAGGGCGAAAAATCAAATCCGCCACCCAGCGCATAGGACAAAACACCGGCCATATTGATATCCGCGACGGTAAATTTATTGGCCGCCAGAAAATCTTTACCGGCGAGATGGTTGTTCAATACTTCAAGCGGTTTCATCAGTTTCTTTTCAGCCGCCTGGACGATGTCCGGATTTCTAACTTTCGCATCGAGAACTTTCCGGTGCAGAATAAGATCCACACAGGCAGTTTCCATTTGAGTGACCGCAAACAGGCTCCATTTGTAGATCTGCGCTTCGTCTTCCAGCCGATCCGCCCATAGCTTCCCCGCGCCGTACTTTCTCGACAGATAAAAATTGATCGCGATGGCTTCGGTCAGCACCAGATCGCCATCGACCAGCGTGGGGACCTGCGCCAGCGGATTCAGCTTTAAATACTCGGGCGCGTATTTCTCTTTCTCGAATGGATTGATCCGGACATGCTGGAAATCCAGGCCCAGTTCCGCCAGCGTGAACAAGGCATATTTCGCGCGTGACCATTCAATGCCATATAAAGTAATCATCTTTTCATCTTATTGCATAACGGAAGCATTATTGCATTTTAGTGGGGTTGTTATGGTGGGTGTTGATCCATTGGTTCGAGGTTTGATTACACGAAACGGTAGTTGAGCGGTATGCTTTGCGAGTGAAGAATTTTGGTGAATCAATCTAATACCTGCTTGTGATGACAGTTCTATAAAGAATAAGGTGTAAGAAATCTCAGGGTTGTTTACAGAGAGGTTGATTGAAATAAGCGTTGAGTATTTCATAAGGGGTTGCGTTATACAAACTCTTATGGGGTTTGACGGTGTTGTAGAAGTTAATGAAACGGACAAGTTGAATACGTCGGTCAGCAGTGTCTTTAAAACAGAATTTGTTGTGCCACATGTCCATGAGCGTGCGGATCACGCGCTCAGCTTTCCCGTTGGTTTGAGGACGATTGACACGAGTAAACTTCTGACCGATACCGTGTTGCCTGCAAGCTTTGACAAAAGCATGATCGTCAGTTCCTTTAAATTCCGTGCCGTTATCGGAATAAGTGCAATCGATTTGATAAGGACATTGGGCAACAGTAGCGATGAGAAAGCAAGCGGCGCTGTATTGAGTTTTATCGGGGAAGATATCGGCATATAATTCCCTGGAGAAATCATCGATGGCCACAAACAGGTACTCGCGAGGTTCATTGGCAGACTGTCCTTTCAATAATGGAAGCCGCTTGGTATCGAGGTGAACGAGCTCGCCCGGATAAGATTTGTTATAGCGCTTCGCTTCACGCTTGAGACGTTCCTGGATGGTTTGCTCTACTTTAGCCAAACGTTTGAGGCCATACTGCAGTGTCTTGAAGCGCTGATTGGTACTGCTACGCGGAGTAAATTCCTGGAGTCTGGCTCGTTTCAGTACGTCATAAATCGTTGGCCGGCTGACGTGAAAGTATTCTGCCAGCTGAACTACCTTCCACAGCCGGGTTTGATACAGCCGCCAGATTTCCTGACGATCCAATAATGTTAAACGAGTGCGTTTGTGTATGTTCATCTACAGTATTCTCCTGAATACTGTAAACAACGCTAGAAATTCTTACAGCTTAGGGCAGAAGCTGAAAGCGTTCCGGAATGAAAGTGTACCCCCAGAATGATAATGTCATTGGATGACATGGAGCGCTAGTTTTGATTCGGCAGATCACCCTTCAGGTATCCGTCCTACAAGCTGAAAACAAGCCGCCAAAAAGATAATCGCATTCTACCTTCACCTGTTCGGATTCCGGCTCAGTTTGTAACTGATCTGATACTCCGCACCTTCCGCTTCGATGATGAGCGACGATTCCCGGGTATTTTCACCTTTTTTCAACGCCGGAATCGTGGCGGTGAACGGGCCGTCGTCGTCATCGCCACTATCCAGTTCAAACACGGTGATGTTGAGCCGGTTGCTAAATGCGGTGTTTTTCGGGTAATAAGAGTTGAGCATCCGTCGTTCGTCATCGTCGAAATCTTCGTCGGTGAAGTCGAGGAAGTTGGTGGCCATGTCGTCGGCGGTCATGGTGAGGTGGATTTCGTCCGCGCCGAGGCCGCTTTGGTCTTCAATGCTGTAGATTTCCAGGTGATTCAGGTAGGAAATGCTGTAGCGGTAACCGGCGAGGAATTCGAAATCCGTTGTCTGGCTGCGTTCCAGCAACATGTAAACATCCTGGATATCGGCGGCGCGGTCGTAGCCGATCAAGGTGAGCTTGTCTTCATTGGTGACTTGCTCAAACGGCGCGGGGGCGGCGATGCCTTCGAACAGACTGAGGCGGATTTTACGTGCAAAATCGTTTTGAATGTAAAACTCCACCCGGTAAGGATTGCCGCTCAATAGTTGCTCGGCCAGCGGTGCGCGGAACCAGCATTCGTCATTTTTGCCGTTTTTCTGGCCGACCGGTAGCCGCGGGTCTTTGGGAATGTCGTTCGGTTGCAGGCCGATGGCCAAAAAGCGGTTCTCGCCGGTGTGCTTGATGAAGGAAAAAGCAATATTGCCGGTGAATTGATCCTCTCTTTCAACGGCTTTCAGGCGGATGAACATTGGCCGGTGCACGTCGACCTGATCGCCTGTTTCGGAAAGCTGGAATTCATGTTGCAGACTGTTCAGCCAGTCGTTGTCGAGTCCCAATTCTGTCCATTTGACTCGATTGTACGGATCGATCTTGGTCGACATAGCGTTCTCAAAATAAAACGCAGCTTCGAGATTGGGTGAGTAAGTGAACGTGTAGGTGCCCGGTTCGCGGATGTAGATCCATTGAAACACGCCGGGGGAAGGAATCTTCAGGTCGTTGGCGATATTGACTTTGACCAGTGAATCCGGTGCTTGGAAATGCACAAAATCGCCTTGCAGTTTGGCTTGGTTGGGGGTGTTGTACTTAAATTGCCAATGTACTTGCGCCAAAATGCCGCGATGGTCGCTTTGGATTCTTTCAAACGTCAAATCCAGCGCTGAGAAATTGGACGGTAGAATCCGCATGTGCTGCGCAACCAGGCGGCGCGGCGTTTCTCCGATTGCATCGGTACGTTGTTTCGGAAAGCAGATGTAATCCAGCCGTTCTTTCAATCCCGCCGGCAAATGCTCGCCTGCTTTCAGATTGGTGTTGGTCAAGCCTGGATCGGCTTCCATGAAAGCGCCCGGCGGCGTCATGAAGGTGCGCCAGCCGTCGACCAGTTGTCCGGTGAAAATCAGTTGGTTTTGCCGGAAGGGAATGCCTTGCGAGGCGTTGTTGTACGGGCCGCCGTTGTTGATAAACACGTTGGTCCACTCGCCGTGGCCATCGGTAGAGTAGGGCGGCGTATCGCCACGGATGTTCAAATCACCCAGCACGATGACTTTATCCCAATTGGCGTTGTCTTCCGGCGCGCCGATGAGTTCGATCAACGCGCCTTCGATGACTTTCAGTTGCCGCAAGCGGATGGTGTGGTGTTCGCCGACTTCGTCGTAAAACGCCTGTAAGTGCGTCAAGGCAATGGTCACGACCTCAAAGTGCAAGCCGGTGCTGATCTGCACAATGGCTACGCCTTTTTCCGCCAAGCCATCATCGCTCGCGCTCATCGGGTAAAAAAGACCGCTGATATAAGGATAAAACCGGCTGCGATTATTGGAAAAGTTATTGTCCGATGGCGGCAATTCGCGAAACTCGAATTTGCTGAATATCGCCAGCCCGCCGTCGTTCAAATCACCGCTGCCGCCGTTGAACGACACGATGAAATGTGGATACATGTCCTTGAGTCCCGTCTCCAGAATCTCTTTCGCATCTTCGTTATCCGCTTCGTTGAACACCACCACGTCGGGGTGCTCGTCAAACGCGAAATTACCGGGATCGAGCGCTTTGACCGCCGCTTTCGCGCGCCACTCGGCGTCGCTATGGGGACCTGCGGGCCAGGCTTGCGCTTGGATGTTCATGGTCAGGATTCTGATATTTCGCATGATGGGAGCCTTTTAGTTGGATGATTGATAGAGTAGCGCAACGATTAGCGGATCACAAATAATGAAAAATTCCTATCAGCGATGCGCCTCCGCTGGCATAAATGAGCGGACTGTCCCAGGTGTGCGGGGAAAAAGCTTCGGCTAGCGTAATCAGGGTTGGCATGAGAAGCAGCGCGGCGATGAGTTGGGTGGTGCTGAAATAGTGTTGAAATGCCAGTATGGCGATGACCGTCGTGACCCATACGCATGCGCTGCCGGCATAGCTGCGCACGTATTTTTGCCGGGTGAAAAGCGCATAGGTGGTGTATTTTCTTGTGCCGAACCGGATGCCAACAGGTTCCGCCAGGCCGTCGCCGACACCGTTGGCGATGATGATGATCATGATGAGCGGCAGCATTTCGCGGCTTTCGAAGTACGCTAGCAGGGGAATGAGCACCAGGTAGCTGGCGATAAACTGGGTGTAAAGCCAGGTTAGCGTCCACGGCCGGTCTTCCGGCCGGTCAAACGAACTGAACATGACGAACAGCGTTCTGAATTTATTGCGTAGCGGTGCGATGAAAAATGTCAGAAATACGAAGGCGCAGAGGAGATCGATGAAAAATGTCGCCGGGCTGTAGGGATATTCAATGATCAATGACAATAAAGTTGGAAGAAAAAAGAAGGCGAAATGATTGATCTTGCGCGTGTAGTTGACTTTCAGGTTGCGGTGAATGACACATAATCCGCACACATAATGGATTAAAAACAGCAGTGCGTAGAAAATCGCGTGATGCAACCAAAATTCGTAGGGGATTTGCATATGCGGATCGGCAATGACTTTATCGGCTCAGTACGATATGTTTTCCGGCATTGTAGCCGGTTTGGCGGTGCTTGACCGCAATTAATCCGGCGCGGGGATCAATTGCGATGCATGCGATTTTCAGGCTTTAGAATCGCTTTTTGTATTCCAATAACCCCATGAAACGGGAGAAAGAATAAGCCGCTCGAGGCGGCTTATGAGTTGATGGCGTTGCAGGTTGCTTGTCGTTTATAGAACGCTGGCTTGGTCAGAGGTTTGAGGTTGAAATTGCATGGAGAGATTCATCATGTCGAGCGCGAATTGGGAAATCGAAACCTGCTGGCTGACATGGCGCACTTCCAGCGAATCCGATAGCGCTTTGAGCGGGGCTCCGCCCTGGTAACTGAAACGTATCGCGATCTGATCACCTTTGTAAACCTGGAGTGGCGTGGTGAGCGGGAAAACAATATATTGCGTGTGCCAATCGATGGTGCTGCCTGCCGTCATATTGATCGCCAGGATATTTTTTGTAATCAGACGCAACGCATTGAGCTGGCCGTCTTCGGTGATGAGAATTTCTCCATCGTAAGCGCATGTCTGGCTGAACGGTTCTTCATACGACAGCAGTTGAAATACTTCCGGGTCGCCGAGGCTTTTACTTCTTTCTTGCGTGCTGTAGGGATGCTGAAACAGAATTGTCGGTGCGTAGAAATCCTCGAAATGGAAATTTTGTTGCAGCGGTTGAATCGCCTGAATACTTGCTTCCGGCACAAAAACCGGCAACGGGCCGCCGAATTTTTCCAGATAGCGTTGTTTGAACGAATCGATCACCGGCAGTTGTTTTTCACGCAACAAGCCGGTGTGCAGCATTTCACAGATCACCACATCAACGGGTTCCGGTGGCAGGTAGTGCATGGCATCCGCCTGAATGACCTCGACTTTGTCACCGTTGACGTTCTTTGCGAGCAAGTCGCGTGCGGCTTCTACCAATTCCGGATTGCGCTCCACACAATAAACCTTGTCTGCTTTTTGCGCGGCAAAAAAAGATTGCACACCGGTACCGCCGCCGAGTTCCAAAACTTTGGCGCCGGGTTTGACGACCCAATCAATCGCTTCTTTAAAGCTATTCATGCGGGCGCTGTCATTCAGCATGTTGTGGTGGTAATGCAGCGGAATGAATTGTCCTAGTTCCAAGCTATCGAATTTGTTTTTCATAGGGGTTCCTAAAATGTTTAATGCCGCAGGTTGATAATGAGTTAGCGTGAGCACTAACAGCAACGATCGTGCCAGTCAGCGGAAAGCTTTATACTGGCCGTGTTGGCGCTTTTTCTTCAGTGGTGTTTGATCGATGGATCAAAGGCAGGAGCGGCAAATATTGCCGCAGGCAGGGATCGAATAGCCGGTCAGTCAGCCGGATCGCCGGGAGTGGATTGGGGTGTACGAATGCCGGTCAATTTCGCCGGATCGGATAAGCGAAGCATTCTCAATTGCAATATTTAAAGTCTTTTTCCCGCAGTATTCGTAAGACCGATTGCTTCTTGCCGCATGCTATGATGGCTGACAATGAGTGAATAAATCGGCAAAATAATTTTTATTTCTCGCTAAAGTTGCTCAAAATCTGGCCGCTAACACAGCAGCTCCCCCCGTCATTTCATCTCCAATCCCCATAAAATAAGGCGCTTCCCGTGTAGGCGAAATTCCTACATTGCGATAAGAAGATTACCTAACTGCATTTAAGCTCAACTTCCATTTACTTCCACTGCCCCATAATTGAAAATTTCACCTGTGCGTTACGGTGTTTAAATTCAAATTTTTACTGAAAGGGGTGATGAAATGGAAACCAATCAACTGCTAGATGAAATCAGAGACATCAACTTAAGTTATTTGTTACTGGCAAAACAGATGCTGCGCGACGACAGGGTAGCGGCTATGTACCGGTTGGGGATTAATCAGGACATAGCGGATATTCTGGATAGATTGAGTTCTGCGCAACTCATTAAAATGGCGGCTTCCAATATGCTGCTTTGCCGATTTCGCTTTGACGATCGATTGATTGCGGATATGCTGTCGAATGATAGTCGCGATCAATCCGTTACCAAATCGCACGCGGCTATTTTAATGGCGGGAAAACCTGCGGAAGCCATCGCCTGAGCTTTAATTAAACGTCAGTAGGAGAAAATATCATGCGTAATCGAAGCATTATCACTGAAGCGAAGCAGATTCATCTGGCAACGGAATTAATCGAATTGGGCGCCCGGTTGCAAGTTCTGGAAATGAATACCGATTTGAGCCGCGAGCGGTTGGTAAAACTGTATAAGGAAATCCGCGGCGTATCGCCTCCCAAAGGCATGCTGCCTTATTCGGAAGACTGGTTTATGAGCTGGCAACCGAATATGCACTCATCATTGTTTATCAATATCTACAATTACGTAACGAAAAATACCGGTGTTGACGGCATCGATGCGCTGATTAAGAGCTACCGGCTTTATGTCGAGCACATTCAAGTCTATCAACTGGAGAAAGTGTTGAGCCTGACTCGCGCTTGGACCTTGGTGCGCTTTGTGGAAAGCGGTGTATTGTGCATAGCGCCTTGCGTGAATTGCCATGGCAACTTTGTGGTACATTCGCTGGAAATCCATTCCAACCACGTCTGCGGTTTATGCAATATTCCGTCACGCGCTGGAAAAACCAAGAAAGCAGCGTTGGCAAATTTTCATTGAAAGGGCATCAGCGTCGTTAATCTGCTGATGCCGGGCGGAATTATTTCAGCAGATTTTTGATACGGCTCAATGCCTGCTTCAAGTTGTCCATCGAAGTTGCGAAGGATAAACGCATATACCCTTCACAACCGAATGCGGAGCCGGGAACCACGGCCACACCCGCATTTTCCAGCAGATATTCGCTGAACGCGATATCGGTTGGTGTACTGAGCAAACTGCTTTTATGCAAATCGCGAATCGATTGGCGAACATCGGCGAATGCATAAAACGCGCCTTCCGAAGATAAACAATGCACGCCGTTGATCTGATTTAATTGTTCGGTGACAAAGCGATTGCGCTCCTTGAACGCCGCAATCATCGGCTCCATGCAAGATTGATCGCCGTTTAGTGCCGTTTCTGCCGCCGCTTGTGAAATCGAACTAGGGTTGGATGTGCTTTGCGATTGTATGTTTTCCATCGCAGTAATGATATGGACAGGCCCCCCGCAGTAGCCGATGCGCCAGCCGGTCATCGAATACGCTTTGGAAACACCGTTCAGAACGACCGCTTGCGGAAATAATTCCGGGCAAGCGTTGACGATATTGTTAAATTTCTGGCCTGATAACAAGATGTGTTCGTACATGTCATCGGTTGCTATCAAAATATGCGGATATTTGCGTAACACCGCTCCAAGCGCTTTCAGCTCATCCAGCGTATACACCGCCCCCGACGGATTGCTCGGGCTGTTGATAACGAACATTTTGGTTTTCGGTGTGATCGCGGCTTCCAGTTGTTGCGGGGAGATTTTGAAATTCTGTTCGATACCGGTATCGATAAAAACTGGCTTGCCTTCCGCGATCAACACGATATCCGGGTAAGAAACCCAATAAGGCGCGGGGATGATGACTTCATCACCCGGATTGATCACCGATAACACCAAGTTAAAAAAGCTCTGTTTGCCGCCGCAGGAAACCAGAATTTGCTTGGCGTCAAAATCGAAATTATTTTCCCGTTTGAATTTAGCCACGATGGCATTTTTCAGCCCCGGCGTGCCGCCGACCGCGGTGTATTTGGTCAATCCCTTGTTAATCGCGGCGATGGCGGCATCTTTAATGTGCTGAGGGGTATCGAAATCGGGTTCGCCCGCTCCTAAGCCGATGATGTCTTTGCCTTCCGCCTTGAGTTTGGCAGCCCGGGCGGTTACCGCAAGGGTTGGAGATGGTTTGATGGTTTGAACGCGACTAGAGAGTTCCACAAAAATCCTCACACTAAAATAGATAGACCGGCATGTTAAAATGACACGAAGAAACAATTCAATATTGGAATTATACCTGTGATCGTAACCTTCCCCAATAGTCCGTATAAATTACAGCAAGCTTTTGAACCGGCGGGTGACCAGCCGGCGGCTATCGCGCAATTAGTCGAGGGCATTAGCGACGGTCTGGCGTTTCAGACATTGCTGGGGGTAACCGGTTCCGGTAAAACCTATACCATCGCCAATATGATCGCGCGCCTTGGTCGTCCGGCCATTTTGATCGCGCCTAATAAGACGCTGGCGGCGCAATTGTATGCCGAGATGCGTGAATTTTTCCCGGAAAATGCCATCGAGTATTTTGTTTCTTATTACGATTATTATCAGCCCGAAGCCTATGTTCCAGCGCGCGATCTGTTCATTGAAAAAGATTCCAGCATCAACGAGCATATCGAACAGATGCGTTTGTCCGCGACCAAATCCTTGCTGGAGCGCGATGACGCCATTATCGTCGCGACCGTGTCGTGCATCTACGGTATCGGCGATCCGGTCGATTATCACGGCATGATTCTGCATTTGCGCAACGGTGAGAAAATGTCGCAACGCGACGTCATCAAGCGGTTGACCGAGATGCAATACGATCGTAACGAACTGGAATTCAAGCGCGGTGTTTTCCGCGTGCGCGGCGATGTGGTCGATGTGTTTCCGGCGGAAAACTCCGAGGCGGCGCTGCGCATCTCCCTATTCGATGACGAAGTAGACAGCTTGGCGCTGTTCGATCCGTTGACCGGACACATGCTGCAAAAGCTGTCGCGCTTTACCGTCTACCCTTCCAGTCATTACGTCACGCCACGCAGCACGACGTTGCGCGCGATGGAAACGATCAAAACCGAATTGCGCGAACGGCTGGAGTATTTCTATCAGGAAAACCGCCTGGTCGAAGCGCAGCGTCTGGAACAACGCACCCGGTTCGATCTGGAAATGTTGAATGAACTGGGTTTTTGCAAGGGTATCGAAAATTATTCGCGTCATCTATCCGGCAAGAAACCCGGCGAGCCGCCGCCGACGCTGCTCGATTATTTGCCGCCGAATGCATTGATGATCATCGACGAGAGTCATGTCACGGTGCCGCAAATCGGTGGTATGTATAAAGGCGACCGTTCGCGCAAGGAAAATCTGGTGAATTACGGCTTCCGCCTGCCGTCGGCGCTGGATAACCGCCCGCTGCGGTTCGAGGAATTCGAGAACAGAATGCCGCAAACCATTTTCGTCTCGGCTACGCCCGCCGATTACGAAAAACAGCATAGCGGCCAGGTGGTGGAGCAAGTGGTCAGGCCGACCGGACTGGTCGATCCGGTTATTGAAGTGCGCCCGGTCGCTACGCAAGTAGATGATCTAATGTCGGAAGTCAATTTGCGCACCGCCAAAAACGAACGCGTGCTGGTGACAACGCTGACCAAACGCATGGCGGAGGATTTGACCGATTATTTTTCCGATCATCAAATCAAGGTGCGTTATCTGCATTCGGATATCGACACTGTCGAGCGTGTCGAAATTATCCGCGACTTGCGCCTGGGGCAGTTCGACGTACTGGTCGGGATTAACTTGCTGCGCGAAGGTCTGGATATTCCGGAAGTGTCGCTGGTGGCGATATTAGACGCCGACAAGGAAGGTTTTTTGCGTTCGGAGCGTTCACTGATTCAAACCATCGGCCGCGCCGCGCGGCATATCAACGGTACGGCAATTCTGTACGCGGACAACATGACCAAATCCATGCGCGTCGCCATTGATGAAACCAACCGGCGGCGCGAAAAGCAGCTACAGCATAATCTGCGCAATCACATTACGCCGCGCTCGGTGCATAAGCGCATCAAGGATCTGATCGACGGCGTCTATAACCACGAATCGGCGCAGCAGAACCTCAAGGCCGCGCAAGTGCAAGCGCGCTACGACGCCATGAACGAAACGCAACTGACCAAGGAAATTCAGCGGGTCGAGAAGAAAATGCTGAACGCCGCCAAGAATCTGGAATTCGAACAAGCGGCGCAATACCGCGATGAACTGAAAAGCCTGAAGAACAAGTTGCTGATCGGTTTTAGCGATGTAGCCTAGGCAATTATTTCTTTACTTGCGTGGAAGAAACGAAAATAAGCGTACCAAACGTACGATTCAGCGTTTTGCTGGTAAAGTTCGTCATCACCATTTCTTGAACGAAACGAATGCGATCGCCTTTGTTGACTTTGGTCGTTGGCGCTGCGATCCAGAAACGGTTGCCGCCGTTTTCCAATTCCATATAGGTATAACCGGTGGTGTCGATGACGTCGACAACGGTTCCTTCGTTGTCCGCCGTTTTTCCATTCGAAGCTTGTTGCGGCGCTTGCGAATCTTGCGGTTCATGGTGAATCGCCAGTACCTGGGAAGCGTTGAATAGTAAGCATCCCATCAGAACGATGAGGGATAGGGAAGAAATTTTCATAGAAACTCCAAAGTGACGGTTTTGATGGGTGCGGTATCATACACCGCCTGTTATTTTGTTCCAAGATTGGTGGCCGCGAATACTTTGTCCTGGCGGACTTTTTCAAAAAAACAGATGGCGGCCGCGGCGGCTGCGTTCAATGATTCGGTTTTTCCGGGCATGGGAATGGAGATGTTTTCGTCCACCGCCTGAATCAATTCCTTGGATAATCCTGCGCCTTCGTTACCGAATACAAAAGCGGTGGGGCCGGCGAGCGGGATTTCAAAAAGGTTCCGGCTGGCTTGTATCGATGTGGCAATGACCGTGCCGGGAAATTGCTGTGCCACCTGCTGCAAATCGCTGTTTTCATGGATGCGCAAAAAGAAGTGCGCGCCCATCGCCGCCCTGAGTGTTTTGGGCGACCAGGCGTCGGCGCATTGCGGTGACAGATACACGTCGCGAATGTTCGCTGCCGCGGCGGAGCGCAGGATAGAACCCAAGTTGCCGGGATCTTGAATCGCTTCCAGCAGAACACTGAAAATCTCCTTGCCGTTAGCGGCGTCCTTTTTCAATTCCGGGATTGTAATCAGCGCCAGCACCCCTGAAGGCGTTTTGACCGGAGAAAACGCGCGAAATAGCGCATTGCTGGTGATCGTGATTTTGGGGAGCGTATGACCGAAGAGAATGGTGAGAAAATGCTCATTCTCAGCGTCTTCAATATACGATTGGCTGACGATCAGGTTCTCGGGCATGCCCAGCACCGAGCAGTAGATTTGGATCAGATGAATGCCGTCGAGCAGCGTCAGACCGGTTTTCTTGCGATGTTGCGGCGACCCTTCCAGCTTGATCAGTTGTTTGATGAGCGGGTGGTCGCGTGACGTAATGATCGGCATGCTGGATTCCCGCACTCACCAATAAGCCATCGCGGCGATGTTGCCGGGATTAACGGTTTTTATAACGGTATTCCGCGGACAAGGCATGCGCCTGCAATCCTTCCCCATAAGCCAGTGTGGCTGCGATTTCTCCCAATTTTGCCGCACCTTGTTGGGAAACCTGAATGAGGCTGCTGCGTTTTTGAAAATCGTAAACACCCAGCGGAGAAGAAAAACGCGCAGTTCGTGAGGTCGGTAGCACGTGATTGGGGCCGGCGCAATAATCGCCTAAAGCTTCGCAAGCGTAGCGGCCGAGGAAAATGGCGCCGGCATGACGGATTTTGTCGACCCAGATTTCTGCGTGCTCAATCGATAATTCCAGGTGCTCGGGGGCGATTTTGTTGGCGATGGCGCACGCTTCATCCAGATTTTGCACTTGAATCAGCGCGCCGCGATTTTCCAGCGAAGCGCGGATGACACCCTGACGCGGCATGGTGGTTAATAAGCGCTCGATGCTGCTGTGCACCCGGTCGAGAAACGCCGCATCCGGCGACAACAGGATCGACTGCGCCAATTCGTCGTGTTCCGCTTGGGAAAACAAATCCATGGCAATCCAATCGGGATCGGTTTTGCCGTCGCAAATGACCAGGATTTCGGAAGGTCCGGCCACCATGTCGATACCGACGATGCCGAACACGCGGCGCTTGGCGGCGGCGACGTAAGCATTGCCGGGGCCGACGATCTTGTCTACCTGCGGCACCGTTTCCGTACCGTACGCCAACGCACCGACCGCTTGCGCGCCGCCAATGGTGAACACCCGGTCGACCTTACTGATCGCTGCGGCTGCCAGCACGATACCGTTTCTTTCCCCATCCGGTGTCGGCACGACCATGATCAGTTCTTTCACCCCGGCTACTTTGGCGGGAATCGCGTTCATTAACACCGACGAAGGGTACGACGCCTTGCCGCCGGGTACATATAAACCGACGCGATCCAGCGGAGTAATTTTCTGACCGAGTATCGTATCGTCGGCATCGGCGTACTGCCAAGATTGCAACGGTTGTTTTTCATGGTAACTGCGCACCCGCTCAGCCGCTTGTTGCAATGCGGTGCGCTCGGCTGACGGTAGTGCCGCCAGCGCTTGCTGCAAATCATCCTGTGTCAATTCGAGCGCTTTGCCGGAAGTCACGGAAAGCCGGTCGAAGCGGTTGGTGTACTCGATCAATGCGGCGTCTCCGCGGTTCCTGATATCCGCTAGGATTTTGGCTACGGTCGAGTCGACCGCATCATCTTGCGCATTTTCGAACGCCAGCAGCTTGCCGAGATTGGCATTGAAATCGGAATCGGTTGAATTGAATCGTTTGATTTGAATCATGGTGTCGATGAATTGCGGATGAGTGTGTTTGCGAATGGATTTAGGGTTTGACCGCCGCGGAAAATGCATCCAGCACGGGTTGAATGGTTTCTCGTTTCAGCTTCAATGCCGCCTGGTTGATGATCAACCGGGATGAGATCGGCATGATTTCTTCCACGGCTTTCAGATTGTTGGCTTTTAACGTGTTGCCGCTCGATACCAGATCGACGATGGCATCGGCCAATCCTACCAGCGGCGCCAATTCCATCGAACCGTACAGTTTGATCAAATCGACGTGCACACCCTTCGCGGCGAAGTGTTCCCTAGCGGTTTGCACGTATTTGGTGGCGATGCGCAGCCGCGCGCCTTGCCGCACCGCGGAATCGTAATCGAAACCATCGGGCACCGCGACCATCATGCGGCAGCGCGCAATATTCAAATCCAGCGGTTGATACAAACCGGCGCCACCGTGCTCCAGCAGCACGTCCTTACCGGCAATGCCCAGGTCGGCGGCGCCGTATTGCACGTAAGTCGGCACATCCGATGCGCGCACGATAACCAGACGGACATTGGCGCGGTTCGTCGACAGAATTAATTTGCGCGATGATTCCGGATCATCCAGCGCTTCGATGCCGGCTGCTTTGAGCAGCGGTGCGGTGTCTTCAAAAATTCGCCCTTTTGACAGGGCGATCGTGATATCAGTCATAAATCCGGGATTATCCGAGGTTAGCAGCGGCAAAATCCCAATTGATCAGTTTGTCCAGAATGGTATTGACGTAATCTGCGCGGCGATTTTGGTAATCCAGATAATAAGCGTGTTCCCATACGTCGATGGTCAATAGCGGCCGGACATTTTTCGTTAGCGGGGTTTCGGCGTTGCCGGTTTTAACCACGGAGATCTTGCCGCCGTCCAGCACCAGCCAAGCCCAGCCGCTGCCGAATTGCGTCAATGCCGTTTGCGCGAATTCCTTTTTGCATGCATCCAAACTGCCGAATGCCGATTCGATTTTTTGCTTGAGCGCTGCCGCAGGTTCGCCGCCGCCGTTCGGTTTCAGGCTATGCCAGTAAAACATGTGATTCCACACTTGCGCGGCGTTATTGAAAATCGCCGCTTTGTCCGCTTGACCGGCGGTTGCTTTAATAATCTGCTCGAGTGATTGCCCCGCCAGCGGATTGTTCGCTAACAGATTGTTCAAGTTATCGACGTAGGTTTTGTGGTGCTTGCCGTAATGAAAGCTCAACGTGTTAGCGGTGATTACCGGCTCCAGCGCATTGTTGGCATAGGGCAGGGGCGCCAGAACGTATTGCGAACCCGATTGCGCGGCTTGGGAAAAATTATCGACATTGACTTCAGACATCGTGGCCTCCTTGGTAAGTTTATTGTAGTAATTTTTGAACAGTTCAAACATGTGAACCCCCATTATTTATTGGGTATTGCTCGTTTCCGTGGTGAATGTGATTTTATTGTAACCTGCCAGACGCGCTGCTTCCATGACCGTAATCACGGACTGATGCGTCGCCTTGGCATCGGCATTGATAATGATGAACGGATCTTCATGACCTTTGGCCGCCGCCAGCAAAGCATCGCGCAGGCTTTCGATACTGGCCGATTTGACCGGGGCGAGATTGATGGTGTATTCGCCCAACGCGTTGACGGTGATGTCGATGCTATTCGGTTTGTCGACGTTTTTGTCGACTTTTTCCGCATTGGTTTCCGGCAAACTGATTTCAAGTTCGGCGAATTTCGAATAGGTCGTGGTCACCACCAGAAAAATCAGGATGACCAGCAACACATCAATCATCGGGATTAGATTGATTTCCGGTTCGTTATTCTGTTTTCCGCGTTGAAAATTCATTCAAATACCGGCTATATCAATGTCAATGAATATTGAGTTGGTAAAACACACATCAGTGAAAAGCGCGCTGTTAAAGCAGGCGGGTATAATACCAGCAGTCCATCGATTGCAGCGTTCAAATAAATAACACGATTATTGCACAGGCTTATAAAATAGCCAGCCGTGTTTTCAGGGTGTGATAGTACAACATTATGAGTGGAATTTTATCGTTAATTTTTTACCGGTTGCCGTGAAATGATTAAGCCATTGGTGAGTATCGTGATGGGAAGTACCAGCGATTGGGACGTGATGCAGCACGCCGTCGCTGTTCTGGATGAATTTCATATTGCGCATGAAGCCAAAGTGGTTTCGGCGCACCGCACACCCGATTTGATGTTTCAATTTGCCGAGGAAGCCAAAGCGCGCGGTATCAAATGCATTATCGCCGGTGCCGGCGGCGCGGCGCATTTGCCCGGCATGATCGCAGCCAAAACCACGCTGCCGGTGCTGGGCGTGCCGGTCAATTCCAAACATTTGCAAGGATTGGATTCATTGTTGTCGATCGTGCAAATGCCGAAAGGCGTTCCGGTCGCGACGTTTGCCATCGGCCAGGCCGGCGCGGCCAACGCCGGATTGTTCGCCGTGGCGTTGCTGGCGGTCACTAACAGCGAACTCAGCACGCAATTGAACGAATACCGGCGCGAACAAACCGAATCCGTTCTCAACGCCGAGTTGCCGCAATAATGCCGGTGATGCCAGGCGCGATGCTCGGTGTGCTCGGCGGCGGGCAGCTCGGGCGCATGTTCGTGCAAGCCGCGCAGCAAATGGGCTACCGGGTCACGGTATTGGATCCCGATAGCGCCAGTCCGGCCGGGCGCGTTGCCGATGCATGCATTTGCGCGAATTATGACGATCCGGACGCCTTGCAGCAATTGGGCGAGCAATGCGCCGCCGTCACCACCGAATTTGAGAATATTCCCGCGAATTCGCTACGAATGCTGGCCAAAACTTGTGCCGTCAGCCCGGATGCCTATAGTGTTTCGGTCGCGCAAAACAGGATTGCGGAAAAACAATTTCTCGGCATCAACGGCTTTACCGTTGCACCGTTTGCTGTCATCCAGCAGCCGGATGACTTTGCCGAACAAGATGCCGCGGACTTGCTTCCCGGCATTCTGAAAGTCAGCCAATTCGGTTACGACGGCAAAGGCCAAGTCAAAGTGGCCGGCGCGGCGGACTTTCCAGCGGCCTATGCACAATTGAACCGTGCGGTGTGCGTGCTGGAAAAATTCATGCCGCTGAAAAGCGAAATTTCGGTCGTGGTCGCGCGCGGTCGCGACGGCCAAGTAGCGACATTTCCGGTGTCCGAAAACCAGCATGTCAACGGCATCCTCGACGTCAGTATCGTACCTGCCCGGATTTCTCTGCTGTTAGCTGAAAAAGCGCAGGAAATCGCCTGCCAAGTTGCGAAGAGTCTCAATTATCAAGGCGTGTTGTGCGTCGAATTTTTTGTGTTGGATGACGATACGTTATTGATCAACGAAATCGCGCCGCGTCCGCACAACAGCGGGCATTATTCGATCGATGCCTGCGTTACGTCGCAATTCGAGCAGCAAGTGCGCACATTGTGCGGTTTACCACTCGGCTCGACTGCACAACTCAACCCTGCGGTGATGATCAACTTGCTCGGCGACGTTTGGCGCAACGGTGATCCCGACTGGAATATCGTGCTGCAACACCCCTCGGCCAAATTGCATCTGTATGGAAAAGCCGAAGCGCGCCCCGGTCGCAAAATGGGGCATTTCACCGTATTGAACAGCGATATCGAAACCGCATTGAGCGAAGCGCTGCGCATCAAACAACAACTCGACCAAAGTTAAAGCGAACACCATGACCGAAACCGCATTATTTGAAACCACCATCAAAAGCCTGCCATTTTTGCACCGTGGCAAAGTCCGCGATATTTACGCCGTCGGCGATGACAAATTGCTGATCGTGCAGACCGACCGTTTGTCGGCGTTCGACGTGATCCTGCCGACCGCCGTGCCCGGCAAAGGCAAAATCCTCACCGCGTTGTCGCAGTTCTGGTTCGATAAACTGGCGCATATCCTGCCGAATCACCTGACCGGTATTGCGCCGGAATCAGTCGTGGCCTCTGATGAACGCGATCAAGTGGCAGGGCGCGCATTCGTGATCCGCCGCCTGAAACCGCTGCCCATCGAAGCCATCGTGCGCGGCTACGTGGTCGGCTCCGGCTGGAAGGATTACCAGCAAACCGGCGCAATCTGCGGCATTCCATTGCCTACGGGCTTGAAACTCGCGGATAAATTGCCTGGTGGTGCGATTTTCACGCCATCGACCAAAGCCGCCGCCGGGGCGCACGACGAAAACATTGCCGTCACCGAAGTGGAGAAACTGCTCGGCCGGGAATTAACTGCCAAAGTCAGCGCCAAAGCCATCCAGCTCTATTCCGAAGCCGCCGAATACGCGCTAGCGCGCGGCATCATCATCGCCGACACCAAATTCGAGTTCGGCCTGGACGAGCAAGGCGAACTCTACTTGATCGACGAAGTACTCACCCCCGACTCATCCCGCTTCTGGCCCGCCGATCAATATCAACCCGGCCAAAACCCGCCCAGCTTCGACAAACAATTCGTGCGCGACTGGTTGGAAACGCAAGATTGGAATAAAAAAGCGCCTGCGCCGGTATTACCGGAGCATATTTTACTAAAGACGGTGGAGAAGTATCGGGAGGCGGTTCGGTTGTTGACGGGATAATTGAAACGCAATCAAAAATGGATATTTTCAGCAAACTGATGACGATGTGGCTATTAGTAAAAATGAGAATTCTTGATTCTAGACCTGGCCCCGGCCTGCGCGATGGTGTGGTGCTTTATGGATGATCGAACTCTGATCGATAGGTTCGTCGAGCACCTCGCTGACGGAAAGTATCCGGGTCTGAAGATTGATCGCCGACCGGACGAGGAGAATCGCACTGGTCCTGACATCGACGCCATTGCGGGGCACCTCGCCATCGAGCACACCAGCATTGACTCTATTCCGGACCAGCGGCGCAACAGCGAGTGGTTCAATCAAGCGGTCGGTGGCCTAGAAGATGACAAACATGGTCTCCGCTTTCGCCTGAACATCACTTTGCAGTATGAGGCTGTGACGCGTGGGCAAGACTGGCGCGCTATCCGACGTGTTATGAAGGATTGGATCAAAAAAGAATCCGCCAAGCTAGAGGATGGTCCGCACCTCATCAAAGCCGCACCCGGCATTCCTTTCGAGTTCATGGTGCGGAAGTCGAGTACCCGCGAGCCCGGCTTGTTCTTTGCTCGTATTGTACCGAAGGAGTCGAAGCTAGGCGCACGGGTGCGTTCCCAGGTCGACCGGAAGGCTGAGAAGCTCCAATCCTATAAGGAGCAGGGCTTCACTACACTCCTCCTTATCGAGAATGAGGACATCGCACTCATGAACGAGATTGTCATGCGAGGGGCCGTAGAGGAGGCGTACCCTGAGGGTCTTTCCAAAGCGGTCGACGAGCTTTGGTATGCCGATACCTCTCTCCAGTCCGATATCGCGTTCTACGAGTTTACGCCCTACCTCGTTCGGGTGTGGCCATGGCGACGCCCAACCTCCGTATGCTGACCCCGGCTACAGCGAGTTTCGCCCGCCTACGTTGGCAGGTAATGCAGGTCGTTAGTAACTACATGGGAGTACTATGTATTTTAGACAGTTATTGGTAGCCGTTATTGCTCTTCTCGTCAGCGCAACCCCTTCCTATGCAGATCAATATTTTGGTGTATTCCCTGGAGCTGCAGTTTCAGACGTTCGCAACCTGTTTCCCAACGCCAAGTTTGAAGAACTAAAGCCTGCTTGGCTAAAGCCATACCAGCGCCTCGTACAAATACGGGGCGAAGGAATCGACGGGGTGATCGCGTTTCTGTTTGAAGATGAATTGTCTGTGGCCAAGCGCGAATCTGCTCGACTAACCGAGAAGAAAGATCGTGGCGAACGACTTTCCGAAGAAGAAAAATACATCCTACGTTCCTATGAAGAAACAATAGGTAAATATTTGTCCGAACCCAATACAGAACCATGGAAAGTTGATGATATACGCTGGCAACCAAACACACCGATTGTTTTGTCAAAGCTAATTACACGTTATGGAAAGCCAGATAAAGAGGAAATTCGTGAGGATATGCAGCGTGTCAAAATATGGAAAACCCGAGGCATTACGGCTTTTATTGAGGATAACGATATTGTGGGGTTGATTGTTTATCGATTTACCTTTAGAGATTGGGTTTGCGCATCGCGATGGAAACGTGGTGACATGTGTGACCCCCAAGACCCTTTCCCAGAACTTCGGAAATATGAAAACCAAGATGGGTCAAAAACAAGGTAATCCGGAAAAAGGAGCGGGATGCAAAATCGAAAAGCTATTCTAACAACCGGAGCTTATGCTGGTTTCATCGGTGCGGCGGTGTATATTGTGCATGCTGTTTTTACCTCGGATAGCTCAACAGCGGCTATCGGTTTGATATTTATCCCCGTTTATGGTTTTCCGGCTGCGGGCGCTGGATGGGCTTTGGTTTACACTATTTTTGCTTTGCTTGACCTGAGTTCCGGCAGGTCTTCATGGAAAAGTAAAAATGTACGCATCGCCACAGTGTTCGTGGGTGTTTTCTCATTCGCCGGGTTCAGCTTTTTCGTGCAGCACAGTGCGCTATCGGTTGCGAAGCATCCGGATTCTACACCGCAAGCGCTTGAGGAAATCAGCCAGCGCTGGATTCCTTAGGGGCGCAGGGAAGTAGATATCGCGCTGGCGCAGCATCCGTCAACGCCTTCGACTATGCTCGAAACGCTGGTGGAGTCCGGTGATGATGCGATAGTGCAGCAAGTTGGCGCCAACGCCAGTACGCCGCTGGCGATTTTGGAGAAAATCGCGGCAGGGCCGCTGATTTATGAGCGAGTTGCGGGATTGGCCGGTAATCGCAACATTTCGCGAACGATCATGGAAAAATTGATTGCGGCTACGATGAGCGACGCCAACGTTGCCGATCCTGTCCGTCATGGATTATACAAAACCTATGTTCTGGCGGCTCTTGCTGCCAATTCAGCGTTACCGCAAGATCTTTTCGACCGCTTGGCTGCCATCGATTCGCCAACACATTTCCTGGTGCTCGCATTGATCAATGCACCCAATGCCAACTGCGCCCAAATGATGCATTTACTGGTTTCCGAGCCTTCAATGGAAAATGCCAGCTTGTACAATACTGTCCTGAATAAAATGACCGGGAAGGATTGTTCATTCGAGGAATAGCGTCCAGAAACAATATGAGAATGAATAGACTGTCGAGGTTGATATGCGTGTATGAATGCCCGTTGGGATAGAATTATCAATATCGAAGGACTGAAAGGGGTGAAATAATGATGGATAAAATTATATCCGGCGCTGCGGTAATATTGATGATCGCCGCCATTGCCTACGGCGGATCGTGGTTATATCAGTTTTTGCTGGAACTGTTTAAGAAAACAGCGTAGCCAGTAGCCTGGATAAGCCAGCGTCATCCAGGGTGAAAATTACCCTAATCAAACACATTAAATCTTGCATCACAAAAATCGGCTTATCTTCTATAGAGATTACCGAGTACTTAACCCATTTATCCTCACCATCGCGCTGAAGTTTGTTCATCAGCCAAGGAGTCATTCATGTTTGATGTCCTCATTGACACGCTTGTCATGCGGCCGTATGTATTCAGTTTTTTTGCGGCCTTTCTGCTGGCTTGCGTGCCGCATGTGGGCTGGCGCAAGACGCTGATTTTTGCTGTCGCCGGTTACCTCATCGCATTTACCTCGGAGAAACTTTCGATTACCACCGGGTTTCCTTACGGTTGGTATTATTACATCGACGACACCAGCCAACGCGAGTTGTGGGTGTGGGGGGTGCCTTTTTTCGATTCGCTGTCGTATGTCTTTCTGACGTATTGCAGCTACACGACGGCCTTATTCATCCTGTCGCCCCTAGCGGTCAAAGGCGCGGATTTAATCACGCTGGAAACGCGCGCTATCCGGCAGTCGTGGGCTGCGCTGGTGCTGGGCGCTTTTCTGCAAACGTTTCTGGACATCATCATCGATCCGGTGGCGTTACAAGGTAATCGCTGGTTTCTCGGGCAGATCTACGGCTACTATGAAGATGGATTGCACTTCGGCGTGCCGGTTTCAAACTATGCCGGTTGGTTGTTGACCAGTTTCGTGCTGGTAGCCGCTTTTCAACGGATCGACCGCAAACGCGACGACACGGCGCCGCGCGGGGTATTTGCGATGCCGTTCCGCTCGTTGCTCGGGCCGGTTCTTTATTTGTCGGTGTTGATTTTTAATTGGATTGTCACGGTGTGGATCGGTGAGTATCTGATTGCGCTGACCGGATTGCTGATATTCACGCTGCCGATCGTGATGGTGACCGTTCTGGCCGTGCTGCGAGTTAATCGTTATCGTGACGAGGAATTGCGGGCGCATGTGCGGGATTATCCCTGGTCGCCTTTGAACAAGCGCTAAAGAATGATTATGCACCGGACGCGGCGGTTTGACAGTGCGGGGAGTCACCAGTACACTCAAAGCCGATCAAAAAGACCGATTCTATTTCCTTCCCAATCAGCGAGAAATTAAATTCCATGGATATCAGCGCCATTCCCGTCGGTGCCAATGTGCCCGACAACGTCAACGTCATTATTGAAGTTCCAACCGGCGGCGAGCCCGTCAAGTATGAATTCGATAAACGATCCGGCGCTTTGTTTGTCGACCGGATCTTGCATACACCAATGCGCTATCCGGCCAATTATGGTTTTGTTCCGCACACGCTGTGCGATGACGGCGATCCGCTCGATGCGCTGGTGATTGCCCGTTCGCCGTTTCTCGCCGGTTGTGTGGTGCGCGCCCGGCCGATTGCGCTGCTGCACCTCGAAGATGAGCACGGCGGGGATGAAAAGCTGATCTGCGTGCCGGATAACAAAACGTTTCCTTACTACGCGCATGTGGTCGAACGCGACGATCTGCCGGATATCGTGTTTCAGCAGATCGAGCATTTCTTTACGCATTACAAGGATCTCGAACCGGAGAAATGGGTGCGCGTCGGCCGCTGGGGCGATTCCGCCGAAGCGCGTGACATGGTGATGCGGGCAATCGAGATGGCAAAAGCCGCCGGTTGAACTGACAATGGGCGCAACCGATTGATAATTTTCTTACAATGACGGGTGCATGATGTTTAGGTGAGGCTTTCCCGTTGATTTGCCAGGCAGTAGCCAACAGGAGGTGACATATGATGAAAATGGATCGAAGAACACCGCAATTCACTGTATTTTTAATTTCCGTTTGTCTTGCAGTATCACTCGCAGTATCCGGTTGCACGGTAAAACTCATCAGCAGTTATGACGAGATGACCGACAGGGCAGTGACCGATTTACAGCGGAAAACCGAAGCCCACCTGGTGGCACTGGAATCGGTGGAAGGCTTGCCGGAGTGCACCTACGAAAACCACAAGCCATTTTACGATGAAGCCAAGGTTGATATCAGCGCAATCACGGTACGCGCCGCCGCGATTCCAAAAAATGACATCACCACGCAAGAGACGCAGCTGCTGGCTGGGAATTTGGATAATCTCGAGAAACTTCATAAGATTGCGTGCTTATCCAAGGATCAAATCACGCTCGTGCGCTCGCATTTCAATACCAGCTTCACGGCGATTCTGAAACTGGAGTTGGCCAAGCGTCGCGGCGAATAATTGCTGGCCAACGATTGATATCTATCTGAGGAGAACATGATGAGCCTTGATGTGGTTAAATTGGGAAAGGATATACTTGCTGCATTGAACGGCAGCCTTGCGGATAAATGGCCCGATGTCAAAGATTATGGCGAGGCGGAAGCGAAAAAACTTGCACAGACCTTGGTGATGATCGGAACACTGCAAGCCACTGGCAAGATCAATAAGGAACAAGCCGCGCTGCATCTGGAAATGCAAAAAAATGCCACGCGCATGGTGCTGATGACGATTGAAGGGCTCGGCATTCTTGCTGCGGAAGCGGCAATCAACTCGGCGCTTAATGCGGTGAAGGATACTGTCAATAAGGAAATCGGCTTCACGTTACTTTAATGGCCCAACCAAGCAAAATCGGTCATCGCGTTACTATCGGTAAGATTTACTTTGTCCGAGCAAATACCGCCGGTTTTGCCAGCGGTATTTGCTATGGAGCATTTATCGATAGTTGAGTTGCCCGGGAAGAAGATTTTCCCGGAGCGAGAACTGACTCAACCGGCGTGAGAAAAGTTTTTTCTGCGATCTGCGAAAGCGCCAATCAAACCGAGACCTATCAGCAACATGGCGTAAGTTTCGGGCTCCGGAACGGCGATCATGATGGTACGGTCGTCGCCGCTGAAAGGGTGCTGCACATTGACATAAGCCACATTGGGATTGAATTTGTCGAAATAAAGCCCGGTCGGCTCGGCTCCCAAAGTAGACATGGAAGCCCAGCGGCCGATCGATTCGGCGACGCCATCATGATTGGTGTCCGTGGCGAACCAAATGTCAGCTTCGCCGCCAGGTTGATCTTCAATGATGTAAATATTGCCCTTGGCATCGATCGCCAGATTATCCGGATTGTGAAATGTGCTACCTACACTCAGACCTGTTGCTTGATCTAACGTCGTTGTATTGACAAATAAGCTGGCGTTGTTGCTATCAAGATTAAACGAATAAACTTCATCCGTGGTTGTGGTCGCAACATACAAAATCTGATCACCATTGGCCAGTGTCTTTATTTCGAGATCTTCCGGGCGCTGATAGTCGGTGCCCAAAGCATTATTTGCGGATAAACGGCCATCAATGCTGCCGTCGGCATTTAGCACCGAAACACCGGCTAACGCACCGCCATTGGCATCGGTGATCGGCGCCCAAGTAATGGCGCCGGTTGCATTGGCATTGCCGCCGCCGTTCACTTGCATCACGAAAGTTTGACCGGCGGCGAAATAATCATCACCGTTGGTTGCATCCGGTTGGGTGGAAACAAACTTGTAGATGCCGCCACCGTTGACTTCGTCGATAAAGTAAAAGTTATTGTTTTTGTCGAATGCCAGGCCTTCGTGCGATACGTGCGGAATGACAGAGCGTTGCACGAAATGGGAATCGCCCGTACCGGTTGCGGTGATTGAGTTGGTCAGTTCAAACAAGCGGCCTTTGGTGCTGCCGGCGCCCCATGATTCTTCCGCGGTCAGATAAGAACCCCACGGTGTCCAGCGCGAGGCGTCGCCAGAAACGAATCCTTGCGTACCGGGTGCAACGAGGGTTACGGTGCGGGTATTGTAATCGGGGTTGAGCAAGTCAATGCGCTGAACACCGGCGCTGCCCGTTTCAAATGGCATAAACAAGTAACGCCCTGCATTAACTCCGGTTTCGTTAGCTGTGATCATGTCCCAATTACCGCTATTGGCCTGACCCTGCGCCAGCTGGTTGCTGCGGTTGGCAATGGAAAGCTGAATCCAGCTTGGGTTGGCGAGTAGAAACGGACTGGATTCCGCTAACGACCCGGCAGCAACGCTGCCAGGCAATGCGGTAAAATCGTCAAAAGCGGTGCTGGCGGCAACGGTTTGCGATGCTCCGGAAAGCATAATGAGCGTCCCGGAAACGACAGTAGCGAGTATTTTTTGTTTGTACATTGTATTCTCCCGAAAAAATCTAAAAAATTCTTTAATACGATGATAAGTACAGGCAATCCGGCTATCTGCGTTGTGGGGTGTTCGAACCGTTCCTTGCAGATCCTGGATTTTCCGGTTCCCGGCTCACACCGGGTATGGCTTTACAGTACGCGATGGATTATAAGAATGGGATGTGACGTGCCCATTGCAGGACTATTACTGGATCCGGTGAGAATCGCCCGGTACCGCATGTTTCGATGTATTTGCGATAGGGTCTTAGGAAGTTAAGCACTTACTAAAGTGTGCTAACTTTCTGAGATGAATGCTAAAAACAGATACTATTTTCGTTCTCGAATCAGAGAAGCAAAATTCAGGCAACTTATTCGATGTTTTTCGATGGATTTTACTGCTACTGACACAGCCCAATTGACCGGCATTTCTATCCGATCCGTCAATACCATTTATCTTAAAATACGACAGCGAATTGCCCAGAATTGCGAACTTGAATCCCCTCTGCAAGGTTCTGTAGAAGTTGATGAGTCTTACTTTGGTGCCCAGCGAGTCAGGGGTAAAAGGGGGCGGGGCGCTTATGGCAAAACAATAGTCTTTGGTGTGCTTAAACGCCAAGGAAAAGTTTATACAGAGATTGTTCCAGATTGCTCTAAAGCGACATTGCAAGCCATTATCCGTGGGCATGTAGCGCCCGATACCGTAATCCATTCCGATGGATGGCGTGGTTATGACGGATTGGTCGATATCGGCTTTGATAAGCACTTCAGGGTTCACCATGGTGACAATGAGTTTGCCAGTGGCGAGCGGCATATTAATGGTATCGAGTCTTTCTGGAGTTTTGCTAAAAGACGTTTGGCCAAGTTCAATGGTGTGCCCGAACATACTTTCTACCTGCACTTGAAAGAAACCGAATTTCGTTTTAATCATCGCCGTGATAATCTCTATCATGAAATTCTTAAATTGTTACGTTTAAACCCGCTTTAACTTCCTAAGACCCTGCGATAAAAAGGAAAATGAATGAAGTGGTTATTTTTGCCATGCTTGACGCTTGTCTTGCTGGGGTGCCAAATGATTTCAGACGGTAAGCAACGCCCCTCGTTCGATGTCAAATTGATCGGTGTGTGGACGGGTGAATATCTGGAAGAGGGCGGTACATTGAAGCGCTGGAAGCAAACACGCAATGCCGACGGCACCTATATCATCGAATTCAGTTTCACGGAAAAGGATGAAACGGCAAGAGATTTCACCGAATCCGGCCGCTGGTGGATCATGGACGGTTTGTTCCACGAAATTGCCTTGCCTGAAAAGGGTCAGCCGGATAAATACCGCTACTTCTTCAAAAACAAGGATTGTGTCAGCTTTACATTGGTGGAAAGTGAAGGATTCGCCGAGGAGGAAAATAGTTACGTTTTCAGCGAGTGTTTGGAGACGGACTCACCACCGGCTAATTTCAGTAACTCCATTTAATTTCTGAAGCGCGATTATTCTCTGTCAAGGCTTTTCCGCAAGGTATGTGCAGTGGCAGAGAAAATAAGCCATCAGCGCATATGTGCTTCGACGAAAGTGGTTTCCCGGTTGAAATCATCCCAGATGTTAGCCGGTTTGACGAAAGGCGTCGTCGGCACCAAGAATGTCGCAATATCAAAAGCTCCGCTCAGTGTGCGTCCCACGGCATTGGCAATTCCGGTCAATAAACCGACAGTCATGCCGTGAATGACGCCATCCCGGTTGCCGACAATGGTGATCGTTTTAGGTATTTCGACCACACCGGTCACTGCATTCGCAATGCCATTGCCCAATTTCTCAACCACTTTGTCCGGATACTGATCAGCCAATACAAGATTTGGCGCTGCCAGAAACAACACGAACGCGATGAATAAAGCTTGAATCGATTTTTTCATGGTAAATCCCAAAAAATGAATAGAATCGAGCATTTTACCGAAATGCCGGATTATTTTCTTACTTGCCGTCTTGTTTGGCCGGTTGTTTCAGAATGGCAAGAACTCTCTCAACTTCGCGCTCAATGCGGCTTTCCGGGATTTCCCGTTTTTCCAGTTCCATCCTGACCCTATAGGCCATTTCCAAAGCCAGCAGATCCATTGTGTTTTTGTCGCCTTTTTGCGATGCCATCTGATATTCAATCTGGAACCGGTTGATGGCGGCCTTCATGGCATCGTTATTGAGATTCAGGCTGGATAGCGTGGATTCCAATTCATATTTCAGATTTTCGGGTAGAACGGATACCGTCTGGGGAGCTTGTTCCGGCTGATAAGGTATATATTTCGGGATCAAAACCGAGATCATGAACAGCGTAGTGCCTAATCCCGCTGTGACTGCTACAAACTGCCAGAGCTTATATTCCTTTCCGCGCAGTTTGATGGTGTTGATACGTTTTACGCCAAACCAAGCTTGAATGCCTATTCCTATGAGGAACAAAATGGCGCCAAGTGACATAATGACAGGTACTATCGGATGCACAGTTATACTCCTATGTTCTTATCGTAAAGTTCAGTTGCAGTTTGCAGAAAAATTAAATTTTACTGCCACTTTGAACCGCTGGTTGCTGGTGAATCAGTCGGTCAATTTGCTGCGTTAATTTTAGCGCAATATGATACTGAGTTATTAACCGTTTGGTAAGCCGGGAAATCGTATTACCTGAGTATTTGTTCATACTGCTGACAGTTCGTTTTCTGAATGCTGACGATAAAGCTTTGCATGTTTGCCGCCAGATACCGCTTTGCCGTCTAGTCATGACAGGTTACCGTGCGGGGGGTGGCGGAGGGGGATTTCCCGGAGGTGGCGGTGGCGGATTAAAGCCGGATGGTGCCGAAACAGCGCCGCTGCTAGTAGCCGTCGGTGCGCCGCCGGTTATTCTGCCGGATACCGGGACGCGATGTCCTTTAGCATACATGCATTGAATATAACTCATGTCATAGCGGTGCTGATTGACGTACGCCGATGTACTGGCCGCGCCTGAGCCCGCCAACCCGCCTGCGAGCAAGCCGGTGCCGGCGCCGATTGCCGCCCCGCCGTCCGCAATGGCGGTACCGGCCGCTGCCCCCAGTCCGGCGCCAACCGCCGCGCTTTGCACGCCGCTGGATTGCGCCGATTGCCGCGGCGTCAAACCTCCGATTTGTTCATATGCATAGCGGCGGCAATCGTAATCATCATGCCGGAATTGCTCGAAGCTTTTACCGGAACCCGGCAAAGTCATCACGCTGGGACCGGACGGTAAACTGACGCAAGCCGCGAGCATACAGGTTATTGACGACATCAACCATTGTCTGGTTATTTTCATGGTGTTTACTCCATCTTGTGCTTTAGCGCTCAAGGTCAATTGCAGCCGGATACCGGGACAAGCCGATTCATGCGGATCGGTATGTTTCTTTTTACCCGGCATGGCATTCAACAATTACCCCTGTCAAAGAGTAGTAGAAAAAAGGTATCATATAGGATGCAAAATTTTAATAGTGATATATTTTAGGAGAAAATAAGAATGTCGCAAAAACACCCGGTTATCGCCGTTACCGGATCATCAGGCGCAGGTACCTCAACGGTTAAAAACAGCTTTGAACATATTTTCCGCCGCGAGAAATTGAAAGCTGCGATCGTTGAAGGCGATAGCTTTCATCGCTACGATCGCGAATCGATGAAACAAGCCGTGGCCGAATCGGAAAAAAACGGCGGCCGCGCGATCAGCCATTTTGGCCCGGAAGCCAACGAATTTGAGAAACTGGAAGCGCTCTTCAAGGAATATGGCGCGAGCGGCAGCGGCCAAACCCGTTTGTATTTGCACAACGATGAAGAAGCCAAGCCTTGGCAGCAAAAAGCGGGAACATTTACCCCTTGGTCGCCGATTCCTCACGGATCGGATCTGCTGTTTTATGAAGGTCTGCACGGCGGTGCGAAAAGCGACACGGCTGATGTTGCCCAATATGTCGATTTGCTGGTTGGCGTTGTGCCGATCGTGAATCTCGAGTGGATTCAAAAAATATACCGCGACACCAGTGCGCGCGGTTATTCGGCGGAAGCCGTTACACACACCATTTTGCGCCGTATGCACGATTACGTGCATTACATCACGCCGCAATTTTCGCGCACACATATCAATTTCCAGCGTGTGCCCACGGTCGACACTTCCAATCCGTTTATCGCCCGGGAAATTCCGACATTGGACGAGAGTATGGTCGTGATTCGTTTTAGACATCCTGAGACGGCGGATTTTCCATTCCTGCTGCGCATGATCCATGACTCATTCATGTCTCGTCCCAATACCATCGTTGTTCCTGGCGGCAAAATGGGTATGGCGATTGAATTGATATTGACGCCGCTGATTCTGGACATCGTGGCCAAAAGCAGGGCATAGCGGCAGCCGATCAACGATCGATTAATTCATGAATCACGATATCATGAATCAATTCATTTATCGGATTCTGAATTAATCAGCGCATTGACTATGGCTTTCTCACGGTTGGTTTCATGTATAGCCAAGCTTCCGCGGGCTATATGGCTTCATGACTTCTTTATTATCCGATCTTAATCCGCAACAACTCGAAGCCATCACGCTGCCGCATCAATCGGTATTGGTGCTGGCTGGCGCCGGTAGCGGCAAAACACGCGTTCTGACAACACGCATCGCGTATCTGATCCAATCAGGCCAAGTAAGTCCGTACGGTATTCTCGCCGTGACGTTTACCAACAAGGCAGCGAAAGAAATGCTGACGCGTATCACCGCAATGCTGCCGGTCAATCCGCGCGGTATGTGGGTCGGCACGTTTCATGGTTTGTGCCATCGCATGCTGCGAACCCATTATCAAGACGCCGGTTTGCCGCAAGCGTTTCAGATTCTCGACTCCACCGATCAACTGGCTTTAATCAAACGGATTCTGAAAGATTTATCGGCTGACGAGAAGAAATTTCCGCCGCGCCAGGTGCAATGGTTCATTAATAACGCCAAGGAAGCCGGGTTGCGTGCGGCTTATGTTGCAGTGGAAGATGCTTACTCGCGCCGCTTGCAGGAAATGTATCAAGCTTATGAATTGCAATGTCAGAAGGAAGGCGCGGTGGATTTCGCCGAATTGCTGCTGCGCTGTTATGAGTTGCTAAACCGCAATGAAATCCTGTGTCGGCATTACCGCGAGCGTTTTCAACACATTCTGGTAGATGAATTCCAGGATACCAATCCGTTGCAATACAAATGGCTGAAACTGCTCGCCGGCGCGGGAAGCCAAAATGCCGCGGCGGTCTTTGCCGTCGGCGATGACGACCAAAGTATCTATGCGTTCCGTGGCGCTTACAGCGGTAACATGCGCGACTTTGAACATGATTTCGGCATCACCCGGATTATCAAACTGGAACAGAATTACCGTTCGCACGGCAATATCCTGGATGCGGCCAACGCCCTGATTGAAAACAACAGCGAGCGGCTGGGGAAAAATCTCTGGACGGCGGAAGGCAAGGGGGAATTGTTGCGCGTTTATAATGCGCCGAACGATTTCGATGAAGCCGCTTTTATCGTCGATGAGATCAAAACCTTGCACGCGGAAGGTATTGCATTGTCGGAAATAGCGCTGCTGTACCGTTCCAATGCGCAATCGCGCGTGCTGGAACATAGCCTGTTCAATGCCGCGCTGCCGTATCGCGTGTACGGCGGCATGCGATTCTTCGATCGCCAGGAAATCAAGCATGCGCTGGCTTATTTGCGCCTGATTGCCAACCCCGACGATGACAGCGCGCTGCTGCGCGTGATTAATTTCCCAGCGCGCGGCATCGGCGCCCGCAGCCTGGAACAACTGCAGGAAGACGCCAAAGTACACGGCGGCAGTTTGTGGATTGCCGCCGTGCATAAGTGTGGTGGTGAATCGGCAGTGCTGCAGAAATCGCCGGAAACGTTAAAAGGCATTGCGGCGTTCGTGCATTTGATCCTGGCTTTGCAGCAACGCTGTAAAACATTGCCGCTCCCGCAGATCGTCGAACATATGTTGATAGACAGCGGCTTGCTGGCACATTACGGCAAGGAGCGCGAGAGCGCGGAACGGTTGGAAAATTTAAACGAACTGATCAACGCCGCGACCAGTTTTGTGCATGAAGCAGAGAACGACAGTCTGGCGGAGTTTCTCGCGCATGCTTCGCTGGAAGCGGGCGAGCATCAAGCCGGTAGCGGCCAGGATGCATTGCAGTTGATGACGGTGCATGCCGCCAAGGGACTGGAATTTCACAGCGTTTTCTTGAGTGGCCTGGAGGAAGGGTTATTTCCGCACGAAAACAGTCTGAACGAAGTCAACGGCATCGCCGAGGAAAGACGGTTGATGTATGTGGCTATGACACGCGCCCGCCGCCGTTTGTATTTGAGTTTTGCACAAAGCCGCATGCTGCATGGCCAGACTCGCTATCACATCGCATCGCGTTTTCTCGACGAAATCCCGCCACAGTGTTTGAAGTGGTTGCAAGCAACGCCGCGAACGTCTATGAATGCTTATTTTTCCAATGCCGGTAGCGAATCTGCCAGTATTTCAAGAACTTCCTACAATCAGGCAAAATCTTCCGGCGGCGAATGGCGGATTGGGCAGACGGTAACGCATGCCAAATTCGGCACCGGCGTCATCATTAACTACGAAGGCAGCGGCAGCGATGCGCGTGTTCAAGTCAATTTCGATCACGCTGGTACAAAGTGGCTGTTGCTCGAATACGCCAAGCTGACCACAACTTAACAAATTGCGGTTACGCAAAGTTTGATTCACTTTTCAGAATTGTGCGTGGCATCATACTGCCGGCGATGCTCTTCGCTACAGAAGAATTGTTCTTTATCGGCGATGGCTTGATTACGCGGCATATGCACATGACATTGCGCGCATTCCACCCGTTCTTCCGGTACTTCATTTACCGTTGTTTCCGGGGAAGAGGCTTCCCGTTTGATTTCACTGTCGCGCTGATCCGGTTCTTGATTGGAATCGCTCCAGTTGGCTTGCTGAAAATCCGGTTGATAATTTTTGAAGCGGATCGGTTCTCCCAGAAAAATATCTTTGTAGCTGACATAAATGGACGCGAAAATGGTGGGAATCAGAATGACCAGGCCGACGCCATAAGGCATTACGCAAATAATAGTCAGAATAATAAGTGCGAGACCGTACAGTTGGAACGGGATGAAGTTTCTCAGGCAAGCAAAGAAACTCTTTTGCATCGCGATAACCGGCGGCATGTTATGAAATACCACCAATAAAGGTGAGAACCAGGAAGCCATCATCAACGGAATGGACAGCGTCAACGCAATCAGTGACGCCGTGAGAAAGCTGCTCATGACGCCCATCAACACGCTCTCGTCGACCCGCTTGCCGTAGAGCATCATGTCGGTCATTTGCGTGCCGCCGATCAGCATGACCAGGCCGATGATGAGAATCTGCCCGATCAGGTAAATGCCGCCGAGGGTAATGAGCGGTACGGCATTGGTTTTGAAGGCAGCAAACAAATGCGCCATTTCGAGCGATTTGCCTTGTTCCATGTCTTTACATCCGAGCATGATACCAGCCAGAAATACGGGGGAAATCATGGTGAAAAAAAACTGCCCCACCAGCGGGATCAACGATATCGACATTCCGATCAGCAGAAGCGTGAAGCATACAAAAAACCAGGCCAGCGGCGCTCTGCGGAATAAGTAGAATCCGCTTAAGATCCATTGCAATCCTTGTTTTGCGTAGACTTGATGAATTTCCATTAATATTTTCTCCAATTAATCTCGGTAATCAGCTTCAGCAATGCGTCATATCCAGAGCTGCTGCAATTTTGCTGAATTATTTCTATGGTTGATTAATATTTCCCTGAAATGCGCCGGATCCTTGGCGTGCGTCAACTCTCCCGGGCGCGGCAAGTGATAGTCGTACAAACGGGAGATCCAGAAACGCAGTGCGCCGGCACGCAACATGGCGGGCCAAGCTTGGTGCTCGGTTGCGGTGAGCGGCCGCACGGCATGATAAGCTGTGATCAGCATAAGTGTGCGTGTTGCGTCCAGAACTTTATTTTCAGCCATGCACCAATCGTTCACGGTAATTGCCAAGTCATAGAGCAAAGCATCGTTGCAGGCGAAATAAAAATCGATGACGCCGCCGATGGCGGTGCCGGTAAACAGGATATTGTCGCGGAACAGGTCGGCATGGATCACACCGCAGGGTAAGGCGCTGGCTTGCTGCGATTGTTGAAAATCCAGTTCCGTATCGAGCAAGGATTTTTCATCCGCAGAGAGAAAAGGTTTGATTTCAGGCGCTCTGGCTTGCCACCAGGCAAGTCCGCGCGGGTTGGCCATGTTTGCGTAATACGATTTGCCTGCTACATGCATGCGCGCCAACACTGCGCCAACTTCCGCGCAATGCTCCGCCTCCGGATGCATGACGGATTGTCCCGGCAAGCAAGTGACGATCGTCGCCGGTTTGCCGTTCAATTCGCCCAGCAATTTCTGATCCAGCATGGGAACTGGTGCCGGGCAGGGAATATGATGCCGGGATAGATGCGCCATCAGATTCAAATAATACGGTAGCTCATCGCGGGTCAATTTCTCAAACAATGTCAGAACAAATTTGCCTTGCGTGGTCGTGACAAAATAATTGGTATTTTCGATTCCCGATAGGATGCCTTGCAGCTGAATTAATTGACCGAGTGCGTAATTTTTTAACCAAACTGTGAGCTGGCTATCGGTAACGGGTGTAAAAACTGACATGAGTTAGCAGGATAAAAAAGCGAAAATGATGAGACAATACAATTCCATTACGTTACATTCTTGCGCTTTTTAACGGCATCAGAATCTCATGAATTGCCACATCGGCGGACTGACATCGATACCGGCGTCGCCTGGATGCGTGTGAGTGCCCCCCCGGCTGATATTTTTTTTCAAATAATACGGCGGACCGATACGCGGAATCACTTTGATCATCATCAATTCGCCGTTGATGCGATGCTCTTCGATGGTGTCTTCGCCACGCTTGATAATGGTCACTTGTGTTTCCAGTTCGGGATCCGATTGAATGTCCGGCGGCAGCGGCGGAGGATCGGCCAATTCCTTCGGTAACTCGGGAATCTCCGGTAACGGTATCAGATTATCCGGGTGTGCGGGTTTTTTCGCCTGCTTCGGTTGCTCCGGTTGCGCCATGACCGGCAGTGCGGGGCTGAGCAGTAGAATAAAAATAAGCGGGTATAGGTACGTCATGTCGGTCCCGGAGGATCAGGATAATGGGGTATTCTACCTAAAATCATTGCCGCCGGTTAAAGATTGAGCTGAATTTCACGCTCAGCGGCGGTAGGTTCAAATCCGCTGCTTTCATAATATTTGAAAATTGCGCTGACAATTTGATCCGGTTCATCGATGATCTGAATTAGCTGCATGTCGTCTGCCGAAATGCACCCTTCGGCGATCAAGGTATTTTGGAACCACTCCAGTAAGCCGCGCCAGAATGACGAATAAACCAGAATGATCGGCATCTTACGGGTTTTGCCGGTTTGCACCAGTGTTAGCGCTTCCATCAGCTCATCCAAAGTACCGAACCCGCCGGGGAGCACGACGTATGCCGTGGCGAATTTGACGAACATATATTTGCGTGCGAAAAAATGCCGGAAAGTCTGGCTGACATCCTGATAAGCGTTGCGATGTTGTTCGTGCGGCAATTGAATATTCAAGCCGATGCTGGGCGATTTGCCGTAATAGGCGCCTTTATTGGCAGCCTCCATGATACCCGGACCGCCGCCGGAAATAACCGCAAAACCGGCGTCAGACAGTTGTTGGGCAATTTGCTCGGCCAATCGGTAGTGCGGGCTATCGGGGCCGGTGCGCGCGCTGCCGAAAATACTGACAGCGGGCTGGATGGCTTCAAGACGTTCCGTTCCTTCGACAAACTCTGCCATAATTCCAAACAGACGCCACGATTCTTTTGCCGACCAGGGTTTTTCCACGGACGGATGACTGGCCGATTTATCTTGCAGGTTCATAGGAATATTGTATAAATGAAAACATTGCTGCTGGTTGACGGTTCATCCTATTTATATCGCGCTTTCCATGCATTGCCGGATTTGCGTAATCGCAATAACGAACCGACCGGTGCGATTCATGGTGTGCTCAATATGCTGCGGCGCCTGCACAAGGATTACCACGCGGATTATAGCGCGTGCGTGTTTGATGCAAAAGGTAAAACTTTCCGCGACGATTTGTATCCCGACTATAAAGCGCATCGGCCGCCGATGCCGCACGATCTGGCGGCGCAGATCGCACCGCTGCATGCCTGCATCCGCGCCATGGGCTGGCCGATGCTGATCATCGACGGCGTGGAGGCCGATGACGTCATCGGCACTTTGGCGAAACAGGCGGTCGAGACCGGTATGCGCTGCATCATTTCAACCGGTGACAAGGATATCGCGCAATTGGTGAATCCACATGTCACGTTGGTGAACACCATGAGCAATGAAATATTGGATGAAGCCAACGTGCTGGCCAAGTTTGGCGTGCCGCCGCAGCGCATGCTGGATTATCTGATGCTGGTCGGCGATGCGTCCGACAACGTTCCCGGCGTGCAGAAAGTGGGCCCCAAAACGGCAGTCAAATGGCTGACACAATACGGATCGCTGGAAAATCTTGTAGCTCATGCCGGTGAAATCAAAGGCGCGATCGGCGACAATCTGCGCCAGGCGCTGGCTTGGTTCGAGACATCCCGTCAATTGATCACGATCAAGTGCGACGTCGATTTACCGGTCAAAATCACCGATCTTGCAGCGCAGCCGCAAGATACCGGACAACTGATCCAACTCTACGAACAGTTGGACATGAAAGCATCGCTGCGCGAATTGCGCCAGCAAATGACCGCGGATCAATCCGATTCGATTTCAGCAAATGAAAACGGAGCAACGGCAAACGGTAGCGGCAACTGTGATGCTGCGTTGGACGGTCCGGTAACGTATCAAACGATTCTGAACGACAGTGAATTGGATGATTGGTTAATCCGATTGGATGCCGCGCCGTTGGTGTCGGTCGATAGTGAAACGACGAGCCTTAATCCGATGCAAGCAAAATTAGTGGGCATTTCGTTTTGCATTGAGAGCCATCATGCAGCCTATGTTCCGCTGATGCATCACTACACCGGTGTGCCGCCACAACTTGATCTTGACCGGGTGTTGAATAAGCTGAAACCGTGGCTGGAGGACGCGGCAAAGCCCAAGCTGGGGCAAAATCTGAAATACGATAAACATGTGTTTGCCAATCATGGCATCCAACTGAACGGCATTGCGCATGACACGTTGTTGCAATCGTATGTGCTCGAATCGCACCGGCCGCATAACATGGATAGTCTGGCGCTGCGTCATCTGGAAGTGAAAACCGTCAGCTACGACGACGTCACCGGTAAAGGCGCCAATCGCATCGGATTTGATGAGGTGGCGCTTGATATTGCCACGCAGTATGCCGCGGAAGACGCAGATATCACGTTACGCTTGCACCAAACGCTCTATCCCGGTATTCAGAAGGATGAACGGTTGGATTACATTTATCGCGCAATCGAGATGCCGGTTCTGGACGTGTTGTTTGCAATAGAACGCAACGGCGTTTTACTCGATTATCAGCTGTTGCACAAGCAGAGCCGCGAACTGGGTGAGAAATTACAGGCATTGGAGCAACAGGCGCACACCATCGCGGGACAACCCTTCAATCTGAATTCGCCGAAGCAGATTCAGGAGATTTTATTCAATCAACTGAAATTGCCGGTTATTAAAAAAACACCGACCGGTGTGCCTTCCACCGATGAAGATGTACTGCAGCAACTGGCGCTGGATTATCCGTTGCCGAAGCTACTGCTCGATTACCGCAGCCTAGCGAAACTGAAGTCGACGTATACCGACAAATTGCCGCAGATGATGGATCGCGCTACCGGCCGCGTGCATACCAATTATGCGCAGGCGGTTGCCGTAACCGGGCGTCTGGCGAGTTCCGATCCGAATTTGCAGAATATTCCGGTGCGCAGCAGCGAGGGACGCAGAATCCGCGAAGCCTTCATTGCGCCGCCAGGGCACAAAATCATTTCGGCGGATTATTCGCAAATCGAATTGCGCATCATGGCGCACATCTCCCAGGATCAGCGATTGCTCGAAGCTTTCGCCGCCGGAGAGGATATTCACCGCGCAACGGCGGCGGAAATTCTAGGGATTCCGCTGGATCAAGTCGATCCTGAACAGCGCCGTTACGCCAAGGTGATTAATTTCGGTTTGATCTACGGCATGTCGGAATTCGGCCTGGCGGCACAATTGAACATCGAACGCAGCGCCGCGCGCGCGTATATGGAGCGGTATTTTGCCCGTTACCCGGGCGTGGAAAACTATATGCGGTTAACCCGGGAAAAAGCCAGGCAATTCGGTTATGTTGAAACCGTGCTGGGACGCAGGCTGTGGTTACCCGAAATCAATCATAGCAACGGCAATCGCCGCCAAGGCGCGGAGCGGGCGGCTATCAATGCGCCGATGCAAGGCACCGCGGCGGATATCATCAAGCTGGCGATGATTGCGGTGCATCATTGGCTGCAGCAGGCGCAATTGCGCAGCAAATTGATCATGCAGGTGCATGACGAGCTGGTTCTGGAAGTTCCGGATGATGAAGTGGCGTTAGTGAAAAATGCTTTGCCGGATTATATGGGCAATGTGTTGCGGCTGGATGTACCGTTATTGATCGAAGTAGGGGTTGGCGATAATTGGGAGCAGGCACATTAAAATCCTTGTGCCTGCATGGGGCGCGGTACCTATTCGCGCGTTTCGATTTGCATCAGTGGTTCGCTGGGTGCAGTTGTGACTTTCTTAACTCTTCTGCGCGTCCTTTTGGGGATGATGATTTCTTCCGCTACGATTTCAACCTTCTCGGGCGGAGTTTCCACCATCACCAAACCGCTTTTGCTGAAATCCGGAAGTTCTTTGACCGCACTGATTTCCGGTATTGGAGTTATCGCAGCCGGAGATTCCGGTTGTGCAATGTTATCTTGTGCTGCTTGATCAATAGACGGTGTTTCCACTGCCGCTTTCTTGGCAGATTGCTTCTTGACAACGGGAACGGGCAAATCTTCATCGGCCGGTATCGTTTTCTCAATACTCGGCTGCAAGCTGAGTGAATACTCGTCAGCATGAACCGTTTCACTCACAGACTCATCCGGTATCGCTTCGGGATTCTCGGCAACAACTCGGGTTCGGGCGGTCTGGTCACGATGCTTATTGCTGCGATGACGGCGCGTGCGTCTGCGATCGCCGTTTTTTGCGCTAACATCTTCAGGATTTTCAGTGGTGATGATCGAGGCATCGGTTACGGGCAATGCGGATTCTGTCAGAAATGCGGCAGAATCCGGAGCAATGTCATTGCTCTTTTGATGCTCCGCGGTATAGGAGTGAATTTGTTCGGATTGCAGACTGCCGAAATCCTGCGGTGCCACATGGCTTAAGTCAGCTGTTTCACTGTGCTTGTTTTGTTTATGCGCGGATGCGTCCTTATTGCGATCATTCCGACTGCGCCCGCGACGTCCGCGCGACCGTCCCCGTTCCTGCGTTTGCCTGGTTTTATCCATATCAACCGGTTTTTCTTCAAGATCAATTCTCGTCTCTTCGTTAGGCGCAGGCTTAAACCAGCTGAAGAACTTGTCCAGAAGTGAAGTATCGCGTACTTTTTCCTCACGAATCGGCGCCGGTTGGGCTGGTGTGATACCTTGAACGGCAGCTTGCGGGCGGGTTGGTTTGCTTCTCTGTCCGGAAATGGTTTCCGAAACGCTTTCATCCGTTTGTTTCTCTACCAGCTTGTAACTTGCCACCGACTCATTTGCTTTGCTGTCTTCGTGGCGGATGCGAGTGATATTGTAAGCGGGGGTTTCGATGTGAATATTCGGTATGAGAACGATGTTGATGCGTTGTCGAACTTCAATATCGTAAATTTCCGCTCGCTTCTCATTCAGAAGATAAGTCGCCACATCCACCGGAAGCTGAACATGCAGTGCGTTGGTATTTTCTTTCATGGCTTCTTCCTGGATGATCCTGAGCACATGCAGCGCCGATGAATCGGTTCCACGGATAAATCCGGTGCCATGGCAGCGCGTGCATGCAATATAGTTGCTCTCGCCTAAGGAAGGCCGCAGGCGCTGGCGTGATAATTCCAGTAAGCCGAAACGTGATATTTTCCCGACTTGGATGCGTGCGCGATCCTGCCGTAATGCCTCGTGCAATCGAGCCTCGACTTCACGTTGATTGCGCTGGACATCCATATCGATAAAGTCGATCACGATCAAACCGCCCAAATCCCGCAGGCGCAATTGCCGTGCAATTTCATCGGCGGCTTCCAGGTTGGTGCTCAGCGCGGTATGTTCGATGTCCAGACCGCGGATGGCGCGCGCCGAGTTGACGTCGACAGATACCAGCGCTTCGGTGTGATCGATCACAATGGCACCGCCGGAAGGCAGCGTCACCTGTCTGGAATAAGCGGTTTCAATCTGATGTTCTATCTGAAAACGTGAAAATAGCGGCACATCATCGTGATAAAACTTCAGGCGGTCGACATTCGCGGGCATTACATGCGCCATGAATTGACTGGCTTGCTCATAGATGTCGCGGCTGTCGATCAGAATCTCACCGATTTCCTGACTGAAGTAATCGCGAATCGCACGAATGACCAGGCTGCTTTCCTGATAAATCAGAAAAACACCGTCCTGATTATTGGCGGCTTCTTCAATCGCATACCAGAGTTGCGTCAGGTAGTTCAAATCCCATTGCAGCTCTTCCGTGCTGCGCCCGATACCGGCCGTTCTGGCAATGATGCTCATTCCTTCGGGTACTTCGAGCTGTGCAATGACTTCGCGCAAGTCGTTGCGCTCTTCACCGATGATACGGCGAGACACACCGCCGCTGTTGGGATTGTTCGGTATCAAAACCAGATACCGGCCGGCCAGCGAGATATAGGTCGTCAGCGCAGCGCCCTTGGTGCCGCGCTCATCTTTGTCAACTTGGACGATGAGTTCCTGACCTTCTTGCAGCAAATCCTGGATACGACCGCTAGCGGCGCCATTTTCGGCAAAACAGGAGGGGGCGATTTCCTTGAAGGGTAAAAAACCGTGCCGCTCACAACCATAATCCACAAATGCAGCTTCCAGACTAGGTTCTATTCGTGTGATGACAGCTTTGTAGATATTGCTTTTGCGTTGTTCTTTACTGATTGATTCTATGTCGAGATCGATCAACGTTTGACCGTTGACGATGGCAACCCGCAATTCTTCCGGTTGGGTTGCGTTAAATAACATTCGTTTCATTTACAAGCCTTACGTGTTCTATTTATGAATACACTATCCGAAATTTCTCCGGTTAGATTTTTTGGGTATACGTAGTTGTAGTTGTAATGACGAGGTTTGGGTTTAATGATTTTATTGTAATTTCTCTTTGTCAATTCAATTATAAATTTATTCTTGTTTTTATATTTCAATAAGTTAATTGTTTATGGATAATGTTTTATTTTATTTGCAATAAAATAAAACCTCATTATATGTTGCCATGGCGGCTTTATTGCCCCTGGTAAGGTAACAGATTTTACATAAAGTTCCAAACAGAACTTTGTTTTATGTCAATTATTACTATGGATGCCGTTCGGTAGAAATGATTGTTAACTGCAGGTAGATTTTACAGCAACGATTTTAAAAAGAAATAAGCAAAACCTTTATAATTCGCAAAGAAATTATGCTTTTTCTTGAAAATGGTTTGAATGCTCAGAAGCATCTTAATGAATACACAACCTCTTGCACTCGTTACCAAGGAATGCGTCGGCGAAGAAGAAAACGATCAACGGATTGATAATTTTTTATTCAGACGCTTCCGGAATGTACCTAAAAGTCATTTGTATCAACTACTAAGAAGCGGCCAGGTGCGTGTCAATGGCAAGCGGACTGTGGCCAGCTATCGCGTGCAGGCGGGTGACATTATACGGATTCCGCCGGTTAAAGTGGCGGAAAAAAATCCTGCCAGGCAGATTACGAATATTCCGAGCAATTTTTTTGTTTTTACTGTTTTGTACGAAGATGACGCCATGCTGGTGATCGATAAGCCGGGCGGTATGGCGGTGCACGGCGGCAGCGGTATCAGTTTCGGTGTCATCGAACAACTGCGGGCGCAAAATCCTACCTGGAGGTTTCTCGAATTGGTGCATCGCTTGGATAGAGAAACATCCGGCGTGCTGTTGCTGGCGAAAAAACGCAGTGCATTGGTCGAATTGCATCGGCAAATTCGCGAAGGACTGATGGAAAAGCATTACCTGACGATGGTTAAAGGAAAATGGCGCAACGCTAAGCAGCACGTCAAACTGGCGCTCGATAAATACGTTACGGCAGCCGGTGAACGCCGTGTGATGGTGGCCGCAGGTACTCGCAAAGACAGCAAACCGATGCAATCACATACAATTTTTACACTGCAAAAATCCTGGCAAAATTTCAGTTTGCTGGACGCGGAAATCAAAACCGGCCGTACGCACCAGATTCGCGTTCATCTGGCGCACCTTGAATTTCCCATCGTCGGCGACGACAAATATGGTGATTTCGAGGTTAACAAACGACTGGCGAGAAGCGGCGGACCAGATAAACTGACCCGCATGTTTTTGCACGCACATACCGTGGAAATTACCCATCCGGTGTCAGGCATGCGCATGCAGCTGCGAGCGCTTTTGCCAGATGATTTGCAAAGATTTGTCGACGGTTTGGAGAAAGTTTGACGATTCTGCAGTGAAAATTTATGGTTTGACGGCAACTTTCCCGGAAGTGAACATGGTATGCAAAACTTCCCAGACATTTTCCACAATTTTTTTCTGTGCAGCTTCGTTCGGATGTATCCCGTCCGCTTGAAAAAAATCGTGCTTGTCACCAAAACCGGCTAACAAAAAAGGTATTAACTTGATTTCATATTTTTCAGCCAATTGTGGAAAAATCGCCTGGAACTTTTGCGTGTACGTCATGCCATAATTGGGCGGTAATTGCATACCGGCGAGTAAAACCAGTGCATTGTTTTGCTGGCATGTTTCAATGATGGTAGCCAAGTTATCGTAGATGGATTTAATCGTTGCGCCGCGCAGGCCGTCGTTGGCGCCGAGTTCAAGAATAACAATCTCGGGGCGATGCTTTTCCAGTGTTTGCCGGATCCGGTTGCGGCCGCCAAGCGTAGTTTCACCGCTGATGCTGGTGTTGACCACTTGATAACCGGCAAATTCGGTTTGTAACCGCTGTTTGAGCAACGCAACCCAACCGGCTTCCGCCGATATGCCATAATTAGCGGACAAGCTGTCGCCGAAAACCAACACCGTTTTGCCGGATGCTGCGGCGGGCACGGCGAAAATAAAAACCAGAACCAGAATAATCAGGAAATTTCTTTTCATGTCAGATAGTCGTGTTAATCAACCCATTCTTTGGACGCAAGCGCTTAGCAAACAAGTCAGTACCGGCGAACAGCAATTGACCATTCTGCAAAATATCGAGCTGCAGGTGAATCCGGGTGAAGCCGTCGCCATTATAGGCGCATCGGGCTCCGGCAAATCCACTTTGTTAGGCTTGCTGGCGGGATTGGATTTGCCGACTGCCGGGAAAGTTCATCTGGATGGGATCGATATCTTCGCGCTGGATGAAGATAGCCGGGCGGCTTTGCGCGGCCGGGTGCTCGGTTTTGTATTTCAGTCATTCCAACTGCTGCCGGCGTTGACCGCGCTTGAAAATGTCATGCTGCCGCTGGAACTTGCCGCAACCGGCGATGCCGAGCCAACCGCACGCCGGTTGCTGGAGCGCGTCGGACTGGGCAAGCGGCTGCATCATTATCCCAAACAGTTATCCGGCGGTGAGCAGCAACGGGTCGCCATCGCACGTGCGTTTGCGACAGCGCCCAAATTATTGCTGGCCGATGAACCCACCGGCAATCTCGATTCGGCCACCGGTGTTCAGATCATCGAACTGATGTTCGAGCTGAATCGTGAACATGGCACGACCCTGGTGCTGGTCACGCATGACGAAGCGCTGTCGCGGCGTTGCTCGCGTCAAATCCGCCTGGCAGACGGCAAGCTGGTGCAATAATCCGGTAAAAATGTGCGCAATGAATTTTATTCGATACTTTCCGACAGGTAATCTTTCCTCATGAATCATTTCAAGCTGTCGCTGCGTATGCTGCATCGCGATTGGCGCGCGGGCGAGTTGAACGTTTTATTACTGGCGCTGATCATCGCCGTGAGCGGTATTGCCACCGTCGGCTTTTTTGCCGATCGCGTCGAGCTGGCGCTGGCGCGCGAGAGCAATCAACTGCTGGGCGCCGATTTGCTGGTCATTTCCAGTAAGCCATTACCGGAACAATATGCCGATGAGGCTAAGCGCCTGGGTTTGGCGGTTTCATCGCTGATCAAATTCCCCAGCATGATTTCCAACGGCGACAGCAATCTGCTGACCGAGATCAAAGCCGTTACGGCAAGCTATCCGTTACGCGGGCGGATCCATTTGGCGAATCAACCGGCGGGAAATCAGGTCACCCGGGAGGAAATTCGCGAAGCCGAAGGAATTCCGCAACCGGGAACCCTTTGGGTCGATGAAAAAGTCGTGATGCGATTGGATCTGAATAGCGGCGACATGGTTGATGTCGGGACGACTCAGTTGACGGTAACCGAGTTGGTCGTGCGCGAGCCGGATCACTCGGTGGGATTTATCAACATGGGGCCGCGCGCCATCATCAATGCCGCAGATCTGGAAAAAACCGGCCTGATCCAGGAAGGCAGCCGCGTGTCTTATCAATTACTGGTGGCGGGCGAAGCCGAAACGGTGCAGCAATTTCGCGATTGGGCGAAGCCGCAACTGACCAAAGCGCAACGCATGGAAGGTATTCGCGACGCGCGACCGGAAATCAAAGCTGCACTGGAGCGTTCGGAAAAATTCCTCAGCCTGGCGGCGTTAGCCAGCGTAGTTTTGGCAGCGGCGGCAATTGCATTGGCGGTGCGCCGCTTTACTCAACGCCACTTGGACGGTTGCGCGGTGATGCGCAGCCTGGGCGCCAGTCAGCGCCAATTGTTGTATTTGTATCTGTACTATTTCATTGCTTTGGGTGTGATCGCCAGCAGCATCGGCTGTTTGGCCGGTTTCGCCGCGCAACAGGTTTTGACGCAATGGTTGAGCGGCATTATCGAAACGGAGCTGCCTTGGCCCAATGCGCTGCCCGCTGTGCAAGGTCTTTTGGTGGGGTTGGTATTGTTGCTGGGATTTGCGTTGCCGCCGGTGCTCAATTTGCGCAGCGTGCCGGCGTTGCGCGTGCTGCGCCGGGATATCGGATTATCCAACACCCATAGCATCGCTGGTTACTTGCTGGGATTGGCGGCTTTATCGCTGCTGTTTATCTGGAAAGCGCAGGATCTAAAACTGGGGCTGTACATCGTCGCCGGATTTATCGCGGCTATCGTCGTTTTCGGTTGTCTGGGCTGGTTGCTGATCCGTTTGCTGTCCAGTTTGCGGCATCAAGCCGGCGGGGCGTGGCGTTATGGACTCGCCAGTATCCGCCGCCGCTCGGTTTCCAGTATTCTGCAGGCCGTAGCGCTGGGGTTGGGGTTGATGGCGATGTTGATGCTCACGCTGATCCAGGATGATCTGATCGACGATTGGCATACCAGCCTGCCGCCGGACGCGCCGAATCATTTTTTGGTCAATATTCAAGCGGATCAAATACAGCCGCTGCAAGATTTTTTTCAACAGAACGAAATAGAACAGCCGCGTATGCACCCGATGGTCAGGGGCCGGTTGATCAAAATCAACGGCAAGGATGTTGCGGCGGAGGATTACGCTGACGATTTGCACGCGGAACGACACATCCGGCGCGAATTCAACCTGACCTGGAGCGATGAGCTGGCAGCGGATAACGAAGTGGTGCAGGGACGCTGGTGGAGTCCCTGCACTCAGGAGGCGGAATTGTCGATCGAAGAAGGCATCGCCAAAACGATTCGCGTCAAATTGGGCGATGTGGTGACTTACGATATCGCGGGCAGTCATTTTTCCGCGAAAATCACCAATGTGCGGAAAGTCGATTGGGATACCTTCCGCGTCAATTTCTTTGTCATCGTGCCGCCCGGTTTACTGGAAAATTACCCGGCCAGCTATATCACCAGTTTTTTTGTGCCGCCAGGAGAGATCCACCGGGTGCATGAGCTGGTCAAAACATTTCCGAATATTCTGGTGGTCGATGTGGCCACGGTCATCGGTCAGGTGCAGCAAATGATTCAGCAAGTTTCGCAGGCGATCGAGTTTGTTTTTTTGTTCACGCTGCTCGCCGGTTTTGCCGTGCTGTACGCGGCGATGGCCGCGACGCAGGATGAGCGTATTTACGAAGCAGCCATTTTCCGTGCATTGGGCGCGCGGAGAGAGCAATTATCGCGCGCCTGGGCGGCGGAATTCGCAATTCTGGGTGGATTATCCGGTTTGTTCGCGTCGGCCGGCGCCAGCGCGCTCGGCTATGTCGTCGGTAAACATGTGCTGCATCTCGATTACACGTTTGATCCCTGGATTTGGGTGGTGGGCGTATCGACCGGTGTGATCGGCATATTGGCCGCCGGCTTGCTGGGCACGCGCTCGGCATTATCAAGTCCGCCGTTATTGACGTTGCGCAAGATCGGATAGCGCAATGGACGATTTGCCGGTACCGAAGCTCAAAGCGCTGCCGCCGCTGAGTTTGTATGTTCACATTCCGTGGTGTTTGAAGAAATGCCCTTACTGTGATTTCAATTCGCACGAAATGCGCGGACAAGAGAGTCAGGTATCCGAGGATGCTTATGTTGCGGCATTGATCCGCGACCTGGAATCGGCTTTGCAGGATGTTTGGGGGCGGCGGTTGAGCAGCGTGTTTTTCGGCGGCGGCACGCCGAGTTTGTTCAGTGCGCGCGCCATCGATAAGATCCTGACGGCGGTGCGCACGCTGCTGCCGCTGGAGCATTTCGCTGAAGTGGCGCTGGAAGCCAATCCCGGTACGTTTGAAGCGCAGAAATTCGCCGATTTCCGCGCAGCCGGCATCAACCGCTTGTCGATCGGTATTCAAAGCTTTAATCCGCAGCATCTACAAGCATTGGGGCGAGTGCACGACGACCGGGAAGCGCGCCGCGCGGTCGAAATTGCGCAGCAGAATTTCGACAACATCAATCTCGACTTGATGTATGCGTTGCCAGGACAGACATTGCGGGATGCGCAGCAGGATATCGAAACCGCGTGCGCTATGAATGTGACGCATATTTCCGCTTATCATTTGACGCTGGAACCGAATACGTTGTTTCATCGTTTTCCGCCGCCTCTGCCCGACGATGAGCAAGCAGCGGCGATGCAGGAGTTGATTGAGCAGATTACCGCGAATCATCAGTACCGCAATTATGAGACTTCCGCATTTGCGCGCCCCGGTAAGGAGTCGCGGCATAATCTGAATTATTGGTTATTTGGCGACTATCTTGGCATCGGCGCGGGCGCACACAGCAAAATCAGTTTCGCCGGAAAAATTGTGCGGCAAATGCGTTTCAAACAACCGAAGGAATACCTGGCCAAAGCGCAAACAGGCGAATCGTTGATTCAGACACAGCACGAATTGACGCCTGCGGATCGCGGTTTTGAGTTTATGATGAACGCATTGCGGCTTACCGGCGGATTTGACACCGCGCTGTTTCAGGAACGTACCGGTTTGCCCATCCGCGCCGTGCAACAACAATTGGACGAAGCCGAGCAACGCGGTTTGCTGGTGCACGATCATCTGCGTATTAAGCCGACCATACTCGGCAGGCGCTTTCTCAACGATCTGCTACAAATCTTTTTGCCGGAAGCGAACGTGAAATAACACGCTTTTCCGGTTGCGTCTGAAGATGCGCTAAAATTCTGACCACTTAATTCATTCATGGAGAGCACGAACGATGGCGTATGTAAAACCGGAAGAAGTCGTCGAAAATATGTTGCTGGCGGGCGCCAAGAAAGCAAGCTTGCCAACCCAGCAATTGCTGATCCGCGGCTTTTTGTCCGGCGCTTTTCTCGGCTATGCCACCACATTGGCGATTCTGGCAGCGGCGCAAACAGGCTGGGGGATCGCCGGTGCATTGGTGTTTCCGGTGGGATTTGTCATGATCGTGCTGCTCGGGCTGGAACTTGCCACCGGCAATTTCGCACTGATCCCGATCGCCGTTAAAGACGGCCGGGTATCGTTCAGCTGCTTGCTGAAAAACTGGACCTGGGTGTTGACCGGCAACCTGATCGGCAGCGTCACGTATGCATATTTGTATTGTATCGTGGCGACTAAAATGGGTTCCATCGACCCGGCTACGATTCCCGCATTGCAACGCACCCTTACCATCGCCGAAACCAAAACGCTGGAATACGCCAAACTCGGTTTCGACGGCACCATCGCCGCATTCACCAGCGCGATGCTGTGCAACTGGATGGTCACCCTGGGTGCCGTCATGGCATTCACTTCGACCAGCACCATCGGCAAAATCGCCGCAATGTGGTTGCCGATCATGACGTTCTTCGGCTTGGGCTATGAACACGCCATCGTCAACATGTTCGTCATTCCCGCCGGCATCTGGCTCGGCGCGGATATTACCATCGCGGATTGGTGGCTGTGGAACGGATTGCCGGTGATCGCGGGGAATTTGTTTGGTGGAATGATATTTACCGGGTTTATGTTGTATTGGAGTTATGGTAAACCGGCAAGTTAATCGTAGCACACTCATTCTTTCATTGTGACTATATGCCTAGAACCGGCGCTTTACTCTCACTGTCCCGTGAACACCATTCGTCGCTGGTGTTAGCGCGTGCTATCCGTCAAGCAGCGGAGAGCGGCGATAGTGCGACTCTTCCAGCGATGATGCAACGCATTGAAGAACATTGGCGAACCGTATTGTGTGGGCATTTTGCGCGCGAAGAACAATTGCTGCGCTTGGCGGCGGATGCGGTGGATGCCGAATCCGCCGGACGAATCCTAGCTGAGCATGCAGAATTGCGTCTGCTGGCTTGTGGGCCTTGTGAATTGGAGCCTGCTGTGCGGTTGAAACGCTTTGGTGAATTATTGGCTGCGCATGTGCGTTATGAGGAGCGCGTGCTTTTCCCGCAATTGCAATCGCACCCGAGCATTGGTTAGTGCGGCCGTGGAATCGGTTTGTTGCATACCAAATAGGGGAAATCTTGGATGCTTCCGGATATCTCTTCCCGTTAAAAAACAAATCCCGCTGCTGGAGCGGGATTTGCCGGTATTGCTGCAAAATATACGATTATGCGTTTGCTTTGTTGCGGCGCGCTGCGAAACCCAACAGTCCGAGACCTGCCAATAACATGGCGTAAGTTTCGGGTTCCGGAACCGGTGCAATCCCGGCAACACCCACTGTGAAACCGTGCCAACCCTCAGAGGTATGCGAAAACGTGATGGAATCAAACGACCCTGGTAGTCTGATGACGCCATGAACTTCACCGGATCCGAAAAATCCTGTGCCCGTGCTGTTCAGAACCGGTGTGCCGCTACCCCAGAATCCCGGACCGAAACTGTCGATGACGATAGGTGTGCCGAAATCCACGGTGTTGCCGTTCCAACTAACCAATCCGATATACGGATCTACTACGGTTTGTGAAAATGTGATCGTGACGGTACCGCCTGTACTGAGCGCGATGATGTCGGAAGCTGGCGGTGCATTGTCTACGGTACCACCGGTATAGGCTGAGCCTGTCCAGTAATTTGTTCCTCCTGCTGTCTGCACAAAGGCGTGTGCACCGGTTCCGGAGTATCCGACACCGACTGTGGTTGATCCAACCAAAAGATCGCCGGATGCCGAAAACGAATCCGGTGAAGAAGTCCAATCCGTCCATGAGACGTTTATTGCAAATGCGGATGCGGAAAAGAGCGTTGTAATCAGAGATCCGGCTGCGAGTTGTATGATACGTTTCATGATTTTCACCTTCTGTCCGTGTGAGTAAAAGAATTATTTTTTGCTGAAAGTATATCTATATTATTAGCACGTTATGCTAACCGCTATGATAATTCAATGCTGTAATTAGATGTTCCTTATTTTGCTGGTGCAATTGTCCCGATAATGGGGCATAAGATGTAAGAAATCTCAGGGTTGTTTACAGAGAGGTTGATTGAAATAAGCGTTGAGTATTTCATAAGGGGTTGCGTTATACAAACTCTTATGGGGTTTGACGGTGTTGTAGAAGTTAATGAAACGGACAAGTTGAATACGTCGGTCAGCAGTGTCTTTAAAACAGAATTTGTTGTGCCACATGTCCATGAGCGTGCGGATCACGCGCTCAGCTTTCCCGTTGGTTTGAGGACGATTGACACGAGTAAACTTCTGACCGATACCGTGTTGCCTGCAAGCTTTGACAAAAGCATGATCGTCAGTTCCTTTAAATTCCGTGCCGTTATCGGAATAAGTGCAATCGATTTGATAAGGACATTGGGCAACAGTAGCGATGAGAAAGCAAGCGGCGCTGTATTGAGTTTTATCGGGGAAGATATCGGCATATAATTCCCTGGAGAAATCATCGATGGCCACAAACAGGTACTCGCGAGGTTCATTGGCAGACTGTCCTTTCAATAATGGAAGCCGCTTGGTATCGAGGTGAACGAGCTCGCCCGGATAAGATTTGTTATAGCGCTTCGCTTCACGCTTGAGACGTTCCTGGATGGTTTGCTCTACTTTAGCCAAACGTTTGAGGCCATACTGCAGTGTCTTGAAGCGCTGATTGGTACTGCTACGCGGAGTAAATTCCTGGAGTCTGGCTCGTTTCAGTACGTCATAAATCGTTGGCCGGCTGACGTGAAAGTATTCTGCCAGCTGAACTACCTTCCACAGCCGGGTTTGATACAGCCGCCAGATTTCCTGACGATCCAATAATGTTAAACGAGTGCGTTTGTGTATGTTCATCTACAGTATTCTCCTGAATACTGTAAACAACGCTAGAAATTCTTACATAGCCGAAAAATTCATTGCGTTATTGATGTCGCGCGCAGTTGTCAATCGTGTGGTCTCTTACGGTTGAATGATCCGGGGAATTATAAATCATTCCGGTTCCAAACCGGGGCAGCGGACAAAAAAGCACTGTGCAGGAAGAATTGCTATCGCCGCTGCCATCGTTGCGTCAGCGTGACTGTAGAATTTTTATTGATTAGATAGTTCATTCTACCGGTGGAATGACGCCGCATGTAGCGCGATAGGGGAAGCATTTTGTATTCAGCTGCTATTCAGCGCGAAGATCACACAATGACACACGAAATACCGCGATCGATTGCGGTATTGGACTGCTGAAGAGAGCAAGCTTAATAACCGGCCATTGCAATGGCTTGCTCCGGTAATTGATCCTGGAGAAATATCATGTGTACAAAAAAAATGCTGATCCCCCTTGTCATCGCCATCATTATTTTTTTAGCGGGCTGTGTGGCTACACCTTATTACGGCGGAACAGGCTATTACCGCGGCGCGGTATATAGTGGTTACGGCTATCAAGCACCGTATTATGCCGGTCAAAGCTATTTGGGCGGATTCGGATATTACAATGGCGGTCACCGGCACTCGCATCGGCACGGTGGTCATCGCCCTCACGCAGGGCAACAGGGTCATCACGGCCATGTCGGCGGCGGACATCATCATTCCGGACGCGGGCATTGGGGCGGCGGCCATCAGGGTGGTCATCGCGGTGGACATCACCACCGGAGATGAAAAAAACAATTCGGGATTGCGCTGGAAATCTGCAATGAGCAGAATTTAAACGATGGCAAAACGACTTTACTGCGTACCGTGCATCATTTTCTGCAGTGTTTTGGTCAGCGCGAACAAAAGGATCGCTGCAAATCCGGACAGGATTACAAAGATCATGAAAAAATCGTATAGGTCGACGATCTCGAAGCCTGCAAAGACCGGTGCCGCAGGGAGTGCCGGATCGGGGTACAAAGCGCTGAGTGTACCGGCAAATTTGCTCGCTGCGGCCATGGATGAAAACCAAATGCCCATCAATAACGAAGCGAATTTCGCCGGCGACAGTTTGACCACCATCGCTAAGCCGATGGGCGACAAGCACAATTCGCCGATGGTATGCAGCAAATACAAACTGAACAGCCACATCATGCTGACTTTAGTTGCAGGATCCACGCCTTTGACACCGAAGGCGATTACCCAATAGCCGATCGCCAGGAACAGCAACCCCCACGCTTGCTTGGCGGGCGATGAAGGTTCCCGGTTATGCCGGTCGAGGAATGCCCAAATAAAAGCGAACAGCGGCGCTAACACAATAATCAGTACTGCATTGATCGATTGAAAGAAGCTGGCGGGAATTTCCGTTCCGAACAGGTTTCTGTCGACTTGCTCTGCGGCGAAGAAGGTTAGCGATGCACCGGCCTGTTCGAACGCCGCCCAGAAGAAGATGACGAAAAAGGCAAGAATGTAAATCACGGCTATCCGCTGCTTTTCAATCGCGGTTAATGTCTTATCGGTAATGATAGCGGCGGGGCCGATAATCGAGATGGAAAAAATGGCCGATCCGATCACACCCAGTTCCATAAAACCATAAAATGCAGCAAATAATACAGCCGCAGCGGCGATCCAGCCGAACAGCTGAGCAAACGGCAGAGCGGACGCTTCGGTCTCGTTACCTTGCAGCACTTTTTTCTCCGGGACCAGTCCGATACCTTCGCCCGCCGGGGTGACAATCAGTTTATTTTTGAGCAATTCAAATGACAGAGTACTGATGATCATGCCGATACCAGCGGCAAGAAATCCCCATTTGAAATCGGCAGGGTTTCCCGTATCGCCCAGACCACCGCACACCAGCGGCGCGAGGAAGGCGCCGAGGTTGATGCCCATATAAAAAATCGTGAATGCAGCATCGATGCGTTGATCGCCTTGCGGGTAGAGTTGGCCCACCATGGTGGAAATATTCGGTTTGAAAAAACCATTGCCGAAAATGAGAAACCCCAAACCTAAAAATAACATCGGTTGCGCGAAAGCAATATCGCTGTAATTCGCCGCGGACAGAAACATGCAAAAATGCCCGATCGCCATCAAAATGCCACCTGCCAGTATGGCCCGCCTGTTACCCCAGTAACGATCCGCGACATAACCGCCGATGAGTGGCGTGAGATAAACCAAACCGGTGTAACTGCCATAAATCTCAGATGCCAATGCTTTGTCGAACAGCAGCGCTTTGATCATAAACAAGGTGAAAATGGCGCGCATGCCATAGTAACTAAAGCGTTCCCACATTTCTGTAAAGAACAGGAGGTATAAACCTTTGGGGTGTCCGGCCGGGTTCATGGTTTCTGAATCGTTACAAATCCAGGAAAAACTTTAAAAAAGATAGCGAACAATGGTCAGGTAATGCGAAGTCAAATGAGAAAGCACAGTTTACGATTAAATAATGTGTAAGAATTTCTAGCGTTGTTTACAGTATTCAGGAGAATACTGTAGATGAACATACACAAACGCACTCGTTTAACATTATTGGATCGTCAGGAAATCTGGCGGCTGTATCAAACCCGGCTGTGGAAGGTAGTTCAGCTGGCAGAATACTTTCACGTCAGCCGGCCAACGATTTATGACGTACTGAAACGAGCCAGACTCCAGGAATTTACTCCGCGTAGCAGTACCAATCAGCGCTTCAAGACACTGCAGTATGGCCTCAAACGTTTGGCTAAAGTAGAGCAAACCATCCAGGAACGTCTCAAGCGTGAAGCGAAGCGCTATAACAAATCTTATCCGGGCGAGCTCGTTCACCTCGATACCAAGCGGCTTCCATTATTGAAAGGACAGTCTGCCAATGAACCTCGCGAGTACCTGTTTGTGGCCATCGATGATTTCTCCAGGGAATTATATGCCGATATCTTCCCCGATAAAACTCAATACAGCGCCGCTTGCTTTCTCATCGCTACTGTTGCCCAATGTCCTTATCAAATCGATTGCACTTATTCCGATAACGGCACGGAATTTAAAGGAACTGACGATCATGCTTTTGTCAAAGCTTGCAGGCAACACGGTATCGGTCAGAAGTTTACTCGTGTCAATCGTCCTCAAACCAACGGGAAAGCTGAGCGCGTGATCCGCACGCTCATGGACATGTGGCACAACAAATTCTGTTTTAAAGACACTGCTGACCGACGTATTCAACTTGTCCGTTTCATTAACTTCTACAACACCGTCAAACCCCATAAGAGTTTGTATAACGCAACCCCTTATGAAATACTCAACGCTTATTTCAATCAACCTCTCTGTAAACAACCCTGAGATTTCTTACAAATAATGCGATATGAGTCTGGCCTCAAGGCACGTGGCCGAGTGTAGTAGTTTTCATCGCAATTGCGCAAAGTTATTTACTTGAGCCGGCGAGTGCAACAGGACTAAGTATCGGCAGATTCGTGTATGGAATGGGTGCGCTGAAATCCGTGATCATTTTGCAGAACTGCTCATCTTCGAGAGCTGTATCGCGGTTGAATCAACCGGATACGGTTTGGCGATCCAGTAACCTTGCGCATAGTCGACAGCAATCTTTTCGAGAAACTGCAAGGTTTGATCGTCTTCAACCCATTCCGCGATAGTTTTGAGCTGCATGGCATGACCGATGTTGTTGATGGACTCAACCATCGCTTGGTCGACCGGATCGGAAAGCATGTTCCGGATCAATCGGCCGTCGATTTTCAGGTAATCGAGCGGGATGTTTTTCAGATAACCAAACGACGACAAGCCGCCGCTGAAGTCATCCAGCGAGAAACGGCATCCAAGCGCTTTCAATGCGGTTAAAAACCGCATCGCATGGTGTAAATCGGTTAACGCGATTTGTTCGGTAAACTCAAAACAAAGACTGGCGGGATTTAGCTTGCTGGCTTTGATTATGTTCACGGTGAAATCGAGAAAATCCGCATTTTCGAGTACTTGAGTGGACAAATTGACGGTATAAACCGCGTTGGAGCGGTGTTGTGCTTGCGCTTTGATCAACTGGATCGATTGTTCGAGCACCCAGCGATCTATCATCAACATGTGGTCGTGCCGTTCCGCGGCAGGTAGAAATGCGCTCGGCGTTATTAAGCGGCCGTGATCGTCTTGCAGGCGCAACAAAATCTCGCCGTGTTCTTCCAATCCGTTGTTACTGGAGAGCGACCGGATCGGTTGAAAATACAAACACAAACGCTGCTCGGCCATCGCTTGCTGCAGGCGTGATAGCCAATGAGTTTGTTCCGGTTTTTGCTGTGACGAATCCGCTCGAAATACCTGCACCCGGTTGCGTCCTTGTTCTTTGGCGGCGTAACAAGCGCTATCCGCCGCATTCAGCGCATAAGCAAGGCCTCTGTTTTCGTGTGCGATGGGAAATAATCCGATGCTGACGCCGATGGTGAAAGCTTTATCCTGCCAGTAAAAGCGGAAGTTTTGCACCAGTTCGCGCAATGCCCGCGCCACTTGCAGTGCTTCATTCTGCGGGCAGTGTTCCAGGATAATGCCGAATTCATCGCCACCCAGCCGTGCCAGCGTATCGCGCGTCCGCAGTTTGGCATGCAGCAGCGTTGTAACTTGCCGCAATAATTCATCGCCGGCGCTATGCCCGCAGGTATCGTTGATGATTTTGAATTGATCCAAATCGAGGAACAACAGCGCATGCGTATCGTTTTTGCGTGTTGACGACAGAATTTTGTTCAGGCGGGCTTCGAATTCCTTGCGGTTCAGTAAGCCGGTCAAGGAATCGTGCGTTGCTTGATAGGCCAGTTTTTGCGTCAGTTTGCGCTGTTCCGTCACATCACGGAACGTGATGACGGTACCGATCACTTTTTTTTGCTCATTTTGAATCGGTGCTACGGCATAATCAATGATCCATTCCTGCTTGTCTTTGCGAATGAGCAAACATTCGCGATGGCCTTGTAAATTTCCGGGCGGAGCTTGATTGGCCAGTGGATCGGGTACGGCTGTCCGGCTGACGGTATCGAGAATATTAAATGCTTTCAGCAGCGGTAAGCCGCTGGCATCCTGATTGCTCCAGCCGGTAAATATCTCCGCGATCGGGTTCAGATAGGTGATGTTTCCATCGGCGCCGGTAGTGATGACAGCGTCGCCGATACTCGCCAGGGTGACTTGAAATAATTCTTTTTCCTGATGCAACACATCATTGGCCAGAGCTAGCGCCTCGGTGCGTTCCGTAACACGCTGCTCCAACTGTTCTTTGATAGTGCGCAATGCTTGTTGTGTGCGGTCTTTTTCGGCGATTTGTGCTTGCAATGTTTGGTTGATTGTTTGTTGATGATTTCTTGCTTGCACTAAATGCTTTAACAAATCGAAGTTATCAAAGCGGGATTGGAGAGATTCCGCGACTGTTTTGTACAACCGGTGAGAAATGCTGCCCATGGCAAAAACGAAGAGCAAGTATGTCAATGCAATCGCCAAGTGTGTGTCGCTTTCGTGTGTAATGACCTGGTAAGTAAAGGGAATGACAACCGGTATCGAGAAGGCTAGAAAAGCGCCGCGATAAGACGATAAAGTCGCCATGGCGCCGGCAATCATACCGGCTAGCAGATAAGCGAGAAATAACTGATGCGTGGCGCTGCCGTCGATAAAGAAAATGCTTCCGGCTACACCCCAAAATACGCCGGAAAATAATATGCCGATGAAAAAACGGCGTCCCCAGATTGCCGATTCCGAGGCTGCTGGGTTATTACGGAAATAGGATCGGATCAACAGAAATCTGGCGAATGTTAATAAATAAATGGCGGCCAACCATCCTATGATCCATTCTTCGGCAACATGACTCCAGAAAATAAAAGCAAGCGCCGCGGCTATGACAAGCGTTACGGCCAGCGCTTTGGGGGCTTGCTGATAAAGCAGTTTGACTTGTTCCGCCAGTAATGCAGCGGAGTGATTGTTTTGATAAAAATGGGGATCCGTGTCGTGGTTTTCGAGGTTGGATTTCCGGTGATCATTTTTCATTGCGAACATCTTGTGAAAATTGTTCGCAGTTTGTCGGAAAATTTTCCAAAGAATTTAGCATTATTCGCCAAATACGAGAACAACCACAATTTAAAACAAACAAAATGATACATGAGAATTTGTATGTATTTTATTACAATGACATAATGTTATCTCGATGCCGGATGAGAATTGCTTATTTCTCTGTATGCGTCGGAATATTCTGATAAATATTCAGAAAATTATACTTTAAAATTTCTTTAAGTAAAGTAAACCATTATGGTATTGCGGATACTGAAATGATAGTGACGGATCTTTAATTATTCAAAAAAATTAAGGGGTGAATCTATTAAAACACAATGTGTGGTTAATTGTTTTTTTTATCGAATTGCTCTCCGCTTTACCGGTTTGTTTTTGTTGCTGGCTTCAATGCCGATATGGAGTGCTGGTATTGCTGTGATGGAGCAAAGTGTCAAGGAGTTGGGGCAAGCATTCTCAGGCGCGCCGTCCAACATTGATGACGGCAGTATGGTGTTTTTCAATCCGGGCGCGATGAGCCAGGTGCGCGGCAGGTTGGTTTCGGTGGCAGGCTATGCCATTGCGCCTTCTGCGACGTTCCACGACAATGCTTCACATTTAAGCCCGTTGCTCGGAGGCGCGCCGCTGAAAGGCGGCAACGGCGGCGATTCACCCAATCTGGTTTCTGTCCCCAATGTATATTTCGTGCAAGAGCTGACAAACCGCATAGCGTTCGGATTCGGATTCAATACGCCGTTCGGTATGCGCAATAGCTATCAGCAGGATTGGAAAGGGCGTTATCAGGCGCTCGATTCGGAAATATCGACTTTTAACTTCAATCCATCGTTATCGTTTAAGGTGACCGAAAAATTTTCCTTCGGTGCCGGTTTTAATGTGCAGTATATGCAAGCCAAATTAACCAACGCGATAGACCTCGGCCCGGCGTGTTTTTTGACGTTAGGCCCCGTGCCTTGCGCCAGCCGTGGAATTTTGCCGCAAGCTGCGGACGGGCATGTTTCTATGAAGGGAGATAGTGTTGGGTTTGGCTATAACTTCGGTGCTTTTTATGCACTGAATCAGGATACCCGTTTGGGTGTCAGCTACCGTTCCCGGGTGGTGCACGATATCCACGGCAATGCCGACTTTTCCGTGCCGGACAAAGCCATCGCATTGACGCGCGCTAATATACTGGTCGATGCTGATACGCGCACTTCGGTTACTTTACCGGATTCTGTGCTGTTCGGTTTTACGCATCGTATCAATCCGCGTTGGACAGTTTCCGCGGATGCGCTGTGGACGCACTGGAGCTTGGTGCGGGAATTGCGCACGGATTTTTCATCGGCGCAACCGGATGACGTGCAGAATATGAACTGGCGCGATACCTGGCGCTATGCCATAGGCGCCAATTATTTTTCTGAGAACAACAAATGGACATGGCGCATGGGATTTGCCTACGATGAAACCCCGGTTCCCAATGGGCAAAACCGCTCAGCGCGAATTCCCGATTCCAGTCGCTACTGGCTGACGGCGGGGGTGACTTACGCCGTCATGAAGAATGTCAATATTCACGCCGCGTATGCGCACTTGTTCATGAACGATGCCGCCATCAACCGCAGAGGTTCGACCGGGGACATTCTCGTAGGCCAATATTCCGAGCAAATCAATATCGGCGGTTTACAGATGGACTGGCGTTTTTAATCGAAATAGCAGCACTCATTGCTTGTGCAACTTATGCGGGTTTGCGGTATCTTATGACGGCGGTTGACACCGGTGTTATTCACGATACTTATTGCCAACAAACATTGAGGCCAAGTAATGGACAAGCAAACTCATTTCAGCGTCTGGTATGTCATAGTGGCGTTGTTAAGCATACTGTTGATACAAAATCTGTATTCGCAATACACACAAGTAAAACCCATTCCTTACAGTCAGTTTCATCACTTGCTGGAGCAAGGCAGCATCGCTGAAATTGCGATAACGCAAAATCAGATTTTCGGCACGCTGAAAGAAAGAAATGCGGATGGCATGAAGGATTTTGTCACCACGCGCGTCGAACCCGGATTGGCGGAGATACTGGATAAGCATAACGTTGTATATACCGGCGTAGTGCAAAGCACTTGGTTGCGCGATTTACTGTCCTGGATAGTGCCCACGGCGATTTTCATCGCGATCTGGCTGTTTGTCATTCGCCGCATGAGCAGCGGCATGGGCGGCGGCTTGATGTCGATCGGTAAAAGCCGCGCCAAGGTTTTTGTCGAGAAAGAAACCAAGGTTACTTTCGACGATGTCGCTGGGGTGGATGAAGCCAAAGAGGAATTGGTCGAGATCATCAATTTCCTGAAAAATCCCGCGGATTACGGCCGTTTGGGCGGGCGCGCGCCCAAGGGCATTTTGCTGGTCGGGCCGCCGGGAACGGGAAAAACCTTACTCGCGCGCGCAGTTGCCGGAGAGGCCGGCGTGCCATTTTTTTCCATTTCCGGCTCGGAATTCGTGGAAATGTTTGTCGGTGTCGGCGCGGCGCGCGTGCGCGACTTGTTCGAACAAGCGCGGCAAATGGCGCCCGCGATTATTTTTATCGATGAATTGGACGCGCTGGGTCGTGCGCGTGGCGCTTATGGCGGTTTCGGCGGCGGTCATGACGAGAAAGAGCAAACCTTAAATCAATTGCTGTCCGAGCTGGATGGCTTTGATCCGAGCAGCGGCATCGTGCTGCTGGCAGCGACCAACCGGCCGGAGATTCTCGATCCGGCATTGCTTCGGGCCGGGCGGTTTGACCGGCAAGTGCTGGTGGATCGTCCGGATAAGCTGGGGCGTGAACAAATCCTGGCAGTGCATGTAAAAAAAGTGAAATTGCATAACGATGTAAAACTGGACCAGGTTGCCGCGCTCACCCCCGGATTCAGTGGCGCGGATCTGGCGAATCTGATCAATGAAGCGGCCTTACTGGCGACACGCCGCGCCGGCGAGGCGGTGACGATGGCGGATGTAACCAATGCCATCGAGCGCATCGTGGCAGGGCTGGAGAAACGCAATCGCTTATTGAACCAGGACGAGCGGCGGGTCGTGGCCTTTCACGAACTGGGTCATGCCATGGTGGCGTTGGCCTTGCCCGGTACCGATGAAGTGCACAAAGTATCGATCATTCCGCGAGGTGTCGGTGCGTTGGGTTACACCATCCAGCGTCCGACCGAAGACCGCTTCTTGATGACGCGTGTGGAACTGCTCAACAAAATGGCGATACTGCTCGGCGGGCGGGCGGCCGAGCAAGTGGTATTCAACGAAGTATCCACCGGCGCGGCGGACGATCTGGTGCGCGCCACCGATATCGCGCGCGCTATGGTATTGCGGTATGGCATGAGCGAAGCGCTGGGTAATGTCGCGTACGACCGGGAACAATCGGCTTTCCTGCAACCCAATATGATGCTGCCGCAAAACCGCAATTACAGTGAAGAAACCGCGAACAAGATCGATACCGCTGTGCGAGTGCTGGTTGATCAAGCGTTAGAGCGCGCCGTTAACATTCTGCAAAATAATCGGATGCTGCTGGATAAAACAGCGGAAGAACTGCTTAAAACCGAGACGCTGAATCAGCCGGAAATAGCCCAATTGAAGCAGGCGATCGTTGCCGGTACGCATCACCCTCAGAAATAATGAGGAAAGCAGGTGAGGGTCGCTGCCGCTTTGATTCTCAATTTTGACTGGTTTTTTTATAAATTGCTGGCAGTCTGCAGCGCATCAATATTCAATGCCGGTGGAACCAGTATGCGAATCGGCTGTTGACTCACCGTGAATTCTACGATGCTGTCAGCTTCGATGTCGCGATTACGGAAATAATCACCGTCGACTTGCAGCGGATAAGCTTTGTCATGCAAAGTACAAGCGATATGTTTGCCGGAAAAATAGTGCATCGGCAAGTTGGCGGGTTTGCGTTGCAGAATGCGCACGGCTTTAACCAATTCATGCCAAGGTTGCGCGCCCGGTAAAAAGCCGACCACCAATTCACTTTTTGACGGATTGGCGCTGGGAACGAGTTGCAGGTTTTTCGCATATGCTGAGGTATTGGCTACGATGATATAGCCGGATCCATGATCGATGACTTGCTGGCCGTCAACGCTCACCGATATGGTCGGATGATGCAGTGCGCACAACGCTTTTAAGCCGTGCCACAGGTAAATCGAATCGTTCAGCGGGCCTTTTCTTTTACCGATGTTTTTGACGGTTAATGAATCCAATCCCATCGACGCCATATGAAAAAAAGGTTTTTCTCCCCGGATTCCCTTGCCGCTGATCAAACCGTAAAATTGCTGCACGCAGATTCCGGCCGCGATGGCCTGCAGCAAGTCATCAGCGTCCGCACTCATGGCATAGGAGCGGGCAAATAACGACTCGTTTCCGCCCGGGATGGCGTACACCGGTGTGCCGGTTTTATCGATGAGTCCCAATAATTTTCTGACCGTACCATCACCGCCTACCACAACGACGAGCTCACTGGCTGCAATCTTGTCTTCAATGCGCGTGTAGCCTTTCATTTTTTTCTCGGAAGGAGACACTTCAACATTTTTGCCGTGACCGGCGAGCACCTTTTGCAGTTTGCCGGCGAGCGATTCCGTATTGCCTGCGCTGGATATTGGGTTATAAATGATGAGGATTTTTTCCGGTGCAGGTATTTTGATGATTAAGTGGCTGGATTGGGACACAAGACTGTCATTCATGGATGAAATTAAATTTCCTATTCAAACTTAAGATAATTCAACCGGGATAACCTTAACTTCGGACCAAATTTGATTGCACCAGGATTGTTCAATGGGCGGCATGCCGTTTTTTATCCACGCGACGAGGTGCTTGGCGGTATTTGGAAAAGTAACGCGAATGGCTTTGGTTTCGTACAGCCATTGCTCGATGCGTGTGGCATTGACCGTCTGCATCATGTATCCGTAGCCCAATGTGCTTAACGCGATGGCATTGGAGGCTTGCTCCATTTGCGCGTGTACCGGTTTTACCAGAATTTTCTTGCCTAACTGCAACGCTTCACTGGCCAGTTCAAAGCCGGCATTGCAGATAATGCCGGCGCAATCCGACAAATCTTGCTGGAATCCAAGCAGTGACAATGGTTTGCAGTGGATATGAGAAAAAGCTGATACCGTTGTTTCCGGTGAATAAATGTAAAACTCAAAACCGCGGAACGGTGAAAGCAACTGGATAATGTGTTGTTGATTTTCGAACGGCAGATAAACGACGATTTTATTTTTTTGTATTTGCCTGGAAACAAAAGGCGTTTCGATCACGGGTGGCAAAATAGGCTGATCGAAATGATGCCAGTGCAAGCCGATACTGATGTCGACCGGGGCGAAATTCTTCAATACCGCTTCCGATATGGGATCGCCACCGGCGCGCGGTATCTTATGACGGAAAGCACACTGATGATTAATGCCGACGGTCTTTTTCTTTTGCCGCCGCGCCGCCCAGGCGGTAACCGGTTCAAAGTCGCAAATCACCAAATCGTAACGGCTTAAATCCAATTGCCGGATGTCTTTTAGAAAACGCAGCGGCTTTGATTGCATTACCGTTTTGATGTGATTGATTTTGCCGTTCCGGGTGCTGAACGTCAGCCCCTCCCGCCATTGATGGCCGTTGAACACTTCCATGTCGAAAAATTTGTCGTGCGGCCTGCCGGTAAACTGATAGGTGACTTCCAGATCCGCGGCGTGCAGCTCCCGTGCCATGATACGGCCGCGCGTGATATGGCCGTTGCCGGTTCCTTGTATGCCGTAAAATATTTTCATCGTGCTTGTAGTTGTGTTGTCTGAACTTGAAGAAATTGAGCAAAGTCTAGCAAGCCGGTATGACAGAAAAATGACAATCCGATGAATTAAGCTGGATGCACGTTAAGATCGGAAAAGCACCATGACAGATGGCAGTAAGACCATATGCAGACTGAACCGGAAGCAGGTTATGCCGTGGTAATGTCGCGCCCCAGCAGGCGGCTGGATAGTTTGGAAATTCTTGTGTTGGAACGAAAATCGTGCATGATCATGCCGTTGCCATAGACATCAAGAAAATTTCCATGAGGACCCACCAGGTGTTGACGTAAAAAACTCTCTTGTGTAAATCCAAGTGCTAATGTGTTCTGTTGCGAAAAGCAATTGCCAGCATACACGTTGGCCGTGAGTTTGTTTAATTTGACCCGGTTAAACACAAAATCGAGAACCAGCAGGGTTGCTTCGAGTGCAATACCGCGCGTGCGATCTTCAGAATCCGGCAATCCAATCAGAAATTCCGCGCGGCGATGCGATAAATTGATGTCGACGAGATTGGCGATACCCACCGGTTGACCAGTATTTTTCCAGATGATGATCCAATCGACGGATTTCGTTTGGCAAGGATGCAACGCTTGCGTCTGCCGCAATTTTGCGGTTAATTCATCGACCGGTTGATGGCGGGGAATGTATTGATTGTACAGTGCCATGAAATCATTGTTTTGGTGGCAGTGGCACAAGTAGGCAGCGTCTTGCGCTTGGTAGCGGCGCAGGTAAAACTTTTTTCCCTCCAACGGTTCCAGCCAGCAGGAATCGACCTCGGCAAGATTATGGCGAGCTTGATTGAAGCCCGGGGTTAACTGTAACGCTTTACGAAACTGATCTCTGGCTTCATCAATTTTGCCCAGAGCTTTTAAAGCTTGCCCCAGATTGTTGCAGGCTTCGGGATAATCGCTCTGTAATTCAAGCGCACGTTGATAGCATTGGATCGCTTCCGCGTTCTTATTCATTTTTTGCAGCGCATTGCCCAAGTTATTCAGTGCATGCGGGTACTGCGGGCGCAATTGCAATGATTGGCGGAAACATTCGGCGGCTTTTTCATGGCAATGCTGCGCTAAATAAGCATTGCCCAATATATTCAGTACTTCGGCTTGATTCGCGTTGATAGCAAGCGAGCGCTCGCAATGACCGATCGTTTCTTCGATCAAGCCTTGTTCCCATAGCGCATTGGCATAATTGCCGATAAAGTCGGCTCGCGCGGGCGCTTGAGCAATCGCTTTGCGGAAATAGTCGTTAGCCAGCAGATAACGCTTGGTTTGGGCATAAATAATGGCGAGCAGGTGAAGGGTGTCCGGTTGATCCGGTATTGCCGTAAGAATTTCGAGATAAATTACTTCCGCTTCGGAAAATTGTCCGGATTGTTGACAGCGGATCGCACTTTGCAGCTTCTCGGAAATTTTTTGCATATCGATACATGGAATCAGTATTTCATGATTTTACAACGATAGTTCAGTCTATCGCTTCTGATTCATAAGCCGGCAGTAAGCGGTGTAATCGAATCGCGCTAACACCGCTTACTTGTAAGAATTTCTAGCGTTGTTTACAGTATTCAGGAGAATACTGTAGATGAACATACACAAACGCACTCGTTTAACATTATTGGATCGTCAGGAAATCTGGCGGCTGTATCAAACCCGGCTGTGGAAGGTAGTTCAGCTGGCAGAATACTTTCACGTCAGCCGGCCAACGATTTATGACGTACTGAAACGAGCCAGACTCCAGGAATTTACTCCGCGTAGCAGTACCAATCAGCGCTTCAAGACACTGCAGTATGGCCTCAAACGTTTGGCTAAAGTAGAGCAAACCATCCAGGAACGTCTCAAGCGTGAAGCGAAGCGCTATAACAAATCTTATCCGGGCGAGCTCGTTCACCTCGATACCAAGCGGCTTCCATTATTGAAAGGACAGTCTGCCAATGAACCTCGCGAGTACCTGTTTGTGGCCATCGATGATTTCTCCAGGGAATTATATGCCGATATCTTCCCCGATAAAACTCAATACAGCGCCGCTTGCTTTCTCATCGCTACTGTTGCCCAATGTCCTTATCAAATCGATTGCACTTATTCCGATAACGGCACGGAATTTAAAGGAACTGACGATCATGCTTTTGTCAAAGCTTGCAGGCAACACGGTATCGGTCAGAAGTTTACTCGTGTCAATCGTCCTCAAACCAACGGGAAAGCTGAGCGCGTGATCCGCACGCTCATGGACATGTGGCACAACAAATTCTGTTTTAAAGACACTGCTGACCGACGTATTCAACTTGTCCGTTTCATTAACTTCTACAACACCGTCAAACCCCATAAGAGTTTGTATAACGCAACCCCTTATGAAATACTCAACGCTTATTTCAATCAACCTCTCTGTAAACAACCCTGAGATTTCTTACAGCTTACTGATGATGCTGTAGTGTTTAATGCAGCAAAAAGAGGAACTTGCAGCCAGGAGAATATGGCGCTGCTGTTAGCGGGATTGCAGCAAAGCGAGGATTTGTTCGCGCTGCTGGGTATACCAACGCTTGCCGATCTCCAGCGCTTTTTGTTGCACGATTGCATTATTGGCCGAATCCATGTGATCCGGCATGTCAAAGTCTTTCAAGTAATGATTGATATACAGCACTTGGTCGCCTAAGACTTCCGCAGTGGTTTTCACATTGCTCAGCATTTTTTCCCGCAGTATGATCGAAGCAATACCTTGCGCCGACCATTGCAAGCCGCCGTAGCGGCTGGCTTTGGCGCCGTTGATGGCAAAACTGCGCCAGCCGGAGCCGATCGACAGCAGTTTAATGTCATACTGATGCCAACAGCGTTGCGCATGGAGATAAGCGCTGAAACCAGGGTTGTTCATGCCGACGCCGCCGTCGATGCGCCAATCGCCATCCTGCATTTGCACCGGTGGAAAATAGGAGGGCGCAGCTGTGCAGGCATCGGCGATTTCGCTGAGTAAAAAATCCGGTTGACTGCCGTTGGTGAAAATTTCCAATTGATCCTGACTGAGATTGAAACAGGGAATAAAAATCCGCTTGGCGAGGGAAGACAATTTTACATCACCTAATTCCCGTTGTAATACCAACCTCTTCGGGATTCCTTGATATTTTGGTCGTATTTGCAGTGTGCGCAGCCAACGGCCGAAGCGCTGCTCCGCCATGATTTCTTGCAGCAATTTCTCCTGCAAGATTTTTTCGATGATACGGTTTGCACTGAATTGCCGTCCGAGAATCAAGCAGGTGATCAACCCGCCGGATGAAGAACCAGCAATCAGATCGAACAAATCGTAAGTGGAAGCACCGGTATCGTCTTCCAGGCAAGCCAGCACGCCCAATTGAATCATCAGATGGCTGCCGCCGCCATCCAGGCTTAAAACGGTTTTGGCTGACGATGCGGGTTTCAAATGAATTTAAGCCGCTTTCTTACTGGCTAGCAATTCTGCTTGCACGAGATTTTTGTGCTGCTCAAACCGCTCAGCCCAAAAAACCAGTTCCAGCGAACCGTCGAGGTGTTCCAGCAAAGTGGAACAGCTTTCCACCCAGTCGCCGTCGTTGCAGTAGAGTACGGAATTGATTTCCCGCAGCTCGGCGTGATGAATATGGCCGCAGACAACACCGTCGACGCCGCGATCCTTGGCCAGATGCGCCAGTGCTTCTTCAAAACTGCTGATGTAGCTGACTGCATTCTTAACTTTCAGCTTCAAGTAAGCGGACAGCGACCAGTACGAGTAGCCGAAGAATTTGCGCAAGCCGTTGAGGTAATGATTCAGATCGAGCAGCGTGTCGTACGCGATATTGCCAAGCTTGGCGAGCCAGCGGCTGTTTTTGACGATCATGTCGAACTCGTCGCCGTGCATGATCAGCAGTTTCTTGCCCTCGGCGGTGGTGTGCACGTAATCCTGGTGAATCTCGACGTTGCCGAATACGTGACCGATACAGTCCCGTAACGCTTCATCGTGATTGCCTGGCACATAAATCACTTTGGTGCCGTGTTTGGCCTTGCCGAGGATGGAGCGGATGACATTGGTATGGTGCTGCGGCCAGTAAGGGGTCTTTTTAATGCTCCAAAAATCGACGATATCGCCGACCAGGAAGAGATAATCGGTTTCCACCGAATGCAGAAAATGCAGCAAGGCTTCCGCCTGACAACCGCGAAATCCGAGATGCACATCCGAGATCCAAACGCTTCTTACTTTGATGGACGCTTTGTTGTTAACCATATTTACCTTTTTAAATGAATAAAAGATGGTTTCGCAGCATAAAGGCCGTTTGTTAAGCCTGTTTGAAGCATTTGTTAAATATTGATGACATCTTGATGAAAAATAAGCGCTAGCGCTGTTTTCTTTGATGCCGGTGAAAGGATTCGAGTAACATTCGCCTTTTACTGCAACCGGGATTCCGGTCACACTGAATTCAGCAACCATGCGCGCGCTGTCAACGAGCAAACAACCCTTTCCCGAGCTGGAACAAATCGAAGCCATTCTGCAGGAAGGCGATGCAACTCGCTTGCAGAGCCGGGTACTGTGCCGGGTGCCGTGCGGCGATGACCTGTTACCGGTGTATGCGCTGACACTCGGCAGCCGCGATCCGGACGTGCCGTGCGTGACGTATGTCGCCGGAGTTCATGGCTTGGAGCGCATCGGCACGCAAGTAGTAATTGCCTTTCTCGAAGGGTTGCTGGAGCGGCTGAAATGGGATCGCGTGCTGGTGGATATATTGCAGCGGGTGCGCATTCACTTCCTGCCGATCGTCAATCCCGCCGGAATGTTGAATAAAACCCGCGCCAACGCACAAGGCATCGATTTGATGCGTAATGCGCCGCTTGATAGCCATGAGAAAACAATTTTGCTGGCTGGCGGACACCGGATTTCGCCGCTTTTACCGTGGTACCGCGGCAAGAGCCACGAGCCGATGCAGCCGGAAGCGCAAGCGTTGTGCGATTTCATCACGCAGGAAGTGTTTCCCGCGCCGTTCAGTCTGGTGCTCGACTGCCATTCCGGTTTCGGATTCCGCAATCAAATCTGGTTTCCGTATGCCCGAAGCCGGTTGGAACCGATCAAGCATTTGAAGGAAGTGTGCTATTTACGCAACCTGTTCATGCAAACCTACCCGCATCAGGATTATCTGTTCGAGCCGCAGTCGCAGCATTATCTGGTGCATGGCGATTTGTGGGATTTTCTGTATTTGCAGTCGTTGCAACAAAGCAATATTTTTCTGCCGCTGACGCTGGAGATGGGTTCGTGGCGCTGGATCCGCAAGAATCCACTGCAATTGCGGCAACTGCTCGGTTTGTACCATCCGATCAAGCCGCACCGGCTTAACCGGGTATTGCGAAGCCATTTGATCCTGATGGAATTTCTGCTGCACGCCACGCTGTCGTATCAAAACTGGCTCGACCGCAGCGACGCGCAGCAACTGGAACAACAAGCGCTGGCGCTGTGGTACCCATGAATCATCCGGCGCATTTCGTGTTACTGCGCGGGCTGTGGCGTGAAGCGCGGCATTGGGGCGAATTTCCCGGACATTTGCAGCAACGATTCCCCGGCGCGTTGATCAGCACACCGGACGTTGCCGGCAACGGCGTGCGCAATCATGAGATCAGCCCGGATACCATCGCCGGAATGACCGATGCGCTGCGCCAGCAAGTTAACCGGAGTCAACCGGTCCGGCTGATTGCTTTGTCGATGGGCGGTATGATCGCGATCGACTGGATGACGCGCTATCCCGCCGAAATCGAAGCGGCCGTCCTGATCAACACCAGCGCCAGGCCATTGTCGCCGTTTTATCGCCGCTTGCGCTGGACGGCGTATGCGCATTTGTTGCGCCTGCTTTTCCATTCCCGCGCAGAACGGGAAGCCGATATTCTGCGCCTGACTTCCAACCGCCACTCGCAGGACGGCAAACTGCTTGAATCCTGGCAGCAATGGCAACAGCAAAACCCGGTAGCGCCCGCCAGCGCCAGAAACCAATTGCTCGCCGCCATGCAATTTTCAATCACCGCAAAACCGCAGCAACCGTTATTGGTTGTCACCAGCCGGGGAGATCGATTGGTCGATTATCGTTGCAGCTGGAAACTGGCGCAAACCTGGAAAACCGATTATGTCGAACATGAATTCGCCGGACATGATTTACCGCTGGATGAACCGGAATGGGTGGTTCAGCGTATCAAGCAGTGGTTTGATAAACGGTAAATCGACTTCCAGTCAGTACGCGTGAACTATGTGTTAATTCTGCATTCTATGTGTAGAATAAAGCGTAACGATACACATGGAGGCGTGATGAGAACAAATATTGTTATTGACGACGAATTGATGGATGAAGTAATCAAACTCACGGGAGTAAAGACCAAAAAAGAAGCAGTAGAACTTGGCTTGTTAACCTTGATAAGAATAAAAAAACAGGAAAAGATCAGGCAGTTTCGGGGTAAGTTGAGTTGGGACGGCAATCTCGATGAAATGAGAATGGATTGATGGTATTGGTCGACACCAGTGTGTGGGTGGATTTTTTCAACGGTAAAATCACCGATCAGACTGAAAAACTCGATCATTATCTGTCCAGTACGGTAATCGTTGTTGGAGACTTGATCCTGGCGGAAGTGCTGCAAGGATTTAGGAGTGACAAGGATTACCGGATTGCTAAATCACTGCTGACCGAGCTTGAACAGGTGCAGCTGTGCAACACCGATCTGGCGATTCAGTCTGCTCAAAATTATCGCGCGCTTAGAAAACAAGGTATTACCATCCGAAAAACCATCGATTGTCTTATCGCCACGTACTGCATCGAAACCAAAACGCCTTTGCTTTTTTCCGACCGTGATTTCGATCCATGTGTTGCGCATCTCAAATTGATGGCTGCATAGAGTTTGTAAAAGGGACCAGAAATAGAGAGGTTATTGCAACTCTAATGTATTGACTATTTCATTTTTGCTCATTGCAGAATTGCCTATCTTACAAAAATTTATTCTATAGCTCATCAAAAAGGCTAATTGTCATCATTCTGTCACAAAACATCACTATCGTATCTCGCATTCAATTTTATGATGGAGTCAGTGCATGCTGGATGTCGATGCGATGTTGAAGGATTATTTTCCGGGATCGGATGCGCAGGGCGATAAACCGCTGATGAAAGCAGCGTCTTCGTTGTTGAAGAAGGTGTTGCATCAGGATGAGATCAATCGCTTTATCGAGACGCACCGGCATTTGGAAGGATTGGAATTCAACGATGCGGTGCTGGAGCATTTCAACTTTTCGTTTCAGGTTTCGAGTAAGGATCGGGCACGCATTCCGGATCAGCGGCGAGTGCTGATCGTGGCCAACCATCCGCTCGGTTCGTTGGATGGCTTGGCTTTGCTGAAATTGGTGTCGGAGATTCGTACCGATGTGAAAATTGTGACAACGAGCTTATTGGATTGCATCGACCCGCTGAGAAGTTTGCTTCTGTCAGTGGATAATTTTTCCAAAGTTGCGCAGCATCGCGACAGCATGAATCAGATTGTCGCTGCGCTGGAAGCGGAGCAAGCGGTGATTGTTTTCCCTACCGGCGAGGTGTCGCGTATTTCACCGCTCGGCGTGCGCGACGGTAAATGGAAATCCGGTTTTATTTCGCTGGCGAAGAAAACCAAAGCGCCGATTGTACCAGTGCATATCGGCGGCAAAAATTCCGCGGTATTTTACGGCTTATCGAGTATTTACAAGCCGCTCGGTACAATGATGCTGGTCAACGAAATGTTCAACCAGCAGGGCGGCGAGATTTCGTTCCGTATCGGCAAGCCGATTCCGTGGGAATCGATCGCGGCGATGGATTTGTCCAAAAAAGATGTGGCGAAGCTGATGCGCAAGCAAGTGTATCTGCTCGGCAAGAAGAAAAAGAAGGAGCTGTTCAAGCCGATCGAAAACATCATCCATCCCGTGCGCACCAAACAGATTCGCAAGGAATTGAAAGCGTCGCAGTTGATCGGCAAAACGCAGGATGGCAAACATATTTATCTGTTCGATTACCAGCCGAATTCCAGCATGATGCGGGAAATCGGCCGGTTACGCGAATTGTCGTTCCGCCAGGTGCAAGAAGGCACCGGTAATGCGCTGGATATCGACAGTTACGACCGCTACTACCGCCACCTGATTTTGTGGGACGAGGACGAGCTGGAGATTATCGGTTCGTACCGCATCGGCGAAGCGGCAAAAATTATCAAAACACGTGGCGCGGAAGGACTGTATACGCATAGTTTATTTGCATTCAATCCGACATTTTTACCGTATCTGGAGCAATCGATCGAACTGGGGCGCAGTTTCATTCAACCCCGTTATCAGAACAAACGCAGCCTGGATTATTTGTGGTACGGCATCGGCGCTTATTTGCACCGGCATCCGGAAATACGCTACCTGACCGGGCCGGTGTCGATGAGCACATCACTGCCCAAACCGGCGCAGCAGGTAATTGCAAGTTTTTATCACACGCTGTTCGGTCACAAAGAAAAGTTCGCGGAATCGAGATTACAATTTGAATTCGACACTGTAGCGGATTTTGAGAAATACCATCGCGTTACCGATGAAACGGACTATAAGCACGCGGTCGCGTTGTTGAAAGAGAAACTCGACGCATCCGGTGTCAAGGTGCCGGTGCTGTATAAACAATATGTCGAATTGTGCGAGCCGGGCGGTTGCGAGTTTCTGGGATTCAATATCGATCCGCAATTTTCAAACTGTGTCGATGCGTTGATTCTGGTGCATATCGATGCCATCAAGGAAAAGAAACAGCAGCGCTATATCGAGAGCCATGCAGCCGCCATGCTGGAGCGGAATTCCGCTTAATGACTGCGCACGGAATTGTGTTACGGATGGTGTACGGAAACCTGATTGCATCCGGCGGATTTAGCTCGGTGAACTGCTTCCGTAGCGGTTCTCAGCAGATCGGTGAAGTCGTTATATGAAGTGGATTGTAATTCAGCGACGCCCAGGCTTGCAGTGACATCGATGCCGGATGGTTGCAGATTCTCGATCGATTGGCGTATTTTTCCGGCGATCATCACCGCGCCGGAAATGTCGCAATGGAGCAGCAGCAGCGCGAATTCTTCCTCGCCATAACGGGCAGCGATATCTTCTCTACGAATAGAACCGGTGAGTATCTCGGCAACTTCTTTCAATACTCTATCTCCACTAGCAAGACCGAATTTGTCATTGATGGACTTGAACTGATCGATATCGATCATAATCAGGCTGCAAGGAATGCTGTGCCGGGCAGCCTCGCTCAGTTTCGATGGTGCCGTTTCCAGCAGGAAATGGCGATTATATAAACCGGTAAGCGGATCTTTCATTGCCAGCTCGTGCATTTGAGCCAGTTGCGAGATTGCCTTGCTTGACAGTTTCTTATTGCTGATCAGTGTGTTGATTCGCACCAGTAATTCTTCTTGAATCAGTGGTTTGCTGACGTAATCATTGACACCGGAACGCAACAATTCCACTTTACGCGTAGTATCGTCAAGAACCGAGAAGACCAGCAACGGCACATCTTTTTGTTCGCTCTCAAGACTGCGGATCGCTTTTACGATTGCCTGGCCATTGAATCTTCCTTTCAACAAAGTATCTGCGAGCACCAAATCGTAGTCATTACATTGAAGTGTGTGCAATCCTTCCTCGCCGTTACTGAAATGATCGACCGTGTAGCCGCAATCCGTGAGCAACGCAATCACCGTGCCGGTTGTGGGCGAGTTGTCTTCAAGATACAAGATGCGGCCGCTCATCGCTTTGCAGCATCTTTTTCTGGAGAACTGTACGGTATAACTGGTAATTTTATCCAACTCGTGCTTGGAAAAAATTTCTGTCACGCCGGCGGAAAATGCTTCGTCCTGGAATTGCTTATCGTCGTTGGCGGTAATCATGACCAGCGGGATTTGCCGGGTACGGGAATCGGCGCGTAATTGCGACGAAAACATGGGGCCATCCATATCCTGCAAGTGCGTGGCAATGAAGACCAGATCAAAAGGCTGTTTTTTCAGCAGCGATAGCGCTTCACTGCCGGTTGAAACCTGCTTGGTTCCCAATCCGCCCGATTCTATCGCGGTTGAAAGCAATTTTTGGTAAGTTCTGGATGGTTCAACGATAAGTCCTTCCATGCTGTGATACTCCTCCAATGACGTCAATCGGATTACGATCGGTAGAATTCCACGGATTGCCTGTCTGCCGGGAGCATGGTTATCGACATTTCCGTCGGGTTTTTGAGGAGATTTCTTTTTTTGCGCTTTTTAATGCCGATAATCCGCCCGTTCATGCACAATCCCTTTCATGAGCATGGATTTGTCTGATGCGTTGTGAAGAGGTAAACTGCTGGGGAATTTTTGCTTATTTTCTTGGTTGAGCAGAAATCAATTTCTAAAACTGTATAAAGGAGATTTTTTGATGAGGAGCATTGTTAAACTGTCTTTGGTGCTTTCAATATTGTTCCTTTTCTCATCCCAAGCTGTCGCTTCCGACAGTTATGTGAATAACTCGGCTGAGAAACTGGCGAGTGGCGTAGCCAATACACTAACTGGCTGGTTGGAGTTACCCAAGAATATTATTTTAACCAGCCAGAAAGAAGGGCCGGTTTACGGTATTACTATCGGATTGGGTATGGGCGTGATGCACTCGGTCGGCCGTACCTTGGTGGGAGCATTGGATGCTGTCACTTTTCTGGTTCCTACAAAACCATCGGTTAATCCGCCTTATATCTGGCAAGATTTTTCGCGGGAAACTTCCTATTGATCAAGTTGCCGCAGAAGTTTTCTGCCGGTTTTGGCAAGCGGTAGCTGATGCAAAATTAAAACGCCGTACGAAGTCATCGTACGGCGTTTTTTATACCGATTAACGAGATGTTTATCGTTGCATTTCTAAAGCCGTGATTCTTTCTTCCAATGGCGGATGCGACATGAATAAGCGTGAAAATCCGTTACTGCCGCCGGAAATACCGAAAGCAGCCAGTTGATCGGGCAAATGCGCCGGCTCGTGAATTATTTGCAAGCGCCGCAGGGCGGCAATCATTTTTTCCCTTCCCGCTAAACTCGCCCCGCCAGCGTCGGCGCGAAACTCGCGCTGACGGCTGAACCACATGACGATGATGCTGGCCAGCACGCCAAGCACGATTTCGGCGATGATGTTGGTGACCCAGAAAGCGGGGCCGTGACCTTCTTCCGTTTTAAAGATGACGCGATCCACGGTATGGCCGATGACGCGCGACAGGAAAATGACGAAGGTGTTGACAACGCCTTGGATCAGCGCCAGCGTGACCATATCACCGTTGGCGATATGACTGACTTCGTGCGCCAGCACGGCCTCTGCTTCATCCTGACTCATGGTATTCAGAAGGCCGGTGCTAACCGCAACAAGCGCATCGTTTCGCGACATGCCGGTGGCGAAAGCATTGACGTCCGGCGCATCGTAAATCGCCACTTCCGGCATGCCGATTCCGGCAAGTTCAGCTTGCCGTTGCACGGTGGTCACCAGCCAATGCTCTTGCGCGTTGCGCGGCATTTCGATGACTTGCGCGCCGGTAAAGCGCTTGGCAGTCCATTTGGAAAGCGCGAGCGACATCAGAGAACCGCCGAATCCGAATACTGTCGCGAATACGAGCAGGGAATTGAGATTCAAGCCGGTTCCTTGTGCGTCCAATATTTTTTCAACGCCGAGCAATCGTAAGGTAATGCTTAATACGACGACGATCGCCAAGTTAGTTGCTAAAAAAAGAAGAATTCTTTTCATTTTCTTACTCCTGGTTTTTCGAATTCAAAATGAAACGGCTATTGATATATGAATGATTGATCGCTTTTCAAGCGGATTATATTTGAAACTGCCGGATTAAACCGGATGATCATATGTCATCCGGTTCATGATTATCCAGTCTGATTTTAGGTGTTTAATTTCCGGAAGAGTTCGCGGAAATTCAGGGTGCGGATTTCTGTGGCGTATTCCTGACGATCTGAAAGAGTATTTCGCCTTCCTTGATCATGCCTAAATCGCTGCGAGCACGTTCTTCGATCGCTTCGAGGCCTTGCTTTAAGTCGTTGACTTCGGCCTCGAGCTTATTGTTGCGGTTTTGCAGTTGCACATTTTCTTCCCGCGCCGCAATTACTTCCTGATCGACTTGCCAGACTCTCAGCCAGCTGGCTTTACCAAACCACAAGGGGTATTGCATTGCGGCAACGAATAGCAACAGGGTGAAACTCAACAGTTTCATTATTTGAGCTGGTAAAACGCTCTCCGCCCGGCGTAGCTGGCCGAGTCTCCCAAATCTTCCTCGATGCGCAGCAATTGATTGTATTTCGCCAGACGGTCGGAGCGGGACATTGAACCGGTTTTAATTTGCAGGGCATTGGTGGCGACTGCGATGTCCGCAATGGTGGTATCTTCGGTTTCGCCGGAGCGATGCGAAATGACGGCGGTATAACCGGCACATTTCGCCATTTCAATGGCAGCGAATGTTTCGGTCAACGTGCCGATTTGATTGACCTTGATCAGAATGGAATTGGCAATATTGCGCTTAATCCCTTCCTGCAGGATTTTTGTGTTGGTGACAAAAACATCATCACCGACCAATTGAATCGATTTGCCCAGCTTGGCGGTCAGCAATTCCCAGCCGTTCCAGTCCAGTTCGCTCATACCGTCTTCGATGCTGATGATCGGGTACTTATCCACCCACGACGCCAAATAATCGGCGAATTGTTCCGACGTCAGATGCAAGCCGTCGGATGCTAGGTGGTATTTGCCGTCTTGGTAGAATTCCGAGCTGGCGCAGTCGATACCGATGGCGACATCTCTGCCGGGCTGGTAGCCGGCTTGATCGATGGCTTGCACGATCAATTGCAACGCGGCTTCATTGTTTTCCAGATTGGGCGCGAATCCACCCTCGTCACCGACGGTGGTCGGCATGCCTTTGCCGTTGATGAGTTTCTTCAATGTGTTGAAAACTTCCGCGCCGCAACGGATGGCATCGCGAAAATCGGCAATCCCCAACGGCACAATCATGAATTCCTGCATGTTGATGTTGTTGTTGGCGTGTGCACCGCCATTGATCAAATTCATCAAGGGCACCGGCATCGACATCGAAGCCGCGCCACCGAGATAACGATACAACGGCAGGCCGGATTCCTCCGCGGCCGCTTTCGCGGTGGCAAGCGACACCGCGAGAATGGCGTTGGCGCCGAGCCTGGATTTGTTTTCGCTGCCGTCGAGATTGATCAATTCGCGGTCGATGAAGCTTTGCTCGAAAGCATCCAATCCGATCAACGTTTCGCAAATTTCGGTATTCACATTGTTCACGGCTTTGAGCACGCCCTTACCGGAGTAGCGTTGCGCATCATCATCGCGTAATTCCATTGCTTCCCGGGTGCCGACGGATGCACCGGAAGGAACTGAGGCGCGGCCCAGTACACCGGATTCCAATAAAACATCCGCTTCTATGGTCGGATTACCGCGAGAATCAAGAATCTCGCGCGCGATGACATCTACTATTGCACTCATGCTACATTTTCCCTGTGTTGACTGTGATTTTTAAGCTTGTTAGTTTTGCGATTAGAATTTGAATGATTTAGTTGTTGCGTACTGCGTGTATTTTTTCATCTGCGGCATGCTGACGGTGTTCACCGGCAAAGCGGATAGCGGCCTGAACATAGGATTTGAACAGCGGATGACCCAGCCGCGGCGTGGAAGTGAATTCCGGGTGAAATTGGCAGCCGAGAAACCACGGGTGATCGGTTTCAGGAAGTTCGATCATTTCACACAGATTTTCTTCTTTGGAAAAACCGCTGATGCAGAGTCCTGCTTTTTCCAATTTAGGAATATAAAAGCTGTTGACTTCATAACGATGGCGATGGCGTTCGACGATGGTATCCGCGCCGTAGGTTTTCCACGCGAGCGAATCTTTTTGCAAAATACATTCCTGCCCGCCCAGCCGCATACTGCCACCGATATCGGAATTTTCATCGCGTGTTTCGACTTGTCCGTCGCGCGTGCGCCATTCCGTGATCAAACCGATCACCGGATAGGGCGTATCCGGATTAAATTCCGTGCTATGCGCGCCTTTCATGCCGGTTTTATTGCGCGCAAATTCGATCACGGCCAATTGCATACCGAGGCAAATTCCCAAATACGGGATACGGTGAGTGCGAGCGAAATTGATCGCCATGATCTTCCCTTCGACGCCGCGCTTACCGAAACCGCCGGGAACCAGGATGGCATCCATATCGGTCAAGCTATCCGTGCCTTCTTTTTCGATATTTTCCGAATCGATGTAGACGATATTAATCCGGCTGTTAGTGTGAATGCCGGCATGGATCAAGGCTTCCGACAGGGATTTGTAGGATTCGGTCAGGTCGACGTATTTGCCGACAATGGCGATAGTGACGGTATGTTTCGGGTGCTCCAGCGCGTACACCAGTTTCTTCCATACACTTAAGTCCGCCGGTTTGGCCAGAATATTCAATTTATGACAGATGATTTCGTCGAGCATCTGCTCGTGCAACAGCCCCGGAATCTTGTAGATACTGTCGACATCGATGGCGGAAATCACCGCTTCTTCCTGCACGTTGGTGAAAAGCGCTATTTTTCTGCGCTCTTCCTTGGGAACTTCGCGATCCGAGCGGCATAACAGCACATCGGGTTGAATACCGATTTCGCGTAATTCCTTGACCGAATGCTGGGTCGGTTTGGTTTTTAATTCACCGGCCGAACCGATATAAGGCAACAAGGTGAGGTGGATGAAACAGGTATCCGTACGCGGATTTTGCACTGCCATCTGCCGGATAGCTTCCAGAAACGGTAATGATTCGATATCGCCGACCGTGCCGCCGATTTCGATAATCGCAACTTGTGCATCACCGACGCCCATTTGAATGTAGCGCTTGATTTCATCGGTGATATGTGGAATCACTTGCACCGTACCGCCGAGATAATCGCCGCGCCGTTCTTTACGGATCACGCTTTCGTAAATCTGCCCGGTGGTGAAATTATTGTGCCGCGTCATGCGCGTGCTGATGAAACGTTCGTAATGACCCAAATCCAGATCGGTCTCAGCACCGTCTTCGGTGACAAATACTTCGCCATGCTGGAACGGACTCATGGTGCCGGGATCCACATTGATATAAGGATCCAGTTTGAGCATGGTAACTTTAAGGCCGCGCGATTCCAGCAAAGCACCCAGAGACGCGGCGGCAATCCCTTTACCCAAGGAAGAAACAACACCACCAGTCACAAAGACATATTTGGTCATGAGCGGTTATCGTAACAAGAAAGATTCATGAGATCAGTGAGATTGAGCGAATGACGTATCAATAAATTAATGAATTTCAGCCAGCAACGTATTTATCGTATGTTCAGCTTGATGACGATAACTGCCGCCAAAAAGATTCAAATGATTCAGAATATGATAGAGGTTATAAACGTGTTTACGGATATTATAACCGGAATCCAGCGGATAATTATAGCGGTAAGCGGAATAAAAATCGGCTGGGAAGCCGCCGAAAAGTTCGGTCATGGCGATATCCGTCTCGCGATCGCCGTAATAGACCGCAGGATCGAATAATGTCGGATCCCCGCTGGCGTCGTAGGCATAATTGCCGCTCCATAGGTCGCCGTGCAATAGCGACGGGGAGGGGGGCGCATCGCAAAAAAATTTATCCAGATCGCTTAATAATTGCGCACCCAGATTTTGCAGCTTCCCGGCGAATCCGTTTCGTTGTGCCAGATTGAATTGATATTCCAGGCGTTGCGTGCGCCAGAATTCGATCCAATCCGAAGAAAATGAATTTATTTGCGGTGTTTGCCCGATGGTATTGTCGCGATACCAGCCGTACTGCGGAGAAGTCACACGATGCATGGCGGCCAACTGCTCACCCAAGCTGGATGCCTTACCGCACGTGCCGCTATTGAGATCGAGGTACTCCAGCGCTAGCCATGCCATCTCATCGTTGTTTCCGTAGCAAATGGGCTGCGGCACGCGTATCGTCCCCGATTGCCGGATTTCCTCGAGACCGGCGGATTCCGCTGCGAACATATCGAGACTGCCGAAGGCATTCAGTTTAACAAAGAAATGCTGCGAACCGTCGCTGATACGATAGGCTTGATTGATACAACCGCCGCCGATGGGATCAAATTCTTTTACGCTAAAGCTCCGGTTGGTAGTGGCTGAAATTTGTATGCCGATTTCAGGCCATGGATGCATGTTTTAAGTTTTTTAGAAAATTTATTGTGGATTGTTTGCGACGGCTGCGGATGTTCGGTGAATGATTTTTCCTTACCTGGTTTATCCTTGTTTTTGTTCAGTAGTCGCTGTGGCTTCTTGTGCAACATAACAAAAACGGCTGATTCGCCAAACTAATCATTTCATTTTAGCATTTTGAACTAGTTATTACGATTTATTTATGTATAAGCAACTGATTGCGTAGATTTATCCGTGCTTATTGACCGAATACCTTGCTTAATGCACCATTAATCATGATCAGGAGGAATGGCTATGGAAACGGTTGTAGCGAGACAAAACGTGATGCGATAAGGAAGGAGAACACCATGGAAAAAGCTCGAGTGAAACATAATAGTCAATCGCAAAACCAATCGACGACGCAACAAAATATTGGGAAAGCGATTGAATCCTCTCAAGGCGAGCAGATGATTCAATTGGAAAGCATGACAAAGAGCAGTGCGCAAGCGAGGGAATTGGCGCAATTGAAGACGATGATTGATAACAGTCCAAAGATCACAGCTCAGCGCCAACTGCGTAGTTTGATCAATAACAGTCCTCGAATAATCGCACAGCATACTGCTAGAAACAGAATCCATGACAGCTCGCGCCAAGCGGCGCAGCGCAGATTCTCCAAGAATATCAACAACGATGCTATCGTTACTACACAACAGGTGAAAGAATCGGTGAAACCGAATAACACCGGATTGCCGGATAATCTCAAGACGGGAATCGAATCGCTTTCAAATATGTCTCTGGACAACGTCAAGGTACATTACAACTCATCACAACCAGCGCAATTAAACGCATTGGCTTATGCTCAGGGAACGGATATTTATGTCGCACCGGGGCAGGAACAGCATCTACCCCATGAAGCCTGGCATGTCGTGCAGCAGGCGCAAGGACGGGTCCGGTCTACGATACAGATGAAAGATGGGATTCCGGTCAATGATGATCACGGGTTGGAGCATGAAGCGGATGTGATGGGGAAGAAAGCCGCAGAGCGCGGAACAAACCTTCAAAGCGAAAGTGGTCAGACAATCGTTCAGCCGGATATTGCTCAACTATCCCCAAACGCTCAACGTGTCGTCCAACGTAATACTGCTATTCAATATGATAACAATGCTGTTCCGGCAACCACGCAAATCAATAATGTTCAGCATCAGCGCGCCAGCGTTAATGGCGCTGCAACGAACTGGGTTTTATCAAATAGTGAGATCAGTGCTGTTCCGCCAAATACTGTCTGCAATCATAGCCGTTCCTATCAAACGATCTGGCAAAATTTGCATGGACAGTTGGCAAACAAAAATGTCGCTACAGCTTCAGCGGTTTTGCTTACACGGTATGCCAACCTCGGAATTGGCGGAGCACCGGGGAATAATCAAGCTATTTTGAAAAACGCGGTTGAGGGGAATGCGAACACACCTGGAAATCTGAATGCCGCTTTTAACTACTATATTTATAAGATTGGTGATTATCCAAGTAATCTCTTTTATTGGCCAAGTCGAACAGGCGGTGATCCTGATTCACCGCAAACTGTTTATTCAAATCAGAATCCTTTACCGATAAATACTACAAAACTACCACATGGTTGGACCTTTGCAAACCCTGCAACGGCCGATGGTCAACGATTGACCAATGAACAACATAGGGTCGCTGGAGCACAGTTAGTTCTCACAGGGCAGGGACTGTAGTCTGAGTTCGTTATCATTAACTTAATGTGCGATAGATATGCAAAAAGAATCTCATCATTACCGCTGAGCCGCTGAATGTTCGCAGCATGCTGTCAGCGAACTTTGGGTCAGATTTTGTAAAGCAGGGAATGCGAAATTACAGGCACGTAGCGATTTCAGCCTAAAACCAAGCTTCACTATCTTAGAAAGCTCTAAAAAAGGTAGCTAGCGACAATAAAATTTGAAGCATTTTCAACGGTTCAAAATAACCATTGCTTCGCCTGATTAATTGCCGCTTGCACCTGTCCCGGTGCTGTTCCGCCGGTGTGATTGCGGCTTTGCATCGAGCCTTCCAAAGTCAAGACGGTAAAAATATCGGCCTCAATCTGCGTGGAGAAGGTTTGTAATTCGTCCAATTCCAGTTTGCTGAGATCGCAGCTTTTTTGTTCAGCGTACTGTACCGCCCGGGCGACGATTTCATGTGCATCGCGAAACGGAATACCTTTTTTAACCAGATAATCTGCCAAGTCCGTTGCAGTGGAGTAGCCGCGCAGTGCCGCTTGGCGCATCTGGTCGTGATTGACGCGCACGCCGCCGAGCATGTCGGCATAAATCCGCAGCGTATCCGCCAGCGTGTCGACGGTATCGAACAGCGGTTCTTTATCTTCCTGGTTATCCTTGTTGTACGCCAGCGGCTGCGCTTTCATCAGCGTCAATAGCGCCACCAGATGACCGTTGACGCGCCCGGTTTTGCCGCGCACCAATTCCGGCACATCCGGATTTTTTTTCTGCGGCATGATCGACGAGCCGGTACAGAACCGGTCGGCCAGTTGAATAAAACCGAATGACGGATTCATCCATAAAATGAATTCTTCCGACATGCGCGATAAATGCGTCATGATTAGTGCAGCGCAGGCGCCGAATTCGATGGCGAAATCGCGATCCGATACGGCATCCAGCGAGTTCTGGCAAACACCGTCAAAATTGAGCAACTGCGCCACCCGCTCGCGGTTGATCGGATAACTGGTGCCAGCCAGCGCGGCGGCGCCCAGCGGTAATTGATTGACTCGTTTGCGGCAATCGATCAGACGCTCAACGTCGCGCTTCAACATTTCGAAATAGGCCATCAAATGATGACCGAATGAAACCGGTTGCGCCACTTGCAAATGGGTAAAACCCGGCATTACGGTGTGAACATGCTGTTCCGCCAGATTGAGAAGCGCCTGTTGCATGGCTTTTATCAGATTAATGGTTTCATCGATTGCGGCACGTAAAAACAAACGAATATCGGTTGCCACCTGGTCGTTGCGCGAGCGGCCGGTATGCAACCGCTTACCGGCGTCGCCGACTAATGCGGTGAGACGTTTCTCGATGTTGAGATGAACGTCCTCCAGCTGTTGCGACCAGATGAATTGATGATTGCGGATTTCTTCCCGGATTTGTTGCAGGCCACGCTGAATATCGAGCAGATCCTGGTGACTGATGATGTATTGCTCCGCCAGCATTTGCGCGTGCGCCAGCGATCCTTGGATATCATACTCAGCCAAGCGTTGATCAAAACTGATCGAAGCGGTATAGCGCTCTACCAGTGCCGACACCGGTTCATTGAAGCGTCCTGACCAGGTTTTGGGGGTGTTATCTTGTTTCGATGCGGAGTCATTCATGACGTGATTATAATCCTCAGTTTTTCGATCAAAGCGCTAACAAGCGGCAATTATAAAACATAAATACTAGGCCGGTAATTTTGCACATTGGCGATTCACTTTAATTTTTCTGATGCGCAAATGCTGAATCAATGTATTTAATTGCCGCGCGCTACTTTTCCTTCTGAGAGGATTCGTGGATAATTCGCGTTTTCCTCTGCCATTCATACTACAAGGAGTTATCCATGACGGATTACAACAAACAAAACCCGAATCAACAATCCAAAGCTGAAAATTTGCTCTCATCATTCAATGCCAAGTTTGAATGGATAGAGAAAATTCCGACCACGCAATTGCCCGCCAAATATTTTGCGATATTAGTTGGACTCATCCTTGTCGTCATTGCGTGGAAGTTTATTGCTGTCGGTAAAGTGGAATCCGATATGGCGAAAAAACTTGAAAACGAGCGCACACTGATTACGCAACAGGCTCGGGAATACGCCGATCAGCAATATGTAAAAGAAGAAGAACGTTTCGGGCAGGTTTTGTCTTGGGCGGTGCGCGGTGAGTTGATTCGCAACAATATTGATCAAATCGATCAATACTTGAGTGAAATTGTGAGAATGAAAGATACCGAACGCGTGGTGTTGATCGGTGAAGACGGTCAATTACTGGTTTCCACTGATAAACGCCTGGAAGAAACAAAAGGCACGGAAATATTTCCGAAAGAAATTCTGAATCTGCAAAAAATCTCGGTCAAATCGGACGTAGACGGTAAAAAAATTCTGGTTGTTCCTGTCATGGGATTGAACAAGAAAATCGCTACTCTCGTTGTTAGTTACAAACAAGCTAAATTCTAGAATAGATTCACCGCAAATTTAGCTGCCGTGAATGAAAAGGCTTTTGCATTGGCAAAAGCCTTTTTTATTTATTCAATGCGGCGGATTTGTGCACCTAGCGCGGATAATTTACCTTCGATATTTTCATAGCCGCGATCCAGGTGATAAATGCGATCAATCACCGTTTCACCTTGTGCAACCAGCCCGGCAATCACGAGACTGGCCGAAGCGCGCAGATCGGTCGCCATCACGTTGGTGCCGTCGAGTTGTGCGATGCCGGTGACAATGGCGGCATTGCCTTCCACTTCGATATTGGCGTTCATGCGCTTCAATTCCTGCACATGCATCAGGCGGTTTTCAAAAATGGTTTCGGTCATGATGGCGGTACCGGCGGCAATGCAATTGAGCGACATGAATTGCGCCTGCATATCGGTCGGAAAGGCCGGGTAGGGCGCGGTCCGCACATTCACCGATTTCGGTTTTGCGTGCATTCTCAGATTGATCCAGTTTGCTTCGGAATCAATCCGCGCGCCCGCTTCGGTGAGTTTATCCAGAACCGCGTCGAGCAAATGCGCATCGGTATTTTTTAAATGAATTTCACCGCCGGCGGCGGTGGCGGCGACCAGAAAAGTACCGGTTTCGATGCGATCCGGCATGACCGTGTGCTCCGCGCCATGCAACGACGAAACGCCTTCGATCGTGATGATATCTGTGCCGGCGCCGTAAATTTTTGCACCCATGGCATTCAGGCAGTTGGCAAGATCGATAATTTCCGGTTCCCGCGCGGCGTTCTCAAGAATTGTCGTTCCCTCCGCCAAGGTTGCCGCCATCATCAGATTCTCCGTGCCGGTGACGGTGACGATATCGAACACAATGCGCGCGCCGTGTAATTTTTTCGCCACGGCATGAATGTAGCCGTGCCGGATAGCGATTTCCGCGCCCATCGCTTGCAAGCCTTTGATATGCTGATCAACCGGACGCAAACCGATGGCGCAACCACCGGGCAATGAAATTTCCGCTTCTCCGGCGCGTGCAAGCAAAGGTCCAAGCACCAAGATGGCGGCGCGCATGGTCTTGACCATTTCGTAAGGTGCAATCAGGTGAGTCAAGGTTGCGGCAGACAGCACAATTTCGCCGTTGCCGTGCTCAGTCACATGGGTGCCCATTTGCTTGAGCAGCGACACCATGGTGATGATGTCGTGCAATGCCGGAACATTCTTGATTTTTAGGGATTCTTCAGTCAACAGTGAGGCACAGAGCAGCGGAAGTGCGGCATTTTTTGCACCTGAGATGGAGATCTCACCGTGCAGCGGCAAGCCTCCCTGGATAATCAGTTTTTGCATGAAATGGAAAATTCAAAAGGAGATTCGATTAAAATTCCGGCTTGGTTGAAATGCGCCAAAGTTCGCTGCATCATACCGCAATCGTGCGATTAAGGAAGCTCTGAAAAAGGTAGCATGACCGAATGCGGTAGTTCTTAAGAGCTTCCTTAAGGTTGTTCGCAGAGGCCAACTATAACAAAAAAGATCGAATCAATTTCATCAGGAGAAAAAATGACCAAGCAAATTATCCATACCCCGGACGCGCCGCAGGCTATCGGCACCTATTCGCAGGCCGTGCGGGTGAAGGGGGGAGGGTACACTGTTTATCTGTCGGGGCAGATCGGATTGGATCCGGTCAGCATGCAAATGCCGGACGATATCGAAGCGCAGATTCAGCAGGTTTTTGCCAATCTGAAAGCAGTGGCGGCAGCCAGCGGCGGCAGTTTCAGCGATGTCGTGAAACTCAATATCTTTCTGACCGATTTGGCGAATTTCGCATTGGTCAACGACATCATGGCCAGCCATTTTTCTCAGCCTTATCCGGCGCGTGCAGCCGTTGGCGTTAAAGCTTTACCACGCGGCGCACTGGTGGAAATGGACGCCATCATGGTGTTGCCAAATTAAGCGCGGCGGGACAGCGGTAAGCTCACAAACAACACGATGACTGCCCATTCTGCTGTGCAGGAAAAGCTGTCGCGCTTAGGCATTCGCAACGATCTGGATCTGATTCTGCACTTGCCGATCCGGTACGAAGATGAAACGCGGCTGTTTGCCATTGCCGATGCGCCCCAGGGGCAGACGGTGCAAGTCGAAGGCGTCATCGTACATAGCGAAGTAGTAGTCCGGCCCAGGCGGCAACTGGTTTGTCAGGTTGAAGACAGCAGCGGCGTGCTGGTCATGCGTTTTCTGAATTTCTACGGCAGTCAGATCAAAAGCTACGCTGCGGGGAAGCGTGTGCGGTTGTTAGGTGAAGTGCGCAGCGGTTTTTTCGGCGCGGAAATGGTGCACCCCAAATGCCGCATTGTCCATGCCGGAGAATCTCTGGCGGATACGATGACACCGGTTTATCCGGTGACAGCGGGTTTAACGCAGAAAATGATCGGCAAACTGATCGGACAAGCGTTGCAGAATAACCGGCAAATGCTGACCGAATCGATACCGGATGACATCATCCGGAAATACCGGCTGGCAAGTTTCCGCGACAGCGTGGTGTGCTTGCACAATCCGCCGCCCGAGGTATCGCTGGCAGCACTGCAAGCGCGCACGCATCCGGCCTGGCGGCGGATCAAATTCGACGAATTGCTGGCGCAGCAGTTATCGATGCGTTTGCATTACCGGCAGCGGCGCAGCCATGCCGCACCGGTCTTGGCGCAAAAGGGCGCATTGCAGCAATCGTTTCTCGCGCGGCTTAGTTTTCAACTGACCGCTGCGCAAATGAGAGTCGTCGCAGAAATCAGCCGTGATTTGACTTCGCCTTATCCGATGCAACGCTTGTTGCAAGGCGATGTTGGCAGTGGCAAAACGATCGTGGCTGCCTTGGCCGCGCTACAGGCGATTGAAAACGGTTTTCAAGCCGCCATCATGGCGCCGACCGAGATTCTCGCCGAGCAACATTTTCAGAAGCTGGCAAGCTGGTTTGAACCGTTGGGAATCAATGTGGCTTGGCTATCCGGCAGTCAGAAAAAGAAGCAAAAGCAAGCCGTATCGGAAGAAATTGCCAGCGGCGCCGCGCAGCTTGCTGTCGGTACGCACGCTTTGTTTCAAGATCAAGTGATATTTCACCAGTTGGGTTTGGCGATTATCGACGAGCAGCACCGTTTCGGCGTACACCAACGTCTGGCGTTGCGCATGAAGGGCGCGCAATCAGGTCAAGTGCCGCACCAGTTGATGATGAGCGCGACGCCGATACCGCGCACGTTGTCGATGAGTTATTTCGCCGATCTGGATGTGTCGGTCATCGATGAATTGCCGCCCGGCCGGTCGCCGGTTGTGACCAAATTGATCGCCGATAACCGCCGCGAGGAGATCGTTGCACGGATTCAACAGGCTTGCGAACAAGGCAAGCAAGTCTACTGGGTCTGTCCGTTGATCGAGGAATCAGAAACCTTACAACTGCAGACAGCGATAGAGACTTGCGAAAATTTAACCCGAGTGTTTCCGCATTTGCGTATCGGCTTGGTGCATGGGCGTTTACCGCCGCAGGAAAAAGCGGCCGTTATGACAGCGTTCAAACAAGGAGACATCCAGTTGCTGGTGGCGACGACGGTCATTGAAGTCGGCGTGGATGTGCCGAATGCGTCGCTGATGGTGATCGAAAATGCCGAGCGCATGGGGTTGTCGCAACTGCACCAATTGCGCGGTCGCGTCGGGCGCGGCACGGCAGCCAGTATTTGTATCCTGATGTTTCAACAGCCATTATCTGAAATCGCTCGCAAACGGCTCAAAATCATTTTTGAGCATAGCGACGGTTTTGAAATCGCCCGGCAGGATTTGCAATTGCGCGGTCCCGGCGAGTTTCTCGGCGCCCGGCAGAGCGGCGTACCGCTGCTACGTTTTGCCGATCTCGAACAGGATGGCGATTTACTGAAAGCGGCTCAAGCCACGGCGGATGAGTTGCTCAACAATCATCCGCAATTGGCGGAACAGCACATTGCGCGCTGGCTCGGTGAAAAAGCCGGTTATTTGCGGGTTTGATAAAAAATTAAAGAAAGGTTAAGAGTGAAGTGATTGTAAAAGAGAAAATCTCATGGATGCGGTTACTGTTCAGTTTTCGCGGCAGCAGTTTTGTGGAGACCTGGCCGCGCATTCTGACGGTCACCGTGGTGGCAATCGTGGTGACATATGTCGAGCTGTATTACAACATCCAGAAATACACGCTGACCACCACGCCGTTTGCCTTGATCGGCGTGGCGGTCGGTATCTTCCTGGGCTTCCGTAATAACGCGTCGTACGATAAGTTCTGGGAAGGCCGCAAGCTCTGGGGCGCATTGGTCAATACCACGCGCAGCCTGACGCGGCAGACTTGCCACATGATCGATTCGCGGCAGGATAGCGAGGAAGTGCAGCGTTTCCGTGCCGTGTTTGTCAAGCGGATCATTGCGTTCGTGCATGCGCTGCGTTGCCATTTGCGCGATCAGGATCCGTCCGATGAAATAAAGAAATTTTTGCCAGCGGAAGATTTTGACCAGATGACCGCCGCGAAGCATCGTCCCTTGGCAATTTTGCAGCAACTGGGCCGGGATCTGGCGATAGCACGCAAGCGCCGATGGCTGGGCGGTTTCAATTATCCTTTCATGGAGCAGCAGCTTAACGAATTCTCGAATATCCTGGGTGCGTGCGAGCGTATCAAGAATACCCCGATTCCATTTAGCTATTCGGTACTGATTCACCGCATCGTTGCGGCGTATTGCTTGTTTTTGCCGTTTGGCCTGGTGGAAACGACCGGTGTCCTGACGCCGGTTGTGGTACTGATGATTTCTTATGCGTTTTTCGAATTGGACGCAATTGGCGATGAGATCGAAAATCCCTTCGGCACACATCCGAACGACCTGCCGCTAGCGGCGATTTCGAGGAATATCGAGATCAATCTGCTGGAATTGATCAACGATCCCGACCGTCCGGATGTGCTCAAACCGGTGGATGAAATACTGGCATGACCGCTTTATCCTGGCGCTCCGGTTTTTACAATTGCCTCTTTTGAGACTGTTGTATAATCCCGATCCATTAATTTTCGCTACGGCTTAGCTTGATTCCGGTCGCCGATTTTTACATGCAACCCATCCAATTAACCGCTTTGTCTCAATGAATAATACGCATCCGCTGGCATGGTATCCGGCATTGACGGCGGTTTCCTATCATCAGCGGGTTTGGTTGCAGGACCGCGGATCGTTGACCCGGCGCATTCAAGTCCGCTGCAATGAATTTCGCGTGCAGCCGGTGTTTCAATCATTGAGCCGGGTGTACGGCGATGAACCGGATGTCATGGGGTTGCGTTCCGGTGAATGGGCATTGGTGCGGGAAGTGTATCTGTATTGCGATCAAACGCCGGTGGTGTTCGCGCATTCCGTGGTGGCGCGCAGGAATTTGCGCGGCGCATGGCGGGGATTGAGCGGCTTGGGCAATAAGTCTTTAGGGACGGTGTTGTTTACCAATCCGAAAATTAAACGCACGCCGCTGCAATTTAAGAAAGTCGGCAGCGGGCATTTTTTGTACGATCGCGCTTGCAGCCGTTTGCCGGAGAAACCGGCTGATCTGTGGGCGCGGCGCTCGTTATTTACCTTGCACGGCCAATCGATTTTAGTGACCGAAGTGTTTTTACCCGCTATCTTGAATTTACCGTTATGAACTTGGCAGACCGAATCAAAACCTACGCGCAATTGATGCGGCTCGACAAACCGATCGGTATTTTACTGTTGCTGTGGCCCATGCTGTGGGGGCTGTGGTTTGCGGCGCAAGGATTGCCCGATGGGCAGATCCTGGTCATTTTTGTGCTGGGCACCGTATTGATGCGCTCCGCGGGCTGCGTCATCAACGATTTTGCCGACCGTAAAATCGATCCGCATGTCGAACGCACCAAGAACCGGCCGATGGCGGCGGGGCGGGTGAGTTCCAAAGAAGCTTTGCTGCTGGCAGCAGGATTGAGTCTGATTGCGTTCCTGCTGATCCTGCCGTTGAATCAATTGACAATTTTGTTATCGGTGCCCGCACTTTTTTTGGCTGCTTCGTATCCTTTTACCAAACGGTTTTTTGCCATGCCGCAAGCTTATCTGGGCATTGCGTTCAGTTTCGGCATTCCGATGGCTTTTGCCGCGCAAACCGGCAGCTTGCCGCCGATCATTTGGATTTTGATGCTGGCCAATCTGTTCTGGGTGATCGCGTACGATACCGCTTACGCCATCGTCGACAAGCCGGATGACCTGAAAATCGGCATCAAAACCTCGGCGATTACTTTCGGCCGGTTTGATGTGCTGGGTGTCATGGCGTGCCACACCTGCTTCATTGCGATCATGCTGGCGATCGGACAGATGCAGCAGATGAATCTGGCGTATTACGCCGGATTGACAGTAGCCAGCGGCCTGATGGCCTATCAATATACGCTGATCCGCAATCGCGACCGGGTGTTATGCTTTAAGGCCTTTTTGCACAACAACTGGGTTGGGATGACAGTGTTTGCCGGCATCGCGCTCGATTTTCTCCTTTTTCCGCACTAAGGATTTTCCATGCAATATAAAGACCTGCGTGATTTTCTGGCGCAATTGGAAGCGCTGGGCGAGCTCAAACGTATTCAAATTGAAGTCGATCCCAAACTGGAAATGACGGAAATTTGCGATCGCATCCTGAAAGCGCAAGGTCCGGCGGTGTTATTTGAAAACCCTAAAGGACACACCATGCCGGTGCTGGGTAATTTGTTCGGTACGCCCAAGCGCGTGGCGCTCGGCATGGGGCAGGAATCGGTCGAAGCGTTGCGTGAAGTCGGCAAACTGCTGGCTTATTTGAAAGAGCCCGATCCGCCGAAGGGATTGAAGGACGCTTGGGATAAATTGCCGATGTTGAAGCAAGTATTGAACATGGCGCCGAAGGAATTGAGCAGCGCGCCGTGTCAGGAAATCGTGTGGGAAGGCAGCGATGTGGATTTGAGCCGGATACCGGTGCAAACCTGCTGGCCGGGCGATGCCGCACCGCTGATCACGTGGGGTTTGACGGTGACCCGGGGACCGAACAAAACCCGGCAGAACTTGGGCATTTACCGCCAGCAAGTGATCGGTCCCAACAAAGTGATCATGCGCTGGCTGGCGCATCGCGGCGGGGCGCTGGATTTCCGTGAATTCTGTCTGCAAAATCCCGGTCAGCCTTATCCGCTCGCGGTGGCTTTGGGCGCCGATCCGGCCACTATCCTCGGTGCTGTGACGCCGGTGCCGGATAGTTTGAGCGAATACCAGTTCGCGGGATTATTGCGCGGCGCCAAGACCGAGGTGGTGAAGTGCATCGGCAACGATTTGCAAGTGCCGGCGAGCGCCGAAATTGTACTGGAGGGCGCGATTCATCCCGGCGAAACCGCATTGGAAGGACCTTACGGCGATCATACCGGCTACTACAACGAACAGGAAACCTTTCCGGTATTTACCATCGACCGCATCACCATGCGCCGCAACCCGATTTATCACTCCACGTACACCGGCAAACCGCCGGATGAACCCGCCATTCTCGGCGTGGCATTGAACGAAGTATTCGTTCCGCTGCTGCAAAAACAATTCCCGGAAATTACCGACTTTTACCTGCCGCCGGAAGGCTGCTCGTACCGCATGGCGGTGGTCAGTATGAAAAAGCAGTATGCCGGGCACAGCAAGCGTGTGATGTTCGGCATCTGGAGTTTCTTGCGTCAATTCATGTACACCAAGTTCATCATCGTCACCGATGACGACATCAACGTGCGCGATTGGAAGGAAGTGATCTGGGCGATTACCACCCGGGTCGATCCGGTGCGCGACACGTTGCTGGTGGAAAACACGCCGATCGATTATCTCGATTTCGCAAGTCCGATTTCCGGATTGGGCGGCAAAATGGGTTTGGATGCGACCAATAAATTCCCCGGTGAAACGAACCGCGAGTGGGGCACGCCGATTGTGATGGACGGCGCGATTAAGCAGCGGATCGATGCGATTTGGCAGGGTCTCGGGATTTAGTACCATGCGCGAGATTGGGCAAACTATCCTATTGTTGATCATGAGCAACGTCTTCATGACGTTTGCCTGGTACGCGCATCTGAAGGAATTGAACCACAAACCGTGGATCATTGCCGCTTTGGTCAGCTGGGGTATCGCTTTTTTCGAATACATGCTGCAAGTTCCGGCCAACCGGATCGGTTATTCGGTGCTTTCGGTCGCGCAACTGAAAATTTTGCAGGAAGTCGTGACATTGACAGTATTTGTGCCGTTCGCACTCTTTTATTTGAAGGAGCCGTTGAAGCTTGATTATCTCTGGGCGGCGTTGTGCATGGTGGGGGCGGTTTATTTCATGTTCCGCACACCCGCATGAGGTTTTGTTTTTTTATCCTGCAAAATCCTTATTTTTCGATAGATCATCAAATGCGAGAAAGGGTACAATACGAAGCTACTCAAAAGGATACAAATAATTGAATCAGATGGATAGGCATTGCGCAATAAACCTGGAATGAAGATGCACGTCACCCAGCGGTTACTCATTCTGGTTTTATTACTTACTTTACCATTGACCGGATGGAGCAGCTGCGTCGCTCCCAGAACAAAAGGCGAAGGTGAAGGTGAGAACGAACATAAACCTGTCGTCAAGCCGCAAAAAAAACCCGTTTTTATTGAAGCTGACAGCATTACCGGTTATTACAAGCAAGAAGTCGAGGCAACTGGAAATGCTGTTTTGAAGCAGGGCGACAATACACTCAGCGCCGACCGTATGAAATATTACGAACAGACCGAAGATGCCGAAGTGGAAGGGAATGTGCGCCTGGAAAGACCCAAGGATATTCTGAAAGGCAAAAAACTCGAACTGAATGTCGAAACCGAAGTCGGTCAATTAACCGAGCCGCGCTATTCGATGAAAAAGGGCAGAGGCCGCGGCGCTGGCGATGTCTTGTATCTTGAGGGTAAGGATCATTATCGCGTAACGGAGACCAGCTATACGACATGTCCTGACAGAAGGCATGATTGGTACCTGCGTGCCAAAGAGCTCGAAGTCGATAATGCGAAAGAAGTCGGTACCGCAAAGCATGTCAGCGTCGTGTTCAAAGACGTGCCGATTCTGTATTCGCCGTGGTTAAACTTTTCCTATAGTGGCAAGCGGAAAACCGGATTGCTGTCGCCGGTACTGGGCTATAACGCTAAAACCGGTTTTGATGTGGGATTGCCCATCTATTTGAATATCGCGCCCAATATCGATGCCACGATAACACCGCGGCTGATGACAATGCGTGGTTTCTTGTTGAGCAACGAGCTGCGCTATATCGGCAATAACAATATGAACGGTCATTTGCTGTTCGATATTCTGCCGGTGGATATCAATACCGACCGGACCCGCTGGGGGGTTTTATATACCCATACGCAGGATTTCGGCAGGGGCTGGCAAGGTTTTCTCAATTACAATCAAGTGTCCGACGATTTGTACTTTCGTCAATTGACTCCCAATCTGGCGCAAACCAGCTTAACCAACTTGTCGCAACAAGGCGGCGTGGCCTATAACGGCCGCTGGGGCAGGGATGGCGCGCTGCAATTCACCGGGTTTGCGCAACGCTTCCAGACCATACAGGATCCGCTGGCGTTGTTTGTATCTCCCTACGAGCGTTTGCCGCATTTTTCTCTGAATGCGGTGAAATATAACGTGGGGAAAATGGATTTCGAGTTGAAAAGCAGCTGGACCAATTTTTATCACCCGACCCTCACGGACGGCAACCGTCTGATACTTTATCCAAACATCAGCCTGCCATTACGCAACGAATTCGGCTACATCATGCCGAAATTCGGTTTGCATTACACGCACTACAATCTGGACAAACCAGCCGGTGACAAAGGCGAAAGCATCGATCGCACCGTGCCGATTTTCAGTTGGGATAGCGGCATTGCATTTGACCGGCAAGTTGAAATCGGCGGTAAGAGTTTTGTCCAAACATTGGAACCGCGTTTATTTTATGTTTATGCACCCTACCGTAACCAGGATTATCTGCCTAACTTCGATTCCGCGGTCAATGACTTCAGTTTCGCCCAAATACTGACGGAAAACCGCTTCAGCGGAGGTGATCGTATCAATGACGCCAATCGTGCCGTGACCGCTTTGACAACGCGATTTGTTGAACAGGGAACAGGAATCGAATATTTACGGCTTGCGGTTGGACAGCAAATTAGTTTTACCGATCCCCAAGTGCGGTTGCCCCTTCCCCAAGTGACTAGCGGCCGGTCGGATTTTATTGCGGCGATATCGGGGAGACTGTCGCGGAGTGTCAGCACCGATTCCAATATTCAGATGGATGAATCCAATCTCTGGATTGAAAAAGTCCGTACCGGTATCAGTTACCAGCCGGAAACCGGCAAAGTGCTCAATTTGGGTTACCGCTTCACCCGGGGTGTGCTGGAGCAAGTCGATACTTCGATGCAATGGCCGCTCGGCGGCAATTGGCATGGCGTTACCCGGGTCAATTATTCGTTGCTGGACGATAAAATTCTGGCCGGATTGGCGGGTCTTGAATATAACTCGTGCTGCTGGGCTTTGCGCTTAGTACTGCAACGGTTGACGACCGCAACGCATACCACGACCACCGCGTTTTTTGTGCAGCTCGAGTTGAAAGGATTGATGGGGCTCGGCAACAATCCGCTGCAAGTGTTGCAGCAAAGTATCCCCGGCTATACCAGTATTCATTGAGCGTTGATTTCTCCTATTGCACCTATCATCAAGCTTTATCATTCTATGCATAGAAGCAACAGTTTTTGCATTTTCTTTCCGCTGCTCGTATTACTACTAACGAATCCTCTGGCGGCGCAAGAGCTGCAATTTGTTCCGGCCGCAAAAGCAATCGATCATATCGTGGCGGTTGTCAACGAAGATGTCATCACGCGCCAGGAGCTTGACGATGCGGTCAAATTGGCGGTCAGCCGCTTGCAGCAGCAAGGTGTTCAATTGCCGGATCAACACACGCTGGAGAAACAGGTGCTGGAATCGGTCGTCATGAAGCACATACAATTACAGCATGCCAAGGAAGTTGGTTTAGCCGTCAGTCAAAGCGAATTGGACGAGACCATACAGCGGATTGCAGCGGATAATAAATTGTCGCTGCCGGAATTCCACGCGGTATTGGAAAAAGACGGAATTCAGTATAGCAAATTCCGTGATGAAATTCGTGAAGAAATGATTATGGCACGGCTTAAGGAGCGTGAAGTCAAGCATCAAGTTAATGTGACCGAAGGAGAAGTCGATAATTACCTGCAAACGCAGAAAACGACTTCCGAGGGACAGGACGAATACCGCCTTGCACATGTGCTGATACTGGTGCCGGAAAATACCGCCCCCAGCCAAATTCAGCAAAGAGCCGAGCGGGCAAAACTGGCATACGAAAAAATCAAGCAAGGCGTCGAATTTTCCCAGGTTGTGGCGGAGTTTTCCGATGCACCCGATGCCAAGACCGGCGGCATCATCGAATGGCGTCCGATCACCCAAATGGGGCCGACCTTCGCGGAGCTACTGCAACCGATGCAACCTGGTGACGTGACGCCGGTGGTGCAGAGTCCAAGCGGTTTTCATATTTTCAAGCTGCTTGGCAGGCGTGCTCAGGAAACACAAACCGTCATCATCGATCAGACGCACGCGCGCCATATTCTAATCAAAATTAACGAACTGACTTCGGAAAACGACGGCAAGCAGAAGATTCTTCAAGTTAAGGAGCGGTTGGATCGAGGAGAAAATTTTGAAGAAGTCGCGAAACTGTATTCCGAAGATACCAGCGCATCGTCCGGCGGCGATCTTGGCTGGCTCTCACCGGGCGATACCGTACCCGATTTTGAGCGGGCCATGAACGCATTGCTGCCGGGTCAGATCAGTGATCCTGTCCGAACGCAATTCGGCTGGCATTTGATTCAAGTGCTGGAGCGTCGCTCGCAGGATATCAGCCAAGACCGGCGGCGCCAGGCGGCACGACAAGCGATACGGTCACGCAAGGCCGATGTGGTGGTGCAGGAATGGTTGCGGCAATTGCGCGATCAGGCATATGTGGAATACCGATTGGACGATGAACATGAGCACTAGATTTTTTCCGGCACTGGCATTGACCCCCGGCGAGCCTGCCGGTATCGGCCCCGATTTATGCGTGCAGATTGCGCAGCATCCGCTGTCGTGCCAATTGATCGTCATCGCGGATGGTGAGTTATTGCTGGCGCGAGCGCGGCAACTCAAGCTGCCGCTGAAACTAATCGATGTTTCGGTTGCTACGCCCGAGCTGCACAAGCCGGGCAGTTTGCAATTCATCCATGTGCCGTTGGCGGAACCGGCTGTTCCGGGAACGCTTAATCCGGCGAATGCGCAGTATGTGCTGGAAACTTTGCGTTTCGCGGTTACGGCCTGCCAATCCGGCCGCTTCCACGGCATGGTGACGGCCCCGGTGCACAAAGGCGTGATCAATGACGCCGGGATTCCTTTTACCGGCCATACCGAGTATTTGTCGGAGTTGCTGCATAGTCCGGTGGTCATGATGCTGACCGGCGGTAACATGCGGGTAACGCTGGCGACTACGCATTTGCCGCTGAAAGATGTGGCTGCGGCGATCACGGCGGACAGAATCGAAAGCAAATTACGCATCATTAAGCGCGATCTGATTACACGCTTCCTGCTGGAAGAGCCGCGCATCGCCGTTGCCGGGCTTAATCCGCATGCCGGCGAATCCGGTCATCTGGGGCGGGAGGAAATCGACATCATTATTCCCGTGCTGAATAAATTGCGCGCGGAAGGCATGCAACTGATCGGCCCGATCCCGGCGGATACTTTGTTCAATCCGGCGCAGCTCAAGCAATACGACTGTATTTTTACCATGTACCACGACCAAGGATTGCCGGTTCTGAAACACGCCAGTTTCGGCGGTGGCGTGAATATCACATTAGGGCTTCCGATCATCCGCACCTCGGTTGATCACGGTACCGCGCTGGAGTTGGCCGCAACAGGCCGTGCGAACCCGGGCAGTTTATTGACGGCTATTGAAATGGCCGTGCAGTTGACCAAGAATCAAGCGCAATTTTTCCGCCATGCGTCATAATCCGCGCAAGCGCTTCGGTCAGAATTTTCTGGTCGACCAGCACATCATTGCGCAAATCGCCGCTGAAATTCGTCCGCAAGAAGGCGATCGGTTAATTGAAATCGGCCCGGGCTTGGGCGCATTGACGCGTCCTTTGCGCCAAGCCGCCGGTCATTTGCATGTCATCGAGATCGATCGCGATATCGTGGCGCGGCTGAATAAGGAATTCACACCGGATCAATTGACCGTTCACGCCACCGATGCATTGAAATTCGATTTTTCCGCACTAGGCAAGCAGCTACGTATCGTCGGCAATCTGCCTTACAACATTTCGACACCCTTGCTGTTTCATCTGAGCCAATTCTCAGCGCATATTCTCGATATGCATTTCATGTTGCAGAAGGAAGTCGTGGATCGTATGGTTGGTGTGCCCGCTACGTCCGATTACGGGCGGCTTTCCGTCATGCTGCAATACCGTTTCGATATGGAATATGTGTTCAGCGTTCCGGCGCAATCGTTCCGCCCCATGCCGAAAGTCGAATCGGCCATTGTTCGTATGATTCCGCGCGATTCGTCAACGCGAATCGTCAAGGATGAAGCGCTATTCTCGCAAATTGTCACGGCGGCATTCTCGCAGCGCCGCAAAACGCTGCGCAATACCTTGCAGCAGCATTTGACGAGCGATGATTTCAGCGCGTTGGGCATTGATCCGGGGCTGCGCGCGGAAAATTTATCGGTGAATGAGTTTGCCGCGATCGCGAATTTCTTGTCCTGTGGATTTGTACCGCGCTCCGGCTGATTCCAAATAGCGGTCTAGGTTTTTCGCTGATTTATAGCATCACGGGTTTGTTGGGAAGCTCGTTGGTATCTTTCCCTGGATCGACTGGAAAATATTTCTGCAAATGCCCGCCGACGGCATCAATTCCAGCGATGACACCGGCTTCGAACCGTTGCTGCTGAAATGCCGATTCCATTGTGCGGCAGATAACCTGCCATTCAGCCTCCGGAACTTTGGCATGAATGCCACGATCGGCGATGATTTCCACCGTGCGATCGGCTAATAACAAGTAAATGAGCACACCGTTATTGTGTTCGGTATCCCAGACCCGCAATTGTGAAAATACGTCAAGAGCGCGCTCGCGGGTGGTCTGGTTTCTGAGCAATGGAAGCGTATTCAATGCCGCTTCCACAACGAAACAAATTTCACCGCCGTGTTTCATTTCCGATTGCACAATCGCTTGCTCGATAGCGGCAAGCGATACCGCCGGGAATGTTCGGCGCTGCACCCATTGGCCGGTTAATAGATGACGCAAAATACGTGCGAGATTCATTTACCACTTCCCTGACGCGCCACCGCCACCGAAACCGCCACCGCCGCCACCGAATCCTCCACCAAAACCGCCGCCGCGATCAAATCCGCCTGAGCGGTAGTAACCGTGACCCGGCCAGCCGCTGCGGCCGCTTCGATAGTAGCCGCTACCGCCGTTCAGAAAAAGATTGATCACGAATACCACGATGGCGATTAGAACGGCAGCCGCTATCGACGAAAACGACAACCAGCCGATGAGTCCGACACCGAGGCCGGTCATCGTTGCGCCGATCAGGCGGCCAAAAAATACTTGCAAAACTCTTCCCAGTACAATCGATCCGATCAGGATGGAGATGAAACTTTCCACAGGTGAATGCGCTTCTGCAGTGCTAGCGCCGTTTCGCGTGTTTTTTGGCAGCGGCAGCGATTCGCCTTGAATCAGTTTGATGATCGCCTCAATGCCGGCATCGATACCTTCGGCAAAATGCCCTTGCTTGAATCGCGGCGTGATGATTTCCGCGATAATCCGTTTCGCCATCGCATCCGGTAGCGCGCCTTCCAGGCCATAGCCTACTTCGAAGCGCAATGCCCGGTCATTTTTTGCGATGAGCAGCAAAATACCGTCGTCAACACCTTTGCGTCCCAGTTGCCAGGCTTCCGCAACACGTATCGAATACTGTTCGATGGTTTCAGGCTGCGTCGTCGGAACGATCAGCACTGCAATCTGACTGCCTTTAGCTTTTTCAAATGCAGCTAATTTTTGCTCCAGACGCATGGATTCGCTGGCGGAAAGGGTTGCGGTCAAATCGGTGACATGCGCTTTCAGCGGCGGAATGGCGGCATCGGCCATCGCCGCAGTCGGGATGACAAGCAGTATGGCCGCTAGCAGCCATGTCGAAATATTCAACCGGATCGTTTTGGTGAGCGTCATGATGATTTATTTTACCGCCGGTATAGGCGCGCCAAAATCCACTTTGGGTGCGGCGGAGATTTCTTGCTCATTTTCCACGGTGAAGCTGGGCTTGGTTTGATATCCGAATAGCATCGCCGTCAGATTGCTGGGGAAAGAACGTACCACGATGTTGTATTCCTGCACGGCTTTAATGTAGCGATTGCGCGCTACGGTGATACGGTTTTCAGTGCCTTCCAGCTGCGCCTGCAAGTCGCGGAAATTTGCATCGGATTTCAATTCGGGATAATTCTCGGTGACGACCAGCAATCTGGCAAGCGCGCTCGATAATTCGCCTTGCGCATTCTGGAATTTGGCGAACGTTTCCGGGTTATTGATCAACTCCGGGGTTGCCTGAATACCGCCAACTCTGGAGCGAGCATTGGTGACACCCAACAACACATCTTTTTCCTGTGCGGCAAATCCTTTGACTGTATTGACCAGATTCGGCACCAAATCAGCGCGGCGTTTATATTGGTTCAGCACCTCCGCCCAACTGGCCTTGATTTGTTCATCGGTGGATTGCAATGTGTTGTAGCCGCAACCGCTCAGGAACAGCGCACAAAGAATGAGTGTGAGTGTTCGTAAATTGCGCATAAGTTTTTTCCCAAAGTTATCAAAATTGCTTAATACATGGAGATTAAAGTAGCCATTACCATAATACTCGTCGGTTGTCATACTTCGGTTCCGTCTATGATAAAAGTCGCAATAAGCTATCAATCCTATCGATCAAATTCCGTTGATAAGCTTCTGTTTATTGAAAATAGAAATGAATTATGCCCAGTTTACCAAAGCTTGTTGCATTGCTGTCGATTACCGGTACATTGTGCTTAAGCAGCGTGGCGTATGCAACTTCTGACAATTCTGTGAAAGAGGTGCATAACGCAGGCGATCATGAATTATCGGACGACACTATACTTTCACCGCCGGCCCACAGTAAATTTTCCGGCGATGACAATATAAAATCAAAAGATCACCCGATCATCAATGAGAATTCGGCATGGAATGAAAAAGCAATCGATCGAAAAGTGACTTCGAATGAGCAAGATTCTCATCCTAAACCTGTACCTGCCAGTGTTTATTTAAACGATCACTCAGCCTCTTTGGTGCCGGAACCCGAGATTTATGCCATGCTGGTGGCCGGGGTGAGTTTGTTGGGTTATATTGTGCGCCGGAAGAAAAACGATACTTAATTGAATTCAACGGTGCATAAAATAAACCCGCTCATGCAGCGGGTTTATTTTTGACTGAACAAGGCAGATACACGAGCGGCGAATCAGAAGCTCAACAAGCTTCGCAGGCAATCGAGTATTCCCGACGAATCAGAGCGATGGCAAAAGAAAAAAACGCTACCGATAAATGCGATGAACGACAGTAGAAACATTCCGATAGAGATTTTTAAACCTTTCTGATCGTATTTTGCTTTAATTGCTTGCGCAATGTCGGCATAGGATTGTCCGGAGGTATCGATTTTCTCTCGCGGAATATCGGGAATTTCGTAGAAAACTTCCCGAACTGCGTTTTGCTCCGGTTCGTTGACACGCGGTGGAACTATCCGGTTTTTTTCAGGCATTGATGAGGTCGGCGGAGCCGATGGCGCGGATTCTTGAACCGGACTATCGGTTGCCGGATCTGATTCCTGGCTTTTTCTTTCCTGATTGTTAAGCAGAATAATGTAATGGAATACATCGGTAATCATACCCATTCGCTGCGTGGCTTCATACACATCTTTGGCATCAACAATCGATTTGTCGCGTTCATACGCCACATTGAACGACCGGTCACACAGTGAATTGATTGTTCTGGGTGTTCCACCCGAACCAAATGCAATCGAAAGCGCTTCCCATCCGGTATCCGAAATGAGTTTGGGCGAGCCGCCAGCTACCTGGAGGCGATGCGTGATGTATTTCATCACCCGGTCGACATTCATTTTCCCCAATGTTTCCAGCGCGGCGATGCGTTGCTTGAATGGCGCCATTTCCGGCCGGTTGATTTTTTCCATCAATTCTTCCTGACCGAGCAGTAATAACTGAATGAGTTTGGTCGATCCCTCTTCAAGATTGTTCAGCAAGCGGATGCCGTTTATAACATCTTCTGTCATTAAATGAGATTCATCGATGATGACTAAACACTTTTTTCCTTCCGCATTGATTCTCAGCAGCGCATTGCGGATATCCCGCATGACGAAGGTTTTTTCCGCCGAAGTCGGCTGAACGCCGAGTTCCTGCGCCAGAAATAAATAAAGGTCGGCGCTATTGGCAGGCGGTTCCGCCATCCAAATCAGTTTGATGTTTTCGGGAAAATCGGATTTGATCATCTGACTCAGCGTGGTTTTGCCGGATCCGATCGGACCAGTGACCACGATCAAACCTCGACCGCTAAGCAGGGAGCCGGATATTTGCTTGCGTATCCGGGCATGATCACCATGATCATAAAAGAATAACGGATCCGGAACATTTTCAAATGGAAGTAGATTGAGGCTGAAGTGCTGCGCGTACATGTGCATTAATGGACTCCCTCTGGCGGCAAAAGTTTTACTTCGACTCGACGGTTCTTGGCTCTACCTTCTTCGGTATTGTTGGAATTTATTGGTTGTGTATCGCCATGGCCGGTTACCGATATGCGGTCTTTCGCTATACCGTGTAAAACCAGTATATTGGCGATCGCTTTTGCACGGCGCAGGGATAAATCCATATTATCACTACCGGATTTTCCGGTTGGCACATTGTCGGTATGACCTTCGATAAGTATGCGGCTGTTTGGGGAAGCGGCTATTTCTTTCACTAATTTTTCAATGGCCGAATAAGCGACATCCTGGATGACGTCTTGCCCGGAGCGGAAAGTTTTGCCGTCGAATACTGTCAGGGTTTGCGGCTGAGTGCTCGCGCTAGCCGCTGCGATACTGGTCATCGTCTCTTCCGTTGTCGCCAGCTTATTTTCAAGTTGCGTGATGGTTTTTTTCATATCATCAGCAAAAGCCTTATCGGCATCGGATTCACCGGCCGGTTGATTTGAGACATCAGTTGCCTCAGGTGCTGGCGGAATTGCAGGTGCCGCCGGCATAGGTGCGGGTGCGAGCGTTATTTCCGGGCGATTATCCCAATAAGAAGCAGACGTCGCATAAACGGGAGGAGGATTAAGAGCCTTATACGTAACAAGCGCGGATAAGGAGAAAAAAATCACAGACAATCCAATGAAAATTGAACGCATAACAAGATTCTCGATTAATTTAATATGTTTCGGGTTTAGGCGAATATTAACGGACTCAAGCGGAAATATTTTAGTGCATTGAAGGTATCTTCGCTTGCATGCAGGGATTTGATCAATATATGCGCATTTCCTCAGGTCTCAATAGATTACTGTTAATTTCATTGGATTGCATGAATTTTTTGTTACTTAGTATGATGTTTCTGACATAACTATTTACAAAATCATGTTATGTTAGCAGATATCAATAGCCAGCAATGTTTTTGGTTTGACGGTAAGAATTCATCGATACCAGCGGCATTGATCAAGCGATTGATATAGTGAGGATAATAATCAGCCAACGGAATACGAAAAAAGGATCAAGCAACCGCCCTTGGGAATAAGCTGGTTTTGACTTGCTGTTTTGTCGGTCAACCTTAGTCAAAAACTAATAGGAGGCACGTATGTTACTCAAGTTTACGAGCGGGTTTGAAGGCAAACCCGAAACGGAATTAACAGTTGTTGCATATGTTTTTGATCAACGCGGCGCGCTGATTGCCAGTGCGCCGGTCAAGAAAAACCAAGTTCAAATCGAGATAAAAGACGACGGGCCGCGTCCTGCACGTCTGTTCTTTGCATCGCCGCCGCCGTCACCTTCATCATCCCCGGTCAGCCGCGATAAATCCATCACGCTCGACGATATGGAGCGGTTGCGCGCTTATGAGCCGATGTGGAGTTTCGATCCGAAACGTAGCGATTACGAGTTATTACCGATTCCGGAAATCAATTGGAAATGGTGGCTGTGGTGTTTATGTCGGGTGCGCGGCACGGTAGTCCGTCCGGTTGTCATCGGAGGAGAGCATCATGAGATGCCGGTTTGCCATGCCCGTGTGCATGTGTGCGAAGTGGACCGGCTGTATTTGCTGATTCCCCGCTTACCCGATGACATCATCCGCCGTATCCGTGATGAATTACTCGAGCTGATTGAGATTCCGATTCCGCGTCCGCCCGAGCCTGATCCGCCGCCTTTCCGCTTTAATACCGCAATCCGTGATCTTTCAGCGCGCAATGTGGCTAAGATGCAAACGGCCGCGGTTGCCTCGCAGGCTATATCACTGAAAGCGGGTGCGCAAGTGATGCTGAATCCGCAGCCGTTGCCGCCTAAAGCAATGCTTACGGATGTTCCTTTTGCATTGAAATCCGGTTTGGCGTCCGCTTCGGTCAATATCATCCGCCAGACGCTGCTTGATAACCTCGTTTTGATCCGGCCGTTTTTGTGTTACTGGCCTTGGCTTTGGCCCTATTTTTACCGCTGCGATGAAGTGGCGGTGATCGATACCGACAGCCAAGGGCGATTCGATACCACCATCTGGTATCTGTGTGCGGGCGATCATCCCGATCTTTATTTCTGGGTGGAATACAGCATTGGTGGAGTGTGGACCACCGTGTACCATCCGCCGATCCGGTGCAATACGCACTGGGATTACGCCTGCGGCAGCGAAGTGACGATCCGCGTGACCGATCCGCGCGTGCCTTGGTGTGGCGATCCCAATCCGTTACCAGGTAAGCAAGTCGCTGTGATGCTGATCGGTAACGGTGTCAGCATGCCGGAAATTCAACGCGCCAGCGCCGGTGTTAATGAAGGTTTAACGGCGGCGGGTGAGCCATTCGGCGGCAGTTTGGAGCCGCACGTGTGGTTCGGTGACGCGCTGATTGCCAGCGGCATTACGCACTACCGCTGGTCGTACCGGCGCTTGACGCTGGCGGATGGCGTGACCGCTTCCGTTGGTGCTTGGCATGCGATGGATAAGGATGTGGTACGTCACTATGCGGAAGTGCTTGCGGACAGCACGTTAGCTTTTAAACCTTACCCGTTGGGCCCTGATCCAGCTTTCGCCGGGCAAAACCTGTTCAAAATCCGCCCGGTCAATCCACCGTTAAACCCTGGTGCAGTTTCCTCGTCGTGGGCACCGGAAGTCGATGCGCGTGAAAATACCGCGAGCGCTTTTTTCCTGTCGCATCTGCTCGACGGCGGAAATCCCGCTACCGGTGCGGGTAAATACGAGCTCAAGCTGGAGCTGTTCAAAAGCGATGGTTCGCCGGTGAATTTGAGCACGGAAGGCGTACTGCTCAAAGTACCGACCAGCGCCGGACCGTTCGGTCCCGGTACGGTTAGCACGGAGCTGGTTGCGCATAGCCCTGCATTGCCGGGTGACATGGAAGATCGCGTGATTCGCGATGGCGCCGGAAAGATCGTCGCATTCCGTCTGGTGCTGCGTGTCGATAACAACCACTGCGAAGCGGAAATCTACCGGGTCAGTGTCGATGGGCATACAGCGGACGATTGCGGTTTTACCCAATATCACGATAAAACATCTTCGAATGCTTACGTGAGTTTCAAGGCGCGTCATCCCAACAACTTTGCCACGTTCAGCTTCACCATTGCGCGTGGCAGCGTGGGTGTGGTGGAAACCGCGAGCGGATCGGTCAGCAGTAATCCCAGCACGGTCGGCGGTTATGCACGGGATGTCGGCAGCGTATACAGCAACAATGTGCCGGTAGCGGATCTGCTGGGTACTTGTAGCAAGGCGGCATTTGCAGAAAATCTGCACATCGATGCGCTTGCCACGGATGGCTGGAGCACGCTGGATTATCTGGATGCCGATGCCGTGCCGGTCGCTTTCGCGTTGGAGCCGGAACCGCCAGTGAAGTAAGCGCGTTTTAACAGTAAATGTTTTTTCCGATCAGTGGATATTCTGGAAACTTTTCCGATCGATTGTTCTGGGATTTCGCTGATCGCACGTATTCGTAATCGTGGTGATTCACTTTTGAATCATCGCTACATATTGCTTGCAACCGATCAATTGAAAGGGGATGAAAGTGAACCAGAAATCAGGCAGCAGTGCGATCGGTACCGACGAGAACATCATTTCCGGCACTAACGGATGGTTGATGTTGATGGTCTTGTTGCCGGCCTTATTGTTTGCGGCTTTTTTGGTGGCGACGCCGGGTGGTCCTGTCAAATTAATGGCCGGCGCAGCGCTGCTGGTGATTACGCTGTTCTGCTGTAAAGGATTGTTTACGCTCGAACCCAACCAGGCAGCGGTGATGATTTTTTTCGGTAGCTATGCCGGAACGGTCAATACAAGCGGTTTTTTCTGGGTAAATCCGTTTTATAACCGCACCCGGGTGTCGCTGCGGATCAATAACTGGAATACGCCGGTTCTCAAAGTCAACGATGAACGTGGCAGTCCGATTGAAATCGCCGCCGTGATCGCCTGGCGTGTGCAAGATACCGCCCGGGCGGTATTTGACGTAGAAAGCACGCTGAATTATCTGCAAATTCAAAGCGAATCGGCCGTGCGCCAAGTCGCCAGCAGTCATGCTTATGACGCCGCAGAAGGCGGACAGAAGAAAAGTCTGCGTACCGATTTGGATGCCATCGCCGGATTGCTACGCGATTCCATCCAGCAGCACGTCGAGGTCGCCGGCATCGTCATCGAGGAAGCCAAAATCGCCCATCTGGCTTATGCGCCGGAAATCGCCAATGCCATGTTGCGGCGGCAGCAAGCCGAAGCGGTGGTAATGGCGCGGCAGAAGCTGGTTGACGGTGCGGTCGGGATGGTCGAAGCGGCCTTGAAAAATCTCGAGGATAAGCAGATTGTCTCATTGACGCCCGATCAGCGGGCAGTCTTGGTTACCAACCTAATGACCGTATTGGTGTCGGAATCAGGTGCGCAACCGGTGATTCAGATGGCGCAATCGCCGCAGTGAAATCGATTTGCACCCCGGGAATACTGGCTACCATGCCGATTGGTGTTGCGGATTAATATGATTGTTTAGATAAGATAAAGAATTAGGGTGCGCAATTCATGTTTGACTTTAATTTGCGATACCTTTATATAGGCAACGGTAGTACTGATTCAAAGCGGTAATAATGCGAGTTTACCTACGGAAGCGCTGATTATTTCGGCGAACGAGACAAAGCGATTCGCTCGTGCAGTCAATTAATCAATGTTTCCTTACAATACTAAGGAGATTAACAGCATGTCAGCAACCACAACTTCATCGTTTCACTGCGTTAAAACGAATCATCGAATCCGCAAATTATTGCTATGGGGCATGCTAATTGCACCGCTTCTGATTTCGGGGTGCAGCATCGGCGATAAAATCGACAAAGCGACTGATAAAGTGAGCGATATCGCCGGAGATACCGTCGCTACATTGGATGGCGCAATTGATGCGCTCGACCGGAATTCCTCATCATGGCAAGCGGTGTTGCAAGACACTACGTCTAAACTCACCAAAGATGCGCAATCCACAGTACGTAACGAAGTATCCGATCTGCTCAATCGCAGTGTCGCCGCGACCGGTGACGAATTGCGCTGTAACATGGACTTTATCGGTACCCGTGTACGTCAAGCGCTGGCGAGAATCCGTGCGCGCTTGATGCATCAAGCGGTGCCGCCCGTTGAACCGGCACTGTGTCATGTGGTACCGGCCGCTGTCGATATGGCATTGGATCCGAGCCGCCGTAACAAATTGGAATTTTTTGGTTATGATTTCGATACCACGCCGATTAAGGTGACACTGCACGATACGTCGCGCACTCAGGATGTTTCCGCCGAACTGGACCGTTTAACGCACTATCACATGACGCTCAATCTCGGCGCGAATGGTGTTCCACTATCGAAAGCGAGCGACAAGCTTACTTTGGAATGGCAGAGTCGCCCCATTTCCAGCATCGCGGTTATTCAACCCGCGACTCCGGTATGCAGAGAGAAAACCGAAACTTACGCGCGCGATACCTATTTATCGTTTACACCGCCACATACCCGGGGCGATAAGGAGTTTGCCGGTCATGGTCCGGAAGTATGGGCCAAAGCGAATTGGAGCAGCGACGGCACGCATGTCAAACTGCGGCTTTGGATGAAAGCGCGAGAAACGCGCAGTGATTGGACCACCGCCGAAGGCGAGCGTAATGAAACTTACTATACGGCACCGCCAGGCTGGCGCATCGACAGCATCGTCAGCGGTTTGGAGAGCTCAGCCCATTATATCGACACGGATCACAATGACGATCGCCAAGGCGGCGGTCCGAATGGGCCGGTTAAGGAATTTAAATTCCGCGGCGATCATGATGGCGATGATGCCGGTAGCTACACAGGTGTCGATGTGACCTTCAATCCGCTGGTAGTTAAATTGGTGGAAGTCGCCAACTGCGCTCCGGCATCGGCAGTGAAATCTTTGCAAGTCAAGGACCTGATTGCTCCCACCACAATCAAACGCTTGCAACCGATGATGCTGAAGCTGCAATCTCCGAAACCGTAACGGTTGCGAAATAAAAAAGGTCAAATGGATAACAGTATCCATTTGACCTGGAGGTATCTTCAGCTTTGTAGGCGGAAAGTTGAAGGACATGGCAGAAGAAGAAGGAGGAAGGAGATTTAAGTTCTGCGAATGTCAGCCACAGTATCTGCTAATTGTGTTGCCGAGTATGTGACTTTAGTCACAATAAAATACGATAAAGTGTAGTTTCGCAAGACTATCGCGTTCGATTATGCAACATTGAAACCGCACTCAGGACGCTTTTAATAAACCGCGTTTGTTCGCTTGATTTCGCCTTATTTGATCACTGCTCGCCATCTTTCTCAAAAACCTTGTTCAGGGAACACTCCATAGGGATTGGCAACCGATGGATCAATGAATGTTGCTGTCATACTAGGTAGGAGATAGGCGGTGAGAGTTGGCTGAAGAATTTGGCAATGTTTCAGTTGGTCATTCATCCCCGCTCGTTTTATAATCCGCGCATCATGATTAATCCAATTTCCGCAATGGCCGGTGTTACAGTCGTGACTTCACACTCTGCTCAATCAATATGAATCCAAATCTGAATCAACTGCAACCGTACCCGTTCCAGAAATTGCGGCAACTGTTTCAAGGCGTGGCTCGCAACACTGCGCTGAAACCCATTGAGCTACAAATTGGTGAACCCAAGCACGCGACACCGGCATTTATCCGTCAAACCATGGCGGACAACTTGACCGGTTTGTCGACTTATCCGACGACGCTGGGCACGCCAGCGCTGCGCAACAGTATCGCGGATTGGATCAAGCGGCGCTATAACTTGTCCGGAATCGATCCGAATACCGAGGTCATCCCGGTCAACGGCAGCCGCGAGGCGCTGTTTTCTTTTGCGCAAACCGTGATCGATAGCAGCAACGCCAAACAACCGGCGGTGGTTTGTCCTAATCCGTTTTATCAGATTTACGAGGGCGCTGCGTTTCTGGCGGGAGCTGAACCACATTTTATTAACACCTTGCCGGAAAATCATTTCAAGCTGGATTTCTCGCAGTTGAAAGATGAAGTATGGTTACGCGCACAATTGATTTATGTCTGTTCACCCAACAATCCGACCGGTAGCGTGATGACGCTGGACGATTGGCGGGCGTTATTTGCGCTGTCGGACCGGTACGGTTTTGTGTTGGCTTCGGATGAGTGTTATTCGGAGATTTATTGCGATGAGAATAACCCGCCGCTGGGTGCGCTGGATGCTGCGCAACAGCTGGGACGTAGCGGTTTTCCGCGTTTGGTGGTGTTCAATAGCTTGTCAAAACGTTCGAATGTGCCGGGATTGCGCTCCGGTTTTTCGGCCGGGAATGCGCAATTATTGGAGAAATTCCTGTTATACCGCACGTATCACGGTTCAGCGATGAATCCTGCGGCGCAAGCGGCGAGTGCGGCTGCCTGGAGCGATGAAGCGCATGTGGTGGAAAATCGCCGCTTGTATGCGCGCAAGTTCGCCGATGCCATCGCAGTGTTATCGGGCACAACCGAGGTGCAGATGCCCGATGCCGGTTTTTATTTATGGATCAAAACACCGATCAGCGATACCGAATTCACCAAACGGTTGTATCAAGATTATAATGTGACGGTACTGCCGGGCAGTTATCTGGCGCGCGATGCGCACGGCGTCAATCCCGGGAAGGATTTTGTGCGAATTGCGCTGGTTGCATCACCGGAAGAATGCATTGAGGCTATGGAAAGAATCAAACGTTTATTGCAAACAATATGATTCAGCAAAGTTGAGAATAAATTACCAGGAAAAATTAAATGACAAATGAATTGCAAACCACCATTGAAGAAGCTTTTGACCGCCGCGCCGAAATTACACCGCGCAATGTGGATGCCAAATTGAAAGAAGCGGTTGCCCAAGCTTTGGCGATGCTCGATAGCGGTAAATTGCGTGTGGCGGAAAAAGTCGATGGTGAGTGGGTTACCCATCAGTGGTTAAAAAAAGCGGTATTGCTGTCATTTCGCATCGAAGACAACAGTTTTATCAAAGGCGGTTTTTCCAATTATTTTGACAAAGTGCCATCGAAATTCGCGGATTACAGCTCGCGAGATTTCCGTGACGGCGGCTTCCGTGTCGTGCCGCCCGCAGCGGTGCGCAAAGGTTCATTCATTGCCAGCAATGTCGTACTGATGCCGTCATACGTCAATATTGGCGCGTATGTCGACGAAGGCACGATGGTCGATACCTGGGCTACGGTCGGTTCGTGTGCGCAAATCGGCAAGAATGTGCATTTATCCGGCGGTGTCGGTATCGGCGGTGTGCTGGAACCGGTGCAGGCCAATCCGACGATCATTGAGGATAATTGTTTTATCGGGGCGCGTTCCGAGGTGGTCGAGGGTGTGATTGTCGGAGAGAACTCGGTAATTTCGATGGGGGTGTATATCGGCCAGAGCACCAAAATTTATAACCGTGAAACCGGCGAAGTCACATATGGCCGTATTCCACCCGGATCGGTTGTGGTATCCGGCAATTTGCCTGCAGAGAACGGAAAATACAGTTTGTATTGCGCTGTGATCGTGAAGCAGGTGGACGCTAAAACTCGATCAAAAACAGGAATAAACGAGTTGTTGCGCGGGATTTGATTAGAGTTTTAACATGACATGATAAAAAAATCCCCTGAACGGGGATTTTTTTATGGCTATTTATCGGACAGTCACTTGGTTATCGACTTTCTTCACGCCATCGACAATCCAAGCGTGCATATTAATGCGCGTCATCTGATCTTCATTAATGACAGCACCTTTCAAAGCAACATTGCCGTCTTGTACTTTAATTTCGATGTTGGCGCCTTGTAACACGGGATCGGACTGCACCGCTTGTGTGATGCGGGCAAAAATGGTCGAGTCGTCATAAACCGGTCCGGAAGGTGGTGTCACCCAAGATTGATGGGTTTTTTCCGCATAGTTTTCACAGCCGATCAGTATGAATAAACTCATGAAGAGTAAAGTTAATAAATGAATACGCGTTTGCATGATATTTCTGTCCTATCGATAATTTTCTGAAATTAAATTTGTATACTGTTAAGTATGACCTAAGTTTTGTGTTTTGTTATTTTTCCCTCAGCTCAGTATGGAATCATAACGCCACTGACGGACGATAGACAAGCCGGTTCATGAAATTACGGCGCTAGAAGCGTTTTGCACTCTTCATTAGTTTCTTGCAATCGTGGTTTGCAAAAAGTGTTGTATCTGTATATTCAGATCGTCTGTCAAACAATCAAATTCCTGCACTGTACCGGCTCGCATGCCGCGCAACCAAGTGAGTTGCCGCTTAGCTAGCTGGCGGGTAGCGGCTATTCCCATGTCGTGCAATTCAGTATTGCTTATTTGATTATCAAGATAAAGACAGGCTTGACGGTAGCCGACACAGCGCATCGACGGTGATTCGAGGTTGAGTGAAGGAAATTTACCGCGAATGGCTTGAACTTCATCGATGAGACCGTTTTTCAACATTGCTTCGAAGCGCCGCGCAATGCGCAGGTGCAATTGGCTACGTTCACTGGGAATGAGTGTGATGTTAATGATATGAAAAGGAAAATCAATTTGCCGTGGTATTTTCAGAATTTCGGACATCGGTTGTTGCGTCAGATAGCACACTTCCAGTGCACGCTGAATCCGTTGACTGTCGGTGGGTTTGATGCGCGTCGCAATTTCTTGATCCAGCTCGGCGAGCTTTTGGTGCATGGCCGGCCACCCCAGCTTGTTAGCCATGTTTTCAAGGGTCAAACGGAGATTCTGGTCCGCCGAAGGGAGCGGCGATAAGCCTTCTTGCAACGCGCGGAAGTAGAGCATCGTGCCTCCCGTTAATAGCGGAATCTTGCCACGCTGGATAATTTCTTGCATGACGCGCAGTGCATCGTGCCGGAATTGCGCTGCAGAATAGTGCTGATCCGGATCAATGAGATCGATCAGGTGATGCGGTATTTTGTTTAGCGTTGCCTGATCAGGTTTGGCGGTTCCGATATTCATATGACGATACACTTGCGCGGAATCCACGCTGACGATTTCAACCGGAAAATTTTCCGCAATCTCCAGCGCAACTTTGCTTTTTCCGCTGGCAGTCGGGCCCATCAAGAAAATTGCGAGTGGCAAGTGGATTAAATTTTGCATAGCATAATTTGGCAATGGATCGGGAAAAGGACACTTATAAGTTGAACAGACAATCGCTTTCCGCCTCTGGAATTATTGCCTTTTTATGGTTAAATAAGCATTGGACAATCGATAAAACTCGGCTACACTTCGGCAGATTTAACTTTTTACAGGAATACTTAATTGTCTGCATTGCAAATTTTCGCCATCGTAACGTTTCTCTTCATAATATATAGCTTGGGATCCGCGCTATATTACATGTTTAAAGATAAAGGCAATTCGACGCGGATGGTCAAATCGCTGAGCATCCGCATCGGTTTGTCGCTTTTTCTATTTATCGTCATGATGATAGCGTACCGCTTGAATATGCCTGACGATCCGTGGTAACCGAGGAGTATTGATGCGTTTATCGCGTCAGTGGTCTTGAAAAAAATATCCAGAAATGTCGTTATCATCGGTGCGGGCGCCGCCGGTATGATGTGTGCGATTGAAGCCGGTAAGCGCAACCGTAGCGTGATTCTGTTGGATCACGCGCATAAATTGGCGGAGAAAATCCGCATCTCCGGTGGTGGTCGTTGCAATTTTACTAATCGTTATGTCAAACCGGAAAACTATCTTTCCGAAAATCCGCATTTTTGCCGTTCCGCACTTGCCCGTTTTACGTCGCAGGATTTTATCGCATTGATTGAGAAACATGGCATTCGTTATCATGAGAAAAAATCCGGACAATTGTTTTGTGACGATAGCTCACAGCAGATTATCGATATGCTGCAGCGCGAGTGTGCATCTGCCGATGTGGATTGGCAAATGCCTTCCCACGTGCAAAAAATTGAGTGCATTGCAGACAATAATATTGTAGAGCATAGCAACAATAGATTCCTAATAACAACAGAGCGCGGCATCATTGCAACCGACTCATTAGTCATTGCCACGGGTGGAATATCCATTCCGCAAATTGGTGCAAGCGCATTTGGTTACCAAGTAGCCAACCAATTTGGCATCCGAGTGACACCTCTGCGCCCGGGTTTGGTCGGTTTGACTTTTGCTGCGGGCGACTTTGCGGGCTTTAAAGATATTTCCGGCATATCGATCGATGCTGTCGTCAGCTGCGATGATACGTCATTTCGCGAAAATATCTTGTTCACCCATCGAGGATTAAGCGGTCCCGCAATTTTGCAAATTTCTTCCTATTGGCAGCCGGGTAAACCGTTGCATATTAATCTCTTGCCGCAGTTTGATGTCGGTCAGATTTTCTCAGAACACAGACAAAGCTCGATAATGCTGCCAAATTTACTGATGCGCTATTTGCCTAAACGATTTGTGCAAATTTGGTGTTCAGCGATTTTTGCAGAGCTATCCAGTACATCAAAACCAATGAAACAATATCGCGACAATGAATTGCGCCGGATTGCAGATAGGATTCATGACTGGCAGGTAGTTCCTGGCGGCACAAGCGGCTATAAAAAAGCGGAAGTAACGCTCGGAGGGGTTGATACCCATGAATTATCGTCCAAAACAATGGAATCCAGACGCTGTCCTGGGTTATATTTTGTTGGGGAAGTGGTTGATGTGACAGGTCATTTAGGTGGATATAATTTTCAGTGGGCTTGGTCGTCAGGATATGTAGCAGGACAAGTTGTTTGAAAGATAATGTATTTTAATGATTATTGATGCAACCAATTGATTAATAATAAAAATTATTAAGTTATTTTTGGACTCATGGCACAGCGCCAAGAAATCAATTTTGAAAAAAATTAAAGTTTGGGTTTGAGAATGGTAATGAAATTTTGCCAAATTTATCTGGATGAGAGTTATTAATAATTAATCCTTGTAGATAAAGGGGAAATAGTGGGGTATGGTGATAGAAGCCCCTGAGGGATGGAGGGGATTTTATGACAAATGACTTGACTTTGGACCCCAAGGTCGACTAGCCTGAGAGGTGTGGTTAAATTAGGTTGCAGGAGAGGCTAATTTAGCTGCCGAGATCTAGCAGTACTAATTAATTAGTATTAGGAAGTAGAACGAGAAAGAAGAACGAGAAGTAGTTTTGATTAACAGTTAGGAGGTAGAAACATGGCAACAACCTATGGCACGTCAAGTGCATCAAGCGCAAGCTATGACATGTCGCTGTGGTACGACTCGAAGTACTACAAGCTGGGCATGTTAACAATGCTGTTGGTAGCGATATTCTGGATCTGGTACCAAAGGACGTTTGCATACTCACACGGTATGGACTCGATGGAACCGGAATTTGACAAGGTATGGATGGGACTGTGGCGCGTTCACATGACCCTGATGCCGCTGTTTGCGTTGGTAACCTGGGGCTGGATACTGAAGACCCGCGACACCAAAGAACAACTGGACAATCTGGACACCAAACTGGAAATTAAACGTTATTTCTACTGGATGATGTGGCTGGGTGTGTATCTGTTTGGTGTTTACTGGGGCGGTAGCTTCTTCACCGAGCAAGACGCATCGTGGCACCAAGTGATTATTCGTGACACCAGCTTCACACCAAGTCACGTAGTGGTGTTCTACGGCTCATTCCCGATGTACATCGTGTGTGGCGTAGCATCCTACCTGTACGCGATGACCCGTCTGCCGTTATACAGCCGCGGTACATCATTCCCGCTGGTTATGGCGATTGCCGGCCCGCTGATGATTCTGCCGAACGTTGGTTTGAACGAATGGGGTCACGCATTCTGGTTCATGGAAGAACTGTTTAGCGCGCCACTGCACTGGGGCTTTGTAATTCTGGGCTGGGCAGGTTTATTCTCGGGCGGTATTGCAGCACAAATCATCACCCGTTACTCGAACCTGACCGACGTAACCTGGAATGGTCAAAGCAGAGAGATTCTGAACAACAGAATCGTACCTTAATTCTTGAGGTTAATTCTTCCTGCCCGGCTGGGCGGGAAGGATAGAAGAATTTAAGAAAGATTAGCAGCAGTCATGAAAACGGCCGATAGGCTGACGACAAAAAGAAGCAAGGGAATCGTCAAGTTTTCATAATTTAATATCACACGAAATGAAGAAGGGAGGGTCTAGTGAGTAGAACAGACGAAATTTTAGCAGCGGCGAAGATGGTGCCGGAAGCGGTCAAGATGTCCAGATACATAGATGCGGTATATTTTCCGATTCTGTGTATATTGCTGGTAGGAACCTATCACATGCACTTCATGCTGTTAGCAGGAGACTGGGATTTCTGGTTGGATTGGAAAGACCGTCAATGGTGGCCGGTAGTGACACCGATTGTAGGTATCATGTACTGTGCAGCACTGATGTATTACCTGTGGGTAAACTATCGCCTGCCATTTGGCGCGACACTCTGTATCGTATGCCTGTTAGTAGGTGAATGGCTGACCCGTTACTGGGGCTTCTACTGGTGGTCACACTATCCGCTCAACTTTGTACTGCCATCGACCATGATTCCAGGTGCGTTGATGATGGATACGATTTTACTGTTGACGGGTAACTGGCTGATCACAGCCCTGTTAGGCGGCGGCTTCTTTGGTTTATTCTTCTACCCGGGCAACTGGCCGATTTTTGGCCCAACCCACTTACCGGTGGTTGTTGAAGGCGTATTGCTGTCAGTAGCTGACTACACAGGTTTTCTGTACGTACGTACGGGTACACCTGAATACGTTCGCCTGATTGAGCAAGGCTCACTGCGTACCTTTGGTGGTCACACCACAGTGATTGCAGCGTTCTTCGCAGCATTCGTATCCATGCTGATGTTCTGCGTATGGTGGTACTTCGGTAAACTGTACTGCACCGCTTTCTACTATGTTAAAGGCGAAAGAGGACGCATATCAATGAAGAACGACGTAACCGCGTTTGGTGAAAAAGGCTTTGCACAGGGGATTAGATAATGAACATAAGAAGCATATTTAAACTGGGCGTATTAGGCCTGTATGGAGCAGCGATTGGAGCGGCATCGCTGGCGATGACGCTGACGCTAGATGTTAAGACAGCAGCGGCACACGGTGAACGTTCACAAGAACCGTTCCTGCGTATGCGTAGTATTCAATGGTACGATTTGAAATGGCAACCGAAAGTCACCAAAGTCAACGACATTGCGACGATGACTGGTTTCTTTCACTTAGCGGAAGATTGGCCACGTGCGGTAGGTAAACCAACACGCGCCTTCTTTAACGTAGGTAGCCCAAGCCCGGTGTTTGTACGTTTAAGCACCAAACTGAACGGCGAACCGACGTTTATTTCAGGTCCTTTGGAAATTGGCCGTGACTATGCATTTGAAGTCAGACTGAAAGCCCGCATTCCAGGACGTCATCACATGCACGCGATGGTAAACATCAAAGACGCAGGTCCTATTGCAGGTCCAGCCTCATGGATGAACATCTCTGGCAGCTGGGATGACTTTACCAACCCAGTGACCACACTGACCGGTAAAACCATCGACCTGGAAACGTTCAACTTCAGCAACGGCTTATTCTGGCACATCGTATGGCTAGGCTTAGGCTGCTTCTGGATTGGCTACTTTGTAGCGAAACCGATGTTCCTGCCACGTAGCCGTGTACTGCTGGCGTATGGTGACGAATTATTGACCTCACCAACGGACAGAAAAGTAGGCCTTGCAGTAGCGATACTGACCTGCGCGATCGTCTGGGGCGGCTATCGTTACACCGAAAGCGTACACCCCTACACAGTACCGATCCAAGCGGGCGAATCGAAAGTGGCGCCGTTGCCGATTGCACCGAACCCTGTTGCAATCAAAGTAACGCATGCTAACTACGACGTACCAGGTCGTGCACTGCGTGTAACGATGGAAATCACCAACAACGGTGACTCAGCGGTCAACATTGGTGAATTCACGACAGCGGGCGTACGCTTTGTGAACGAACTGGGCCGCAAGCACCTGGATCCTGACTATCCAAGAGAACTGGTAGCGACCGGTTTGACGATGGATGATGACAAAGGCGTCCAACCTGGCGAAACCCGCGAAGTTAAGATGGAAGCTAAAGACGCGCTGTGGGAAGTACAACGTCTGATGGCACTGTTGGGTGACCCTGAAAGCCGTTTTGGCGGGTTGCTGATGACCTGGGATGAAGCAGGCAATCGTTATATCAACAGTATTGCAGGCGCGGTAATTCCAGTCTTTACCAAGCTGTAAGAGAAGTTAAGGTAACAACACCGGTACACCACTGTCGCAAGACAGCCGGTGTACCGGTTTTTTTATCGGTCAAAGAAATAGACGTTGTAAGTAAAAATGGAGAACGCATGCAGCATAATCCGGGATTCTTACGATTAGTGGAACAAGCCAGACAACGAGTGACGGAATGTACAGTAGCCAATATCCAAGCACGATTAGCGCGCGGAGAGCATTTCCATTTCATCGATGTGCGGGAAGATCATGAGTTCTGGATCGACCATGCAGCGGGTGCTCGTCATTTGGGGAAAGGTATTATCGAGCGTGATATTGAAACCGTGATTCCCGACAAACAGGCACCGATTGTGTTGTATTGTGGCGGCGGTTATCGCTCGGTATTGGTTGCAGATGCATTACAGCAAATGGGTTATACCAATGTGATTTCGCTGGAGGGTGGGATTAGAGCCTTGCGAGATGCGGGTTTTCCGCTTGAGAAAGATAAATCAATTTAGCAAAAATACACTACAGTAATTCTCGATACACTGAAACAAATGATTGATTGAATCGATTATTGGTTTTTTTACACAACTCTCATACAAATCCTATCATCATTATAGTTACACCATTAAACTGATTTATTTGCCGCATGGTGTGAGCGGTCGCGATTAACAACCGCACCATTTTTTCCATTATCAGGCATCATATGCGCGCGTTCGAGCGGTAAGGTTTCTCCTCGGAAGAATCTGGGTTCGCGTAAATTCCATAGCATCATCAGCAATACGCCGAACAATAATGTAACAACGCCGATTAAGAATACGATGCCCACGCCTGCGATTGATCCACTCGATCCGTAACCGGGGTCCATCATATTCCATGCTTGAATGATCGCGACGGCGATCAGAATGACGGCGGCGATTCCCGGCAGAATGACTTGCGATAGCGTAGTATGCCAATGATTAAATGCAGTACGATGGAAATACAATACGCAGGCCAGTGCGGCTACCGTGTAGTAAGTACAAACTGCGATACTGACGCTGTGAATCGTATCCTTGACGATCGATTCACTGATCAGACTCAATGTCACATAGATAATCAGCGTCATTAAGCCGATTGTCCAAGTCGCAAATTGCGGGGTTTGCGTTGTATTATTGACCGAGGAAAATCGGCGTGGAATGGCGCGGTACGTCGCCATAGCCAGCGCGGCGCGCGCCGCCGGCATGATCGTCGACATGGTGGCGGAAAATGCCGAGATTGCGATGATTAGCGCAGCGATATAGGTACCGTTGACTCCGATCATATGGGTTGCCAGTACCGTAATAATTGAATCGATATTATCCTGGAACGTCAAACTGGAATTATCGTGCGCATCAATGCCGGCATATGCCAGCGCCGCAGTTGCAAAGGTCACATAAGTAACCACCGTGATGAACATCGCGATGATGCCGCTTCGTCCGGCTTGTTCAGCACTGCCGCTGGTTTCCTCGGACATCGCCAGCGCTGCGTCAAATCCCCAGAAAATGAATAACGCCACTAGAAATCCATTCAGAAATGAATGAAACGAAGAAATGGCAAAAGGATTGAACCATTCAAGCGATAAAGGCTCAGCGGTGCGTACGGTATCGCCTTGCAGGACTTGCAGAAACAGAATTATCGCCAGTGCGATCAGTCCGCCGTATTGCATAATCGTCAGAATCAAAGTAGTGCGCGAAGACTCTTCCGCGCCGAGCGCGGTCAGATAGGTTGTACTAAGAATAAATAACGTAGCGGTACCAAAGTGGAACCAAAGCGGCGTTTCCGTCATACTCAGCAAAATCGCCAGCGCATCCACGATAATTTGCGTTGCCGCCACGCCTGCCAGTATGCTAGCCAGCAGTAGCGCCCAGCCGCCCAACCAGCCGAATCGCGGCCCGATGGCTTTGGTCCCCCAAGTAAAAACCGTGCCGGAATCGGGGGCGGAAGTGGTTAAGTGCTTATAGGACAATGCCACGAAGAACATCGGAATTACCGATAAAATAAACACGATCGGCAATTGATAACCGCTTTGCGCGGCGCCATGCCCCAATGCACCGGTTAACGAATAGGCTGGCGCGGTTGCTGCAAGGCCGATAGTAACGGCGGCGGATTTGGATATTGATCCTTTCTTTAATCCTTTGGCTTTCAGGCCGTGCATTACAGTTTCTTCGTGCATGTCATTCCTTATGGTTTACCGGAGAATTGAAAGCAAGACCCCGAGTTTGCGCTGGAAAGTAACAAAGATTTGTAATGAAGTCAAAAATAGCGCCTGATCATCAAAATGCGCGATTTCAATTAGTTCTCATGCGATATATATGCGAACTGGAAAATTCGAATCGCTGAAAGCGATAAATCAAGCTTCGATATTTTTAGGACGCTACGCTTGCGTGATTTATGGCACCATAATGTCCGGGTAGTAATCGACACCCGTCATCGCAATGAAGTAGGGGGCGATTGTAGTGAATTCCAAGTCGTTGGCGTCGTGGAATCCCGCATATGGATTACCGGTGGTATCGGTAATGACTCCGTTTGCAATCTCGATGTGATACAGGGCATGCGGCAGCAAATTTTCTAGCGGATTGATGAATACATCGCCATAATCATCGAACATCACCTGATTTGAATCCCGGATATCGATGATGCGAGTATCCGTATCACTGCTAATCATAATTTTGCCGTTGCCGGCCATCATTTGTTCGTCAAAATGGAGTTGGATGCCGGTATCTGGTCGGAGGGTCAGTTGCTTCTGCCAAAGATTGTCAGTTGTTAAGAAAGGCTGATCGTTATTTGTCATGAAATTTGTCCATTCCAATAGAGGGTTGGATTCAATTGGGGTAAAACTGAATCCGGACTGATCGGCAGTGCCTGTAAAAGCATTGCCGCTGCTATCCGTGACAACCCCGTCTGCTATCCGCACAGTATAAGGCGTGTTGAGAATCCAATTGTGCGATGGCTTGATGAACACTTCGCCGTAATCGTCGAATGTTACTTGACTGCTATCGTGAATATCAATGATACGTGTATCAGTGCCATTGCTGATGACGATCTCGCCGTTTCCGGGTAGTACCTTTTCATCAAATTGCAGCATGAAGGCATCATCGGCCTTGACGGTAACTTTATCTTGCGGCCCATACTGATCAACTGAATTAATGGCGTACAGTTGCGGATTGGATGCAATCGTTGTGAAACTCATGGTCTCCGGTTCTATCCCGCGGTACGCATGGCCGGTGTCATCCGTGATCACACCCGCTGCCATCTGAATTGAATACGAAGTGCCGGGAATAAGATTAATCGACGGTTTGATGACGACGTCGACGGAGGTAAGAAAATTTTTAAATGTCACCTGACTGGCATCGGTAATATCAATCGTGCGAGTATCCGAACCGTTGCTGATAATGATGGTGCCGCTACCTGCTTTAACCGCTTCGCCAAAACACAAAAGAATATCGCCATCAACTTTCAGCGTTGATTCATTCCACAGACTGCTCCACAAAAGCTCCGGATCAGCGGGAGTAACCGCGAAACTCAGTGTATCCGGATCGCTGATGCCGGCGTAAGCATTTCCCGTGGTGTCGGTGATTGCGCCGCTAGCAATTTGGATATGATAATTCGTGTTGGCAATCAAGTCGGTAGCCGGGTTGATGCGGACAGAATTGCCAACTTCGTTATCAAAGGTCACCTGACTGGCATCTTGTATATCGACGATCCGCGTATCCGAGCCGTTGCTTAAAATAAAGCTACCACTGCCCGGGATCACGTTCTCGTCAAAATTAAGCCATATATTGTCATCAGCAGCCAGTTCAGCGGGTAAGCCTGAATCCGACGAGCTGCTGTCGATATTGCTGTAAGCGAGTAATGGCACGGAATTAGCAGTATTAAAACTTAATGTTTCAGGATCAGTAATGGCGGCATTGACATGTCCGGCTCTATCCATGACTATGCCGTTCGCCATCTGAATGCTGTAATGAGTATTGGGAATCAAGTCTTGAGTTGGATTGATGCTGACAAAATTGCCGAATTTGCTGCTGCTGAATGTGATCTGACTGGTGTCGGTAATCGAGATTCTGCGGGTATCCGAACCGTTACTGAGAATAATATCGCCGGTTCCGGCAATGACTTCGTTTTTAAAGCTCAAATCGATAGTGTCATCGGCTTTTATAACGGGTACATCGCTGTACGTTACGGATCGGTTTGCTGGAATCGGCGGCATCGTCTGTCCTTTTTGCAAAAGAAGGTTGAATAGTGTCTGCGAGCTGAATGATGGCGCATCGCCTATCTTCGCTGCCAACCATTATCTTGCAAGTCGGATTCGGACAAATTGCCGATTAGCCGTAAAAAAGGGTGTGTTATTGGGATAAATCCCTTAAATGTGCGAACAGTTAATTCAAACCGATTCGATAGCAGCCAAAAATGAAATCAGACGGATTGAATCAACCCGCCATCACCCGATGTACGCCAGTCCGCTTTGTGCAAGTTCCGTCAGATGAATATTTTCCGCGTTGATGCCGGTATCCGCAGCCAGTATAACGAGCGCACCGGTTGAGATTTCGCCGCTGTCGAGCATGTTGACGTAGGGAGATTTTTCGCCGGGCGTGGGTGCGGAGCCGAACAAGTTTTGCCACAAAAGCGAGACGATAGCATCGTGACTGGTAAGTTTGGTTGCGTCGATGGCGAAGGTGGCCAGTTGTTCGTAACTCAATCCTTCGTCGGCCTTGGTCAAACCGATACCGGCATAATCTTGATTGGTTACAGCGGCAGCGCCGAAAACCGCGCCGAGCAGTTTAGCGACTTCGCCGGCATGACCGCCGAGATCGAGCGCCACATGCGCGCTGGAAAATTGCACCCGTTCGATATTCGTCAACGTGTCTTGATTGCCCGGATTGGTGTTGTCGCTGAGGGTGTAGCCGCCGGGTACCAAGTTCAAGGTGAATTGATTGCGGGGCGCATCGATTTTTACGGTATCGATTCCTGCACCGCCGTCCAAATTGTTGCGACTGCTGTTACCGATCAGGATATCGTTGCCTTGCCCGGCGGCGGCGTTTTCGATCGTAACATTATCGGCGATCCATACGTTTGGAACCGGATCGCCGACATTAATACCGTTGGATTGAACGTAAACCGGCTGGCCGATAAACGATCCATCGCCCGGATTCAAATCGATCAAACCGGACATAGCGCCGTCGTAGCGGATAGTGTCGTTGCCGCCCGCATCCCAGAGCGTTTCGTGGTAAGTGTTTGCATCGTTAAAAGTATAGGTGTCGTCACCGGCATGGTAATGCATGTTGGTGCCGTATAAATATTGCACCGCGGCAATATCGAGCACCATCGGCGTGACCGGATGGAAGGAAAATTCGTTACCCGTTTCGCCTTGTAGATTGGCGTAGGTATAGCTCATGACGGTGTGAATGGTGCTATCCAAATTCGCCGGCAGCGCCGGTTTGGATGGCATATCGGGATCGGCGAACGGGTGGGCGAGGCCGAGCGCATGTCCGAGCTCATGCAGAAGGGTTTCGAAAGAAATGTTACCGGGGTTCCATTCCTGCGAATTGAGCAAACTATTGGTGTTGATCCACACATCTCCAGCCAAGGGGCTGTTGTTGGGTAAGTAAGACCAAGCCAATGTCGATTCATCGGGATCGCTGGTGTAGGCTGCCCGGATGTCGCCTACGCTGCCGGGTGTTTCCGTGACTCGCACGAAGTTGATATTGGCGACATTCGCCCACTGCTGCAACGCCTTGGTAAAAGCAGTTTGATCGGCACTTGTCAGCGGCGTAAAAGCGCTGCGCCAGGGTTCCCCATCTCCGAATTGGGAACCGTATCCGCCGGACAGCGGTGACCAGTAGGTGACGCTATTGCTGAACGGGAAACTGTATGAAATGGTGGTATTCACCCAGTGCGAGCCGCCGATGAGCGAGTCGATCGAATTGTCATGAGCCGGTAGAGTACGAGCGATGCTGCTGGAAACAAAAGGCGTCGGCATAATGGACTTTGGCAACCGGTAAATGAAGGGGCGGTTTTGTAAAGGTGTTACGATAAATCAACTTAATATTTTTAGCCTATCTTTTTGATCTCTTCACAATTTTTCTCTGCTAACTTCACAAAAATTTTATTTAGTGAAGAGAATAATGCTGCAAAAATTAAATTCCCTGATTTTAGAATGGTGTTTCAGTAGCGAATATTGGAACGGGGTTGGCATTAAATAGTTTTTATTCATGTGGATTCTTGTTTAATTTTTTTTCATAAAGATAGGGACTGAATGATCATGGCGTCTAAGAATGCGATGCTATTTTTTGTTTGTTTGTCGATATTTTTCCTATTAAGTTCTCACGCGAATGCGCTTCCGAGCTTCGCGCGTCAGACCGGCTATGCATGCAGCGCATGCCATGTTCAGTCGTTCGGGCCCAACCTGACTTCCGTCGGCAGAAATTTCAAGCTCAACGGTTATACGCAAACGGATGGCAGGAATAACAATCTCATTCCACTGAGCGGCATGATCCGCGGTTCGTATACGCATACCCAGCACGATCAGCCGGACGGCGCAGCACCACGCTTTGGCAAGAACGACAACGGTACGATCGATGAAGCCTCCGTTTTTCTGGGAGGGCGCTTGACATCCAAGATCGGCACATTTGTCCAAGGGACTTACGATGGAGTGGAAAATATCGGTGTGCTGGATAACACCGATATCCGTTTTGCCGATCATGCCGATGTCGCCGGTCAGAAAGTAGTGTTTGGTTTGACGGCGAATAACAATCCGACGGTTACCGACCTGTGGAATACCACGCCGACCTGGGGATTTCCATGGAGCTCGTCGCCTTTGGCGCCGGCGCAATCCGCCGCGAATCTGATCGAATCGCTCGGCTCGCAAGTAATCGGCGCGACGGCGTATATGATGCTGAACGATTTGTTGTATGTGGAGGCCGGCGGTTATACCAGTTTGGCGAAAAATGCGCAGAAAGGAATCAGCGTATTCGATGCGGAACAACCCAGGATTAACGGCGGCGCGCCGTACTGGCGGATCGCGTTACAAAAGGACTGGAGCGGCCATTACGGCGCGGTGGGCGCGTACGGCATGCACGCCGATATCAATCCGCAACGGATCATAGGTGCGGGCACGGACCGCTACGACGACTTCGGCTTTGATTTGACCTATCAGTATCTCGCCAACCCGGTGCATATTTATGAATTCACCGCGACTTATCTGCGCGAAAACCGTAACCTGAATGCCAGCACGGCGCTGGGATTGGCTGACAGGGTAAAAGGCAATCTCGACACGGTGCGGATAAGAGCCGGGTATACGTTCCAGCAAACATACGGCTTAAACCTGTTTTACAATCAAACCACCGGAACGTCCGATACCGTCATCTTCAGTTCCGGCGATCCGATCAGCGGCAGCCGCACGGGTAATCCGTTGAGTCAGGCGTTTATCGCCGAAGCCAGTTTTACCCCTTTCGGCAAAACCAATAATTCCGTAATGAGCACGTTCATTAACCTGCGCATTGCGGCCCAATACGTACACAATTTCAAGTTCAACGGCAGCGTGCACAACTATGACGGCTTGGGCCGCAATGCTGTGAACAACGATACGTTTTACCTGAACGGTTGGCTGGCTTTTTGATGGATCGCTTGGAAATCTGGCGGCTATAGCGCGCCAGATTTCTGGAATTTATGCTTGTGAGAATAACATCAGCACGCGGATTAAAACCTTACGGTGCGATTCCATGTGCGCAGCAGAGCTGCGCTAACAAATCAAAGATACTAATTGCAATAATCGTTATCTTTGAACCATTTGACGGCGTCTTCAAGCGCTGCAACCGCAGGCCGGTGCTGATAGCCTAATTCCCGTTTGGCTTTCGCACTGGAGAAAAACATCAGTTTTTTGGCCATATGAATGCTATCGAGCGTTGCACGCGGTTCTGTGCGCGTGATGGTTGCAGTTTTTTCCATCAGCCATGCCATCGGCAGCATGATGCTAATCGGTATATTGATGCGATTTCTGCGCGTGCCGTTGATTTTATCGATCACTTGCAGGATCTCCAGCAGCGTCATGTTGTCTCCGCCCAGGATGTAGCGCTCGCCGGGTTTTCCATGCTGGAAAGCCAGTAAGTGGCCGTGCGCAATATCATCGACATGCGCAATATTGAGACCGGTATTGACATAGGCAGGCATGCGGCCCATCAAGGTGTCCAGCACGATGCGCCCGGTTGGGGTGGGGCGTACGTCGTTGGGGCCGATAGGTGTTGAAGGATTGACAATGACCAGCGGTAAATGGTGATCATCGGTTAATTGCTTGACCAATTCCTCCGCCTGATACTTGGAACGCTTGTAGTGTCCCAGAATGCGCGCAAAATCGGCCGGCGTGTCTTCATTGGCTGGTGAGCCGTCCGCGTTCAACCCGAGTGTCGCCACACTGCTGGTATACACAATGCGTTGAATACCGCCTTCATGGGCGGCTAAGATCAGGTCACGCGTGCCGTTAACGTTGATTTCGTACATGGTTGCGGGATCCGGAACCCAAAGCCGGTAGTCCGCGGCAACGTGGAACAGGTTGTTGCAACCGCGGACTGCATTCTTGAGTGATCGATGGCTGCGTAAATCGCCCTCGAAGACTTCGACGGAAAAATTCTCAAGATTGCGCCGGTCACTCTCCGGCCTGACCAGCACGCGAACTTCATGCCCGGCTGCAAGCAGGCATCGCATAACCGCGGAGCCTAGAAATCCCGTTGCACCTGTGACCAATGATTTTGTCATGCGTTGAAGTGTTTAATCGAGAACTAGCGGGGAATAGAGTGAATACAACACATTATTGATTCTCTATTTCACTTGCGAGAATGCGATTTTGTCTATATCGATTTCAGGAAGATTCCGGGATGTCAGCTTAAACAAGAACTCCAATATCCAATCCTGACTTGCGAACAAGCTGGTTGTGATTATGGTGGCTTTGACACTGCGGCGGCTGATTTTAACTTGGGAACCTGCGGAGAAATCGCGGTGTTGATTGATTTTGTTCAATGTCAGGATGGCCATGCCGATCGCCCATAGACAAAACCGGCGGATTCCCTTTTCTTGCGGCGGAATCAAGCTGGTGTAAATCAGCGCATTCTGCAAATGGCACTTGGCGACTGCTAATAATTCCGCTAATCCGGCTTGAAATTTTTCATTGGATGAGCCGGGCTGCAAGTCACGCAGATTGAATCCATTTTTAACAAAGATATCCTGCGGCAACCAGCAAGCGCCGCGCTTGCGATCATCCCAAATATCTTTGAGAATGTTCGTCATCTGCAATCCCTGGCCGAATGAGACCGACAGCTTCATCAAGGTGGATTTGTGCGCATCGATATCCTTCGAATAATCGCAGAATAGTTCGGTCAGCATTTCACCGACGACACCGGCGACGTAGTAGCAGTATTGGTTCATCTCGGATAAATCTTTCAATCCGTCCAGGGACTCGGTTTCCTGATAATCTGCCATGCCCTTAGCCATGATGCGCACACAGCGCTCCAACGCGCGGCGTTGCACCGGATTAAAACCATGCGTGATGCGAATGACGGCCGGCGTATTTTTGATGAGATCATGTTCCGCCGGAATCGTGTGATTGGAAAGCAGCGGATAGAGCTTGCGCGCGAATTCTTCCGCCGATGCGTTTCCGCAGACGACCTCGGCGAACATATCGGATAACGCCCGGGTCTGCTCGTTGGTCAATGCGCTATCATCCTCAATCGTATCGGTAATGCGGCACAGCAGATACGCATTGCCGATCACACGGCGTAATGCCTCGGGTAATTGCGGAATGGTCAGTGCGAAGGTGCGCGAGACACCTTGCAGGATATGATCTTGATATTGTTCATCGGCGATACGGGACGGGTTTGTCATTACGGGTTTTTTATAAAGCGATACGGCATGTTACTACAATTAAACACATCTCCAAATGGCGATTTATTGCGGCAGAATTTGTTCGGTTGCAATCAGCTCATCGATTGTCTCACGTTGCCGGATGACGTGGACGGTATCGCGGTCGACCATGATTTCCGCAGCGCGCGGCCGGGTGTTGTAATTCGAACTCATGCTCATGCCATAAGCACCGGCCGACATGACAGCGAGCAAATCGCCGTCATTCAAGCTGAGTTTACGGTCGTGGCCGAGAAAATCACCGGTTTCGCACACAGGACCGACAACCTGATAGCTTTTGATTTCACCGCCATTTTTATGCACCGGGAGAATGTCGTGATACGCATCGTACAAGGCCGGGCGCATCAGATCGTTCATCGCGGCATCGACAATCGCGAAGTTACGCGCCGGAGTGTGTTTAAGATACTCAATCCGCGTCAGCAGAATGCCGGAATTTCCCACCAGCGAGCGGCCCGGTTCGATTAGCAGGCGCTGATTGATGTGCTGTGTGCTGGTGCACAGTGCGGAAACGTAATCCTTGATGCTCGGCGGCGCTTCATCAGTGTAACGGATGCCGAGTCCGCCGCCCAAATCCAAGTGCTCAATCCGCAAGTCTTGTGATTGCAAGGTTTCGAGCAGCTTGAGCATTTTGCTGCTGGCTTGCAAGAAAGGTTCGAGCTCGGTCAGCTGGGAACCGATGTGACAATCCAATCCGGTAAAGCGGATGTGCGGGAATAAATGCGCCGATTGATAGATCCGTTCAGCCTCTTTGGCCGGGACGCCGAATTTATTTTCCTTCAGACCGGTGGAGATATAAGGATGCGTTTTGGCGTCTACATCCGGGTTGACGCGCAGGCTGACCGGCGCAATCTTGCCCATGTCTTTGGCAATTTGATTGAGCATGATTAACTCGGCTTCGGATTCGACATTGAAACACAGAATATTGGCATTCAGCGCCAATCGCATTTCCCCGGCATTTTTGCCGACACCGGAAAAAACAATTTTGCCCGGATTGCCGCCTGCTTTGATGACGCGCTGCAATTCACCGCCCGATACGATATCGAAGCCGCTGCCAAGCCGTGCGAACAGATTGAGTATGGCGATATTCGAATTGGCTTTTACTGCATAGCAGATCAGGTGATCCCGCTTGGCAAAAGCGGAGTCAAACGCTAGATAAGCCTGAGTCAGAGCGGCCCGGGAGTAGACATAACAGGGTGTGCCGAATTCATGGGCAATTTGTTTCAGAGATACCGATTCAACAAAGAGCTCGCCGTTGCGGTAATCAAATTCGGGAAAACCACTCATTTTTTCTGAGCTTCTTTGGATGATGCCGAGGCTTCCTCGACCTTGGGAAGATAAAGCGGGCCTTTAAGGCCGCAAGCACTCAACAGGTATGCCGAGAGCAATCCGATTAGAAATAAACGCATGAGAACCCCCTGGAACAATAATGACCGGATACTAACATAAGCGCATGCCGAATCAATCAAACTTGAAATTAATTTGGCTGTGAAGTTAAGGTTGGTTAGGAAGTAATGCTGCCGATAGCCAATCGACCAATTCATCCAATAACTGGTTGTTTGCCGCGCTCAAAGCGGAAACAGCGCCTGCCGCGTCCGCTGTGGGTGTTTTTTTCGTGATACTGAAGTCTTTTTGCGCCAGTACCTTGCGTGAATTGCGTTCAACCAGGCTGGCGCGCAGGCCGATCACGATATGGCTGTCCGAAGCGGTATCAAACAATTGCGAGAATTCTTGCAATTCCGTATGCAGCACATGATCGGCAGCCGCCATGCTGTTGTCTTTGATGACCCGCTCCTGCGTCGTGGCGGCGATCCGGTTGCGCAACTGCTGGGTCAATAAGGCGGCGGGCGCGGCGATCCAGCGGCTATTGGCATAACCATACGATTGCGCGGGATTGTGATAGAGCAGACGGTAATGAATGGTCGTATTATCGAGCCATGTGGGCGCGGCTGTTTCGGCCACTAACAAGCTTTTTCCCCGCAATTGAGTTTGCTGCGATGATTGCTGGGCATGAGCTGCTGATTGCATTCCCAAGTCATAAACGGCCGGCGGCGGTGATTTATGCAAAAAAGCGCAACCCGCAAGCAGGCAGATGATCAGCAACGATAAGGATATTTTTGTCATTGGATTCTCCCGTCAGGTGGAGCAAAACCCGCTTCTCCAGGCCCGGGTAAGGCGGGAGAACGGCCAAATAAGACGCTTTGCGGGTTTTCTTCCAATTGATGCAGCACTTTATCGAGATTATTCGAATTGCGTACGATGCCGTCGCTGACCTTGCGCAACTCCGGGATTGTCGCCGCCAGTTCTTGCGTGCTTTGCGACAGGCTGTCGAAAATACCGTCTTTCTGATTAATTTTGCCCACGCTAATGTTGATCTCACTTAAAAGATGATCCAGGCGCTTCACCAAAGTGGCGGACTCGGTGGTCAGGCCGGTAAAGGACTCCATTACCGGTTGCAGATGATTGACGATGCCATCAAAATTGCGTGTAGCCTTCTGAATATTATGTAGAATCTGAGAAACTTGGGTTTGGTTCTCATCATTCAGTAAGTGATGCATTTTTATGACCAGTTGATTGACGTTGCTGAGCAAATCCTGTCCCGACCCGGCGACTTCATCGAGTAACGAGCGGCGCATCGGAATGCGCGCATCGCTTGTCAGTTCTTCAGTACCGATGCCGTCGTCGTTCAGCTGTATGTATGCCAGTCCGGTAACGCCTTGATAGCCTAATTGCGCGTAAACACTGTTTCTCAGTATCACATTCTCGTTTACTGCGATATATATGAGAATTTGTTGCGGATTGTCGGGGTCGAATTCGATATCTTCAACCTTGCCGATATTAACACCGCGATAATGGACCGCCGATTGCGGGTTGAGTCCGCTGACGGATTCCTTGGTTACGACGAGGTACAGGGTGCGCTGGATATTGCTGCCGCTAAACCATGTCGCGACCAAAGCGACCGTGATGCTGAGAAAAATGACAAAGATACCTGCTACGAGAGCATGGGCGCGGTTTTCCATGTTGGCTCCGAGTTGTTTTTTTGCTCAATTTTGTGTCGTATGCTTTTAAAGAAACTGGTAATGAAAGGATGCGGATAGCGGTAAATTTCATCCAAGGTGCCGATGACTACAATCTGCTGATCGGCCAGCACGGCAATCCGGTCCGATAGTGCCACGAGTGTATCCAGATCGTGCGTGACCATGACAATGGTCAGATCCATTTCGTTGCGCAATGCCAGCACCAGTTCCACGAAACCTTCGCTCAGTTCGGGATCCAATCCGGCAGTGGGCTCATCCAGAAACAGCACTTCGGGATCCAATGCCAGCGCGCGCGCCAGCGCCACGCGCTTGATCATGCCGCCGGATAAAGCGGCGGGCATTTTGTTCGCGTGTTCCGGCCCGATGGCTACCATATCGAGTTTGATCATAACGAGTTCACGAATCATCGCTTCGCTTAAGGTATGCAATTCGCGCAAAGGCAATGCTACATTATCGAATACCGACAATGCGCTAAATAAGGCGCCTTGTTGAAAAAGCACGCCCGAACGGCCACGGACACATTTTTTTTGCTGATCGAAACTGGAATCAGTGCGGTCACTGCCAAAAATTCTGACGCTGCCTTGCGCCGGCTCCTCCAATCCGAGCATTTGACGCAGCAGTGTCGTTTTTCCGCTACCCGATCCGCCGATCAGAGTTAAAATCTCACCGCGATACACACATAAATTGATATCGCGATGGACGGTGTGATTGCCGAATCGTGTGTACAGCGATTCGATCTCGATAATACATTCCGGATTGCTCATGATCAGGTGAGCCCTACATCGGAAAATAGTACAGCAAAAATCGCATCGATGATAATGACCATGGTGATCGCCGTGACCACCGAAGATGTGGTGCCTTCACCAAGACTCTCCGTATTGGGTTTGATTCTTAAACCAAAATGACAAGCGATCAGCGCGATCACCATGCCGCACACAATCCCTTTGCCGAGTCCGAGCCACAGGTTGGCGATGGGCACCGCATCGGGCAATGCGGTTAAAAAGTATTGATGGTTCAAGCCAAGCTGCCATTCGGCTGCGACCATTCCGCCCAGCAATGCGATGGCACTGGTCCACATGACCAGCAATGGCATGGCGATACCGAGCCCCAGCACTTTTGGTAATATCAGGCGCTGACTATGCGAAATGCCCATGACCGTCAAAGCATCCAGTTCCTGAGTTACGCGCATGACACCGAGTTGCGCCGTCATGGATGAGCCGGAGCGGCCGGCGACCAGAATCGATGCCAGCATGGGGCCCAATTCGCGGATGATGCTGATTCCCAGGATGTTGATAATAAAAATATCGGCGCCGAACAACTGTAACTGTTTCGATGACAGATAACTTAAAACGATTCCGATTAGAAATCCTACCAGCGCAGTAATGCCGAGCGCTTGCGCACCGGTGCGGTACAAATTCGCGGAAATTTCGCGCCAGGGAATATAAACGGGGTTACGCGATAAGTAAATCAAATCCAGCAGCAAGCGGCCGATCAACATGACCAATCCCACGGCATGCTGCCACAGGAGCAGCGCTAATCTTCCCAGTGCCGTCAGGGGCCACAGTAAATCGCGCTGTTCGACTTCCGCTTTTACAATGGGTAAACGTTCCAAGCGCGCAAACATTCTTTCGTGCTCGGGGCGCAATTGCAGGTGCCGAGGCCGCCGCGCTTGCCATATGCGCCACAGCATGGCGGTACCGGCCGTATCCATTTGTCCGATGCCGGTCAGATCCCAGTATAAATCCGGATTTTTCGCCTGCTTGCTGAGCTCATCGGTCAATGGTTTCAAGACCGGCTTTAAAGCCGTCAGGGTATAGCTGCCGGTTAAAACAATCGATGCGCAGCCTTCTTGAGAGTAAAGCTGATACCACTGCCGCATTGCGTGATGAGAGTGATCAGTGTGCATCAATTCTGGCTTGGGTTCATTCATAGGGATGCCAAGGTGCCGGTATAACTAACCTTTAAGCAATCGGGATTATGTTTACTGTTCCATAATTCGAGCACCCTACGTTCAGAGTACTCAGCATTGACGGATTTGTATGGGCTTATTGTAACGCGTTATAGCACAGCAGTTGGGCGGATTAATGAAAACGCTGGAAGAAAATCGCTAACTGGCCGGTTTATTCGGCTTGAGCCACTGCCGAACGCGCCAGCGCCGGATTGTCGGCGAAGTATTTTTTGATGCCTAAGTACATCGCATCCGCCATTTTGTCTTGGTAGCCTTTACTGCGCAGTTTTTCTTCTTCTCTGGGATTGCTGAGAAAAGCGGTTTCCACCAGGATGGAAGGAATGTCGGGTGATTTCAGCACAGCGAAACCGGCTTGTTCGACATTTCTTTTATGCAAATGATTAATACCGCCGAGCTGCTTTAGAACGTATTCCGCGAGCTTGACGCTGTCATTGATGGTGGCATTCAGGGACAGATCCAGCAGCAGTTCCTTAATGTCTTTCGATTTCGATGTGATATCGATGCCGCCCATCAAATCGTTATCGACGCTATTTTCCTTGTTGGCAAGCCAGCTCGCGGTGGTCGAAGTCGCGCCGTGCTCGGATAACGTAAAGACCGAAGAGCCGTGGGCGTGCGCTCTGGGGTTGGCATCCGCATGGATCGACACGAACAAGTCGGCATTGGCGCGGCGCGCGTTAATGCGGCGTTGCGGCAAGGAAATATAATAATCGCCGTCGCGCGTCAGAACTGCGCGCATGTTCGGTTCCTTGTCGATGCGCTCCTTCAGTTTCTTGGCAATTGCCAAAGTGACATCTTTTTCATGGGTGCCTTGATTTCCCACCGCACCGGGGTCTTTGCCGCCATGGCCGGGATCGATCGCGATCACGAGAATCCGGGGAGCCAGACTTTTTTGCGGCGCTTTGCCGGGTTTCCGGCTAGGTGCTGCGGAAGATACGGAAGTATTGTTGATTTGCTTGGCTTGGCTCGCTGAATTCAATTGCGGTTTGGGCGCATGCGGCCAAATGAGTTTTGCTGGTTCTGTTTTTTGCTTGGCACCACCTTGTACCAATGTGGCAACCAATTCATCCAGAACATCCGCTTCAAAATCCGTATTCACCGCTGCACCGGCACGAGCGCTGGATTCCACTTTGCCGGCTTTGTTCGGATGATAAATATCCAGAATCAAGCGATGGGCAAAGTTCTCCTTGGGTTCGATAACCGATGTGCGCGGCACGACATTGGCTTTCAGATCGAACACCAACCGGATGACATGCGGTTTATATTGGCCGACGCGGATTTTCTGCACAAAAGGATCAATGGCGTCGACCTTTTGCGGCAATGTCGCAAGCGCCTGCGAGATCTGCGTATTGTTTAAATCGACGACTACCCGGTGCGGGTTTTCCAGCATGCTTAATTCATATTCGAGCGGCTGATTGGATTCCAGTGTGATGCGCGTAAAATCCGGCGTTAACCCGATGCGCACCGATTTCACCGTGATGCCGGCTGCCAATGCGGTTTGATTTACACCGATGCAACAGAAAAAAATCAGGATGAGGCACGACAGCAAGAAATTGCCGGCAACGGTAGCGCTGTCGTCATTGGGATACGTAGTTACTCTTTTTGATTGCCCCACTGTTTCAAGCATTGTTTTCCCGCCTCTGTGCAAGCCTGAAGTTCGATTTTACGGCCGTTATCGAGAATGCTGAGCACAAGTCGCAGATCAGGTTCGGGTAATAAATCGCCTGCTTTTTCGGGCCACTCCACCACGCAGATGGAATCTGAATTAAAATACTCGCGAAAACCGGCTTCTTCCCATTCAAGATAATCATTGAATCGATAAAAATCAAAGTGATAGAAGTATACCCCAGAGATTTTGTAGATTTCAACTAAATTGTAGGTCGGACTTTTGACGGCATGTGTGTATCCGAGCCCGTGTAGAATACCGCGCGTCACTGTGGTTTTGCCGGCACCGAGATTGCCGATCAAGTGAATGGTTAAACCGGCATGTAAATAAGTAGATAATTTTTCACCGAATTTCAGGGTTACTGAATCGTCGGCAAGATAACAGGAAAAATTGCGCGCTGATTCAGCCGCTGTCGAATGCATGTTATGCAAGAAAATACCTCACCAAAAAATATTTCCGATTTTGCGGTTTTAGCAACAACGATCAAGACATGGGGCAAGGAATTGGGCTTCCATGAAGTTCGTATTGCCGATGCGCAGGCGGATATGTCCGCGGTCGAATCCGGTCTGTTCCAATGGCTGGCACAAGAATACCACGGCACGATGGATTATATGGCGAAACACGGCACCAAGCGCACCCGGCCAGCTGAATTGGAACCCGGCACGCAGCGGGTCATTTCCGTGTGTATGAACTACGCGCCGCCGGCCGTAAAAAATAGCTGGGAAGTCATTCATTCCGGCGAACAGGCGTTTATTTCTCGTTACGCGCTGGGGCGTGATTACCACAAGGTGATCCGCGCGCGGCTGCAAAAGCTCGCCGACAAAATCACCGAAGCGGTCGGTCCGTTCAATTACCGCGTATTTTCCGACAGCGCGCCGGTCATGGAAGTGGCCTGGGCGCAGAAATCCGGGCTGGGGTGGCGCGGCAAGCATACATTATTGCTGAACCGCCAAGCTGGTTCGATGTTTTTCCTCGGCGAAATGTACGTCGATCTGCCGCTACCGGTGGACGAAGAAACCGGCAATTACTGCGGCAGCTGCACCCGCTGCATCGACATTTGTCCGACACAAGCAATCATCGGGCCTTACCAAGTCGATGCCCGCCGTTGCATTTCCTATCTGACCATCGAACTCAAAGACAGCATTCCCGAGCCAATGCGGCCGCTGATCGGCAACCGCATTTACGGCTGCGACGATTGTCAGCTGGTCTGTCCGTGGAATAAGTACGCCCAAATTACCCAAGAGAACGACTTTCACGTGCGCAACGGTCTGGACGATGTTTCGCTCGTCGAATTGTTCGGCTGGGATCAGGCTACATTCGAGACCAAACTGGCCGGCAGCGCAATTCGCCGCATCGGTTATCAGCAATGGTTACGCAACATCGCGGTCGGTTTGGGCAATGCACCATATTCGGACGAAATCGTGCAAGCCTTGCAAGCGCGTGCGGACGACCCGTCGGACATGGTGCGCGAGCATGTGCAATGGGCCTTGCAGCAGCAGGATCAAAAAAGAACCGCTAATCAGGAGCCATCACTATGAAAACACCATCAATCATCGGCACACCGCTGAGTTCCTCGGCGACCAAAGTCATGCTGCTCGGCAGCGGCGAACTCGGCAAGGAAGTCATCATCGCATTGCAGCGCCTTGGCGTTGAAACCATCGCGGTCGACCGCTACGCCAACGCGCCGGGGCATCAAGTCGCGCATCGCGCGCATGTCATCAACATGGCGGATGGTCAGGTTTTGCGAGCATTGGTCGAACAGGAAAAGCCCGATATCATCGTGCCGGAAATCGAAGCGATCGCTACCGACATGCTGGTCGAAATCGAGCAAGCCGGTATTGCCACCGTGATTCCGACCGCGCGAGCCGCTCGATTGACGATGAACCGCGAAGGTATTCGTTGCCTGGCGGCGGAAACCCTCGGGTTGCCGACGTCGCCGTATACCTTTGCCAACAGCCTGGCGGAATTGCAGTCTGCGATTGACGAAAAAATCGGTTATCCCTGTATCGTCAAACCGGTGATGTCGTCGTCCGGCAAAGGGCAATCGCGTATCGATCATACCGGGGAAGTGAAAGCAGCGTGGCATTATGCCGCCAGCGGCAGCCGGGTCGATCAGGGGCGGGTCATCGTCGAAGGTGTGATTCATTTCGATTATGAAATCACGCAACTGACCGTGCGCGCGCTGGATGGGGACGGCAATGTTAAAACGCATTTCTGCGAACCGATTGGACATGTGCAGGTACACGGTGATTACGTCGAAAGCTGGCAACCGCAGGCCATGTCCCCGGCGGCGCTGCAACGTGCGCGCGAAATCGCCAAGATCATCACCGATGATTTAGGCGGGTTGGGCATTTTTGGCGTGGAATTGTTCGTCAAGGGCGACGATGTCTGGTTCAGCGAAGTCAGCCCGCGGCCGCACGACACCGGTATGGTGACGATGTGCAGCCAGAAGCAAAGCGAATTCGATTTGCACGCGCGCGCGATTCTGGGATTGCCGGTCGATACTTCGTTGCTCGCGCCCGGTGCCAGCGCGGTGATTTACGGCCAACTCGAAGCCAAAGGCATCGCCTTTTCCGGCGTGACCGAGGCGCTGCAAGTACCGCAAAGCGACATCCGCCTGTTCGGCAAGCCGGAATCGTTCAAACGGCGGCGCATGGGCGTTGCATTGGCGAATGGTGCGGATACGAACCAAGCACGCGAGCGAGCCAAGCTTGTAGCGAATTTTGTTTTGCCTGTTAAAGAATAGGGTCTTAGGAAGTTAAAGCGGGTTTAAACGTAACAATTTAAGAATTTCATGATAGAGATTATCACGGCGATGATTAAAACGAAATTCGGTTTCTTTCAAGTGCAGGTAGAAAGTATGTTCGGGCACACCATTGAACTTGGCCAAACGTCTTTTAGCAAAACTCCAGAAAGACTCGATACCATTAATATGCCGCTCGCCACTGGCAAACTCATTGTCACCATGGTGAACCCTGAAGTGCTTATCAAAGCCGATATCGACCAATCCGTCATAACCACGCCATCCATCGGAATGGATTACGGTATCGGGCGCTACATGCCCACGGATAATGGCTTGCAATGTCGCTTTAGAGCAATCTGGAACAATCTCTGTATAAACTTTTCCTTGGCGTTTAAGCACACCAAAGACTATTGTTTTGCCATAAGCGCCCCGCCCCCTTTTACCCCTGACTCGCTGGGCACCAAAGTAAGACTCATCAACTTCTACAGAACCTTGCAGAGGGGATTCAAGTTCGCAATTCTGGGCAATTCGCTGTCGTATTTTAAGATAAATGGTATTGACGGATCGGATAGAAATGCCGGTCAATTGGGCTGTGTCAGTAGCAGTAAAATCCATCGAAAAACATCGAATAAGTTGCCTGAATTTTGCTTCTCTGATTCGAGAACGAAAATAGTATCTGTTTTTAGCATTCATCTCAGAAAGTTAGCACACTTTAGTAAGTGCTTAACTTCCTAAGACCCAAGAATAATATTAGCTATAGCAATTGCGAATACTAAGTTAGGTAGTAATTTTTAATTATTGAGGGAGGCTTTCATATATGGATTTTTTATGTCGATGAGTTCATTGCTAGGTATTATTCTCGGTTCACTCGGAACAATTTTTTTAAGCTTATTTAAGGATTGGATAAAAGATAAATATACATACCTATCTGATAATTATATTGATATTGTAGGTACGTGGAATGTCCAAACTGCTAGTTTCTCTTTAGAAAAAGGAATTATTCATAACACCAAAAATTATAATGAAGAGCTCACAATTCAGCAGCAATTCATGGGCAAATTTCGTGGAAAACTTGTAGCTCCAAGTGGAAAAGAAGAACGTGAACCGATTGAGTATGTTATTCGTGGTAAATTTATAGATAAATATAATGCTGTATATACGTATAAGCACGACAGAATGCTAACTGATATAGGTTCTGGAACTATTAAAATAGATTACAAAGATCATGGGATTGCTAATGGTGCTTCAGTTGATTATGGTTTCTCTACTGAAAATGCACCTATGTTTTTTAAATTCAGAATGAATAAAAAAACATAATGAAGTTGATTAAACCATTTTTTTGCTCTTTTAGTATTTTTGCCTTTTTGTCTTAAATCAATTTGAATTAATTGGATAAGGAACGTTATGACTATTGAACAACTCAACGCCAATTTTGGCATCGCAGGTCAACTCGAATTTATCACCGGCAAAGGCGGATTACCGATGATTCAAGTCAATATCGCCAAGGCCAAAGCGCTGATCTCGATCCATGCCGGTCAAGTGCTGTCGTATCAACCCGCCGGTGAACCGGAAGATGTGATGTTTTTGAGCGCGAAAGCGTATTACCAGGATGGCAAGGCCATTAAAGGCGGCGCGCCAATCTGCTGGCCGTGGTTTGGCGCCGATCCGGAAGGCAAAGGCCGCCCTGGACACGGCTTCGTGCGCAATCGCGGCTGGAATGTGGTGGCCACCGAAGCGCTAAGCAATGGCGACATCAAAGTCACCGTTGGCTTGGACGATACGGCGGAAACGCAAGCCATCTGGCCGCATGCCTTCAGCCTGCGGCAGGAAATCGTCATCGGCGACAGCTTGAATCTGTCATTGATCACGCGTAACACCGGCAAGGAAAAATTCACCATCACTCAGGCATTCCACACCTATTTCAGGGTCGGCGACATCACGCAAACCAAAGTACTCGGCCTGAACGGCTGCGACTACCTCGACAAAGCCGGTGGCGGCAACACGCAAAAACATCAAACAGGTGACGTGACCATCGACGCCGAAGTCGACCGCATCTATCTGAATGTTGGCAATACCTTGACCATCAACGACGCAGCCTTGAGTCGCCGTATCCAGATCACCTCGCAGAACAGTAAAACCGCTGTGGTATGGAACCCGTGGGAAAAAATCGCCAAAGACATGGCGGATTTGGAAGATCACGATTACCAGCGCTTATTGTGCGTGGAAACGACCAATGCGGCGGATGATGTCGTGGAAGTTGCGCCAAGTGGGGAGTGCCGGTTAGTGGCTAATTACCGGGTGGTGCGCGGTTGATTGATTGGTTGTAAATCAGCGATGTCGAGATGTGATCCCTCGAGCTTATTTTTACGTTAATCGGATTCAATAATATGTTTGTAGGCTCAACTTTCTCTGGAGATCAAGATCGAGACTTGATGTGGGTGCAGCATGATCTGTGGTTCAAGATCAACGGCGCATGGTTCGAAGAAGACGGCCTTGCGATGGGAACATCTTTTTATATGTTTTCGTGTGCTCGCAAGGCGGTAATGTTTTTCACGGAGACGAATCCGTTGTTTTTTCCTGAACGGGAAGGACTGTCAACAATTTCAAACTTTGATCATCGTGTGCTCCAAGTACCTCATGAACTTTTGGCATCCTTCTATCGCTGGCGGATTCAGACGGTTAGATTGCCCGCATTCTCGGCTGCACTTGCTGACTATCGTGCCTACCTGCTTGATTCTTGGAAGATGTACCTGCGGTATGAAGTAGCTCATATCACCTTTGGACGACTTGATATCGCTGAACAAATTGTGCGTGCAGTTATTTTCCAGAATACTGAGAAAGGATATGTAGCAGAAGATCGTATTATCGCGGAATTAGACCAAAGATATGGCCAATCCTTCCGATCGGATCGAGAAAGGTTTTCGAAGTGCACGGGCGTCTCTTCTGAAAACGAAGGCTTCGTTTACGTCATGGTCAGCCCGGCATTGAAAGAAGATTTTCTTAAAATTGGCAAAACAATTCGTAGCCCGCAGAAGCGCGCTCAAGAGATTAGTACAGGAACCGGTGTGCCATTGCGGTTTTATGTGGTTTTTCAGGTGATGGTTTCAGATTGCCATCAAGTTGAGAAGCTGGTTCACACTGAGTTGGCATCTCATCGTTCTACGTCGTCTCGTGAATTTTTCGAGATACCCCTGGACAAAGCCGTTGAAGCAATTAGAGCAATCGCCTTGTACTATCCGCCTAACAATCGCTCCCAAGGTATCAGATCTTGATATCACACATTTATGAAAATGAATGGTTTTTCGTTCCACCTGGCGGTTATGAACGATACTCCCGTAGCCACTCCATGAGCGCGGTAGATTTGGCTGCCGAAGAAAGTCCAACATCAAACCTGCGGTGTTGAGAATAGGCAACAAAATGCTTGTTACCTATAAACTGCGTCTTTTTGTTTCCTCGAAAATGTTTTTCATTCGTTTGCCAGTCGCTGCCGATAGCGCGGAACGTATCGGCCACTTCGCGCGATAAGCGGATGGTGTTCGTTCTTTGATAGAAAATTCTACTGTATTGCTCCTGTTACTCAGGAAGGCATCTGTGAATAATTGCCATTGTTAACTGTACAAGTCGAAATATAAGGAATTACAAAGAAACTATGATCCGGTATTGGTCGCTTATTCTCGGTCCCTGCTTCGCCATAGTTATGGCCATAAGCATGAACGCCTCCGGCTGGGACGCCAAAGCCTGTTGGGCTGGTGCCATCGTCACTCTGTGCGTCGTCTGGTGGATTTTTGAGCCGATTCCGATTCCGGTGACGTCGATCATTCCGTTGGCGGTGTTTCCGTTGGCGGGGGTGTTGACCAAGGAGGACATCGCGCGAGCGTACGGCGACGATATGGTGTTGCTGATGCTCGGCGGTTTTATGATCTCGGCGGCGCTGGCGCATTCCGGCGCGCATCACCGGCTGGCGCTCGGGTTGATTCGTATCGTCGGCGGGCATAGCAGCCGGCGTATCGTGTTCGGTTTTTTGTGCGCCTGCGCGTTTATCAGCATGTGGATTTCCAATACCGCGACCACGCTGATGATGTTGCCGCTGGCATTGGCGGTGATCGATCAGAGCAACGATAAAAAGCTCGCTATCCCGTTGCTGCTGTCAATCGCTTACGGCAGCAGTATCGGCGGATTGGGTTCGCCGATCGGCACACCGCCGAATCTGGTGTTCATGCGCGAATATGAAAGCTTCACGGGAATCACGGTCAGTTTTACGCAGTGGATGAGCTGGGGTGTGCCGGTGGTGCTGTTGATGACGCCGCTGGCGGGTTTGTGGCTGACCCGGCATTTGCATTTCAAGGGTGATTTGGCGATGCCTCCGGCAGGGCCATGGCGCGCGGAAGAACGGCGCATGCTGTTGATTTTCGGGCTGACCGTGCTGGCGTGGATCACGCGCAACGAACCGTTCGGCGGTTGGAGCGTCTGGCTCGGTCTGAAAGGAGCGAGCGATGCGACGGTGGCATTGATCGCCGTGGTGGCGATGTTTCTGATCCCGAACGGCCGTGGCGGCCAATTGCTGAACTGGGATACCGCCGTCAAGGTGCCGTGGGGTATTTTGATTTTGTTTGCCGGAGGGATTGCGATTGCGCAGGCGTTCATCGAAACCGGATTGTCGCAAGCGGTGGGCGAGCAGTTATCCGTTCTGTCCGGTTTGCATCCGTTGATCATCATTGTATGCGTCGCATTATTGGTTACTTTTCTTACTGAAGTTACGAGTAATACGGCCATCACCGTTTTGTTGATGCCGATTCTTGGTCCGGCTGCACTAGCCGCCAATGTCGATCCCGCGCTGCTGATGCTGCCGGCCGCGATGGCCGCCAGCTATGGTTTCATGATGCCGGTCGGCACGCCGCCGAATGCCATCGTGTTCGGCACCGGCGCGGTGCCGATCAGCAGCATGGTGCGCGAAGGGTTAGTGCTTAATTTCATCGGCGCAGCGGTGATTACGACGGTGTGTTATTGGCTGGTCGGTTAATTAAATTGCTGCTCAAACTGCTGTCATATCTTTTCCAATCAAACCAAGGCCCCGGGTCGGTTTTGCGCCCGGGGGCGATGTCCGAATGCCCGGCGATACTCTGAATCGGATATCGTTCGCACAAACATTGTGTCAAACCGATCAGTACTTCATATTGCGCGTCGGTAAACGGCGTGGTGTCGCTGCCTTCGAGCTCGATGCCGATCGAGAAATCGTTGCAGCGTTCGCGGCCTTGCCAGTTCGAGACACCCGCATGCCAGGCGCGCTGGATGCACGGTACGAATTGAATTAGAGCGCCATCGCGGCGGATGAAAAAGTGTGCCGATACCTTCAAACCCTGTAGCGCTTGATAATAGGGGTGTGCAGCCGGATCGATGCAGTTGGTGAACAGTTCGATCACACCATCGCCGCCGAATTCATTGGGCGGCAGGCTGATGTTGTGGATCACCAATAGATTGATGTCCGTGCCCGGCGGGCGTTCGTCATAATTCGGCGAGGCGATGAATTTAGCGGAATCGAGCAATCCGGTGGCGTCCAGACGCATGTTAAAATCAAAAAAATGAACAATCGCACATGGTAACTGACTGCAACTGCACTTGAAAACTGAAAAGACATGAAGCAAGGTAAATTCATCACACTCGAAGGCATTGACGGCGCCGGAAAATCGACGCAGCTGGCGTGGATTGTCGAGTTGTTGCAGCGTGCGGGGTTGCAGACCGTCGTCACACGTGAGCCGGGTGGCACCGAACTGGGTGAGCGATTGCGCGCTGTGTTGCTGGATAAATCGATGACCATGCACGCGGAGACCGAAGCTTTGCTGATGTTCGCGGCGCGGCGCGAGCATCTGGATAAAGTGATTCTGCCTGCGCTGCAACTAGGCCAATGGGTGATCTCCGATCGCTTCACCGATGCCAGTTTTGCCTATCAAGGCGGCGGGCGGGGACTGGATAACGCCAAGCTTGGCATTCTGGAGCAATGGGTGCAGGGTGCTTTGCAGCCGGATTTGACGTTGTATTTCGATGTACCGGTGGAGATCGGCCAGCAGCGCGTCAGTCAAATCAAAGATGCCGATCGTTTCGAGCAAGAGCAGGCGGGTTTCTTTCAACGCGTGCGAAACGCTTACCTCGACCGGGCGCGGCAATTTCCCGGTCGTATTCACATCATCGACAGCAGCCGCCCACTCGCGGAAGTCAAAGCGGCGGTCGAGCAAACCGTTCAGCGGCTGTTACACTATGCGTGAAATTTTTCCCTGGCAGCAGGCATTCTGGCAGAAGTTGCTGCACAGCCGCCGATTCTGGGGGCATGCGCTGCTGCTCAAGGGAAAACAAGGCACCGGCAAATACGATTTCGCCCGGCGGTTGGCGCAATCGCTACTGTGCACCGAACCGGCAACGGGCCAGCAGGCATGCGGCCGGTGTGCGAGTTGCGGCTGGTTCGAGCAGGAAAGTCACCCGAATTTTTATCAAGTGGTGCCGGAAGCATTCGCCGCTGCAGCGAATGAGCCTGCGGAGAAAGAAGAAAGCGACGAGAAATCCAGCGCAACATCTAAGAAAAGTGCCAGCCAGAAAATCGGCATCGAGCAAATCCGTAAACTGAACGATTTTGTTTATCTCACCGGGCATCAAGGCGGTTACAAGATCGTTCTGATCTATCCAGCGGAGGCGATGAATACCGCCGCTGCCAATGCACTGCTGAAAAAACTCGAAGAACCGCCGCCGGATGTGCTGTTCATTTTGGTGACACATCAGGCGCAGCATTTGCTGCCGACCATTCGCAGCCGCTGCCAGCAACTGGCGATGCCGCTGCCGGATATCGCCGCGTCGGTGGCTTGGTTGCGCCAGCAAGGGGTTAACGATCCCGAAGAGTGCCTTGCCGCTGCCGGTTATGCGCCGCTATCGGCATTGCTGATTTCGCAAGGCGGCGATGCGGCAAGTTTCGAGCAATTCGTGCGTCATGTCGCCGATCCCAAGCGGCTTGATCCGCTGCTGCTGGCTGATGCATTGCAGCAAAGCAGCTTACCGGTGATCGTCAATTGGCTGCAAAAATGGTGTTATGACTTGATCAGTTACCGCACCACCGGCAAGGTGCGCTATTTTTTGAAACAACTGCCCACGATCCAAACGTTAAGCAACCAACTGAACCCGCTCGCGTGCGGGGCATTCGCCCGGGAACTGAACAATAAGCAGAAACTGGCGCACCATCCGTTGAATCCGCGCCTGTTTTTGGAAGATTTGTTCATCGCCTACGCGGCGATGATGCAGCAGCGGTAATCATTTCCGCTCGAAGGTATCGTCCGCTTTCAGGATTTTCAACGCCGCGCTGGCGCAAACTTCGTCAAACTCGATGCCCGGCGCTCCGCCGACGCCGATACCGCCGACCACTTCACCGCCTATTTTGATCGGGAAGCCGCCACCCAGTAACAGAATGTTGTCGTTTAAGCGCGTCAGGCTTTGTAATTCCGGCTTTTGCGCGACCAGCACGGCGTATTTGTGCGTCGAATCACGCAAACTGTTGGCGGTGTAAGCTTTGCGGCGGCTACTGTCCAACGTGTGCGGCCCGGCGCCGTCGGCTTTCAATTGCACCTTGAGCAAACCGGATTGGTCGACAATGGCGACGCTGACTTTGAAGCCGTCGTCATGGCATTTTTTGATTGCCGCCATCGCCGCCTGGGTTGATAATTCCAGCGGCAGCACTTTTTGCGTCGGAAAATTCTGCGCGGAAACGTGACCGGACAATGCCCATAGCGATAGCGCCGTAACTGCGGCGGCAACAGATTTGCGAGTGTTGTTCATGGTTAACTCCTTTGGGTTCATTGGATCGAAATAGCATCTACACCGTGAGATTATCACTACTTTCAAGGAAAGGTGGCAACATGATTACGAAAACAATCGATTATCAGGATGGCAATACGCAACTCGAAGGCTATCTCGCTTACCACGATACCGGCACGCCAAAACCCGCCGTGCTGGTGTCGCACGACTGGAGCGGGCGGCGCGAGCTGGCGTGCAAAGGCGCAGAACGCTTAGCGGACATGGGTTATGTCGGTTTTGCGCTGGATATGTACGGCAAAGGCATATTCGGCGCCGACGGTGACGCGGATAGAAATGGCGCATTGATGGCGCCGTTCGCGCAAGACCGCGCGCTGCTGCGCCGCCGCATTAACGCCGCTTTGCACGCCGTACGGCAACTGCCGCAAGTCGATGCGACCAAAATCGCGGCAATGGGTTATTGTTTCGGCGGCCTATGCGTGCTGGAACTGGCGCGCTCCGGCGCGGATGTCAAAGGCGTGGTCAGCATCCACGGCATCTTCGCACCGGGCAATGTGCCCAACGAAACCATCACCGCCAAAGTGCTCTGCCTGCATGGCCACGACGACCCGATGGTGCCACCCGAACAAGTGCTCGCGTTCGAAACCGAAATGACGCGCGCCAACGTCGATTGGCAAGTACACGTTTACGGCGGCACCATGCACGCCTTCACCAACCCGAAAGCCAATAATCCCAGTTTCGGCACGGTTTACAAGGAAGTGGCGGCGAACCGCGCGTACCGGTCGATTGAGAATTTTCTGAGCGAGGTGTTTTCTTCTTAAGTAAGGTGTCAATTACTTTTCTCAGTACTTTGGGTGGCTACAGTCTTTCCAGCAAAATTTGCCGGACTTCCTCATCCATAAGCACAATCGGATTGGTTTTCATGCTATTACCGCGGCAATTGGCGATGACTTTGTCGAGTCCTGTTTCCTGTAGCCCGTAATGCGACAATCGGGGCAGGGCGAGTTCGTTGGTCCATTGTGCCAGCAGATCGGTTAGAGCACTAAATGCCGTTTCCGGGTCGATAAAGCGTTTTTCGCACAGGATTTCGGCGACGTGCAGGTATTTTACCAGCGCCAGGTTGTTCGGCTCGCGCGTTTGCATGCTGCGAATGTTGATTCGCGTGGCGGCTGCGACCAGGGTACCGCAGACGGCGCCGTGCGGGATCGGGTAGAAAGCGCCGAGCGGGGAAGCCAAGCCGTGCACCGAGCCCAAACCCACTTGCGCCAGCGTGATGCCGGAGAGCAGTGCGGCGTAGGCCATTTTTTCGCGGTGTTGCGCCATATCGCCTTGCTGGCGGTAAAGCGGGATCAGTGCGTCGCGGGCGGCCTGCAAGCCACTGACCGCCAGCGCATCGGTGAAGGCGTTGGCTTTGATCGACACGTACGATTCCAGCAGTTGTGTTAGCGCGTCCATGCCGTTAGCGGCGATCACGCCGGCCGGGCAGCTTGCGAGTAAATCCGGATCGATGATGGCATATTCGGCGACCAGTTTGTCGTGGCGGAAAGATTTCTTGAAACCGTTTTCACCTTGCACGCTGAGCACGGCGTTTTTGGTCGCCTCGCTGCCGGTACCGGCAGTCGTGGGCACGGCGATGAACGGCACGGCGGGGCCCTGATACGGCAATTCCGGACCGACGCCTTCGAGGTAATCCATCACCGAACGCTGTACTTGTAATAATCCCGCAACCGCTTTGGCGGCATCGAGTGCGCTGCCGCCGCCGATGCCGGCGATTGCGGTGAAATGATCACCGGCGTGAGCTTTGACGAGCTCGTCGATCAAAGCGGGGGAGGGTTCTTCCGCTACGGTGCAGTGCTGCCAGGTGATTCCGCGCCGTTCGAGTTGATCGATCAGGAATTGCCAATGCGGCGTATTGATAAAAGAATGCGCGCCGGTAACCAGCAGAATGCGCGCGCCATAACTCGCGATAATATCCGGCAGTTTCTTCAAGCTGCCCGCGCCGAATTCGATGCGTGGTAGGCGGGCAATCGAAAATGGCGTCATGAGTTGCTCACAACCGGATACAAACCGTCATATACCACGCCCTTGCGCGGTTCGGCCATCCAATCCGCGACGGTATCGCGCCACGTCAGATAATGCGCGGTTTCTTTATGCGCAGCGGCATCTTGTTTGGTTTTGTAAGCTTCATAGAATACGAACCGGGTTGGATCATCGGCGGACTGCAGAATGTCAAAACGCACGTTGCCGGGTTCGCAAATCGATTGTTCATGATTCATGCGGGTAGCTTCCTTGAACGCTTCCACTTTGTCCGCTTTGACGGCTGCATAAACGATAGTGACGTACATGATGTGAGTCCTCAGTTCTTGGGTTTTGAATAAGAGCGCCGCGATTAGGAGCCGGCGCAATAAATGTGCGGGGTATTTTACTACCAAACCGGATCGCTGCCGGGTTCGGCTTAGCCGCGATGAAAATTGCGGGTAATGTTCAGGACTTTCCGGGTTGATTTTCCCGGGCGTGCGCTTCGATGCGTTCGATATGAATCATCGGCACGAGCAGCCAGATAGCGGCCGTCGTGCAGGTCGAAACAACCACCAGCCAGGTGTATGCAAACGATCCTTCGCCGAGCGCTGTGTATAACTGCGCGCCGATGTTTTGCGAGGCCAGCGTGCCGAAATTGAAAATCGACATCAGCAGCGCGAAAAAAGTAGCTTCCGCCCGTTTCGGGCAGGCGCGCGCGGCAAGATCGAGGAATGCCAGGGTGGTGATCATGTTAGTCACACCCCAGATCATATGAATGAATAGCGCGGATGTTTCCCCGCGATACGCCAAGTAGGTCAGCAAGGTGATCACCGACAGGCCGATCGCAATGTTGATCAGGCGGCGCAGCGGCGCCGTGCGCGACATCGATGCGTAGATCATCGCGCCAATGATACTGGTAGAGGAATCGATTGAGCTCAGAATGCCGATGTATTGCTGGCTGAAACCCAGCGTATCGGTTTTGTAATAAAAAAATGCCGGACCGAAAGAAGGGCTGAAATTGAATAGAAAAATAAACGCCGCGACCAGCCATACCGAACGTTCGCCAAATCCTTGCCGCAGCGCTTGCCAAGTTTCCTGAAACGCGGCCGGTCCCGAATGCACGTATTTCTTCTCGCGCACGAAGAATGCCGCCGTAAGCAGCACGGTAAAAGGAAAAATGGCGGCGACGGCAAAAGACACTTGCAGATTGCGATGTTCGGCAAAGTATCCGCCGAGCAGTCCGACCAGAATGGAAGCTGCCGTGATCGCAATCCATTGCACCGACTGAAAGGCGCCGGTAAGGTCATACAGTTTGCCGTTCTCCACCATCAAGGCATCGCTGAGCACATCGTTGTACGCCAGGCCGAAGCCCATTAGCGTATAGAGGATGGCTAATTCCCAGTAACTGTACTGCATGATAAAAGCGGCAATCAATCCGGCGCCGCAGGCCAGCGATGAAGTCAGCAACATGTAACTCTTGCGCCGTTGGCCGAACAGGGGTAGAAAATCCGAGATCAGGCCGTATAGCGGTTTGATAAACCAGGGAACCGAGGCGAGCAGGAAGAAAGCGGCGACATCGTCGGCTTCGAAGCCTTGATCCTTGAAGGTGATCGATATGGTTTGATCGGGCAATGCGGACATGCCCTGCGCGAAGTAAATGATGGCGAACAGTATGGCGAAGCGTCTGGCTTCGGCGGTCTTGAACAGATGCAGGTATTTTTCCCAGACATTCATATCCGCTTAATGTGCATTTATTTTATGAGTGGTGCAGGACTTCAGGCTTTCTCAGTTCACTGTAAAGAAGCGATAGAAAAATACGCAACAGACCGGTTGGTGCGTATTATAGCGTGACCGTTTCGTTCTAAAATTGAAATTTAAGCTGTAATGATGGGTTAATCCGATGCTGCACGGTGATTTGAAATTTTGACAGGAGTTTAAACGATGAGAGTAACTACCAAACTGCCCCTACTATTGATTCTATTGTCTCTTTTCTCGCCGCAAATACGGGCCAGCGAAGACATTACCGCCGAAATTTATTTCAGCAGGGCGGGTATGAAAATTCTCAGCGGCGTGGCCAATGTGGCGACCGGCTGGATGGAATTACCGAAAAATATTTCGATCTGGAGCCAAAGGGATAGCAATCCATTAATCGGTGTGACGGAAGGAACGCTATGGGGGATTTACCATACCGTGGGACGCACTGCGAATGGAGCAGTCGATTTCCTCACTTTCTGGCTGCCGACGTATCCGATTCCCAATCCGGTCTTTGTGTGGGATGATTTTTCCAAGGAATCGGACTATTTGGGATGGCGGATGGGCAGATAATGCGCTTTCTGCCAGTTTGGTGTCCGTACTTTCCAAACCGATGGAATTATGCGGTAATGTTTCAGTCTAAATTGCGTTTTACATCACAACGCTTCAGTGGAGTTTCTATGCGAACGATTAAACTGACGTATCCGGCAATCGCACTAGCGTTAATCCTGGCAAGCAATGGTGTTTGGGCTCGGAGTGGCGGGCATGGTGGCCATAGTCATGGCCACAGTCACTTGAGTATCGGTTTGGGCTACTACGGGCCGGGGTTTTACGGTGGCTACGGCTATGGCGGTTACGGTTTTGGCGGTTATGGATTCGGCTACCCGTTTTATTATCCGCCTTATTACTCGTATCCGCAGACGGTGATCGTGCCGACAACACCACCTGTTTATATCCAGCAGCAAGCTCAGCCAACACAGCAGGCTCAGCCGCAAACCAATTATTGGTACTATTGCCGCGATCCTGATGGTTATTATCCGTACATAAAAACTTGCCCCGGCGGCTGGTTACAGGTAGCGCCGCAACCGCCCGGACAATAAGAGGAAGAGGTTCAGCATGTTCACATCTAAAAAATTATCCGTTTTACTGACGGCGGGCTTGTTGTCTGCGTGCGTCACCATGCCGTCGGGACCGAGCGTTCTGACATTACCGGGTTCCGGTAAAAGCTTCGATCAGTTCCGGGCCGATGACTATGAATGTAGAGCTTATGCCTACCAACAAGTCGGCGGTACTACACCGCAGCAGTCGGCGCAAACCAGTGGTGTGACAAGCGCGGCGGTCGGAACCGGGCTTGGCGCTGCTGCGGGAGCGGCTATAGGTGGTGCATCGGGTGCGGCGATAGGCGCGGGAACGGGTTTGTTGCTGGGTGGAGCAACCGGTGCCGGTGCTGCCACAACATCGGCTTACGCACTGCAAGATCGCTATGACATCGGCTATATCCAGTGCATGTATGCCAAAGGTCATCGTGTTCCTGTATCGGGTAATGTCACCAGCGATCAACCGGTGAATACCAATACCGGCCCGAGAATTTCAGCGCCGCCGGCAAATTTTACACCGCCCCCTCCGCCGCCGGGCAATCCGCCGCCCCCGCCGCCGCGCTGAGCAACAATGCCGGATGAATGAATTAAAACCGATTCGTGCTGATTGGAGGCTTTGACATGATGGAACAGAAGAAAATTATCGAACCGGAGAAAGTGGCGTGCGAAGTGTGTTTTAAAGAAATTCCGCTCTCCGAAGCCACGAGTGTGAAGGCAACCGACTATATCGTCTACTACTGTGGTCTTGAATGCTACGACCAATGGAAGAAACAGAAGGCGCAATCCGCGCCGGCGGAGAAAAGCTGAGCGGCGTATTGCAACCGTTATGTTTTTGCAAGCATTATTAAATCCAGCGGAAGCTTTTCCCCAAACCATTGGGCGGCGGTATGTGCTTCCAGTTCATTTTCCTGCGCCGGATGGATGAGCTGCCAGTCTCATCGGCACCGCCGGATAACCGCTTTTCCATGCTCTCTCGGTATCTTGCCACCTGACCGGCCAATTGCGGCAACGGATAATTGCGTCGAACACCGGTTCAAGCGCTGCGTCAATCTGCCATTCGGTGACGAAACAGAATTCGGTTGTTATGAACTCTGTTAATAGTGCTGTTTTTCTTTGCGATTAGGTTGTAGAAATTGCAGTTATTGCGGCGGGATAACGTAATCCGCGGTCAGCATTTCCAGCAAATGCCCGTTCGGGTCGCGAAAATAAACGCCGCGTCCGCCGTAATTGTGGTTGATGGCCATGTCGTCCGCATGGCCGGGGCCGCTGCCGTAAGGGATTTGCCCGGCATGCAAGCGTGCAAAAATTTCGTCGAATTCCTGTTCGGATACTTTGAATGCGTAATGCAGCGACTCAAATTTCTCCTTGTTATCGAAATCGAGACTCAGCGTATCGTTGACGCGTACCACGATGAAATGCGAGAACGCACCGACGTACTCAAAACCGAATAGTTGGCTGTAAAACTTTGCCGACCGGGTTTTATCGAAACAGGGCACAATAGTGTGGTTCAGGGTGATGGTCATGCTGTTCTCCTCTCTAGGCTGTTGCAAAAAACTGTTTAGGTTCCGCAGAAAGTCTGATACACACGTTCGGAGGGTGCCGGCGGGGTACGGTAATCGTAATATTCCGGTGCATCGGTATACGGATCGGCCAACGCGGCAAGCAGTCGTTCCATCGGCACATAGTCGCCGTGCTCCGCAGCGGCGGACAAGGCTTCTTCGACGCGGTGGTTGCGTGGAATAATCGCGGGGTTAAGCGCTTGCATCAAACGTAACACGTTATCTTTTGATTCGGATTGACGTGCCAGCCTGGCCTGCCACTGTGCATACCACGCGATAAACTCCGGAGCGTGGAACACTGCATCGCCGGGTAAAGCTTCCGATGCCAGCGCGCGGAAGGTATTGGTGTAATCGGCCCGGTTGCTGTACATCCAGTTCAATAATGCGGCGATAAGTTGGGTATCCTCGGCTTCTTCGCTGAATAATCCCAATTTTTTGCGCATGCCGCTGATCCATTGGCTCTGGTAAATTTGCGGGAAAGCGTGCACGGCTTCTTCCGCCAGTCTTACTGCTTTTTCCTGCACCGGATCGATGAGCGGCAGCAAGGTTTCGGCCAGGCGTGCAAGATTCCATTGCGCCATTAACGGTTGATTGCTATAGCGGTAACGGCCGGATTGATCGATCGAACTGAATACCGTATGCGGATCGTAGGCATCCATGAATGCGCACGGTCCGTAGTCGATCGTTTCACCGCTGATACTCATGTTGTCGGTATTCATGACGCCGTGAATGAATCCTGCCAGCAGCCAGCGCGCAACCAGCGCCGCCTGACGCTCGATCACCCGGTGCAACAGCGACAAGTAGCGGTTTTCGATATTGTCAAGATCCGGATAATGCCGCTGAATGGCATAATCCGCCAAAATCCGGACAGCCTCGGCACCGCCTTGCCGCGCGGCGTATTCGAATGTGCCGATGCGGATATGGCTGGCCGCGACGCGCGTCAGAATCGCACCGGGCAGCAGGGTTTCCCGCACCACTTGTTCACCGGTGGTAACCACGGCGAGACTGCGTGTGGTGGGGATATGCAGTGCATGCATCGCTTCGCTGATGATGTACTCGCGCAACATCGGTGCGAGCGCGGCGCGACCGTCGCCGCGCCGCGAAAATGGCGTCTGCCCGGAACCCTTGAACTGGATATCGAAGCGCTCGCCTGCCGGAGTGAGATGCTCGCCCAGCAATAGGGCCCGCCCATCGCCCAGCATCGTGAAATGACCGAACTGATGGCCGGCATAGGCTTGTGCAATGGGCTGCGCGGTCTCCGGCACGGCATTGCCGGAAAACAGCGCGGCGGCTTCAGCGGCGGATAATGCGTGCAGATTCAATCCGAGTGATTCGGCCAACGCGTGATTCAATATCGCCACCTGCGGTGCGCGCACCGGCACCGGATTCTGCGGCACGTAAAAATAATCGGGCAAGCGGGTATAGCTATTGTCGAAGCGCCAGCCTACAGCGTTGTCAGCAGGTTGTGTGTTTGGTTTAATCTGTTCGTGTGACATGACCGGAGCCGGATATTTCAATGAGATGTCGATTTTATAGTGGACTCTGTTTATCGGAATTTGTTCTCATTTTACACCCACAGGATGTGAGGAATCGAATTCAAGGCATTTGAGAATTATCACACGGCTGAAATCGAAAATAAGCGATGCGGGAATGACGTGAATATGGAATCTGTCACGCTAAACTAAACAAGAAAAAAGGGGCTGGCACTCACTTATGTCAGCCCCTTCTTTTATTTTTGGTAGGTCGTGGCAGATTCGAACTGCCGACCAACGGATTAAAAGTCCGGCTTCCAAGCAATTTATGGACATTCATAAAAATTTACAGAAACGTTTAGAACTTGATAGTAAGCCGTTCTTCGGGTAACCTGACATTCATGCGCATGTATAAAAATTCATTAAAATGCGCGCAAATTGTAACCCCAAAGTAACCCCGTCGTAACCCCAGGATGGCTAAAAAATTTAATTTCACCAAAGCGGACATTGATTCACTTCCAATTCCGGCACCAGGAAAACGAGACACCTATCAAGATACCAAGGCCAACGGCTTGCAGTTGCGTGTATCGCACACCGGCGTAAAAACATTCAGCGTGTTCAAGCGCATCAAATGCGGGGAACCGGAACGCATTACGCTTGGCCGGTATCCTGACATGACAATCGATCAGGCGCGCCGCAAAACGATGGAGATAAACCTTTCCATATCGGATGGAAATAACCCGGCAGAAGTTAAGCGTAGCGCAAAAGCAGAGATGCAATTCAGTGAATTGTTTTTTGAGTATATCGACCGGCACGCAAAACTGAATAAAAAGACGTGGGGTGAAGATGTTGAGAAATACCGCAATCACCTTGAGAAAAGCATCGGCAATAAAAAACTTTCATCGATCGATCGCGCATCAATATCGCTGATTCACGGCTCAATCACAAAAGACGGATCACCCATCGCCGCCAACAGGGTGCTTGCTCTTATATCAAGCGTGTTTGGCTGGGCAATATCGGTTGACCTATGGGACAGGAATCCGGCCCTTGGTATCCGGAGAAATAAGGAAAAGAGCAGGGACCGGTTCATCCAGGGCGATGAACTGCCGAGATTCTTTGCTGCATTGGCCGAGGAACACAACGAAGTAATCCGCGATTACGTTCTAATATCGCTTCTGACCGGCGCGAGGCAATCGAATGTTTGCGCTATGCGCTGGCAAGACATCAATTTCGAACGGGCAGAATGGCGCATTGAGGAAACCAAGAATGGCACACCGCAAACGGTGGCTTTGTCGCCCGAGGCTATCCATGTTTTATTGAATCGCAAACCATCGAAACCGGCTGTGTTTGTTTTTCCGGGGACCGGTAAGAATGGGCACTTAGCTGAACCACGAAAAGGGTGGGCAAGGATACTCGCTCGATCTGGAATCGATAACCTAAGAATCCATGATCTTCGCCGTACACTCGGTAGCTGGCAGGCTAAAACCGGTGCGTCTCTGGCTATTATAGGGAAATCACTGAATCATAAGCACCAAAACACAACGGCTATTTATGCCCGGCTTGATCTTGATCCGGTGCGTGAGAGCGTGAATACAGCAACAAGCGCTATGTTAACTGCTGCTGGGTTGAAGGATGCCGCCGAGGTGATAAAAATCAGGAAGAAACAGAATAATAACTAAGCTAGTTGTGATCTGAATAGTGCGTTTATAACCATTTCCTTGTCAGCGCCATCGATATTCCAAAGTTCAGCACCAATCTTGTTATCTCGATAATGTGGCTTAAACATATGATCGATTATTATTCTTGCTTGGTAATCTGAAAACACTACTTGATCGGTACTGAGAATTTTTGGCCTGACGTTTAATGGCATAGCATTTTGCTTTCCACCTGAAAACGTAACAAAGCACTTTGGCGGTCTTTTGGCGTATCGTTTTCTTTGGGAATTCCCTATTCTGATCTTCACAGATTCCGGCATATCGAACTGTCCGCCACCAGGCAATATGTTGTAGCCATTCCTGACAGAATCAAATTTACCTATGTAGTAAATTTCTTTGTCGTTAAGATCATTCGGATGACACAATTCTAAAACCTCAAAATAAAATCGTTCTTTCCCGTACTTCCTTATCGCTTTTCCGATGCGGGAATTCCCGTAACGGAGGTGATCATTCCATCTTTTAGAAATATTCCGTGATTGACCGATATACATCTTTCCTGATTGGACATGCTTAATCATATATATGCCGCAAACTCTCATAATGATTAAGCAACCCGCTGCTGATCAATATAATCAAGAATATCTTTTTCTCTGTAAAAAACCTTGCTGCCGATTTTAACGTAAGGAATGTTTTCCTTCTTGGTGCAGCGCCAATTAACCAGTGTTCCAGGCTTTACACCAACCATTTCAGCGGCTTCGTCTGTAGTTAACAGATCTGTTTTTTTAATGATCTCGCTCATTGCTGTTTCAACCATTATTTAATGAATACGTTAATTCAAAAATTTTCTATTAAAAGATAATGATCCTGGTCTTACAGCAACATTATCGCCATTGCAAAGTGAGATGTTCTCGTAAGGTGAGATGGGTACGCAGAACACTATAGCGCCTAATTTATTTCTAGATAAAATAAAATATTCAATTTTTAACGGGCTGCCAATTAATGGAGAGAAGATTATATCCTCTATGTTTTTATATACATCCCCATAAAGCCGAAACTTTACCTGAAGTCTCTCGTATCCGCGGTAGCTGCACTCATATTTCGACCCGCACATACCAACATATAATTTAATGTCATTATTTTCTTCATTTAATTCTTGGTCAAATAGTGAAGATAGCCATTGAATGGCATTTTTAAGCCGTAAGAATATGATTGCTTTTTTTATTACCTCTCCGATTTCTGTTTGGTTCATTTCTAATCCCCTAATCTCATTGCTTGGTGATATAAATGGGTTGATTTGTCATATAAAGATGGAGGTTGTGTTTGTTCTATTTTAAGTGGTCCGTGTGGAGTGAAACTTGTTCTTGATGCATAATGATTTCCTTTTATCCTTAGATTCCTAATCAGTGCGTGCCGTCTTTCAAGATATTTTAGATACCTTTTTTGTGCAGCTTCGTGCTCTTGATAGCCAACTTTCCTATTGCTTACGATGCGTATCCAGCCAAGGTGAATAAAATTGTTATTTGTAACACCATACGCCACTGTATCGTTAATTTTCTGCCCACAGAAATCGCATAAATAGCCGATGAGTCTTGCATTCAAGGTTGATTCGTACTTTGCTGTCCATGCCTTCCATCGTGGATGATGGTTTTTTGAGCAGTAATCTCGCTTTACCCTGTTCATCTTATTTATCCATAATAGTAAAACCAAGTTCCATCATTAACTCAATTTTCTGGTAGTAAGTTCTATGGAATTCAATTCCTTCCAATTCCGCAGTACATTCACCGTGGTAATAATCCAATCTTTTAAATTTAACCAGGCCGAAATTTGGATGCTTAAATATTTGACCTGGAACTATAGTCTGTATTTCTATGGGAAATTCTAGTAAGCATGGCTTAATTTCTTCTAGTTTTATAGGTCTTGCATGAATCCATCCCACTCCGTTCAGTGGAATATAATGATAATTTGAGTCTTTTCTGTAACATTTTATTAGATCTGTAAATTGATACTGTTTCTGATCTTCATAGTTCCACACCCAGCAAAGAATAAGTTTTCCTTTACCTAAACTATCTACCCATCTTTCAGTGGTGCTATCTAATGTGGTCACTTTTCTTGCTCCCGTTGGCTATTAACCAGCGCAATTAACTCATCGCGGAATTTAATTGCTTCCGCGTCCGCATCAAATATCACATAGGTTACAGAATCACCATATTCAATTCTCACGGCGGCTTTTGAACGACAACCTAACACCAAATCGGATGATGGCTCATAAATTACGCCAGTAACAAGGCTTATATTAATTCCGTTACCATTCGGCAGCACATGCAATTTATTCATGATTTAATCCCGTGTGCGTGATGCAAGTGCTGAGACATTACGGCGAATGATTTTCCGCATATCTTGCATGGATACCGTTTCATTTTTGATTTCGGTTTTTTACTTCTTTGCTTGGCTTCTGGATTGCCATTACCTTTTAAGCAATTACTGCAAGTGACCGCGAATCCTTCGCCATTGCCGTCGCCAATAACAGCACCGCATTCTTTGCACAAAGAGCCGTCAAGCATCATTTCTGCAATTTCATCCATGTTCCACCTCCACAAACCCACAATCATCAGTTTTTAAATCAGCAAAATCTATCGGTGGATTGTCGCCGCACCACCACGCTTTTGCGCGAGCCAGCACGTCATCGTTGAAATTGCGAGAGCATTCACGATTGGCGCATTGTTGGCTGCAAAATCGCCTGTCTCGGTAGCAGATCATTTAAAACTTAACCGGCATCAAATTTTTCGGCAAATAAAGCGGGTGCCCAGGATGCCCGTCTTTAGTCAATCTCAAGCAATGCAGACCACGGATTAATTTCTTTACTTCATCGCCACGCCCAAGGTGGGCGCCGTGAGTACCCCAGGCTGCCACGATCACGCTGGAGCTCTGCGCCATTTGCTGAAGGTAATGATCATTTTCCCTTCCAACCGGCTCATGATGCGCTTTCATTACAGCCGGATCGGTGGCTCGAAACGCGAATATGTTGGCCATGTACATGCCGTCGTATCCCCATCCTTTTGCGTAGTTGATGCACCGCCTTACGGTAGGATCGTTTTGCACCTCGTCGGCCGTTGATGGGTTTAAGCCCACGAACATCACAACCTTGTCGCCCGGAGCCCATTCCCGGTAAAGCGTGTACCGGTAATTGCGGCAGGGTGAAAATATGGTTTCTTTGATCATTGTTTAGAGATCCACGCGATGGCCTGCTCTATAGTCCAAAATATCTCGCATCTATCATGATGCAACCATATGATCCAATTGGGCGGTAAGTAGGTGGTTCAAAGAAAGGCTCTCCCGGCAGAACTACGGCTACTGGTTTTCCCATGCCTATCGCCATTCCAGCTTCGATCAATGCTCCCTTGAGCGGGAAATCATTTTTTTCGGCGTATAGGATAAGCCCGTTGCTGCTGCGTATTTCAGATTCTATTCGATGCCACAAATCGGCGAAGTCATCAGTTTGACCTTCCTCTGCTTCGTCAATCCATGACGAAGAAATTCTTAATCCTTGAGCGCGAAGTGCGCGCCACATAGCCGGACGTTCTGGAATGCTGGCTCGTGACGCTACGTAAATTATAGGACCGTTGTTCATACCGCCTCCCGATCAGACTTAATCCTTTTAAACTCAACCACCCAAACAAAAGGATTCAGATCCCACGATCCTTTGCCGTTGATTGATTCCCATAACGATCGATAGCCCCATTTGTAGCAGCCCTGATTGCTGCGCTGATCAAGCATAATTCTTCCGTGGTAATCGCAAACATAACTGCCTTCAGATTTTGCATCATCTTCACTAATATCCTGCAACCGCTCAACACGGATACCGGTTATTTCGAGCGAGATACGGCTTGCCCAGCGCGGCATATGGATTGATGGCATGCATGCGGTACTTATGTTGTCGTCTGGGTCGACAAATTCCAGGATTCCATCTGTCGCCGGATAACTTATTTTGTATCCGTCCCCGGTTTTAAAGTTTGTTTCGGAATGATATTCAATGCCTTCGGCAAACAATGGCTGAAATGTCTCCCTCACCCAAAGCCTGTCACCTGGTTTGCCGTACGGGCAGTACATGACGAGATCATCTATTTTTGGTAGCAACAGGCCATCAAAAGGTTTATTAAGCCAATAGCTGTCACGAATGTAACCATTCTCATCAATTACTGGCTGGTTTCTAACGATCCGGCGAGTATGGGTTTTTCTGTCATCCAGAATAGCCAGTACCATCGGCTGAGAAAACAGAATTGAGCGTTCTTTTGGTGTGCTCATGATTCGCTCGACGCAGGTTCGATGAATTGAATATGATTGGGTGACCATGTGGTAACAGTCCCATCGTGCAATTCAAGAATTGCTACGCTGCAGCTTTGGCCACCTGTGTCGTACTCTACAAGTTCAAGGCCGAACTGATGAAAAGTAACGTTTTCATGGATTAATTCACCGGTTTTCCAGTCGCGTGCATTTACTTTTCTCATGCCGCCACCTCAGCAACATGACCGGCAATAACCCCATCCTGCAACCAATGCACCGAGAATTGCGGCGGAAGTTTTGGAGGTTGCTTCAGCGTGCCGAAGATGATCGCCGTGTCTATTTCATTTTTCTCTGCCAGCTCAATCAGCCAATTCAGGTAATTGCTGCGGCTTTGCATGTCCAGCAGGTCAAATTCGTCGACCATAAAGAACTTGATCCCTGATACATGGCTAATTGCCTCGGCAATCATTGAATCGATCAGCAAGCGCGTAGCTTTTGAACTCAGCGAGTACAGCTTGCAATCATCCTCCAAAATCGTCATATCAGGAGTGATGAAAACATCACCGTAAAATCCGAGTCTTTTTACGCTTTCTGTAATCCTTTTGTTTATTGGATCAAGTGATGCACTAAGCATTTCACTTGGGATCCCATTCGGCGCCAGTGCTGAGGCTATTTTGTCCCATTCCTGCAAGCTGACATGGTGCTCTGCCGCTTTTTTTGTTTTTGCTTCAGCTTCGCTGGCCAGTCTCACATTTCTTTCTATTTCATCCAGCTTTGTTTTAGCATCTTTGCGCGATGTTTTCATTACTTCTATATTGGCTTTAAGCGCTACCAATGCCTGTTCATCTGGAGCGGATTTGTTCTCGGCTTCCATTACCGCAATTCTTTCACCGGCTGCAGTCGCGGTTACAAGATCGCGCTCACCGCTTGCCACAGATTTTTTGAGCAATTCGAGAGTTGCTTCATACGTTTTCAAGTTCATGGCAGCATCTTCATCACCATGCAAATCGCCGCCGCGCTCGATCAGTTTTTCACCATCAAATACGAGCTCAGTTCCGCAAGATGGGCATGAGCAAGAAATTGCACCTGGTTTTGATCCATTGGCTATCAAGCGCGTGTCATCAACTTTGACCATCCACATAGCCACTTCCTGCCGGTCTTTGTCCAGCTTGGTTCTGATCCGGTCAAATTTTTCGTGCTCGGTACGCAGTCTTACAATTTCAGCGTTGCGGGCTGCCGCACCGTTGAATTGTGCTTGCAGTTTCCCCAGCTCTTGATTTGCAGCGTCCAGTTCAGCGTCTATTTTTAACAAGTAATCGGAGACTTCTTCTTTCGAGACATTATCAATAGCTGGTGGCTGCGGTGCTTTCCATCCTTCCGCCTTTTTGTCGCCGTAAATCTCCCCGGTGACAGCTTTCCAATTAGCGCGCGCTTGCTTTACGTTTTCTTCCGCATGCTTTGCCGCGCTGTCGAAGCTTGATTTCAGGAATGGCAACACCTGATCAACCTTGGCCGGATCGCAACCGCGATCAAGAAGCTTTTGCTTTACTTCCGATCCGTCGCTGCGCAGGTTTCCTAGATCGAACAGAAGACTGCGCCGCTCATCCGGTGTGATGCTGCCGAACAGCGACGGATTAAGCACGTATGGCAAGGCGGAATGCAGCGGTGTTTTTAGCTCATGAACGCCGTTGTGCAGATTGATGCAAGCGGTTTTGTCGTCGTCGAAATTTACCAGTGTGTAGCCGATCAAATTATTGTCATGCTTATTGATCAGCAGCGGCCAGTCTTTCTTGAGCGATACCGTATCCGTTTTGCCGGTAAGAGCGTGGATAATGCCGTTTCTTAGGCTGGTTTTCCCGGCCCGGTTGCTGCCGCAGATCAGTGCGATCGGTGCGCGTAGGTTAATCTCAGCATTGCGCACTGCCACATTTCCGAATGATGATATTTTGTTGATTTTCATGATTAAGCAACCTCTTCCTGTGTGGCTTGGTTTTCTTCATGCCACGTATCAAAGCCGCGCACCCATTCAGCAACCAATTCCGAGCGGATGATAGGGCAATCACTTTTCTGCTTGCCTTGCGCCGCTGCTAAGTAACCATCTTCATACGATTGCTGCATTTCCTCTTCGGTTGTTTCTGCTTCTTGGAATTGATCAACTTCACCCAAAACATCCAAAAGCGATGTGATTATTTCCATGCATTGAGCCGAATGCATCGCAAATAACGAATCAAAATAATCATCTTCATTTTCATAATCTGATCTTTCGATTTTTACGTCATCAATATTGATTTTGCTGATGATAAGGTTCTCATCAATTTCAAAAGAAACGCATTTCCTCATTATTTCAAGTTCTATTCTTTTTGGAGTTTTCCCTTGGAATAAATGATTTTTTATTTCTTCAGTCACAATATCTTCATTTTTATAGCTAATCTGCTTTTTGTTCTCATCATCTTGCAACACAAGATTGCTTCCGATTCTGAGTATTGATCCTGCCATCGCATGATCATCTAAGATAATCTTGCGCATAAAACCAATCACACTATTACTAACTTCGATTGGTTTGCCGTGATATTCAATATCCCTTACCAAACGTTTAATTACATCGTCAACCAAACCTTTGCTAGTTGATTCAACGCATAACGTTTTGTGCTTTTCGTTTATCCATACATTTATCAACTTACTCGTCACAAATGCTTGTTCATGCAGTTTGATGAGAATTGCTTCTTTTACGTCTTGCGCTTGCTTCTTACCTGGCTTGAAACCTTGTTCTTTTTTTAATTCTGCTAATCTTTTCTTGACTTCATCAGCTACTACCTGAGCCGGTATCAGCTTTTTCTGTAGCTCACACGTCAAAATAATGTTTTCTCCAATTCTGATGTATGGCAAACCATCACGTAAAACTTTCCACGAATAACCAAGCTTTCCTGGTATCGATAAATTTTTATCGAGCAAGCTAAAATCTGGTATCCAACTTGGATGATTGCTAAATATCGTTAAATTTTTCATGATTCTTTGTCCTTGTTAAGTTGTAATCTATCGTTACTGATCACCGGCAATGCGGTTTATGTGCTCAAGCTGCAAGTCCGATAAATACATCCGCCGCCCAAACTGCGAGAATTTGTCTATTTGCTGTGCAATGAAATTTTCCTCCCAATCGTTTGCTGCATTATTTTTTGCGGTATCTAGTAATTCCTGAAATTCCGCCTCATCATCAAACAGGTCTTGTACTTGCTGGCTCATTTTTTAGCTCCAGGAATTCTCTTATCAATGACTCAGCATATACATTGCTTAGCGGAATAAGCTGGCAAAGCTCGAGAGCGTTTTTCGCTGATTCGTTTTCGAGCAATCTGAACGCTTTTCTGCGATACCTGATCACATCGTTAACGTATTTCCTTGATGTGCCCAACTGATTGCAAATGTCAGTTATATTGCGGCCATCTTTAAGCATTTGAGTTATTTTAGGCATTTTTTGCCGGTCTTTTCTGATGCTGTTTGCATGATTTCTTTTCTTGATTCGTCCAAATTTAACAAGGGTTGCGTAAGTGGTGCATCGCGCGAATCCGTGAACATGCATAATGTCGATTTCTGAAACTCCGCTATCAAATAGCCTCAATATTTCTTTTGCTTTTTTCCCAGACGGAAGTGAATTTTTGTCAAAATTGCGCGTTTCTTCCAGTTTTTTAATTACCTTTGCAAGATGCAATCCGAATGCTTTTATTTCCATTGGCTTGCCGTCTTTAACCGGAATTTTCCCTTCTTTCAAAAGCTCTTTGTAAATAATTCCGCGCCCGACAATTCCGCTCTCTATCTTTGCCTGAATATCTTTTCTTAAATCCCGTGTTGGCTTCAGTCGATCTTCTATGATGCAGTTACCTTTGCGCGAGACTGATTTTACATCAGGAGAAAATCCAGGTGGGCATATTCCGAACCATTGAAGCAGTTTGTTTTGTTGTTGCATGCTCACGGTAGATCACTCCACGTTAAAACTTTGCTTTGATTTTTTATCGCCCGCTGCTTTTTCTGCTTCTGCTTCGGCGATCAATTTCCGCTTAATGGCTTCCTGCTCTTCCTCCGAAGGTATTTCGCCGGTTACAATTGGCTGATCGTGTGTGATTTGCTTTGGTTCGTCGGTTGGTTTTGTTTCAACTATTTCGCCTGTTGATCCATCGATAATGAAAGAATCTCCGTCAATAATTACGTTTTTATCTTGCTCTGTTGCTGCTTCGATCTTCTCAAGATTCATCATTTCAATCGACATTGGAAGATACTTCCAGCCGCGACGGATTACGGTTTTTTTAATCATTTCATCGCGGTCAGTGTCCCACGGTGTTTGTCCGCCAGATTTCACCGCAGAACTACGCGCCTTAATGCTCATAACCTCATCGATGGTCATCCATTCAAAGTGATTTCCGCCATCCTTAAAGTGAGCAATCATGTAAACCAGTACTGGTTCTCCGCGCGCACCTGTAATTTTTGGCTTGTGGCGTACTTTGATTTCAAGCCCGAGTTCCATGTCAAACTCATCATGCTCGTACACAACATAGGCATTGATGTTGCTGATCTCTCCCGATCTTCTGGATAGCGATATAAGTCCGCGATACCCAGGCATCATTTTTATTTCGCCCTTGTATGGGACAAGATACGCTTGGCCAAGCGCTCCACCAATTTCAAGTCCTAGGTGAGAGGCTTGCAGGACAGCATTCACAAAGCTTGCAGGGTTCTGCAATGCTATTTTTGCCAGATAGGAATTGCTGCGTAATTCGTTCAGCGCAATCCGGGCCATTTTTTCAGGTGTTACATTGCTTGCTACAACCGATTTTATTTGTCCAAGGCGTCCTGCCAGAAATTTCGATAACTCACCGATGTCTTTTGGTTTGTCTAAAACTTCGCCTTTAACTGCTGTTTTTAATGCTGCTGTACTCATGATTTTTCCTTAATTTATTTCAACAAAAATGGTCTTGCGCCGGGTTTTGTGTCAGTGAATCTTTTTATAACTTCATCTCTTCCTAATCCTTGTGCAAATTCTGGAGATGAGAACGCGAAATTAAATGCTTGCTTCCAATCAGTTTTGCTGCTTTCCTTGTTAGTTTTCCACGACACCAGCTTTTGCCCGTTATGCATCAACAATGCCGCTTCACCCATTCGTGCCTTGATGCGTGATTTAAGCGTTTCAGCGTGCGCATCATTGGCTTTCAAATCTTCATTTACATGCACCAGCTCGGTGTATAGCGTAAACAACTCTGTATCAGCCTCAATGATTTTCCCCGAGTCGATCCGGTATAACCGGTTAATGTCATCGATAGTCACCGGATCAGGCGAAATACGGTTTTGCACCATGTTCCAGAACTCAACTTCAGCGTTCCGGATAATGTTGATCATCTCTTCGTCACGATTGACGAAGTGAACCCTCAGGTCGTCGGCACCAATCAGCGCAGCAACAACGGTTTTGCTCCTGCGTGCCACCATCTGCCCGTGTAGCACTTGTGCCGTGTAGTAAATCGGTATTTCATCGGTTCCAGGCTCTCCCCAATCTTTCGCAGCGAACGGGTGTACGGTTTTCATTTCACCGTTGATCAATTCGCCATCAACCATTAATTCCATATCGATTTCTGCCGCGATGAAATCATGATCGATGTCTTTAATCCGGTTGTTTCGCGCCACTACACGAACCTCATGGCCGCGATCCTCCAGCTCATCGATCAGCATTTCCATTACGACCGGTTCCCAGCGCTTGCCGCGAGCAAAAATCCGTTCTTTCTGTGGCGTAATTTCATCCTGCCATTCACTTATTTTTTGCTGATACAGCGCAAATTTTGACTTCCACGGCGATACGCCAAGAATAGCCGCAACATCGCTGCCGCCGATGTATGTCCGGCGATCCATCTCCAAAACTTCTTCAATTTGTGCGTTCACAATTCCCCCTCATAATAATTTCGTTCATGCCGCCATCCGTCCAGCCATGAAACGAACAATTCTGTTTCATGCTCTCTATCGTACGGATTGCTGCTTATTGGGCAGCCATTGTCATATGCTGCAACACCATGTTTGAAAGCATGGTCAGCATTGGATAGTTGCTTAGTCATGTGTCAGTGATAAAGCAAAGAACAGCGCGCAGATCGCAAAAACCGCATCAACCAATGATTTAAAATCGTTTTTCATGCCGTCAGTCCAACCTTTGAAACGGCGATTTTTAAATCTTCCAGCTTCACTGCGCGCTGCATCAAACCATCCGTTTCATGATTCAGCGTCATGTTGTTAATTAGCGCTTCGAGCACGTTTACATCCTGCTGAATATTGACGTGCTCAATAGTGTTTGCCGGTATGAATCCTTGCCGCTTTGTTAGCGATTCCTGGATACACTCAAGCATTTTTGGAATATCTAGTGGATAGCTGCGGTTTAACACCAGATTATCCAGATCACGCTCCAAGGCGTCCCACTCGTTTTCGCGGATGCGAAGCGCCACGGCTTGCTGTGATAATTTCATGACTGGCATGCTCATTTGATCACCTGCACAGTTATCAATCGCACGGGATTGGTTACCTTTGCCGCGGCATCCACCATCGCATGCCACGTTGATTGAAATATTCCGGATCACCTGCACAGTTATCAATCGCACGGGATTGGTTACCTTTGCCGCGGCATCCACCATCGCATGCCACGTTGATTGAAATATTCCGGAATAGTGGTATCTAAAATCTTTTGTTATCACTTGCACCCTGCACTTGATCATCTCTTACCTCACGCTGTTAGTTGATTCGTTCGCCTGGATTCCACAGGCCCCACCGAGTGCACGGCTTAAGGAGGTAGCCTTGGGATTATTCAGTCTGTTTGATGCAAGCAGCCGCGACAGCAACCCAGCCGTTGGTGGCTTTACTTGCTGGCAGCATCACGCCTTCGCTGTTTATTGATGTGTATCTCGGGTGAGACTGGGTGATCTGGTTGATTGCCGCATCGCACAGTTTTTCTGATTTATAGCGTGTTTCGTTAACTATTGGCGCTGAGTAAGGACTGCCAAACTGGCCGGAATAAACCGCCATGACACCGGTCATTTTCCAGTAGTCAGCCGCCATAACCGGCGCGGCAATCAACATCAATAAAGCAATTACAATTTTTTTCATGAGATTCTCCAAAGTAGTTTTGATTATCAACCTCACCTGCTTTCACGACTTATGGTGGCTGGTTGATGTTTATAGTATAGAAAATATATACAAATAAAGTCAAGAAAAAATATACTTCCTGCTTACGGTTTCTTATTCGATTAAAATTTAGGCAATAAAAAACCCGCCGAAGCGGGTTTAATTTGGATGAGTAAGCGTTTCTATGACGCTTTTATTCGATACGTTCGCGCGATGCCTAGTATTCCTATACCAGCTATAAGCATTGCGTAAGTTTGTGGTTCTGGAACTGGATTTGGAGCAGGATCCGGAATCGGGTCAAGCAATACATAATCTATGTTGTCAATGGCCGATTGCATGGTGTAATCGCCGTCCGACATAACCACTTTATTGATTCCGCTCCAATCGAATGTGACGAAAGTTGGTGCTAGTGTTGTTGAAAATACATCTACAGAGTAGGTGAGCGTTGTTCCAATATATCCATCAAAATGAGTAATTCCGTCATGCCATGCCTTTGTGACGTACATAGAATGTAAATCAAACGGGGTTTTGCTTGAAAAGTAGACCGAATCACCGCCGCCATTTACGCCGACATTTGGTCCGGATACCATGCCATGCTCATAACCCGTTCCCACCCATAGTGGCTTAGTTCCGTTTATCGCCACAAAAGTATTGCTCCACTCAAAACCGCGATAATTGTCCGGCACCAACGCAGAACTTATCGACGTATCTATGTCATCGAAAGTGATGAGATCGGCACATGCATTAAAGGAAATCGCGCTAAGCAACGCGGCATTTAAAGATCGTAATAATATTTTTTTGTTATTCATCATATCGCTCCTAATATTTTACTGCGAGGTGCAGTTAACAAAGTTTCCGAGTTGATTGCAGTTTGTGTGTATTTGCGGTCCGGTTCCGGACAGCGGGAAAACAGGCTGAACGTAGTTCCTTGTGCCGCTATCAGAGAGCTGTTTTTTTCTCATCAGTACATTGTTCAATGTCGCGGCATGCTTGCTGCAATCTTCTCCACGGCTCTCCAATTCCTTAGCCCACTCTTCCCTTATTACCGCTGGCGCCAGTGTCGCCATAGTTAATTTCTCGCACAGGCCATAATTTGATGTTTGCTTATTCTGTATCTGGCGCGTAGCGGGATCTGCATACATCGAAACGCAGCCAGGGGTAATTAAGATCAAAATAATCGCTGTGATTTGTTTTGCGATGTTCTTCATTTCTCATTGCCTGTTTTGCATCTGCATCGTTCTACTTTGCACCAGTCAGAAAGAAATACAACATCTTCATTTATTGAGTTCTTTTTCGAGATCATCCTCAGTAAAAGTTCCAATGATTTTTCGTGCCTGGAGTCTGTTTCCCTTTGGAATTTTGGTTGTACTTTTTATTATTTCTACTTGATCCATATCCAGTTCATCCAGGTTAACACCAAGCATTAAAGCCAATTGATTGTCCTGATCGTGCGGCAATGGGATCCCTGATTTTCTTGAGAGCTTTACAAGCTGACTGTAAGAAGGTTCGTGCCGTCCTTTTTCCCATGAATTGATATTCCCTTTCGTGCAATTCATCAGATCGGCGAGCTGAAGCTGTGTCAATCCGAGCTTTGCCCTAACCGCTTTAATGAAGTCCGGGATATTGATTGCAATGTCATTCATGTGGTTAATGTATAGATATTCTAAACGATTGCAATCTATTTTTTCTTGACTTCTAGGTATAGAAAAACTATCCTTTGCCTGTGTGTTTTGAATATTCAAAGAATTAATCATGAGCAAAAGTAAAAAAATTATTGTTAATCGGATAGTTACCGCTCTCGGGATCAGAAAAACCGATCTGGCAAAAATGTTCAATGTGTCTAAAGGAGCTATTCATTCTTGGGGTGTTAGCGGAATACCAAGCGAACATTGCAGAAGGATCGAATCAATGCTGGCTGACACACTCGATCCAATGACGCGGATCGATCTGCGCCCGGACGACTGGCAAAAATGGTGGCCAGAATTAAAACAAGACTCAAAAAAAGCAGCATGACAATCCCCCGATAATTCTATGGTTACATGCTTGCACGAAAAACATTATATGAATACGGCAATAGAAAAGAGGTTTTGCCAATGACTTGCAAATACAACGAATTGAATAAGCACGATGCGCTTTATATCGCCGCCAGGTCTTATCCTGGTGGGGTTGAAGCTTTAGCGGCACGCATGGGGATTTCGCCCAACGTGCTTTACAAAAAACTTCGGCGCGCGGTCGATTCTCATCACCTGAATTACGAGGAAGCATCTCAAATCATTGAATTGCTCTCCGATTCCGGGCGCGATCAAATGGTTGATCTGGCTATAAGGTCGTTTATGTGGCGCCACGGTTATGTGGCGTATCGAATTCCAGGTGATTCCGATGATATTAATGATGATGCATTGCTTGCTCAGATATTAAAAATCATCAGCAAGAAAGGCATCTTAGCGAACAACCTAAAAAATGCTCTCGAAAACGATGGAATCATTGATTCAGAGGAATTGAATCAAACAGAGAATGATATTCAACAGTGCATTGCCAGCTTGATGGAACTTAAGAGCAAGGTCAAATCAATGCACGAGAAGCCAAAATCAAAAAAAATGAATAGATTTCGTACGGCCCTCCTTTTAATGAAAGGAAACCACTTATCGCGTGCGCCGGCCGAGTCCGGTGTCAGAATCAGCTCGAAGCTGGTCGGTGTGTTGAAACGTGATTGCAATTTAACCCAAAGGCCAGCCGGATTCCCTAACTGTTCCGGTTGGTCATTTGGCCAGATTATGACGAGGACCAGCGCACCACGCTGTGCGCATTATACAGCCAGTGGCTTACTCACCTTTGCCGCTGGCTGTTTTTTTTGGTAAGTAAGAATGGCTAGAGCTCGCAATATAAAGCCAGGGTTTTTTACAAACGAGGATTTGGTTGAATGCTCATATGCAGCGCGCCTGATTTTTCCAGGTTTATGGATGCTAGCTGACAGAGAAGGTAGATTAGAGGATAGGCCGAAAAAAATAAAAATGGCAATTTTCCCTGCTGACACAATCGACATTGACGAGTTGCTTGGTGAGCTAGAGTGTCGAGGATTTATAAAACGGTATACGGCAGACAACAAAAAAGTAATAAGTATTCCTCAGTTTCTTGAACACCAAAATCCGCACGGCAGAGAACAAGACAGCGTATTGCCTGATGAGAACGGATATTACAAAGTAAATACGCGTAAAAATGACATGGTAACCGGTGAGTATTCACTGGTTAAGTCATTGGTTAACAATGAATCAAGCACAAAAACTGAACAAGCACAATGCAAGCACAGTGCAAGCACAGTGCAAGCACATGATCAGCACCATGCAAGCCCTGCTGATTCTCTGATTCCTGATTCTCTGATTCCTGATTCCAAAGATACTGTAATAACACACACTGTCTATCCCTCCCAACAGAGTAGGGAACCAACACCGGGCGCAAGCGTGTGTCTTGAACTCAAAAAAGTTGGAATTATCGATTTAAACCCGGCACACCCTAAGCTTTTGATGCTGATCGAATCCGGTGCAACGATTGACGAATTCATGCACGCAGCACGGACCGCGAAGGACAAGCAGAAGGGGTTCAAGTACGTCCTGGGCATCGTGGAAGGCCAGCGCACCGAAGCAGCTCAGGCAAAGGACAAGGTGCTGCAAGGCACGATTCAAAACAAGGCGGATGCGCTTTTGAATCGAAACAAAGAATCGACGAGGAATTGGAAACCACCCGAACTGAGGGCACAAAATGACGGAACATGACTTTCAAAAATTCCATGATGGCTTGGTAGGTGTTTACAGTTTTTACGATAAAGAAATCAATGATTTTGCTCTCGATCTTTGGTGGAATGCGTTGAAACAGTACGACCTAGCGGCGATTACGCAAGCATTCGGCCGGCACGTGGTTAACACGGAATCCGGGAAGTGGTTACCGAAGCCTGCCGACATCATCCGCATGCTGCAAGGATCAACGCAAGACGCGGCATTGATCGCCTGGGCGAAGGTCGACAAAGCGGTTCGTCACAAGGGCTGCTACGTCGACGTTGTTTTCGATGATCCACTGATTCACCGGGTATTGCATGACATGGGCGGATGGATACCGTTGGGACAAAAAAACGAGGATGAATGGCCTTTCGTAGCGAAGGAATTTGAAAACCGGTACCGGGGATTCCGTGAACGTAGCGAAATTCCGGAATATCCGGCTGTATTGACCGGAATAGCCAATGCCTACAACAGCAGCAAAGGCTTGAAATTGGAACCGTTCGTGATGATTGGAGACACGGATAAATGCCAGCGTGTGATCACCGGCGGAACGGATAAGCCGCTGATCGGATTTCAGCAGGCAAGCAAAGCTGTTCCTGATCTTCGATTGATTGATAAAACTGAGGTTGCATAGGAGAAAACATGATCAAGATAGTAAAAAAAGTGATAGCGGCGATTAATCCAAAGTTCTCAATCGGAGATGAAGTTAATTACACAAACCCGCAGGGTGTCGATTTTGGAAAACGCAAAATTCTTGGTATCGAAATATGGGAGGAATACCACGGCGATAATCGCGTTCGATATTTTTTATCTGATTCAGATACGCCTTGGTTTCCAGTTGGTGAGACTTGTTTAACAAAGAGCCTGTGAGGTATCAGGCACTAACAAGGATTGAGATTGTGAGCGAAATAGCCAACCTCTACGGATCGCCTAATCAGCGACGGAAAGGACAAGACAGAAGGTGATTTCTTCTGTGGCCTGGTGCCGAGTTGGAAGGTGTCCAAATCCAGGCTGCAACATCAGTCTCAATCACTTGTTAGTCTATCAATCTGGTGATGATAGTGTTGAGGGTACGACGAAAATACTCGAGTTAAGTAAGTTGTATCTGGCGTGACACGACCGGCACCGCACCGGTGTAGCTTGGTTCGATTCCAAGGGCTAACACGTCTCATCCACGTTACGGATGGCTAACATGTTGTTAATTAATTAATAAAATTGATCTTAGAGAACGCACAATATGAACATAAAAGAAAAGGAAAAATTTCAGGATGCTTGGTGGATGCTATCTGTGATTATAGGTATAGGGGGGCCAGTTTTTGGGATTCTATTAGTATTCAGCGGTTTATCTGATTGTTATTTTAACAGACAATAGGCGTCTACTGCCCTAATGTAGAGCTAACATAGAAGCGAGCAACATGGAATTACTGACTGGCTCGCAGTCGCAGGGTGATTCCGTTTCTATGTTGGTGATGGCTATGATGAAAGTCAGGGCAGTCCCGAAAGGTTCTAGAGCCCTTTAGTAAATCATAGGAACTTCAAATCAACACCTAACCTAGCCGGGTAAGAGCTAGGACTAACAATTAAGGCGCGGCGTGGATAGGACACTCGGCAGATGATCACAAGCGGTAGCGGCTTGTTTCGATGCTGCAAGCAATAAGACTAGGCATAGCTGGTATCAAGCCCAGCCGCCTTAATTGTTAGTGAATGCAGCATTAAGAAGCATGTGCTCTTGTCACAAGCCGAGAAGATCGCACCGGCAGCACGTCGGCGCAATGCCCTACGTGACTTTGGGACTGTCCAAGATACCGGAACCGCTTTCCGCCTTTAGAGCATATGACTTGTTAGTGAATGCACGATTAAGCTGACGTGCAGAAGGAACCTCCGTTTGATAGGAAAAGATCGCAACTTACCTTGTAACGCAAACATGTCGGGTAAAGATGTACAGCTCCGGCCACTAACAACCAGATGAATTTCTGGATTCAATGAACGTAACCAGGGTCGCGTAAGTGCCCTGGGATTTAATAACTTGGAGAATGATAGATGGACAATCAGCATAAGCATATTAAAGGTTACAGAGATTTAACTCAGGAAGAAATCGATCTGATTAATGAAGGCAAAGCGCTTGCAGAACAATGCGGGCAATTTATACAGAAATTGGAAGATATAGACTCAACCGACAAACGTAATGTAGCACTGGGAAAAACTAACTTGCAGCAAGGTTTTATGTGGGCAATTCGTTCTGTAGCTAAACCAGAAACATTTTAAGCGTTCCACCGGCTACACGGTGGCCAAAAAGGAAGCTGCACGCTGGATAGGACAGCGAAGTGGAGTCTGAAAGCAGCCATGAATAACTTGACAGGATACGCGCTGCAAATGGACGTTGGAACGCCTGTTATTGCCAGTAACCAATCTGGCCAGCTTCTGACTTGGTTTTTAAATTTGAGGTGAGTATGGCAACAAAACGGCAGGTTTACGAAGCGAAGCAAAAAGCATTCAAAACAACACAGCATAGTTTTACTAAAAAGATATGTTCATATGTTTACTGCTCTGGCTGTGGTTTGGTTGCGCTAAATAACGAAGCGACTAGAAAAAGGATGCAGAAGCCGTGCGAATCAATGGAGGATTAAAAGCTAACCCGCATGGGCACTTGTTGCACTCATTTGATACGAACGGCACAAGCAAGCCTGCATGTAGCAAGTGCCCAGCCGCGTTGGTTTTTATGGTACTGATATGACTAAATGGGCTTGCGGAATAAGAGAAAGAATAATCAAAAACTTAGAAAATAAAATTAAGATTATGAAAGAAAACGGCAGCAATTTGCTGAATTGTATGAACGCAATCTGCGCGGTGAAAACTTTGACGAAATGGTTGATGCGCTATGAATAGACCTCTGTACATATTTGATATTGATGGAACACTGGCGATTATAAATCATAGGGTTAGTATTCTTGAAGATAAAGATAACCCTAACAGATGGCGTGATTTTTATGCTGCTTGCGACAGGGATGAGCCAAATAAACCAGTAATTTTCATAATGAATAACTTGATGCTATCTGGCGCTGATGTGTGGCTGTTTAGCGGAAGAAGCGAAGAGGTACGTGACAAAACAGTGGCGTGGATAGCTGAACACACAGCATTCATGTCATTCAATTTGAATTACGAGCATCTTTTGACAATGCGGCCAGCTATGGATTACACGCCGGATGATGTTTTAAAGGAAAGCTGGTTAGACAATATGCTTGAAGATGATAAAAAAAGGCTTGTTGCGGTTTTCGATGATCGTGACAGAGTGGTAAATATGTGGAGAAGAAGAGGAATCACTTGCTTGCAGGTGGCTCCTGGTGATTTTTAATGCCATGCCAATGCGAGCAATGCACAAAAACGCCAGCGCCAACATACACCGAATCATTCAAGCAAGAATGCCTGAAGCGCCACCGGAAAAGATACCAGGAGAAGGCGCGTGAAGTGATGGTATGGCCAGAAGAGCGGAAATTAAGATATTACGCAATGTTCGCAGAAAAGCACGGCGAAGAAAACACGAAAAAATTTATTGAAGAGGTTAACAGGCAATGGAAGATGAAGGAGGGGAAATAATGAACAAAGAAGTAAAAATAACCGAATTTCGTTTCATGCAAATGCTTGTGGCCATGTTGTCGATAGGTGCATCGGCTGGTTTTGTCGCTGGGTTTTTGGTGAGAGGTTTGGGATAGATGGGCGAGATTATTTTTACGGTTCCAGGGCAACCGGTTCCGAAAGCGCGACACAAAGCAGCAAGGCGCGGCAAACATATTGCCATGTATACGCCAGAGAAAACGGCGAACTATGAAGGTTTGGTAGCACATTCAGCACACTTCGCAATGTCCGGAAGGGAGATGATTACCGGCGCAGTATCGGTTGAGTTGGACATCCGCTTAGAGATACCGCCGTCATGGTCCAAGAAAAAACAGTTATTGGCTATTACCGGAAAATTGGCCGCAACGAAAAAAAGCGACATCGACAATATCACCAAATCCATTTTTGATGGCATGAATGGCGTTGTGTGGCGCGACGATGGGCAGGTCGTAGAATCTACGCAGAAGAAACGTTACGCCGAGACACCCGGGGTGGTAGTAATCGTGCGCGAACTGGTTGAACTTCAGGTGGCTTGATGATTGGTTCAGTGCTGGATCTTCTGGTGTATGGTTTTTTGTTCTTGCCGCCTTGCTTCCTTCCAGATTTGAATTTTGGAAGAGAGACTAGAAGAAAATCAGATATGAATATGATCCATCGTCCGCTATGAAATACGGCATCGCCATCGAAGTAACCCTTATGGCACCAGCTTATGATTGTTCTAGGCGTTACGCCTCTGTGTTCCGCGAGCTCTTTGACTGAAATGAACATATTCCAAAGTTTTGAATAAATATATGTAAATAATAACAAAAGACTATAAAAAATAAAATTCTTGTGCGGGAAATATTTGGGAAATAGCAGATTGCTCAGAAAAAAAGTTGATCAGGAAAGTACAAAGTTGCGAGACAAAGTGCTCGCAGTAGTCAACGATTCCCCGGTGAAACTGACCGGGATAGAAATAGCAAAACGAGCAGGACTCGATTACAAGCAGACAATAGACGCGCTGGACGCGCTGAACAATTACGGCCGCATTCTCCGTATCGGGAAAAAATTCAATACGCGCTGGATGAGGATAGAGAACAGGAAACCCGTGGATGTTTACCGCTGGCTAAATGTGGCATTCTGGATCATGAGAAGAAGACGCTTAAGGAAAGATCAAATCGAATTACCGCCCGGCAAATAAACTCAGATCACCGAATTAATTTACCTGGGGAATGAGAAATGCACGGCGACAATCAGCTAGAGAGAAGAAAGCAAGGACGGTGCGAGTATTCAGAAAAACTGTCTGAAGAGGCAGCAGAACACGCGGTTAAAAAGGTTTTTGCAATACTCGGAGTCGACATTGATCGACCGGAAAGCGTGGAAGAATTCAGGGAAGATTTGAGATTTGGGAAGAAGATGCGTAAGGCTGCTGGCCATGGATCTTTGGCATTCATCGCCGTAGCATCAGCGGCATTTGCTTACGCAGCTTGGGCTGGTATGGTTTCATACATCACTACAAAAATTGGACCGTAAAGCAAAAAGGCCGAAACCTGAGCGGCATGTTAAGCATTCTCGACTTGATAGCGGACTAACGGTAGAGCAAGAAGCCTATTGCCGCTGCCGTGCCGCTGGCATGTCGATTGATGAAGCGCTGATCGCATCAGGGGCAAAAATAAAAAGAAGAACCGCTCTCGGATGGGAGAGGCCGGGCGAAGCCGGTTACAACAAGGACGTCGTAAAACGCATCAACACGCTATCCGAGATAGCGAGCAAGAACGCAATACTGCGTACCGGATTAAATCGAGAGTGGGTTATTTCCAGGTACATGCGGATCGTCGAGAGGTGCATGCAGGCCGAACCGGTCATGAAGATGGTGGAAGGCGAATTGGTTGAGATCGGAGAATACAGATTCGACGCACAGGGCGCAAACACGGCACTGACAAAGCTTGGAGACGTGATCGGATTATTCAATAAGAAAGAAGAAAAACCAGACGATGAGTTTGACCAGCTTTCAGACGAAGAACTTGCCCAGCTCGCTAGAGAACTTGCCGCCCAGACTGGCATGCTTGAAAGTGATGAGGGCACTCAAGAATCGCCAGGACAAAAACAAATTATCGAGATACAAGCCCTACCCGAAACAGATTGATTTTCACACTGCCGGGGAAACCTTCCGTGAAAGATTGTTCCGCGCCGGCAACCAACTCGGCAAGACCCTATCATCAGCCCACGAAGTAGCCTATCACGCCACCGGAAAATATCCGGATTGGTGGAAAGGTAGACGCTGGGCACGCGCAACTACCGGCTGGGCATTAGGAGAATCAATGGAGTCAACGCGAGATACTTTGCAGCGTTTGATTCTTGGCCGCCCTGGTGAATGGGGGACCGGCACCATTCCAGAAAAATCGATCATCAAGATCACGCGCGCACAAGGTATTGCCGATTCCGTTGACTGTATCTTTGTCCGGCACATTTCCGGCGGCATATCCCGCATCTATTTCAAATCCTACGAGAAGGGCCGAAGCAAACTACAAGGCGAGACGCTTGATTACGCCGCGCTAGACGAAGAGCCGCCGCTCGATATTTACACCGAGGTATTGACCAGGACCAACGCCACCGGCGGAATGGTATGGATCACATTCACGCCATTGCTCGGCATGTCCGAGGTCGTGCGCATGTTCCTGGATGAGAAAGAGCGGACAAAAGATCGCGCCGACATTTGCATGACCATCGATGATGTACTGCATTACACCAAGGAAGAGAAAGAACGCATCATTGCCAGCTACCCAGCGCATGAGAAGGAAGCGCGCACAAACGGAATTCCGGTACTCGGCAGCGGCCGCATTTTCCCGATTGCCGAATCAGTGATTACGGTTCCACCGTTTCAATTGCCGGATTTGTGGCCGCGTATCTGCGGCATCGATTTCGGTATTGATCATCCAACGGCTTTGGTGTGGCTGGCATGGGATCGTGATAGTGATACGGTTTACGTATACGACATTGAATCAAAGCGAGGCGTACCAGATGCAACACCTCCGCATGTTGCGCCACTGATCAAACAACGCGGCGAATGGATTCCCGTGGCTTGGCCGCATGATGGATTGCAGACAGAAAAAGGCAGCGGGATCCAGCTCGCGCAGCAATACCGCGATCAAGGCGTCAGCATGCTGCACGAAATGGCGCAACTGCCTGAAACCGGTGACGAACAAGGGCACAAAGTCAGCAGAACCAGCGTTGAAGCTGGGATAAGTCTTATGTTGACGGCTATGCAAGAAGGCCGCTTCAAGGTATTCGCAGGGTTATCAAGCTGGTTCGAGGAATTCAGGCTATACCATCGCAAGGATGGCAAGATCGTTAAGCTGCAAGACGACATCATGAGTGCAACACGCTATGGCTATGTCATGCTGCGCTATGCCATCGAGCCTCCAGACCCACAGAAAAAAGCACTGAACCCAAACAGAGGATACAACTGGCGCACCGGCTAAGGTCGAATAACTCCACGCATTACAAAATACACCAATCAACGATTTCAGGGTGTGAGTTATGCCGGGAGATATACAGTTAAGCAGCGCTGCCATGATCGATCAGGATGGCGATAACGATCAATATGAGAGTGTTGGAGAACAGCCCACAGACCCAATAAATGCCACTCCGGAAGAGCTGCAAGATAAGCCACTGGCACGCGAGCAGGTGGAAAGTTTCATGTTCGAGATCATGCACCAGCCAAGCTGGCGCCGGGAAGCGGACAAGTGTTCGGATTATTACGATGGCAATCAACTATCCGAAGAGACATTAGCAACCCTGGATGAACGCAAGCAGCCAGCGATAATCAGCAATTTAATAAAGCCAACCGTTGACACCCTGCTGGGCATAGAAGCCAAATCACGCACCGATTGGAAAGTAATGCCGGACGACGACGGTTCATGTAGCGACGATTTGGCGGAAGCCTTGTCGTTAAAACTAAAACGCGCCGAAGTTGAAAGCAGAGCCGATAGGGCTTGCTCGGATGCCTACGCAGCGCAATTAAAAGCCGGTTTGGGTTGGGTTGAAGTATCGCGCGAAACCGATCCTTTTAAATGTCCATACCGCATCAAATACGTGCACCGCCGCGAAATCTTTTGGGATTGGCGATCAGAACAACCGGATTTGTCCGATGCAGCCTATCTGATCCGCAAGCGATGGCTGGAACTCGATCACGCCGTAGCGATGATGCAGCAATACGCGACATTGTTCAGAATGACTGCTAACGGATGGTCCGGATACGATCCAATCGTCGATCAAAGCACAGGACTCAGCCAGTCGTTTCAAGTTGAGCGGGACACCAAGCTGTCATACAACGACTGGCGCGACATTCAGCGTCAGCGCATATGCCTATCCGAAATTTGGTATCGCAAATGGGTTAGGGCGTATGTCTTGAAACTGCCAAACGGCAGAGTGATAGAAGCGGATTTCAACAATCCAAAGCACAGCATGGTCATATTGGGAGGTGTTGCGCAAGTCAGTCAGGCAACATTCCAAAAGGTTCGGCTGGCTTGGTATGCGGGTCCGCACTTTCTCTATGATGTGCCCAGCCCGTATAAGCACAATTACTTCCCGTATGTGCCGTTTTTCGGTTACCGGGAAGATCAAACCAATGCACCTTACGGCATGATCCGGGCAATGCTGTCGCCACAAGATGAAATCAATGCACGCCGGTCAAAAGCGCAATGGATTCTGAACAGCCGTCGTGTAATCACTGATTCTGACGCGGTTGAAGATCACGATCTCGCAGCGCAAGAAATAGCAAGGCCGGACTCATACATCATTCTGAACGCCAAACGCAACCCAAACAGCAAGTTCATGGTTGACGCAGGGGGAGAACTGGCGCAGCAGCAATTCCTTTTGATGCAGGAAAGCAAGCAGGAAATCGCCGAAACATCCGGAATACACAAAACCATGATGGGGCAACAAACCGGAGCAAAATCCGGATTGGCCATTAATTCATTGGCAGAACAGGGATCAAACTCAACCGGCGAGATCAACGACAATTTTAGATTCGGTCGCAGAATGGTCGGAGAGCTCATGTTTGAGATGCTGAAAGAGGATTTGTCCAATGGCCAGCAGGTTGTCAGCATCGGCAACGGCAAGAATAAAAAGGTTGTCGTGCTCAACCAGCAATCGGCAGACCCGGAAACCGGGGAACCCGTCGTGCTCAATGACGTATCCGCGGTGAATGCCAAGGTCGTGCTGGATGACATCCCGACATCCTCATCATTCCGTTTGCAACAGCTGCAAATGATCACCGCAGTCGCCAGCAGCTTGCCGCCGCAAGTTCAAGCGTTACTCACCCCATTCATTATCGAATCAACCGACATGCCGGATCGCTTCGAGGTGGCCGAGACGATACGCGACGCGCTGGGAATACAAGATCAAGACCCCGAGCAAAAGCAAGCCATGCTGATGCAGCAGCAGCAGGAAATGGCGCAGCAGAAAGAAACGCAGGACAAGATGATCGCACTCGCAGCGGCAGAGAAGGCCGCCAAAATCCGCGAGACAAACGCCAAGGCAGATTATTTGCTCACCAAGAAATAAAGAATCGTAGCACTTCACCCACAAAGCCCGCCTTGAAGCGGGTTTTTCATTTGCAAAAAGGTCGAATTACTTTTCATGCCCGAAACTTTCCTCACACCTGCAAGCCGCTGATTCCCCGCCTGGGATAAGGCGCAGCGGCTAGACGGTATTCCGAAACCTACTTCGACAACGTGGAGAGAAAGTTTTATGAGCACTGAATTTGACATCAATAACGTTTCTGATGATCCGGAAGAATGGATGAAGGCTTTTAATCAACTGGAAGCAGGGGAAGCATTGCCGCCCGATGCCGACAAAGAACAAAAGCAAGAAACCAAAACCGAGGAAACACAGGAAAGCAAATCTGATGCTAATGACAGCGTAAAGCAGGACAACGATAAGAAGCCAGACAATGATCAGGTTGGAGAGCAGAACAATGAGCCGGATGGCGTAGCCACGAAAGATGGCAAGCATGTCATTCCGTACTCAGTGCTGAAGAGTGAACGCGACAAAGCTGCGCGAGCCGAGCAATTGCTCAAGGAAACGCAGCAAAAATTAGCGGACTTAGAAGCAAAACAGCAAGCCAACGCATCAGGGACGAACACCGGCGAGAACGTCCGCGCCGACGATCAGAATCAGGCAACCGAGGATTTATCAGCCGAAGATTTGGAAGCTTTGAAGGAGGATTTTCCGACTGTCTACAAAGCATACCAAGCCGCGATGGCCAAAACCGCGCAGCTTGAAGCCAAATTGAACCCGGTAGAGCAATCAGTAAAGGAAATGGAGGAGGTAAGCCAGCGAACAACCAAGCAGGATGTTCAGGACGCTATCGACGCCGTTCCCAAGATTGCCCACATTCAGGCAACCGACGCAGAAGCATTTGAGTTAGCGCAGCAGTTTGACAAAACCTTGAGAAATCAGCCGTTTTGGGAAGATAAACCGCTGACAGAACGCTTCAACAAAGTAGCTGAAATGGTTGAAAACGCACTCGGTAGAACTATCGAAGTACCCGGCAGCAATAAAACCAACTCTATGAGCGCTGAACAAATGGCGAAAGCCGCACGGGATAAGGCTGCAAGCATGGCCGCAGCAAGCAAATCCAACGTGCCAACTTCCCTATCCGAATTCCCAGCCGGAACACATGCGGCAGCGGATGAAAGATCAGCGCTAGAAAACATGACGACACTGCAACTCGCTGAAAAGTTTGCAGGAATGTCGGCAGAGCAAATGGATGAATACCTTCAATCATTGTAAAAAATCATAGAGGATTAAAAAATGCCAACTTCTATCCCTGTGGGTTCTGCACTAGCGCGAAAAGCTTACTCTGTTGGGCTTTTCACCCGTGTACAGCACACCCCTGGTTTCATGAATCTAATTAGCGGTGAAATGCCCAAAGAAGGATCATTCGCATCCAAATCGAAAGGCCAAACTTCACCGGATTATCCGATTGTTAAAGCGGGTGATCTGTCCAAAGGCGCTGGCGATACGGTATCGATCGATCTGTTCAATATCCTGCAAGGCAAGCCAGTCATGGGCGATAAACGTATCGCCGGGCGTATGATGCCGCTGACCTATTCGAGCATGGATGTCTTGATCAACCAATGCCGTGCTGGTGCTGATTCCGGTGGCCGCATGACACAAAAGCGCACGGTTCATAACTTGCGAAACATCAGTATGATGGGTCTGCAGGCGTGGATGCAGCGCATGGAAGATCAGGCGTCGCTCGTGCATTTGGCCGGTGCCCGTGGTTATCAGCAAACTAGCGATTGGGTAATACCATTGCAAGCCGATGCTGATTTCGCGGAAATTATGGTCAATACGGTAAAAGCACCTACTAAAAACCGTTATTTCGCTGCTAATGACGCCACCGGACCGGACACCATCGGTTCCAACGATGCATTAACGTTACAAGACGTTGACCGGATTGTTTCCCAGCTGCGTGAATCTCCATCCGTTCTTCAGCCTATCAAGATCAAAGGCGATGATCGCGCATGGAATGAACCGCTTTGGGTCATGTTCGTTACCGAACGGCAATGGTTGTATCTGCAAAGCAGAACCAGCCAAACCACATGGCGCACTGCATTGCAGAATGCCTATGAGCGCAAATCGCCGGGCGTGAAACATCCATTGTTCGATGCATACGAAACGATCATGTGGAACGGTGTGCTGATCAAACGATTGAATCGGTATGCGATCCGATTTACTGCCGGTTCAAACGTAATCGTCGATACCGGCGGTACTGACGGAAACACCTACACGGAAAGCACCGTAGCTGTTTCTTCAACTACCGATAACGACGTTGATCGCGCCATTATCGTAGGTGCGCAAGCGCTGGCGAAAGCATACGGCAAATCTAATTCCGATTATTTCTACGATTGGTCGGAAGAGTCCGTGGATCATGGCAACAGCGTCGAGACAGTGGCCGCATCAATGGGCGGTTGCGCAAAAATCCGATTCAGAATCGACGATGCTGATACGGATTTCGGTGTTGCGGTAGTCGACAGTTACGCGCCTAGCCCTGCATCTTCTGCCGGTAGAACGCTGTTAGGATCGTAATCAAACCAATAATGGCTGATGGGGTTTAATCGCCCCATCATCATTAACTTACAAGGAATACTGAAATGGCAATTATAAACGCATCAACCTTGCAAGATATTGCATATTCCGGTGATTGCCCTCTGGCGGCGCAACACGGCAAAACAACGCTGGCGGCGGCACAGATCAATGACAAAGTGCGGCTAAGTAAACTCTACGCCGGTACGAAAGTTTTTGATGCTAAGCTGATTACCGGAGCGCTTGGATCGGGCGCTACCGTTGATCTTGGTTTTGAGTACGTCAACGGAGAAGCTGGGGGAAGCGCAACTCAGTGGTTAACCGCAGCTGCGGCAACGTCTGCTGGCGCGAATCGTTCCGCTTCCGCGCCGGTTACACTGCTATACGACGCATACATCATCGCAACCATCAAGGGTGCGGCTGCAACCGGTCAAATCGACAGTGTTATTACCTTTGAATTCAGAGGAAAGTAATCTGTTGCGTGCTTGAACGAAAGGGCGATCTTTATGGTCGCCTTTTTTCTAACCAAAGAGGAAAAAGACAATGGCTAAAATGGTGAAAATAATTTATGTAGGAAAGAAACCCAGCGCATTCGATAACGTTGCACGCTCTGGCAAAACCTGGGCAGGGAATGGCGATATTCAGGAAGTGACGAAGGAACAGGCCGCAATACTTCTGAAGTATCCTGATCAATGGGCGAAGATGGAAGAGCCACCTGAGCAACAGGATGAAAACGGCGGCTACAATGATGGTGGAGATGGTAATGACAACGGTAATGATGACGATGGCAATCAGGATGACGGTCAATCAAACACCGTTGACACATCGATTCCACTTGAGAAAATGACCAAGGATGAATTGATCGTACTAGCAAAAGCAAAGTACGGTAAAGACTTGCCGGAAACCATGACCAAGAAGCAGCTGATCGATGAACTGGAAGCGCTAAAAGCCGATCTCGGTTAATTACCTGCCATATACCCGCAGCCCGTAACCAAATTGATTGTTCGGGCTATCGGGATCAAATCTATTCCCCGCACCAAATTCATTATGGACCGATTCAGGACTGAACTGACTGCCAAAACGGCCAAATTGGTTCGATATGGATTCAGGATCGTATTGATTGGAACTTAGTTGTCCCCGGTAATTTCCTTGACTGTCATACAGCCGCGGCGCATCGGTTGCATTGGGATTGTTTGTCGATTGGTTGCTGTACCTGCTACCGTATTCCCCGAACTGATTTAACACGCTGCGCGGGTCAAATTGACTGCCTGCACCGTACTGATTCGCTATCGCGGCAGGTAAAAATTGATTCACGCTATATTGACCGAGGTATTCATCGGCATGCGACAAACTGGGGAAAAGAATCAGTAGTATCAGCAAGAATTTCATTTTTTTACCTCATCGCTCAAAGCAAGTATCAACAGATCATATTCATATTGACCCGGTAAAGGTCGAATTGTTGCAGCGATACCATAATCAATCGCATTAATTTATCTGGGAAATCGATTATGGACGCTTTGGATATTGTTGATCATGATCCTGGTACTTTGTCTATCTCAAGCTCTGCAGCGCAATCTCCTGCGCTTGAAATGGGCGTTTATCAAATTAGCGTCGATTGTGACTGCAGGATAAGAATCGGTGCAGTTGATCCACAAACAGGATTAAACACAACAAAGGGCATTTTTTTCAAAAAAGGCCGCTCGGATTTATTTTCCGTAGGACATCAATACAAGATAGCAGTAATTGCGGCAGCAGGTGCAACTACTGGAACTCTTGAATACCACTGGGTTGGGAGAAGATAGAAATGGTCGGATCATTCCAGTACGTTGACGTTGACGAAGAGACAAAAGAACTCGGTATCCCTCGCTGGTATTATATTTTGGGTGTTCCTGTCGGCTTAATAGACCCAGCTACCGGGCAGCCAGCGGCTTCGGTGGCAGAATATCTGTGGAGTGACTTTCTTAGTCTCGATGCTGCCAATTTTGGCGGCAAGTTTATCCGCATTATCGATAAACACTCATCTCTTAATCTTGCTGGTGGTGTGCTATTCGTCGGAGATTCAACCGTTGTTCCTGCTAAATTTCAGCAGGTAAGCGGCGGACATATTGTTTTCAGCGGTTTTAGTGGTTTCCCTGCTGCGAATGCGGCCAGGAAAGGATGGCGCTGCTGGGACCCAACTGTAGGCATCGACGGCCAGGGGTTTTATTGTGACGGCATAAGATGGCGCCCGGACAATAATTGGATGTTCGCTGAAAAAGTATATTCAGGCTGGACTAAAACAGGCACTGCAGAAGAATTCCCGTTGCAAACGATCATACCGGTGAACAACGGTAAATCATTATTGCAGCCTGGGGATCATCTCATACTAATGCCGTCACTTGGGAAAGCCGGGAGCGTGAATGCAGCAACTATACGGTACCGCTGCGGCGTAAATGGAAATTCTGGGGATACTGCCGTCTATGACAGCGGGGCAACTACCGGCGGCAGTGGTGGATTCTGTTTTGCGGAACGCGTAATGTTCCAGCGTTTGTCGGATTCCGGAGGTAATTCAAGGCTACTCAGAACAGGATACGTATCAACAAATTCGTATTCCGGGTATGTGTTAGTGACATCTCCAAACCCTGTGCTTGGATCACCTATTACATTATCCGGCAGCATGGATTCGGCGCCATTTTATTTCGGGTTCTCGGTGGCTTGCAATGGCAATACCGACACGATCACCCTAAATTCAGGGCAAATAGAAATATTTACCGGAGGCGCTTAGGACATCATGGCTGACGGATTTAGCGTGCTCTCAAATTATCAGGTAAATAGCGCCCCTGCAAAACTGCTTTTAGACCTGGGCGATCTTGGCAACGGAGTAGACTTTGCGCCAGTCTCGCATACCGCTGGTAGCTTGAAGGATTTTGAATCTCATATTACTGGCACGGGTAGCATTGGTGGCGTGGCATTCCCTTCTGCCATTGCCGACAATTTTGGCCCGCACGCAGAATTGTTTTCGCAAATTCTGACATCGCAAAATCTATATTTAGATAGCGAGGGCGGCACACCTAAACTAAGTTCATATAGTTACAACACTATCGCAGAAATATCAGGTGGTACTGCCGACGCCGACAATCTACTAATAGAGTTTGCGGAAAAAGGGATATCGCCGTACGCGCTGACGATCCATATTGATAATGACGGCGGGACATCTGCAAATGGCAGACCGCAATCGCCGCTGATCATGGTCAACGGACGAGGATACTACGCATCGCAAGTGCAGGATATTCCCAGGTTTTATTACGTCGGCTACATAAAGCTAGATGCTGACTTGGGAGCAAAACTCGCTTATCCGAGTAACAATTGGATGAACCCGGCGATAGAGTTTAAAACAAACGGTGCGTACGATTCTGCAAATGGTATTTATCAATACGGCTGGGGAGACCTGAGGCTAATAACCGAATTGTTCAAAGATTCTGGCGGGAATCTATATCTGTCGCTAAAAATGGATAGCAACGCAAACCACCCTACATTACCGTTAATTACATACTGGCAGGAGTACACAGCGCCGTATCCATCCGCAAGCGCCGTAGCATATTCGCCCCAGATTGGCACATGGCTAAAAATTGAAATCGAACATATCCGCGCGGCTAATTATGATGATCTGACAAGTGGTCGAACATGGATGGCCGTGACTGATATGGCAACAATGGTACGCACAAAAATAATCGACAAGATCGGTGGACGGCATATGGGTGCGCTCAATTTGCCGATTGGCCGGTTTATCGTGCAATCGGTTTATTCCGCATCGTCATTTCAGCGCATCACAACAGCAGCGGGTCATCGAATTTGGAACAAATGTCCGTTTATTCAGGCGTAACTATTAAAGGGATTGAAAATGCCAGAACTTTTAATCAAAGAACTGCCAACTATCATCGGAATCGCGGCAATCCTCGGGCTTATCTGGTTCATCGGTCACGGCATCCACGAAAACGGCCGCAAGGTTGAGCGCGCCATCTGGATGGAAAGAGACAACGAACGGATTACGGCTCAAGCAAAGGAACTGAGCGAAGCTATGGCGCGTGTTGCCGCTCAAAGCAAGCAGGATATTAATCACACAATGGGGGTAATAAATGAAAAAGACAAAGCGATTGCAAAGCTTAAAAGCGATATGCGTGCTCAGCGCGCTTCTTCTGGCGGCATGTGGATCACCGCCCAAGCCTGCGATGATAGTGAAGCCGTGCGCGTGCGAGGAAAAACCGACGGTTCCGGCGAGTCTGGTGGAAGAGAACAAATACGACTTCCCGCAGATGTTGAGCGATCTCTTGAAGAAATCGCCGAGCTTGCTCAAGAAACCGTAATTGCTTACAACGCATGTGTGACTGAACTTAAAAATCATGTGACGGTTGTCCCATAAGCGATGAGAACCGATCTTTATTACAAGGGTGGTTATAAGTACCAGCTTCAGCGCCGATACATCATCCAAACAGATATTTGTCCACAGCACGATATTGTCACGCCGTACATTACGCTGCTGATGTCCGGTCTGCTCATTATAGAGGCCGGTTATGCCTGGGACGGCCCGAGCGGTCCGACAATCGATACAGCGAGCACGATGGCCGCATCGCTCGTGCACGATGCCGGGTATCAGCTGATCCGTGAAGGGCATTTGCCGGATTCATTCAAAGATCAGTTTGACCGGTTGCTGAAAGAATTGATTATTGAGGATTCGTACAATTATCAAGGTACTGCAAAGGGATTAATTCAAGCGATTACGCGATTCCGTGCTGAGTATTTTTATGATGCGGTGCACGATTTTGGATGCAGATTTATTCATGACAGGCGGCCGGTGATACACATCAAGACTGGGAGATTGAATCATGAGCGAAAAGAGCAGAAAGAAACAAATCATAGCGGTCACTGCCGCCGTTGTGATTAATGTATTACTACGGCAGGAACGTTTACTGAGGAAAATTGCTATGAATCAGCAAGAATTATTGGACAAACTGAACGACGCAAATGCGAAATCAGAGAAGATTGTTAGTGAAATACGGATGCTGAAAACGGCAGTGGAAAACGCTGATAACGTTTCTCCACAAATCGCAGAAGCCGCTAATCGTCTGATCGGGAATTTGGATGTTGCTGATGCTGAGATTCCTGATGAGGCGCCAGCCCCAGCACCGGAACCGGCACCTGCCGCAGAATTTACACCTGCACCTGAGCCAGCACCAGAAACGGCACCCGCCTAGTTTCCTCTTAAGCCCAAATAAAAGGCCGCTCTTTAGCGGCTTTTTTGTTTTCTCGCAAAAGGTCGAATTGAAAAGCGGATTCCATAATTTCAAATTATGGCTACCACAAAATATTCCGACATTACGAGCGAGGTTCTAGGGCTGCTTGCCGCGTATCCGCCTGACCCAACCGTTGAAAGCGCAACCAAGCACGCGATCATCGAGTTTTGCGCAAGATCGTGGATTTGGAAGCACCTGCCCGATCCAATCGATATTGATGCAGGCGAAAACGGATACACCATTGATTTGCCGCCAGGGTCCGAACTGGCCGTTGTACTTAACGCAGCTTTCGATGGCTATAAATTAAAACCTCAATCGACCGAGTGGCTTGATCAAGAATCGCCGCGCTGGCGCACTGATAGCGCACAGCCAAAATACTACACACAGATAGACACCGAGCAAATCCTATTGGCACCAGTGCCAGATTCCACCATTGCCGGTGGCTTGGTGCTGACCCTGGCTTTGAAGCCGAGCATTACTTCCGTGAGTTTCCCCAAATGGATTGCCAGCAAATATCTGTACGACATCGCCAATGGCGCGGCCGCGAATCTGATGCTGATGTCCGGCAAAGGATGGACCGATCCGCAGAATGGCACATACCGGAAATCGCTGTTTGATGCGGCAATATCTGGCGCCAATGCATCTTCAGCCAAAGCGCTCGGCCGTGGCGCGATCAGAACCACTGCTTACTTCTCATAGGTGCGATCAGAGTCATGGCCACCACCATAACAGCACAATCAATCGTAGACAAAGCGCAAATCCCATTGCAGGACACCACCGGCGTTCGTTGGCCGGATGCGGAATTGCTCGGCTGGCTGAATGACGGACAGCGCGAAATAGTGGTTTTAAAACCCAATGCATTCGTGATCAACACGACCATGAAACTTGCGGCCGGCACGAAACAGGGATTGCCATCCAATGCAGCCCAGCTGATCGACATCGTGCGCAACATGGGCGAGAGCGGTTCTACACCAGGGCGGCCGATCCGCATCACGGATCAAAAGATCATGGACGCGCAAGTGCCGAATTGGCACCAGCAAACCGCCAGTGCGGAAGTAAAACATTTCATGTACTCGGTGCTTGATCCTAAGCATTTCTATGTTTATCCGCCGCAGCCTACGGTCAATCAGAACTACGTGGAAATCGTCTATGGCGCGATACCGGACGATGCTGTTTTGGCAAGCGTCATCTCGCTTGATGACATCTACCAGAATGCATTGCTCGATTACATCCTGTTCCGCGCATTCAGCAAGGAATCAGAGTTAGCAGACCAGACCAAGGCCGGATTACATCAACAGAACTACATCGCGTCACTGACCGGAAAAATCAAGTCAGAGATCGGCGCCAGCCCTAACACCCATTTATCCACCACCGCGAAATAAAGGAGACACGCCATGCCCGGTGCTTTTACAAATTACCTGGAAGAGAAGATAGTCGAGCACTTCCTAAGAAATAACGCCATTACTCCGCCTTCAACCGTGTATATAGCGCTCTTCGAGTCTGATCCTGGCGAAGCATCCGGAGGAACTGAAACGGCTTATACCGGATACGCGCGGCAATCAGCGGCATGGACCGCAATTGATGTGAACGGACAAACCAAGAATTCCGGCGTGGTCACATTCCCGGCTAACGGCAATGCGTCGGCGAGCGTTACAATTACACATATTGTAGTGTACGACGCTGCAACGGCCGGTAATCGTTTGCTATATGCACAGATGAACGCGCCAAAAACATTGGCTCCTGGAGATGTTCTGGCTTTTGCTGCCAATGCGCTGGTATTCGGGCTTGATTAAGGCGATCGGCCGTGAATAGCAAAAGCATCAATGGTTTTTCAGTTAACGGCAATGGATCGCCTTCTTGGGTGATCCATGCCGCTGCTGTCGCCATTGCTACAGCCACGGCCGTCAGCATAGAGCCCAAGCGCACCGCATATGCTTCCGTATTGGCCAATGCTGCGGTAACGGTTACTGTCAGCGAAAATAAAATCGTTCATGGTTTTGCGGTTGGAAATGCTACGGCATCAGCTGATATTGATCCTAATGTTACTTACGCGGGATCTGTAAATGCGACGGCTACCGCAACAAGTAATGTTTTTGCATTGCGGACATTACTGGCAGAAGCGAGCGGAAACGCAACAGCCGACGGTTATGCGCTGGTTGCGCAGGAGCTCGGCGAAGCCTCAGTTACTTGTGGCTGTTCGGTCATTAATGCCGATGCGCACAGAGTAAAACCGGGAGCGTCCAGTGTCACGGCATCCGCAACAGGAACAGTATCCGGGGCTGATGTCACCCGATACGGCAGCGTCTCGGCAAACTGCAATGCACTCATTGCCAGCATCGATGCTTCAATAAAGCTCAGTGGCGATAGTTTTTATCGCAACGACGGTTATTGCAACGCCATTGCTTCAGCTACGGCAACAATCGACGGCACGAAAACGAGCGTATCAACGACGCTTGGGGTATTCAGTTTCGGCAATTCCGATGCTTTTAATGCCAATGCGCACATTGTCCATCCTGGGGCCGCGAGTGCAAATGCATCAAGCACCGCACAGCCTACGGTTGCCACTATGCGATTCTTCCCGACGGTATCGGCTACCGCTCAGGCCGCGGTAATCAATGCAAACGGTGTGCGCATGGTAATGCCGACCGTATCCGCAGGTGCCGCAGCCACAGCGAACAGGCCAAAGGCCAAGATGAAGTATGCCGGGTTGGTCAACGCATCAGCAAATGCCGTGGCGGTAAATGCGCTCGGCGGGAAACTGTTTTACAGCAACGCGAGCAATCAAGCAGGGGCGGTTATATCAAATTGCAATGCAACGGTCATTCAATATGGAAGTGTCACGGCAGCATTGGCCACGGCTATCGTGGGCAGAGCCTACGGTATTGCCAACTCGGAGATAAGCGCGCCGGACGACCGCTATATGATTGTTGATCCCGTTGATCGCACCATGATTATTGATCCCGATGATAGAACCATGTTGGTGGCCGCATGAATCTAGGAAGCTTTACGAAACAGCCGATCGATGTCACCGATTACGACGTTGATTACAGTCAGTGGTTGACCTCCGGGGATAACGTCGAATCTGCGAGGGTTTCAGTAACCCCGGACGGATTAACCGTTGAATCGATATTCGTCAACGATCCAAAGGTGAAAATTTGGGTATCCGGCGGCGCGAGCGGATCGAAATACAAGCTCACCATCACAACGACAACGGCGGATGGCCGCGTCAAGCAGGATGAATTTAAGATAACGGTTAAAGACACCTAAAAATGGGACAACAGCTATACAAAAACAATGCATTCGGTTCTTTGTCTGGCGGCATATCGGATTCATCGACCGTGATCTCATTGGCAACAGGACAAGGTGCGCGTTTTCCGTCTCCAACCGGCGGTGATTATTTTCTTGCAACATTGATCGGTGTTGACGGCAACGGCGCAGAAAACGCCTGGGAGATTGTCAAAGTAACCGCGCGGGCTACCGATGGATTGACGGTTGTGCGCGGCCAGGAAGGAACCACGGCCGTCGCGTGGTCTGCTGGTGCGCGCATTGAAATGAGAATTACAGCGGGCACGTTGAGCAACATCGCCACCAGCAGCAATAACGCGATGGCTTATGTCAATTCATCGGCTACGCTGGCGCCAAAGATACATTACTTTATCGATTCAACATCTGGCAGTTTTGCTGTCAATATGCCGTCATCACCGTCGCTTGGCGACATCGTTGAATTATCGGACGCTTTGTCCAGCTGGGCGGCAAATCCGGTAACTCTCAATCGCAACGGATCGAATTTTGTCGATCCTTTTGGCAATTCTCAGGCTGAAAACTTCATTCTCAACGTTGCAGGTCTGACTTTATCGTTCATCTACACAGCATCAGGCTGGAGGGCTATCTAAAATGCAATTGTCAGATTTCAATCCAATAAAGAACACGAGCGGCTTGATTGCGGGCGAATCATTGACCTTCAAGGATTTGGTCTATCTGGATGCGACCGACGGCAAAGGCAGAAAAGCGGCAATAGCCAACTTTGCGGCTGTCGGCAATGTTGACTTGGGAACCCAGCAAACAAATGACAGCACGGGAATGATCATTGCGCAAACCAATGTATCTTCTGCTGTTACCGCTGCTTTTAGCCGTCAAGCCGTCGTGAATAACGAGAATGGTGAAATATTCACGCTATCCAATCCTTTTTTGTTGAATAAGTTTTCCGCCAATGGTTCGCTGGTCAATAGCGTTTCCATATCGGCTTTGGCATTCACAAATGACCATATTCTTAAACTCAGCAACGGCAACATTGCGTGCATTGGAAAGGATGCGTCATCCATACAAATAGCGGTATTTGATGCAAATCTTGTTACTGTTAAAGCATTAACCGCCATTACCGCGTCGAACAATACCTATTTTTCGGCTGTGGCATTATCGGGCGGCGGTTTTGCCGTTGTGTTTCAGGATAGCTCTTCGCCATTGAACAGCAAGCTGGCGACGTTCGATAATTCAGGCAATGCCGTGCTCTCGCCCACGACGATATGGACAAGAACCGGAGCAAGCGGGAACCAATATCACAAAATGATTCAGCTGAGTAATGGCAACTTAGCAATTGCCGTTTCCAGCGTTAACACATCCTCTAGCATAGGACTCTATTATGGCGTTGTAACCACGGCCGGTGTGTCAGTGCTTTCATTCACTTCACTGGATACCACGTCGGTTTCAATATTCCCTGAAATGGCGATAATGAACGGTTATTTTGCCATCTCAAGGCCAAATGGAACCAACCAGAAAGCCTATGTGTTCAACAATTCAGGTGTATTGCAAGGCAGTGAATTCACGTTCGCATCGACCGCTGGTAGCGGCAATTCCAATATAACCAAGTTGCTATCGGACGGAACTGATTTCTGGCTGATTTGGCATCGCAACACTGATTCTAAATGTGTTACCAGCAAATTACCGGTAACTGGAACCGGCGGAACCACGACGATCACGACCATTTCGCCATCACAGTACGGGCTTTATCTGGATGCGTTTTATGAAAACGGTCTTATCTGCGCCATTTCAATGTCCGGATCGTCGGCTTTATCTCCCGTGATGTGGGTGATTTCAACCAAGACAGGCAGTTTATTGGCCAGCAGCGACACTAAGTTTGGTGTTGCGCCAAGCACTACAAACGGCTTTTATCCTAGAGTCATACCGGGCGGAGATCGTTCTTTCATCGCCATGTATGACTACACAAACAGTGGTGCCACTAATTTATGTGTTGGCAAGTACGCCAGAACGGCAATCATCGGGGCTGCTCAGAACTCAGTGGCTGCCGATGCGGCCGTCAGAATGTATTCCGAGGCCGGAGCCTATGAGATTAATCCTATCGGCGGTGTTGCGACCGGTTTTAATCACGCCGCAAATCCAATCACGGGCAATGCCGGTGCAATTTTGCCGTTGAGCGTTACATTAAAAGGAGTAGGGGGTTAGATAAATGGCACAAATCAGACGTATCAGCTCTGGAGAAGTCATTGAAGTTTCCAGCACTCCTGTTTTTCATAATGGTGTTTGGGATTGCGGCAATCAAAGATTAATGGATTCCACGGGCACAGAATACGAACCGGTAAAGTTACCAGCCAAGGTTTCGGTCATAGAATTCAAATTGCTTTTCACAATAGAAGAGCGAGTGGCGATCAATGCAGCCAGGGAGACGAATGCAGTTGTCCAGGATTTTTACGCACTATTGGATGATCAACGCACGGAAACGGTTGATTTATCTCTTTCTGCTGTACAAGAAATGCTCAATTACTTGGTTGATCAAAGCCTGTTAAATCCTGAAAGAAGAACTCAAATACTTTCGTACGTTCCGCAATAAATGGCACAGGAGCGCATCAATGGCAGGTTTCAAACTCAATGTGTTTTCCGGCATAAGGCCACGCGCGCCGGAATCACTGTTACAGGAAAACGAAGCGACTGACGCAAAGAATTGCGATTTTGCCTATGGTGAACTGCGCAATACCAAAGGTGGTTTTGAATACCTGACGCTATCCAATTCACCCAAGGGCATATACACGGATAACGGATTAACCTTCTATTCGTGGCTCAATGACGCCGACGCTGTGCGTTCTCCGCTGGTCAACGATCCATTCGACCGAGTTTATTTCACACAAGACAATCTTATCCGTGTTGCTTCAAGAACAGGGACGAGAGTCAACGGAGGTCCGCCGTCGACATCTTATCGCGTGGGCGTTCCACGTCCGTCGGTTGCACCTTCCTTGGTTACTTCGGTCAATGTGCCCGACGCGAGCAAAGCCAATATTGTTTTTACGTTTCATTGGGAATCTGTCGGGGTTAAGTACCAGGAACAGACGATAAATCCAACCATATTATCCGACAGCACGGCGCAATTCACGCCACCGGCACGGGATGAGAGCACGCCATCAACGGCTTTTCCCGTACTGCGCATGACAGCCAGCTGGAAATCAGACGACACGCTGATATTCGATATTTACACCACCAATTCATCATTCGACAGCTCAACCAATTTATACACGCTCGACATTACCAAAGACCCAGGCGACGGTGTTACGACCTACACAGCAAAAATAACGCTGACGATCAATGAAGCGGACAAGGAAGCGCGCGCTTACGTTTACACCTACGTCAACATTTACAATGAAGAGGGGCCGCCAAGCAGTTACGCGATAACGACGCTGCTGCCCACATTCGAGGTGGATGTCACGGTTGTTAAGGACAGTATTTCAGATTATGCGCCGATCAAGGAAATACGCATTTATCGCACGCCATCGGGTGCGGATGTCACCGATTTCTATTATGTCGGATCGCTCTACGTGTTGTCGGATTCCGGCTCGCTGGTGTTCAGGGATAACGTTGCCGGTGCAATGCTCAATGAACTGCTGTCATCGACCAATTATTACGCGCCTCAGCCTGTCAGCGGGTTATCCATACTTCCCAATGGCATATTGATGGCGTTCGATCAGAAAAATATATACCTGTCCGAACCCTACAAGCCGTGGGCATGGCCACCCGGATACGCGAAACCGTTGCCTTATGAAATCATGGGGCTCATCGTGGCCGGATCGGGCGCGATTGCGACAACCAAGTCACAGCCTTATCTAGTGTCCGGTGTGTCTCCGGATGCCATGACGGTGAGTAAGATCAATATCGATCAAGCCGGGGTTTCCAAGTGGTCTATGGCTGTGGCGGATGGCTTGATTGTGTATGCGAGTCATGACGGCATTGTGTCTATCAATGGCGTAACCGGAAGCTTGGTCGAAAGCCAGAACTTTTTTACGCGGGAAGTGTGGCGGCAGCGCTACGGCAGTGGATTGTCATCCATGCATTTCGCTGTATGGGATGGCCGTCTGGTGGTTTATTCGCACGATAACGCATTTACGCCGTTCATGATCCGGTTTGATGAAGCCGGTGGAACCATGACGGATTTGCCGGATTTCGTGGCCAAGTGCTCGTTCGTCAATCCGGTATCCGACCAGTTTTATTATGCCAATGGCAATAAGCTTTATCAGTTCGCCGGTGGTTCGTCGCAGAATGCGACATGGCAATCGGCAGAAAAGGTTTTATTGCAGCCCTTGAACTTCGGCGCAGCGCAGGCCGTCGTTGAAGGGAATTGGACTATCGAGTTTTGGGCGTATGTAAAAAACTATGCAACCGGATTTTTTGAGTATCAATTGAAACACTCTCAAGCCGTCGCAACCGGTCAAACGGATTTCAGGTTGCCATCAGGGTACGAATCCGACCGGTACCGGATCAGGATTACCGGGAATGGCCGGTTTCGTGAGTTGCGTGTAGCGCAAACGTTCAAAGAATTGGTCGCGCTATGAGTGATCTTGCCGACAGATTCAAGGGGATACCTGGAATACCGGATGGTGTTCTGAATGCGATTGCCGATGAGAATGTGCGCACCGTGCTGCGCGCCATCGCCGACGGCTGGAATGTGCGCAATGGCGTATCCGGTAACGGCGACAATGCTTTTATCACTAAGAAGGATGTCGAGAATCTGCGCATCGGTTCAGGCGGCAGCGCGCAAACGCTGAAATCGCTGCTGCAAACCGTAAGCAATGATCAATCCGGAAATTCCGGCGGCGGCACATCGATAAAACCCGGTGACATAGATGGCATATTGTCCGATCTGCAAACTCAGATCATCAATTCAGCCGTATTCCGTGACCTGGGTGAGCGCGTCGATTACATCGATAAGCCGGGCGGCATATTCGATCAGATCGGTCAAATTGAAGTGGTTGCCAATAATGACCGGCAATCGCGCATTGATGGCGACACTGCGCTACAAACTAACATTGACAATCTCGGGGTGCGGGTAGATAACTCGGAAACGGCTATCCAATCAGAAACCACCCAGCGGGTAAATGCCGACAATGCCATCACTGAGCATGTCAATACGCAATACGCAAGCGTCAATGAAAATATAGGACTCATTCAGACCCAACAAACCACGACAGCAAACAATGTGGCGGCTCTGTCCACCAAGACAGATACCATGCAGTCAACCATCAATGGCCACACTGCATCCATAGCCGCAGAATCGACGGCGCGCGCGGATGCCGACGGGAAACTATTTTCTCAATACACGCTCAAGCTCGATGTAAATGGATTGATCAGCGGGTTTGGCTTGTCATCGTCGGATAGCAGCAGTGACTTCCTGATCCGTGCAGACAGATTTTCGATAGTATCGCCCACCTACAACAAGAACAGCCCGAACGCTCAGAAAATAAGAATACCGTTCATCGTTCTTACCACGCCGCAAGTGATCAATGGCCGGACGGTACAGCCCGGCGTTTATATCGAGAGTGCAGCGATCAAAGACGGAACGATCGATACCGCAAAGATCGGTGTTGCAGCGGTCGATACGCTGACCATCAAAGGCAATGCCGTAACCGTGCCGGTGGGCGGTTCCGGTTACGGATACGCGCCGGCCGCTTATTTGTATATGGGGCAGCCGGGTAAAATTCTGGTTCTGGCGATGGCGAACTGGATTTCACCGCCAGGGGAAGCAGCGGCAAGTGGATATTTGAAAACATTGTGCGATGGCATTTACGGACCGGAGGTAGGAATATCGATGGCCGATCAGTTTTCCGGTTCAGCGGTTGCCATTGGCGGATACGATGTAGGGGCCGGGACGCATTCAATATCATTTCAATACAGCATATCGGGCGGAGCTAGAAACCTGGGCGCTACCGGTTTATTTGCAATAGGGTTGCAGCGATGAAAAAGTATGTGCTGTACGAGAAAAAAACCGGGAAGGTGCTCTCATCCGGAACATCCTTTTATGTGGAGAGGTTGGAAACCGATGAACTTGGCGTAATCATTGATGAATCTGTCAATGATGTGCAAAAAGTGTACGTGCGTAATGGCCAGATCATGCACATGACCGATAAACCATCACCGTTCCACGAATGGGATTATGTGCGCTCCGCCTGGGTGTTTAGTGAAGAATTGGCTTGGCGCGATGTCCGCATGAAAAGAAACACACTGCTTCAGCAAAGCGACTGGACGCAATTACCCGATGTTCCAGCGCTTACGATGCAAGCATGGATCGATTACCGCCAAAAGCTACGCGATATTACAAACCAGCAGGATCCAATGAACATCGTTTGGCCGTCAAAGCCATCGAATTAATTATTGATGCCTATGATAACGATCAGAAAGGCCATACCAAGCGACACCAGTGAATTATGCAGAATGGCGCTTGCCATGCACGAAACTTCACCCATAAAGGATGAAATTCCGCTGGATGTCAGGAGCTTTATCAGCAAAGTTGCCGATCTGTCGACAGGCGGTTATGGCGTTGTGTTCGTGGCAGAAAAAGAAGACGGCGCGTTATGCGGCATGATCGCCGGTGAAATAATGCAATTATGGTTCAATCCGGATTACAAAGTGGCGCAAGAGGTTTTTTGGTGGGTTGATAAAGACCATCGCGGGTTGCTGTGGAGATCACTGCTTAATTTTCTGGTGAGCTGGGCGACTGAAGAGGGCGGAAACAAACTCAGCATGCGCAGCAGCATGTTCAACGACAACATGAGCAAGCTGGAAAGAATTTACAAGAAATTAGGATTTATTTCATATGATGTTTTCTACATCAAGGAGCTGAAATAATGGGGTCGATTTTTGGTGGCAACAAAGCGCAGAAAGCAGCCAAGAACGCTGCTAACCTGGAAGCGCAGATAGCAAAAGAACAGTGGGATATGTATAAAAACATTTACTCACCAGCAGAACAGCAGCTTGTCAATCAGGTGCAAAATTACGATACGCCTGAAGCCTACGAGCGAGCGGCAAGCACTGCATCGGGTACTGTGGCGCAACAATTCGGCAAGATGTATGACAGGCTCGGCCGCGTGCCTGGGCTTGACCCATCTTCACCGGCCGCAACTGCCGCATTAGCCGATTTAAACCTCGGTCAAGGATTGGCGGATGTGGCGGCGCAGAACGATGCGCGCCAGAATGTCAGGGATACGGCATTCCAGCGCAGGGCGGCCGTTGTCGGCATCGGGCGCGGCATACCTGGACTATCGATAGCTGGATCAGGCGACGCATCACGCAACCTGCAAAATATTTCAAACTCTCAATTCAGCAAAGGGATTGCCGGTCTTGGTGCAGTCACAAATTTTGCGAAGGATTTGGGCAAGGCTGGAGGACAGGTAGCCGGTTTGTTTGCTGCTTAATTAAAGGGGATTACAACATGCCAATAGGCGGATTAATAAACGGAATGTTCGAGGGTATCGACGCAGCCAGAGAACGGGCATACACCAATGAGATGCGCAAGGCGGCAGTTGCATCGCTACCTGACGCAACCGCAGAAATGAATAGCCGGGCGCGGCTCAATACTGCGATCAATCAAAGCGGATTAAATCTGGTTGCTCCGCGAGAGCAAAATGCACTCAAGCAGCTACAAAATGAAGGCGCCGGATTGGATGCGGCAGCAGCACGTCAGACGGACGAACTTGCAACGCAGGCAAACACTGCGCTGATTAATAAAGTGCTTTCTGATCACGCTGTCGAGGATGTCCCGAATGTAGTGGCCGAGCATCGGAACAAACGCCTATTCAGCAATGTGGATGCGCAGATGGCAGGTATCGCCAAGTTATCCGACCTGCTGAGGATGGGAGATAAGGGCAAGGTCATCAAATTCATGAACGACATGCGCAAGGCCAACCCTGAAATTGGACTAGATGGCGATGTGCATAACGTTACCGTGACCGACGATCCGCAATCAGGCGATTATTTGTTTTCAGCGCTGGATAAGCAAGGCAACCCATTATTGCAGATGACTGCATCGCAAATGCAATCCATTAATGACATGGTGCGTCCACGAACCAAGGATGATTTCAAGGTTATGAAACCGGGTCAAACTCTGGTCAAGACAAGAAACGGTATTGCGTCTCCGGTTTACACCGCACCAGAATCGCAGCAACAAAAGAATGCCAAGAAAACATCGCTCGAACAAAACCTGAACATGCTGACTACCAGGTTCGGCATGAATGAAAGGGATGCGCTTGCCTACCTGAACACATCCAAGACCGTGAGCCGAGAGCAATTCATTTTGAAAGGCATGCAGGACTTGATTGCCATAGGAAAACAACCATCCGATGAGGATGTAGCAAACTTTGGCAGATTGTACGATAGCACCCGCTCGCAGCCAGCAGAAGCATCGAATTCACCAGAAACCACTAAGCTTGATCCCAAGATAAAAAGCCTGCTCGGGCTTCCGCCATAATCACGAAAGAGGAATGACATGGGATCATCGGAAATTGGATTAAGCGATTTTTTCTCTAAACAAGATGGTTCCGGAAAACAAAAACAGTCAACACCAAGCAAGGGGCTTTCGCTTCCCGATCTAAATCAGATCGTCACAAGCGAAGGCGCCGATCATCTAAAGCCAGTCATCCAGGCTATCTACAACCAAGAATCAGGCAGCGGTTCAAATGCGCGCACCAGCAGCGACGGCGCGCGCGGCGGCATGCAGATCATGCCCGGCACATTTCAGCGTTATGCCAAGCCAGGGGAATCCATCAACAACCCGGACGACAATATGCGCGTTGGTGTGCGCATCATCAAGGATTTGGGCGACAAATTCGGAAATGACCCGGCGAAGATTGCAACCGGGTATTTCTCCGGCGAGGGCAATGTCAATAAAGAGCGCGGACAAGCATTCAAAAAAGATCACGCCGACGGAAACGGCAAGCGCGTATCGAGCTATGTCGGCGATATTCTGGCGGCATTGGGCGGTGTATCGGATGCGCACGCTGAAAGTATGCCAGAAGCTTCCAAGCCTGATCTGGATAAGGCGCCCAAATGGACTGATATAGTCATTAACCCCGAGTTTTCTAAGCTATCGCAAGAGCAGCAATCGCTTGCAAAGAAGGCCTATTTTGATCATTACATACGGCCGCACGCTGGCGGACAGGCTGACAGCCTACTGCAACAATTCATGGCCGCACCCAATGAGCCGCGTGACCGCACGATGGGCGAAGTTGCGTCCGATACCGGGGCGCAGTTGCTTGAGGGTATGCACAACATACTGGGCGCAGTTCCGAACCTTTTCGCTCCTGAAGGTGATATAGCCGGGTATTTCAATCAGAAATCCAAAGATGCGCAAGAGCTGCAATCCGATCCTTTGAAAGCGAGAATCGCGCGGGCCGATGCAGCCATAAAAGAAGCGGACAAAGACGGTGTGATGGCGCAGATCGCAGAAGCGGCCGGCCAGTATTTCAGTGATCCTGCGCTGGCTGCCCGTTTCATCGTTACCAACCTGCCTAGCATGATTCCCGGTATTGGCGTAGCAAAATTAACGCAGATGGCTGCTAAGGCGCGGGGAGCATCGGCGGCCACAGCTGGTGCGCTGGCAACTACGGCGGCGGGAGCTACAGGAGCGGTATTGAATGCCGGTGGTGCGCGCGGTGAAGCATTCAACGACATCAAAGAAACGCTGATCAAGCAGGGTATGGACCCTGATCAGGCGGAAGAAGAAGCATTGAAGGATTCCAGGGTATCGGCTGCCGTCGGCGGTTTGGCTGGATTCGTCAGCGGCAAAACAGGTTTGGAAAATAGCCTGTTTGGCCAAGGAACATCGAAGAGCGCAGTCAAGGCATTTGCCAAGGGCGCGGCGGCGGAACTCGGCGGCGAGCAGTTGGAAGAAGTTGCGCCGAAGGTTGCCACCAACTACATGGCTGGACAGTACGATAACCGGAGGTTAGGCCAGGATGTCGGCAGAACCATCATTGAAACCGGCATTGCTTCCAGCCCAGGCGCGACATTTTCAGGTGGTGTGTCGGCGGCCAATACCTTTAGGCAGCCAGAGCAGCCAGAGCAGCCAGAGCAGCAGCAGGTTGATCCGCAGGACGAGACTCAGCAAGCACAGCCGGAGGTGCAACCTGGAGCAACACAGGAACCAAGCCAGCCACAAGCCGATGCGAGCGAGCATCCTACCGTGCAGACAGCCAATTCCATCGTGCGCGATCTGGCGCAACAAGCCGGGATACCGGAAGAAGTAGTGTTGCCTAAATCGCCGCTTTCACCGGAAAACTTGTCACAAAAACTGAATCAGAATACCGGTTTTGATAAGGATGTTTTGAATTTTGCGGAAGGACGCTTAAATCAATTATTGGAAAAGCGTGACGGCCATATCCAGACGGGCATCGGCGATAACGGTCTGTCCGATCAAATGATAGAAGGACAAGGCTTATCGCCGCAGGAACAGCAAGAATTGGATGCGCTGCAATCAATGCGCGGCAATGTGTCAGGCATTAAAGACTTGTACGGCTTGAACCCGCAACAAACGCCGGAAGAAAAGCAGCCGGAATCGGTCAAGAAATTGAATCCGGTAGAGTCTGCGCCAGTTGCAGATCGCAGCGAGGATGACTTGCGCCAGCAAATGCGCAATGCCAACGATGGCAGAGTAAGAAACGCTATCGCTGAAGAATTGCGCAACCGTGACCGGGAAAAATCGGATCGTGAGGCAGCCGATAACTTGGTGACAGTTTCAGAGAAGCGGGCGAAAAAAACCGGCGAAACCGGCGATTCCAGAGTAAATGACCAAATCGAAAAGGCTCAAGAAACGATTCAGCACGTTGAAGCTGCGCACCATGATGTAGCCAATAAAGTAAATGCTGCAGCGCACGAGGCAGCAACGTCGCCGGAGAACGATAGGCCGGAGCCGACAGAAGCACAAAAACAGGCTGGTAACTATAAAAAAGGACACCTTAATTTTGATGGCCTGGATATAAGCGTCGAAAATCCTGCCGGTTCAAAACGATCCGGTACCGATCCAAACGGCAAACCGTGGTCTGTCGATATGACGGCTCATTACGGTTACTTGAAGCGCAGTGAAGGAGCCGACGGCGATCAGGTGGACGTGTATGTACCTGAAAATCCGGTTCCTGGTTCACCAGTCTATGTGTTTGACCAATTCAACCATGACGGCAAGTTTGATGAGCACAAGGCCGTTGTTGGTGTATCAACGCAAGAAGAAGCGCAAAAAGTTTATGACGCGCATTTTTCTGATGGTAGCGGACCGCAACGCCGTCGCGGTGTCACTGCAATGTCGGCAAGTGATTTCAAACAGTGGGCGCAAAACGGGAACACCCAAAAGCCACTATCAAAGCCAAAGACTGAACGCGAAGCCAAGGAACGCAAGAAGCCAATCAAGGACACTATAAACACAGAGCAATCAACCAGCAAAGTTGTTGCCGATACCGGCACGAAGAAGGCCACCAAGAAAGAAGAACACAAGCCAAAAACCGAGAAAGAATCCAAAGCGCGCCGCGCAAAACAAAAGGAGATAAGCAATGCAACTCAAGCCAATGAAACCAAGCAAACTGAAACGCCGGGAACAGCAGAGACAGCAACGCCAAAAGAGCCAGATGTAGCAATCGAGCAACAAGACACTGCGCAATTCGCCAAAAACAAGATTTTCACAGCGGCCAAGGTAGCGGCTGCGCGCGCACGCCTCAAATCAAAACTAAATACGCTCAATTCTGGCGTTGACCCTGAGTTATTGCAGGACGGCATAACGCTGGCTGGCGCTTATATCGAGTCTGGATTCAGGACGTTCGGGGAATATTCCGATGCCATGATTAATGACCTGGGTGAAAAGGTGCGCCCGTACCTGCGCAGTTTTTACGAAGCTGCGCGGCATTATCCGGGGCTTGATACTACCGGCATGACGACGGCGGCAGAGCTAGACCTTATGGAAAAAGAGGGAACCGCAAGCCACGTCAAGCAAGCAGAAGGTAATGAAATCGCCATTGGAACGATTGAAAAGCCTAAGAAACGTACCAAAGAGCGCAAGAAAACAGACTTGGTTCTTAAAAATGATTACGGTGTTTCCAGCATAGACGGTTATGACAACGAAACCGGCGAGGGTGCTAGCGGTGTTGTCAAAAGACAATTTTTGAGCGACACAAAGAAATACCTTGAAGGCGTTCAGAAGTCTCTAGCGGCGGCGGGGTTTGTGCCTCACGCGAGAAATGGGAAAGCGCTTAAACCGGTTTCGGTGAACGAGGGCGGCATTGCTGTTTCAGGTGACGTGACATTATCCATGTTCAACCCTGAAAAGCAGCGCGGCATATACATTCATATCGGCGGAACATCTTTACGCGGCACTGTTCCAACTACTAAATCTGGCGTGTCGGTAATGATGCGCGTTACCAAAGAGAATGATCCTTCCGGCGGAGATAATAACCGCTGGATGCCGGTCAACATGACAGATCAAGAACTGGCAAATGCAGCCAGCATAGAAGTTGAGAAGGTTGCCGACAGAGTAAATCCTGTTGCAAAAACACCCGATCAGTTACAAGATACTACCAAACCACAGGAGGTAGTGAATGCAAACCCTATATCAACCGAAAGCGTATCCGCCGGAAATAATGCAGGCGATACAGAAAATGCCGCCACTGGCAACGGACATAGCAAACCGCTGGATAATGGGGTGGCCGAAAACGGTGAAAGCACTGATAGCGACCGGGGAGTATCTGGAAGCGCTGACAGTGCAGGAAGAAAACGAGCGAAAAGCACTCAGCGATCCGAGCCTGAATCACCTGTCGAGCTGGGAGAAAGCCGAAGTGATGGGGCTGACGCAAGCGCCGCCGACACCGAGCGAGGAGCCGGACGAGGAAGCGTAGAGCAAGATCATTCGATTGACGCTGAAGAAATTGGAAAGGGCGGTCTTGCCAAGAAATACCGCGATAATGTCGATGCGATAAAGCTTCTCAAGAATCTGGAAACCGAGGGCAGGAAAGCCACTCCGCAAGAGCGTAAAACGCTCGCCAAGTACGTCGGATGGGGAGCCATGAAAGGCCCGTTTGATCCGGAAAACAAGGCATGGGAAAAACAACATGCCGAACTGAAAGAACTGCTCACCGATTCAGAATACAAAGCCGCTCGCGCATCCACCAGAAACGCGCATTACACCAGCCCGGTAGCGGTCGGCGCCATGTACTCGGCGCTGCAACGCCTGGGGTTCAATGGCGGCCGATTGCTGGAACCATCATTAGGTGTTGGTAATTTCTTTGGTTTGATGCCGAAGGATTTGCGTAACTCATCGCAGTTGCACGGTGTAGAGTTGGACTCATTAACCAGCCGGTTAGCCGCGGCGCTGTATCCAAAAGCCAAGATTGCGCAAAGCACTGGATTTGAGGATTTCGATATTCCGTCAGAATATTTCGACGTGGTAATAGGCAATCCGCCATTCGGTAACGAGCCGCTCGTAGACAAGGAACGCAGCGCATATTCTGGTTTCAGTATTCACAATTACTTCCTGGCCAAATCCATTGATAAGCTGCGCCCAGGCGGCATTATGGCCGTCGTCGTGTCGCACAATTTCATGGATGCGCAAGATGGCCGCGTGCGTAAATGGATTGGTGAGCGCGCCAGCCTGATCGGTGGCGTGCGCTTGCCTAACACCGCATTCAAGGAAAATGCAGGTACTGAGGTCGTTACGGATATTCTAGTTTTCCAGAAGAACGATCCGAACGGCTTGAATAAAAATGCTGCGCCTTGGCAGGACGTTGCCGACCAGACGAATATCAACAGCAAGACCGATGAACCGGTAACGCACAAAGTAAATCAATTCTTCGTGTCTCAACCGCAATACGTTCTTGGCAAGCCATCGGCAGCCGGAAAAATGTACTCGGCCAATGAGTACACAGTGGAATCCACTGGTGACATCGGTAAGCAATTGTCCGAATGGGTCGACTCGCTGCCAAAAGACATATTTACCAGCATCGCCAGAACCAATGATTCAAAATCAACCGATATGGCCGTTCCTGACGGTATCAAGGTTGGTTCGTTCTATGTGGATGCAAGCGGCAAAGTAATGCGCCGCGGTGCCGATGTCATGGGCGAAAAAACCGCCGAAGCATGGCAGCCAAAATCCGAAGCGCAATTAGGCCGCATGAAAGGCATGATCGCCATCCGCGACACGCTACGCACGCAAATGCGCATGGAGCGTTCGCCCGATGCCACCCATCAGGAAATAGAAGACAATCGCGCCGAACTCAATCGAGTCTATGACGATTTCATCAAGAAATATAAATTCATCAACACCGTAACCAATCGCGGCATATTCCTGGACGATACCGAAGCGCACTTGATTCAGGGATTGGAATTCGATTATGACCGTGGAATAAGCAAAGCCGTAGCCGAAAAGGAAGGGATAGAGCCGAAAGCACCCAGCGCGAATAAAGCGGACATATTTAAGCGCAGAGTCGCATTTCCGCCGCAGGATTTCTTGAAGGTATCGACCGCAAAGGATGCCTTGCTTGCATCGCTGAATTATCGCGGCGGCATTGATTTGCCGTACATGTCCGAGGTATACGGAAAATCGCCAGAGGATATTATTCAGGAGTTGGGTGATGTGGTATTCGATGATCCGCAATCAGGGATTGTTGCTGCTGACGAATATCTGTCCGGCGACGTTAAGACAAAATTGCAGGAAGCCAAAGACGCTGCGCAGGCCGACAAGAAATACACTCGCAACGTCGAAGCGCTGGAAAAGGTAATTCCAAAAGACAAAACACCGAGCGAAATCAGCGTAAGTATCGGCGCATCTTTCGTGCCGGCCGATGTGTATCAGCAATTCATCAAGCATATATCCGGTGTGGATGCTGATGTGTCCTACATCAAAGCAACCGGGCAATGGGTGACGGCGCTCAATAACCAGGGCGATACCACATTGAATACGGCCAAGTTCGGCACTTCTGATTTGCCCGCAATATCCTTATTTCAGTTGACGATGCTAGGGCGTGGCGCGGTAGTCAAAAAAACCGTGCGCAATCCTGACGGATCAACAACGACCTATGTACTGGAACAAGAAACCGAAGCCGCGCGGGAAAAGCAAAACACAATCAAGGCGGAATGGCAGAAGTGGTTGTGGCAGGATGCGGAGCGTGCCGACAAGATCGCTTCCATCTATAACGACAAGATGAATCGCATCGTGCTGCGCAAATATGACGGCTCGCACATGAGCTTCCCCGGCATGAATCCGTCCATCGAGTTGCTTGGCAATCAGAAAAACGGTGTGTGGCGAGGTTTGCAGTCTTACCGGGTGCTCTTTGATCATGTGGTTGGAGCTGGCAAAACATTTGCCATGACCGCACTCGCAATGGAAATGCGCAGGCTTGGCATTGCGCGCAAGCCGTTTTTTGCAGTTCCGAACCATCTTACCTTGCAGTGGATGAACGAATTCACGCGCCTGTATCCAGGATCGAATGTACTTGCGGCCACACCGGAGGATTTCAGCAAGGATAATCGTGAGCGCATGTTTGCCAAGATCATTACCGGCGATTGGGATGCGGTCATTGTCGGACATTCTTCCCTGAAGAAAATCGGCTTGCCACCGGAAACCGAGTCGGAGGTATTGCAAGAACAGATTGACGAACTGGCGGCATCCATCGAGGAAATGAAACGTGCGCGCGGCGATAGAAGGATTGTCGCGGACATGGAGCGCATCCGGAAGAATCTGGAAGCCAAGATGAAGGATAAGCTGGCCGCGATTGGCGAGCGCAGCAAGGTGGTGACGTTTGATGAGTTGGGCATCGATGCCATGATGATCGATGAAATGCACGAGTTCAAGAACTTGGCTTATCACACAACCATGGACCGCAATCCCGGTATGGGCAACCCTGCCGGGTCATCGAAAGCTTTTGATCTGTTCGTCAAAACACAATGGCTGTTTAATACCTTCGGAGAAAAGGCGCCCTATGTGACTGCGACCGGAACACCGGTATCGAATTCCCTGGTTGAGATGTTCAACATGCAGCGCTACATGCAATATCCAACATTAAAGCGCGAAGGTTTGAACGTGTTTGATGCCTGGGCGAAGCAGTTTGGCAGCGTGGAAAACGTCTACGAAGTAGCGCCATCCGGATCCGGCTACCGGCAATCGACACGGTTTGCCAAATTCACCAATTTACCGGCATTGATGTCGCTCTATAACACATTCGCTGACACCATCACGCTGGACGATCTGAAGGTGCAGGAGGAAGCGCAAGGGAAACGATTTCCGGTACCGAAGATTTCTGGAGGGCGTCCGACGCTGATCGTAGCCAAACGCTCCCCGGCGGTAGCCGCATTGATGGGCGTGCCAAGAGCGCAGGTAGATGACAACGGGAATATCGAGTTTTCCGCCGATCTGAATAAGGAAATCAAAATCCAGCATGATGAGAAGTCGGATAAATACGATGCTTATGTTGGTGATAATCATGTCGGCAAATTCGATACCGAGCAAGATGCACGGTTAAAAATCGCTGAATTGGCGCTATCCCCGGTCGTGTCTGTTAATCCGGATTCCATCGTTGGGCGTTTTGCCAATCTGCGCCAGTTGACCAGGGATACAAAAGGCAAGGTTAACGCACTATCCTTGACCGGTGAAGCTAATAAAGCCGGGCTTGATTACCGGCTGATTAATCCGTCAGCGCCAGATTTTAAGGGATCGAAAATCAATCTGGCCGTTGATAACATGATGCGGATATACAAGCAGTGGCAATCCGATCGTGGCACGCAGCTGGTGTTTTGCGATCTGTCCGTTCCGCTATCGGCACGCTCCAGTTTCTCGAACAAACCGCGCAGGCTGTATGTCCGCAATGAATCCGGTGCACTGGATATGAAGCGCGGCACCATGCACACGATGCCGGGACACGAAGATTTGCCTTATTTCATCGTTCAGCGCGGTAGCGGCAAGGATTCAAAACGCTTTGATGTATACGATGCGGCCAGTGGTGCGGCCATACTGACCGACAGCCGCAGCAAACAGGATGCAATGGATGCAGCCAACGGCATGCTGTCCAACGATGATAAGCGAAACGATTGGATTACCAAGCGTGAATCTACCGGTGAGATAGAGCAGGAAGCGATAGACGATTTCAACAATGAAAATGAAGTTGAAACTGAAAACCTGGAATTATTCACCCGAGAAGATATTGCCGGAATGTCCGGAGCTACGAAGTTTTCTGTATACGATGACATCAAGAAAAAACTGATTGCCAAGGGCGTGCCGGAGCGTGAAATTGCGTTCATACATGACTACTCGACACCGGTAGCCAAGAACAAATTGTTCAAAGCCGTCAATGAGGGCGAGATCAGGTTTCTGTTGGGTTCGACACCCAAAATGGGTGCGGGCACGAATGTGCAAAAAAGGCTTGTGGGTTTGCATCACATCGATGCGCCGTGGCGGCCGTCCGATCTAGAGCAGCGCGAAGGGAGAATTATCCGCCGCGGCAACGAGCTCTATGAGCGCGATCCAGATGGATTTGAGGTTTTCATCGGGCGATATGCTACGGAACAAACCTACGACACCCGGCGCTGGCAGATTCTTGAGCACAAAGCGCGCGGCATTGAGCAGCTGCGCAATTACGACGGCACGATCAATGAAATCGAGGACATTGACGGCGAAGCGGCAAACGCTGCCGACATGAAGGCGGCTGCTTCCGGCGATCCGTTGATCCTGGAAGAAACCCGGCTGCGCAACGAAGTCCGCAGACTGGAGAAGCTGCAAGCCTCGCATGCCGATGAGGTTCTGGCGATGACCAGAAAAGCGCGCGATGCCGAGTATTATGCGAAAAAGACTGCGCCAAGCATTATTTCCGAAGCGCAAGGATTGCTGGATGAAGCCAAGAAACACAAACTCGATAGCGAAGGATTCTCGCCGATAGCCGTTCAGGGCAGAAAACCAAAAGCAGACAAGGAATCTGCATACAAAGAGCTGGCGAGCGCATTCAATAGCGTGCGTGAGCACATCATCGATACGGCTGATGTTCAATATCGCGGTATCGATTTCAGGCTGGAGCACTTAGCCAGTTCTGTGATTCTGCGCACACCTACCGGCAGTTCTGGCGTATGGATGATGTCGGATGCATTCTCTCCGTCCGGCATGGTGCAGCGCATGAAAAATTATATCGATCGGCTGCCTGACACCATTCAGGACGCCAAAGCGCACGCTGATAAATCGATAAAGGATGCGGCCGCGCTGCGAGAACAAGCCAAGCAACCATTCCAACAAGCCGGTGATCTTGAGAAAACCAGGGAAGAGCATAAGCGCGTACAGCGCGCATTGATGGCCAAGGGTCCGCAAGTACCCGATGAACAGAAAGCTTTGCTTGTTGCTGGAATAGAAAAACAGAAATCCAGATTGCGGACGTTAGGCTATGGCGATGCGTTGGATGAGCTTCTCAGCAATGCCGATCAGGCTTCACTTCTTCTTGGAAATCCTGCAAATGTTGGGGGGGTCGAGATCGATGTCGCCCGGTCTACAGTTGATCGGATTGTCGCTGCTAACCAGAAAGTCTGGAATATCGATATATCCACGGTTGCGACGTTTGATGATCTGCCGGACAACGTAAAAAACAACATAGCAAAAAACTATGGTGAGGATGCCGCCAAGAATGCAAAGGGTCTGGTTCATAACGGCAAAGTGTATGTTATCGCCAATAATAATGAAAGTGAAGCCGACATAGAGCAAACCCTTCTGCATGAGATCGAGGGGCACATGGGTGTCCGTAGGCTGTACGGAAGCGAGATCACAAAAAAGTTGAATGATCTGTATATCGCCATCGGCGGCAGAAAAGGATTGATAAAACTGGCAAACGACCGTGGTATTACGGGTAGTCTGGTTGATTATGCCGACATGCTCAAGAATACCGAGCTGCCGAACGAAACCAGAATCAAGATCATGATGGATGAAGCGCTCGCTCATTACGCGCAAACACCGAAGTTTGGCGATAAGGTAAAGGCCATCGTTGGCATGATCCGGGCATGGTTGAGAGATCACAAATTCGCCAAGCTGGCTGAGTTTGGTGAAACCGATCTGTTGAACATATTGCGCCAGGGACGGCAGAAGTTAAAAACCGGCGATGGTGGCAATGATTCAGCGTTGATGATGGGAGATAGGAAGAGCGGCATTACAGAAACCATAACCATCGACGGCATTGATCGGCCAACGCGCAACAGCAACGGCAAGCCAATTTATCCAACGGTTGAAGGTATTCGTAACTTCTGGAAGTGGTTTGGTGACAGTCGAGTTGTCGATGATCAAGGTAGGCCGCTGGTTGTTTATCATGGGACTGATAAAGACTTTAATGAATTTAAAAAAGATTCATTCTTCTCAGACGATGTTAATAATGCAAAGCCTTATGGCAACAGAGTCGTTGAGTCATATCTAAAAATAATAAATCCAGAGGTGGCGGATTACTCAGGGGCGCAAGATAACGATAAGGATTTTGATATTGAAGAAGCAAAAGATAACGGTAATGATGGTTTAATTATTTTAAATGCAGATGACGGTTACCATGTTGGTAATCAATACATTGCTTTTCACCCAAATCAAATAAAATCCGCCACCGGTAACACCGGCGCATTCAGCGAGAACGACGAAAGCATCCTCTTCAGAAAAGGCGGAAAAGAGCCTGATGATTACTCATCATCGGTTGATAGCGCGCAGGAAAAGCTATTCAACTTCTTCGGCAATAGCAAGGAAAAATCTCCAAAGAATTTCGGCTTATACCACAAAACATTGTCAACGCAGTATCACAAGGCGCTGAAAGATCAGCATTACGGGAAAGTGTTCTCGCTGGCCAATGCCATGCAGAATCATGTTTCGCTGGCATCGATCAGGCCGTCAGAATTGGCGCCCGGTGTATTGCCTCGCGTGGATGATGTCAAATCCGCAGCAAAAGGATTGTTCAAGGGCGCGCAGAACCAGAAATACATTAAGAAGGTTGCTGACGCGATGTTTGCCGGTACATTGGCGGGTAAAGGCGCAACCGACGGGCGCGTGTGGGACGATACCGAGCTTAAAAACGTGTTCGGTCTGGATAAAACCGGCATATCACTCTATCGGCAGGCGCGCGCAGCGGTCGATGCAAGTATCGACGAGCTGGCGGCGGCGGAAGGGTACGCGATGGCGCAGCACATTGTTCCCAAAGACATGCGCCGCATGATCATCGATGAGCCCGGAATTGCCGGTACATTGCTCAAGAGCGAGGTGGAGCGGCAAGCCAACGTGCTCAATATTGCGATACAAAGCGCCAGGAAGCGCGGCGACGATGAAGGTGCTGCGCGTCTCGCGGCATTGCAGGAATCCTACGCCAGCACGCTCAAAAACCTAAACACGATATTCGATACCGCTGCCGGGCTAAAGAAAGGTGGCTATGCTCCATTGATGCGCTTTGGCAAATGGACGGTGACGGCACAGGAAATCGATCCGCAAACCGGTGCAGTGGAACGCGATGAGAACGGCAGCCCGGCAACGGTCTACTTCGGCAAGTTCGATACCGAAAGCGAAGCTATGGCAGCGCTCGACCGGATGAAGGAAAAATACAAGGATCGCAATGATATTCGTGTCGATTCTGGTATTGATAGCGAAGATTCGCACCAACTGTATGCCGGTATTTCGCCGGAAACGGTTGCGCTGTTCGGTGAAGCAATTGGCGCCGGTGATGTGGCAAATAAATATTACCAGATCGCATTATCAGAACGCAGCGCGTTGAAGCGCCGCCTGGAAAGAAAAGGCACTCCGGGTTACAGCCAGGATTTGCCGCGTGTGCTGTCCAATTTCATTACCAGCAATGGCCGTTTTTCTGCGCAGCGGTACTATCTGCGCGATCTAAACGAATCCATCCGCACCATCCCGCAGAATAAAGGCGACGTGAAGGATGAGGCGATTCAACTGAAAAAATTCATTGTTGACCCGGGTGATCCTGCCGCGCCGCTATCAACCGTGATGTTCGCCTGGTTCTTGGGTGGTTCAGTCGCGGCGGCTATGATCAATATGACACAGCCGGTTATGATGACCGGTCCGTACCTGTCGCAATTCGGATTGAAGAGTGCGACGAGCGAATTAACCAAGGCAATTCCTTACGCTATGGGCAAAAAGGAAATTACCGATAAAAGTCTGAAGGACGCGCTGCAACGCGCAAGCCGTGAGGGCGTGGTCGATGCTCAGGAAATTTTCCACCTATATAGTATGGGTGCGCAAAGTATCGCATCCGGTTTGATCGGCACGCTATCGCGCATACCTGGAGCTGGCAAAGCGATCAAGGCCGGTAGCGACAATGCGCGCGCGCGTATCAATGCATTCCTGACGCTGTGGGGTTCCATGTTCTCGCTGGCGGAGAAATTTAACCGCAAGCTGACGTTCATCGCGGCCTGGAACATGGCCAAAGAAAAAGGAAATGCCAATCCTTACGCCTTTGCGGTCCGGGCGGTCAACGAAACCCAGGGCATATACAATAAAGTGAACCGGCCTAATTGGGCACGCAATCCAGCAGGGCGCACTATCCTGACGTTCAAGCAATTCAGTTTGATGTACGTGGAAATGCTGTCGCGCATGTGGAAGCGTGGCGGACCGGAAGGAAAACGCGCGGCACTCATCATGCTGGCGGTGTTGATGCTGGCGTCCGGCGAGGAAGGATTGCCATTTGCGCAAGACTTGGATGATCTGATTGATACCATCGGCCAGTTATTCGGGCTGGACACCAATATGCGCAGAAATAAGCGCGAAGCAGCGTATCAAATCTTGGGCGACAAGCTGGGCGATATGTTCTTATATGGTATATCGTCGCAATTGCCGCTGGATGTATCTGGCCGGTTAGGGCTTGGCAATTTCATACCGGGCACTGGATTGCTAAAAAAATCGGATGAGCAAATGCGCACCCGCAACGCAATCGAGTTACTCGGACCAGCGGCCGGCATGGGATCCCAATTGGGCGATGCATACGACGCAGCAACCGAGGGAAATAGCGGAAAAGCATTGCAGAATCTCGCGCCCAAGGCTATCAAGGATATTCTTGCTGCCGAAGAAATGGCACGAAAAGGATATTCCAGCGACTTCAAGGGCCGAAAAGTGACTGACGTGGGATTGAGCGATGCTGCAATAAAGGCATCCGGATTCAATCCGACCAAGATCGCCAATGTGCACAGAAAGACAATGCCGCTACAGCAGGATATTTCTTTACAGAAAATCACCGAAACCAGCATAGCGAATCAGTGGGCGCGCGGAATCATGGAAAATGACAAGGCCATGATCGATGAAGCGAAGAAACGCCAGGACGATTGGAACAAGAAAAACCCAAGAATCCCGATAGCCATTAACGGCAATCAAATCCGTGACCGGGTTCGCTCGTTGAATACCGATAAGAACACCCGGCTGCTGAAAGACTCTCCGAAGGAAATGCGCGGCAGGATAGGCTTGGAATTGTTGGATTGATGACAGCAAACAAACCCGCTCCGGCGGGTTTTTAATTCCGTCGAATTCGACGGAATTAACCAATGTTGATTTTTTCGACCACAAATGAGGTATGGAAAATCAACATCACTTCTGAAGTTGCATCAAGTCAGCGCAAGCAATTCGCTAAAAAAGTGCGGTTTTGTCAATCAGGCCAAAAAAGCAAACTGACATAAATGCTTGAGCATGAAAGCACAAGAAAAATCTGCAAAGTAACCCCGGTGTAACCCCGGAAAAAAGAAAGAGGTTGAGCATCGCTGCTAACCCCTTCTTTTTAATTGGTAGGTCGTGGCAGATTCGAACTGCCGACCAACGGATTAAAAGTCCGCTGCTCTACCGGCTGAGCTAACGACCCGAAGCGCAGCATTATACCTGAATCAATTACCGATAGAAATGGCTTTATCAGATTGAGTGTTTGTTCTTATGCTATAAGAGATACGGCTATAATGCCTAGCACACTGACAATAGCGCGAGTATTGGATAAAATGTATGCAAAAATACTGTAGGATTACCGGGAAATTTACTGTAAATTTCAATGCCATAAAAAATAAAATTTTTATGATCTCGCTACAAAATCAAATCCATATCCTTCTGGTATTTATTCTGCCAGAATCAACAAGTAACAAGTGGTATTGAAATCAAGTGGCATCATTAAGGCGACAGGAAGCGGAAGTCCGGTTCGTATTTTTAAAAAAACCGTAAGCCAGTCGAATAATGGTAGATCAACTCTATTTTTGTGATTAAGGAAAGTAACTGATAATGCTGACACATTTGCAGCGCTTAGAAGCGGAGAGCATACAAATCATGCGGGAAGTCGTCGCGGAGTGCGAACACCCGGTGATGCTTTATTCCATTGGTAAAGACAGCGCTGTCATGCTGCATCTGGCGGTAAAGGCATTTTACCCCTCGAAACCGCCGTTCCCTTTGCTTCATGTCGATACGACATGGAAATTCAGGGAAATGATTGAATTTCGCGATGTCATGGCGAAAAAACTCGGGCTCGAATTGCTGGTTCATATTAATCCACGCGGTGTGGAGAAAGGAATAAATCCGTTTACGCACGGCTCGGCGGTTCATACGGATATTTGGAAAACCGAAGGGTTGAAGCAAGCGTTGGATAAGTACGGTTTCGATGTGGCTTTTGGCGGCGCGCGCCGGGATGAAGAGAAATCCCGTGCGAAGGAACGCATTTTTTCCATCCGCTCGGCGCAACATCGTTGGGATCCCAAGCTGCAACGGCCGGAACTGTGGCGGTTATATAATGCGCGTAAGAATAAAGGTGAGAGTATCCGGGTATTCCCGCTTTCCAACTGGACTGAACTCGATATCTGGCAATATATTTATCTGAATGACATTCCCATAGTACCGCTTTATTTTGCCAAGGAACGTCCTGTCGTCGAGCGCGATGGCACATTGATCATGGTGGATGACGAACGTTTGCCGATGCGGGAAGGCGAACAGCCGATGATGAAGACGGTGCGGTTCCGCACCTTGGGTTGTTATCCGCTTACCGGCGCAATTGAAAGCGAAGCGAATACGCTGACGGCGATTATTCAGGAAATGCTGCTGGCAAGAACCTCCGAGCGGCAAGGCCGGTTGATTGATCACGATTCCGCCGGTTCGATGGAAAAGAAAAAGCAGGAGGGTTATTTCTAATGGCGCACGTATCGGATTTGATCGCAGAAGATATCGAGCTGTATTTAAAAACGCATGAAAACAAGAGTCTGCTCCGGTTTATAACGTGCGGCAGTGTCGATGACGGAAAAAGCACTCTGATCGGCCGATTGCTTTATGAATCGAAGATGTTATTTGAAGATCAATTGACTCAATTGGAGGTTGATTCCAAGAAAGTCGGTACGCAAGCGGGCGATCTGGATTTTGCGCTGCTGGTTGATGGACTGGCGGCGGAACGTGAACAGGGCATTACCATTGATGTCGCGTACCGCTTTTTTTCTACCGACAAGCGCAAGTTTATCGTTGCCGACACACCCGGGCACGAACAGTATACGCGCAACATGATCACCGGCGCGTCGACCGCTGATGTGGCCATTATTCTGATCGATGCGCGCAAAGGGGTGTTGACTCAGACGCGGCGGCACAGCTATTTGGTTTCTTTAATCGGCATCAAGCATGTGGTGCTGGCGATCAATAAGCTCGATATGGTGGGATATTCCGAAGAGGTTTTTAACCGGATCGATCACGACTATCGCGTATTCGCCAAAAAGGTCGGATTGCAAAATATTGTCGCCATCCCGATGTCGGCTTTGAAAGGCGATAATATTACCGAGTTAAGCAGGAATACACCGTGGTATAGCGGCGACACATTGATGAGCTATCTGGAGAATGTGCAGGTAGAAGATGCCGCTGAGCAATCCGGCGTTTTCCGTATGCCGGTGCAATGGGTGAATCGTCCCAATCTGGATTTCCGCGGTTATTCCGGCATGGTGGTACGCGGCAGTGTCAAGCCTGGCGATCCCGTCTGCGTTCTGCCATCCGGCAAGGAAAGCCGGGTGGCGCGCATCGTCACCCAAGACGGCGATCTTGACCGGGCGGTTTGCGGACAATCGATTACGCTGACATTGACGGATGAGATCGATATCAGCCGAGGCGATGTGTTGGCGACAACCGATTCACCGCCCGGCGTGGCCAATCAGTTTGCAGCGACTGTGGTTTGGATGATCGACGAACCGCTGCTTCCCGGCAGGCCGTACTTGATGAAGATTGGTGCAAAAACGGTAACCGCCACTATTTCCGAGTTGCAGCATAAGGTCAATGTGAATACGCTCGAGCATATTGCTGCTACGCAGCTTGAGCTCAATGAAATCGGCATTTGTACTCTCGCTACGGATCAACTGATCGCATTCGATCCGTATAGCGAAGATCGTGATACCGGTGGTTTTATCATGATCGATCGCCTGACCAATAATACGGTAGGGGCGGGCATGCTGCACTCGGCCGTACAGCAATCGCACAGCCGCGCCGGGTGGCAAACGGTCAGTGTGAATAAACAAGCGCGCGCCGCCCTCAAGGGACAAAAACCGTTCATCTTGTGGCTTACCGGATCCGGCAACAGCAAGTCGGCTATCGCTGTTTTGCTCGAGAAAAAGCTTTATTCGTTAGGCAAACACACTTATCTGCTGGATGGAGATACTATTCGTCACGGCTTGAATAAAGATCTCGGTTTTACCGATGCCGACCGGATTGAAAATATCCGGCGCACTGCGGAAGTAGCCAAGCTGATGGTTGATGTCGGACAAATCGTGCTGGTTTCTCTGATTTCACCGTTTTCCGACGAACGTAAAATGGCGCGTGAATTGGTGGCACAGGGCGAATTTTTTGAAATATTTGTCGATGCAACGATCCAGACGGCAGAAGCGCGAGAGCTGAAGGAATTGCAAAAAGGCGATCGCAGCAAAGTTAATTCTACCGGCGAAGCACCGGATAATCCGGAAATCCGTATCGATAGGGCTATTCAGACCCCTGAGCAGGCGGTGGAGCATATCATCCGTTACCTGACGCAAGCGGGCGTGCTCAGTTAATAGCACTATTGCCCGATAAATCATCGCATGCATCAGTGTGGCGCGATTGGCGGCGATGCGAACGAATGACCGTGCCACATCAAAGTCTCTGACTAGACTCGTAAGTTTTATGGTTCATTAAATCATTTTGTAACCGTTTTCATGCCACAGTGTCATCGTGCGCTTGAAAAATTGTAAAGCGTTCGAGCAAATCTATCACTTTTCATCGGATTAATTATCATGATTCTTGTTACAGGCGGTGCTGGATACATCGGGTCGCACACTTGCGTCGAATTGCTAAATGCGGGATTTGACATTACGGTTTTCGATAATTTTTGTAACAGCAATCCGGAAGCACTGATGCGCGTGCAGAAAATTACCGGCAGGAAACCTGGATTAATTACCGGCGATTGCCGTGATCGGGCCGCCTTGACGGCAGCGTTACAGCAAAGTAAAGCCAAAGCGGTTATCCATTTTGCCGGACTTAAAGCCGTCGGGGAATCGGTTGAGCAGCCGCTTTCCTATTACGACAATAACGTCGCCGGGACATTGCGGCTATTGGAAGCGATGCAAGCATGCGATGTCAAAACATTAGTATTCAGTTCTTCGGCAACGGTTTATGGTGATCCGGTACGCCTGCCGCTAACGGAAGATCATCCACTGACTGCAACGAATCCCTACGGACGCAGCAAGCTGATGATCGAAGAGATTCTGCGCGATTTACAGCGCAGTGACAATTCATTCCGGATCGGTATATTGCGGTACTTCAACCCGGTGGGGGCGCACGCCAGCGGACTGATCGGCGAAGATCCGCAAGGAATTCCGAATAACTTGATGCCTTTCGTGGCGCAGGTCGCGGTGGGGCGAAGGGAAACTTTGAACGTATGGGGAAACGATTACCCTACGCCAGACGGCACCGGCGTGCGCGATTATATTCACGTCGTCGATTTGGCACAGGGGCATCTCAAGGCTCTGGAGGTACTGGAAGCGTCGCGTCATACGCAAGATAGTCAATATTCCGGCTGTTTGACCGTAAACCTAGGCACCGGACGAGGGTACAGCGTATTGGAAGTGGTGCATGCCTACGAACAGGCAAGCGGACGGCCGATCCCGTACCAGATCGCTCCCCGGCGTTCCGGTGATATTGCTGCTTGTTATGCGGATCCAAAGCGCGCTTTCGAATTGCTGGGCTGGCAAGCCAAACTCGGATTGGATGAAATGTGCACAAGCAGTTGGCATTGGCAAAGCACCAATCCGAGCGGCTATCAAAGCTGACCGGAGCTACTTTTCCGGACTACCGGAATCGGATGAGGGCGGTTGTGGCGACTCACTATTAAGGAGAACTTAAATGAAAGCGATAAGAAAGGCTGTTTTTCCTGTTGCCGGATTAGGTACACGTTTTTTACCGGCGACCAAGGCGAATCCCAAGGAAATGCTGCCGATCGTCGATAAGCCGTTGATTCAATTTGCTGCGGAAGAAGCGGTTGCCGCGGGTATCGACGTACTGATTTTCATCATCGGGCGTAACAAAAGCTCCATACCCGATCACTTCGATAAGGCATTTGAGTTGGAAGCGAAACTGGAAGCGGATAGAAAGCATGAAATGCTGAATATTGTCCGCAATATCCTGCCGGCGCGCATCGATTGCGTTTATATCCGGCAAGCCGAAGCACTGGGACTGGGACATGCGGTTTTATGCGCACAATCGGTTGTCGGCGATGAACCGTTTGCGGTTTTACTGGCGGATGATTTGATCGATGGCGGCAAACAATGTTGTTTGAGTCAAATGGTGGATATTTACGCGCAGCACCATTGTTCAGTCTTGGGAATCGAAAAGGTCCCTCATCATACGGTTAACCGTTATGGCATTATCAACGGTGCATCGATTGCCAATAACTTGTCCAAAGTCAACGCAATCGTCGAAAAACCTCCGGTCGATGAGGCGCCATCCGATCTCGCGGTGGTCGGACGCTATATCCTGACACCGCGCATTTTCAAGTTGCTGGAAAAAACGGAACGCGGTGCCGGTAATGAAATTCAGCTGACGGATGCGATCGCGAAATTGCTGCAAGAAGAATCGGTGCTAGGCTACGAATTTGACGGCAAGCGTTACGACTGCGGCAGCAAATCCGGTTACTTGGAGGCTACTGTGGAATTCGCTCTGCAACATCCTGAGCTTAAGCAGGAATTTTCATCCTACTTAAATGATTTGGTTAAAAGCTTTCCCCAAATAACGAAATAACACACATTATGTTCAAAAAAACAGGGCGGTAAATCCAAATTCGGACTTACCGCCCTGTTTTAATTACCGGCTGATCGATTTCCGCCGGATTTAATCGGCTTTCTTTTTGCGGAACGGTAACTTATTGAACAGCGGCAGGCACAGTAATCCGACAAGTGCGCCGATCAACATCATGCCGTAGCTCTGCAAGTTATTATTGGTGAATGCCGTAATCTGCCGCACCATTGCGCTCTGTTCCGCTTTATCCGAAACTTTGGGCAGTTTTTCCGCTTCGTACGTATCGTTGATGTTATAAGGCGTCACACCGGGAATGCTCGGTATGTTTTCCGCTCCCTTGCCGACGACCAGCTGCGCTTTCATGCCTTTTTCCATGTGATGGGAAATATCGCAATGCACCAGAAACGTGTCATCCGATCCCGGCACGATGATGGTGCCGGTGACCGTTTTAGGTCCCGTCACTTCCAAATGGAACATGCCGTATTTATAAAGATATTTAGGCAATCCGTGCATCATGAATTGATGCCGGATGTTATCTTCGTTGACAAAGTGCCAGGTGACTTTGGAACAAGGTTTTACGTGCCATTGCTGTTGATCGAACGCGAAAGCGGTGCCGGGGAATCTGGCGGCATATTTTCTGCCGGCGCGTACGGTAATTTCCACTTCCTCGGAAATGCTCTTACAGCTGCTGGGCAATTTGTCGAGATTTTGCCCCATGATCATGGTGCCTTCGTGGTCCATAATATGATCATGATCCATATGATGATGGTGATGTCCGTCGCCATGTTCCGTGGATTGCGTGCTGGTGGAATGCATGCTGTGGTCGGTATGCTGCTCCGCGCTAATGTCGTGACCGCTATGATCGTGACCGCTGTGATCATCCGCTTGCTGTTCCTCTGTGCTTGCTTGAGTTGAATCCATGCTATGACTACTATGATCATGCTCGTGGGTTGTGGCTGCTTTGTCCTGAGCGGTGGCGTTCGTACCGACAGCGAGAATTCCAGCGAGTAAGAAAGTAATGGTTGTCGTCTTTATCATTTTTGGTTACTCCCTTTAATTCCTTTTAGGCGGGAAACTGCCGCGATAGCGCTTTGTTTGATTTGCTCTCGTTTGGCGAAAATCAGATAAATGACCAGTCCTATCAGCAGACCGATCGCACCATTCAGCAAAGAGGTCTGTGCCTGGGCGCTGAGGCCGGTTTGTCCGCCGGGGGAGCCGAGGCTTGACCATTCATCCAGATCCTGCCAAACGGGTAGCCTTCTTTCGAAATATTCCTTGGTAAAGTATTTGTTCAGATCGATGCCGAAGTGACTGACTTTCGGCAGGCCGCTGCCGTTCAGATAGGATTTGTACACGATCGAGCTCATACTGCCGCCTTCGGCCATGCCGTTGGTGGTGATACCTTTTTCCCGGTGATCATGGATCAGCCAGTCGCCTTCGCCGTAACTGTGTTTGCCGTCGTTGACGGTTTCCAGTTTCAGATCGAGGCGTTGCGCCGGTGCCATATCGAATACATCGCGCATGATCTGGGCAACCGGATTATGCTCCACGCCGTCATAGTGCGTGATCGTGGCATGATGGCCGTGCGTATGGACCGCGATCGACTCGCCGCCGCTATTGAGCAGGCGCAATTTAATTTTCTGATCGGGTTCAACGATAATCAGCGATTCTCTTAGCGTATAAGGAAACGACAATCCGTTCAACGTGTAATAATCCTCGGTCGAATCGGTGATGTCGTAGCGTTGATTCATATCGCGCGCGATGAGCCGCGGATCATTGTATTTCTGAATGATGTCACTCAGTTCCTTATCCATCGCGTGATAGTGGAGATCGTATTCCTGATCGAAATTTTCGCGCACTGCAACCGATGGATGGCGGACATGGCCCGCACCGATATTCAGGGTTTGCAGCCAATTGTTGGGCCGGTTTTCTTCTACGACGATCATCCCCGCCAGACCCATAGCCAAGTGCGTATGTGTCTGTACATGACAGTGATAGAACATGGTGCCGGGTTGTCTTGCCTGGAATTCATATACACGACGTCCGCCTGGCATCAATTCAACTTCGCTGGTCTGCGGTACACCGTCCTGACCGGCATGATCGCCGTGTGAGAAAGGATGATCTACGCCGTGCAAATGAATGCTGTGCGGGAAATAATGCGTGTTTTCCAGCACGATTTGCACGATATCGCCGACTTCGACGCGGATCACCGGAGAAGGGAGTCTCAATAACGGATTCGCCCGGACGCTCTCAAAATTCTCGGTCGACATGCCGCTGGTTTTCGGTGCAAATACCCAAGCACCCGGTTGAACGCCGGGAGCAATGTCGAATGTCGGTACCAGACCGGGGAAATCGGGCGACTTGCCGTTCAATTCCATGATTTCCAGTTTGATGATAATCCGGTCGGGATCACCATCGCCGTCCAGATCATCGGTTTTGATGATGGCATCCGGTGAAAGACCGGTCTTCATCAGCGTATCCATCGAAATATGGTTGGTTCCTTTAACCGCCGCCGCGATCCAGGCCGGATTATCCGGACTGCAACCGGGCGATGCTGCTATTTTGACTCCTTCAATTTCCTGAGCTTCGCGCCATGCCGGGGAGATTTTCGGATCACACATCGGCTCGACCGTTAACGCGGCCGGATCAACTTTCACCGTTTCGGGCAGCTTCAGCGATGCCTGAACCGCAGCTGGCGACAGCATGAAGAAAGTCAATAAGGCAATAAAAAAGTGAATAGGCATATCAACGCACCTTTAAAATTTATCAAGTATTAATAAATATGGCTGCTTAGATCAAAAGTTTTTACAAAACCGGGATTAATAGCCAATATCTATCTGATATGACAGAACTGTAGGCGTAATCATTGAGCGGTGTATTGGCTGGCAGGTAAAATTATGAGGTACATCTATCTTCATCTATGCAATACTTCTACATTATCCGTCAAGTTATCATCGGCAATCATTATACAGAACCCAATTCTGCTTTTGTGGTTTTTGCATAATCTGAATGAGATTGCGATTTTTTAATTTTTTAGTAACTATCCGAGTGACAATTCCAGATTTTTTCGCAAACTTAAATCAGCACAATTTGAAATTCCCGCAATCTGTCGAACAAATAAAGAAGGTATGCGTCATTTCCTTCTGCTGCGGCTTGACGGGTTTTCTGTTAACCGCCTGCGGCGGCAGAGCGCCCGCGCAACCGGCGCCGCGCATGGATCAAACGATACCGGTCACAGTCATCGCCATGCAGCCGGTAAAAATGCCGGTCAGTCTGGAAACGATCGCGCAAACCGAAGGTGCCAAGGAAATCGAAATCCGTCCACGCGTGGGCGGCATTTTGCTGAAGCGGTTGTATACCGAAGGGATGGCGGTGGAAGCCGGACAACCACTGTATTTGATTGATCCGGAGCCTTTTCAGAATGCGTTGGCGGAAGCACGGGCGGCGCATAACGAACAACATGTCCGCGTTCTGCGCGCCAAAAGCGATGAAGACCGGCAGCGACAGTTGCTGGCGGAAAATTTCGTCAGTCAGCGCGCATACGATCTGGCGAAAGCCGATCTGGCGATTGCCGAAGCGGCATTGCAAGCAGCGAAAGTCCGGGTGCAGCAGGCCGAACTCAATCTTTCCTACACCACCGTCAGAGCGCCACAAAAGGGAGTGACCGGCCGTTCGCAATTCTCCGAAGGCACCTTGGTATCCGCCAATAGCAGTCTTCTGACAACGTTGACGCAATTGTCGCCGATCTGGGTGCGCTTTAGTTTCTCGGATAACGAAGTCGCACCGGTAGGCGGGCATTTAAACGAGAAAAATGTGCACAGCGTGAAAATGATCTTGCCGGACGGGTCGGAATATCAGCAGGAAGGTAAAATCAATTTTGCCGCGAGCAAAATCGATCCGCTGCTGGGTACGCAGCAACTGCGCGCAACGTTTGACAATAGCGAGCAGCGCATATTGCCCGGAAAGTTCGTCCGTATCCGCGTGACTGCCGGAAAGCCGCGCACGGTGTTCATCGTGCCGCAGATCGCCGTGCTGACATCCGATATGGGGCGCTTTGTGTACGTGGTCAATGAACGGAATGAAGCGGTGCAACGCCCTGTGACCGTCGATAACTGGATCGGCAAGGACTGGATTATTCTGGCAGGATTAAATTCCGGCGATCGCGTGGTGGTCGACAATCTCATCAAACTGATGCCCGGCAAAGTTGTCGAGCCGCAATTGCGTGACGATTCTCCGGCTGCGCCAGCGGGCGCGGCCTTCACCCATTAGCAGCAACCGCATTCATTCATGGCCAGATTCTTCATCACCCGCCCGATTTTTGCATCGGTACTGTCAATCGTCATTGTGTTGGCCGGATTGGCTGCGGCGTTGCAATTGCCGATCGAGCAATATCCGAAAATAACGCCGCCGACCGTCATCGTAACCGCAACGTTTCCGGGCGCGAATGCCGATACCATGATCAAAACCGTGGCTGCGCCAATCGAAGAAAAACTCAGCGCCATTGAAGGGTTGCTATACTTTAATTCCAGCGCCGATTCCAGCGGCCGCTTGACAATTACCATCACATTCGAAATCGGCACGGATATCGATCGCGCCACCTTCAATGTCAGCAATGAAATCAATACCGCGTTGGCGCGGCTACCTGATGAAGTCAGGCGCTCGGGTATCACCGTGCAGAAGCGTTCCAACGACCTGCTGCTGGTTTTTGCGGTAACTTCGAAGGATCCCAATCACACCACGCTGTTTCTCAGCAATTTCATTACCAATAATCTTCTGGATGACTTAAGGCGCGCCTCGGGTGTCGGTGAAGCGCGGATCTTCGGCGCGCAGGATTACTCCATGCGCGTTTGGCTGCGCCCCGACCGGATGGCGCAACTGGGAATCACTACCACCGATATCGCCAATGCCATCCGGGCGCAAAATGCGCAGCCGGCGGTTGGCAAAATCGGCCAGGAGCCGGCGGTTGCCGACCAGCAACTGGTATATACCGTGACCGCCAAAGGCCGGTTATTGGAACCGGAGGAATTTGAAAATATCATCCTGCGCTCGGACGGGCCGCGCGGCGTGTTATATCTCAAGGACGTGGCGCGCATCGAACTGGGCGCGCAGGATTACGCCGCGCAGACTCTGCTGAACGGCGAACCGGGCCTGGGAATCGGCATTTTCTTGCGTACCGGCGCCAATGCGCTGGAAACGGCAGCTGCCGTCAAAGCCAAAATGAACGAGCTGCAACATTATTTTCCCGAAGGTTTGCAATATTTTATTTCCTACGACACCAGCGTGTTCGTCAAAGCATCGATCTGGGAGGTGGTGAAAACGCTGGGTGAAGCCATGCTGCTGGTGGTGCTGGTGGTTTATCTTTTTCTGCAAAGCTGGCGCGCTACGCTGATTCCGGTCATTGCGATACCGATCTCCCTGATCGGCACCTTTGCCGGATTGTGGTTGCTGGGTTATTCGATCAATACGTTGACGCTGTTTGCGATGGTGTTGTCGATCGGAATTGTTGTCGACGATGCCATTGTGGTGCTGGAAAATATCGAACGGCTGATGACGCAGGAAAATCTATCGCCGGTGGACGCCGCCCTCAAGGCGATGCAGCAGGTATCGACTGCGGTGGTCGCCATGACGATGGTGCTGGCGGCGGTTTTTATCCCGGTGGCTTTTCTCGGCGGAATCGCCGGTGAGCTGTATCAGCAATTTGCCGTGACCGTGGCGGTTGCCGCGATAATTTCCGGCATTGTGGCGCTCACGTTGACGCCTACGCTGTGTTCGGTATTGCTGCGTCCGACGCATCAGCATTCGGCTTTTTTTAGCTGGTTTAACGATCATTTCGAGCGTGTGCGCGGAGCGTATGTCGGCACGGTCGGCCTGAGTTTGCGCCATAGCGGACGGAGTGCGTTGTTGTTCGTGGTGATGATCGCGGGGTTGATCTTGCTGGTGAAAAATATTCCGGACGGCTTTGTGCCGCCGGAAGATCAAGGGTACGTCATTGCGGCGGTCATTTTACCCGACGGCGCCACGCTGGCGCGAACCACCAAGACCGCAAACGCCATCAGCACCGAGATGGCGAAGGAATCCGCCGTGGCTTTTCAGTTTGCCGTGAATGGCTTGGATTTCATCGGCGGCGGCAACAAGACCAATGTATCGACGATGTTCGTGCGCTTGAAGGATTGGTCGCAACGCACCACGACGGCGGCCGATATTGTGAGTAAGATGTTTGTAGCCGGCGGACAGCAACCGGACGGCATGGCGATTGCATTTAATCCGCCGGCGATACGCGGTTTGGGCAGCACCGGCGGCTTTGAATTGTACGTGCAGAGCCGCACCAATTCCGATACCGCGCAGTTGACCGCGGTGGTCAATGAATTGATGCGGGCATTGAAACAAGATCCAAGACTCGCTACGGTGAATACTTTTTTGCGTTCGTCGGTACCGCAATATTTTGTCGAAGTCGATGAAGCCAAGGCGATGACGCAGGGGATTGCCATCGCGGATATCTATGCCACGCTGCAAAGCACCATGGGGTCCTTTTACGTGAACGACTTCAATCGCGCGGGGCGGACGTATCGCGTGCAATTGCAGGCGGAAGCCGCTTACCGTATGAAAGCGGAAGATCTCGGTAAGGTCTATGTGCGCGCGAATTCCGATGCGATGATTCCATTGTCGGCGCTAAGCAAAGTCAAGCACATCGTCGGTGCGGAACAACTGGAACGGTTTAACGGATTGCTGGCGGCTAAAATAGTCGGCAGCGGCGCGCATGGTGTCAGCTCCGGTGAAGCGATCGCGCTGGTCGAAGAAATTGCCGCCAGAACGCTACCGGAAGGCTATCAGATTGCCTGGACCGGCACGGCGTTTCAGGAAAAGAAAATGGGGTACGCGGCGATTTTCGCTTTCAGTCTGGCAGTGGTAATGGTTTTTCTAATTCTTGCGGCGCAATTCGAAACCTGGGCGTTACCGCTGGCGGTCATCATGGCGATCCCGTTTGCCATGGTCGGCGCTTTGGCGGCGATTTTGCTACGCGATATGCCCAATGACATTTATTTTCAGATCGGCATGGTGACTTTAATCGGTTTGACGGCCAAGAACGCCATTCTATTGGTCGAATTCGCCAGTCAAAGAATGAAGGAAGGCGTCAGTATCTATGAAGCGGCGATTCAATCGGCGCAACTGCGTTTCCGCCCGATCGTCATGACGTCGATGGCGTTTATATTGGGGGTTGTGCCTTTGGTGATCGCAACCGGAGCCGGTTCGGCTGCACGGCAATCAATGGGAACCGGGGTTTTCGGCGGGATGATCATGGCGACTTGCGTGGCGACGATATTCGTGCCGTTATTTTTTTCCTGGTTTGTACGGTTCCGGCACGCCAAGCCGTCCGCAGGCATGCACAATGAGGCGCGGCCGCCGCTATCGTATAAACCGCTCAGAAGAACGCGGAATTAGTTTACCCGTAGCGCTGAATCCACGTGGGCATCTGCGAATGGACTGCTAATTCGGCTACAATCGCACCTATGAATTTAAGCAAAACGAAAATACTGCAACCAATCCAAAAAAAACTGGGGAATACCAATATTATTTTGGTCGGTATGATGGGCGCCGGTAAAACGACCATCGGCAAAGCGCTGGCGAGTTCCCTGGATAAAGAATTTGCCGACTCCGATCACGAAATTCAGGAGCGCACCGGGGTGAAAATTCCGGTGATTTTTGAAATCGAGGGAGAAGCGGGATTTCGTAAACGCGAATCGGAAACACTGTTTGAACTGACCAAGAAACGAAACATCATTTTGGCGACTGGCGGCGGTGCCGTGTTGCATCCCGGCAATCGTCAATTATTGCGGCAGAATGGCATCGTGATTTACTTGCGCGCATCTGTCAGCGATCTGTACCGGCGCACCCGGTATGATAAAAACAGGCCGTTACTGCAAACGCAGAATTTGTATGCGCGATTGAACGAACTGTATCTGCAACGGGATGCGTTATATCGAGAAACAGCGCATATCATCATCGACAGCGGAAAACAGGGTGTTCGATTTTTAATCCAGAAATTGATCAACAAATTACTATCCATAGATCTCAACACTATTATGCAAGGCGGTCACGGAAATACTATGCAAACCATTACGGTCGATTTTACCTCTTCGTCAGAAAAACGCAGTTATCCGATCCATATCGGACACGGCATTTTACAACGCGCCGATTTGATCGTACCGTATCTGCCGCAAAAGCGTGTCGCCATCGTCAGCAACGCCACGGTTGCGCCACTCTATCTGGAAAAATTGCAAACAGCGCTGGATAAACTGGGAATTCATTCTTTTTCGATCATCCTCCCGGATGGCGAGGCTCATAAAAACTGGGAAACCTTGAATTTGATTTTTGATGCGTTGCTGAAAAATCATTGCGAGCGGAATACTGCGCTATTGGCGCTGGGTGGCGGTGTAGTGGGCGATTTGACCGGATTTGCCGCGGCGACCTATTTACGCGGTGTGCCGTTTATCCAGATACCGACAACCTTGCTGGCACAAGTAGATTCCTCGGTCGGCGGAAAAACCGGCATCAACCATCCGCTTGGTAAAAACATGATCGGCGCTTTTTATCAGCCGCGCATGGTACTGACCGATAGCGCGACACTAGAGACTTTACCGGAGCGGGAGCTGCGCGCCGGTCTTGCCGAGGTGATCAAATACGGCTTGATTCGCGATCCCGCTTTTTTTGATTGGTTGGAACAAAACATGCACCGGTTGCTGGCGCGCGATCCGGTGACGATGAACGAAGCGATTCAACGCAGTTGCGAGAACAAAGCGGAAATTGTCGCGGCGGATGAAAAGGAAAAGGGAATACGCGCTTTGTTGAATCTAGGGCATACCTTCGGTCATGCGATTGAAAATGGCATGGGGTACGGCACCTGGCTGCACGGCGAAGCAGTGGCGGCCGGGACCGTATTGGCGGCGGAATTGTCGCGGCGCATGAAATTGATTAGTGACGCGGATGTACAACGCATTCGCAAGATTTTCACCCAAGCCGGATTACCGGTAACCGCGCCTAAAATGCCGCCGGAAAAATACGTGCAATTGATGGCGCTGGACAAAAAAGTGGAATCCGGAAAAATGCGTTTTATCGTACTGAACCGGATCGGCGAAGCGGTGATGCGTGCGGATATTGCATCCGCCGTGTTGAACGAAACCATTCTGGCGTGCATGGCGGAATGAGTCAGCTGGTTGCATATGCGGTTTCTACCGGTAATTCCCGCGGACGCACGATTCAGGAAGAGCCGCCGGTAGGGCGTAGCGAATTTCAGCGCGATCGCGATCGCATCATTCACTCCGCCGCATTCCGCCGACTGGAGTATAAAACCCAGGTTTTTGTCAATCATGAAGGGGATTTATTCCGCACACGCTTGACGCATAGTTTGGAAGTGGCGCAAATCGGACGCTCGATCGCAAGAAATCTGGGACTAAACGAGGATTTGGTCGAGGCCGTCACATTGGCGCACGACCTGGGGCACACGCCTTTTGGACACGCCGGTCAAGATGCCTTGAATGAATGCATGCGCGATTACGGCGGTTTCGAGCATAACCTGCAATCCCTGCGTGTCGTCGATGTGCTGGAAGAACGCTACGCGGCTTTTGACGGTTTGAATCTCTGCTATGAAACCCGCGAAGGAATAATGAAACATGTCACCAGAAAAAATATTCCGAAACTCGGTGCATTGGGAGAGCGTTTTGTGCAGCATAAAAGACCTTCTTTGGAAGCGCAGCTGGCTAATTTTGCCGATGAAATCGCTTACAACAATCACGATGTGGATGACGGTTTGCGCTCGGGTTTGATTACACTGCAACAGTTGCAAGAAGTATCGATTTTTTCGCGCCACCTAAAACAAGTGCAAGATCGGTATCCTCTGCTGCCGGAACGCAGAATGGTATACGAAACGGTGCGCAGTATGATTAACACCTTGGTGACCGACCTGATCCGGCAAAGTACGAGTAATATCCGGGACGCCGCAGTTCAGAGTCTTTCGGATGTGCATACAGCGCCGCCTTTGATCGGATTTAGCCAGCAAATAAAAAAAGAACAGCAGGAATTGAAGAAATTTTTATTTGATAATCTGTACCGGCATTTTCGTGTCGTACGGATGAGCAATAAAGCACGCCACACGATTGAGCGATTATTCGCGGCTTTTAGTGCGGAGATACAATTGCTGCCGGTTAAGTATCAGGAAAAATTCGAACTGGAGGGGCATCAGGCGATTGCGGATTATATTGCCGGCATGACGGATCGGTATGCGATTAAGGAATATCAACGCTTATTTACTATTGCAGAAAGTTAATTGTGCAGCGATTGTTGCAGCGTCGGCCGGTTTTTCACCGGATTAACAATACACGCGATCGCTATTCACTGGTAATATTAGAAGGATTGAAAGAAAACCTGGCGCTGGCTAGGAGCAGCCTTTCAAAAGAACAATAAAATTGTAGGCTTTGTTAATGACGACACTAAAGAACGATACATTTCTACGCGCTTTACTGAAACAACCTGTTGAGTACACACCTGTCTGGCTGATGCGCCAAGCCGGACGGTATCTGGCTGAATATAACGCAACCCGCGCGCGCGCCGGGGATTTTTTATCCTTATGCAAAAATCCGGGCTTTGCAACCGAAGTCACATTGCAACCCCTGGCCCGTTTTCCATTGGATGCCGCCATATTGTTTTCGGATATTTTGACCATACCTGACGCCATGGGACTGGGATTATATTTTGCCCAAGGCGAGGGACCGATGTTCGAACACCCTTTGCGAGAAGAAAAGGAAATCCGTGCATTGAAAATTCCGGATCCCGCAACGGATTTGCGTTATGTCATGGATGCGGTGTCGGAGATCCGCAAAGCATTGGACAATCGCGTGCCATTGATCGGTTTTTCCGGCAGCCCCTTTACGTTGGCTTGTTATATGGTGGAAGGGCGGGGCGGTACCGAATTCCGCGAAATCAAAACCATGCTGTATCAACGCCCCGAATTGTTGCACCATATATTGGATGTGAACGCGCAGGCCGTGACGGCTTACTTGAACGCTCAGATAGAATCCGGCGCGCAAGCGGTGATGATTTTTGATACCTGGGGCGGCGCGCTTTCGAACGGCGCTTATAAGGAATTCTCGTTGCGCTATATGCAACAGATTGTTGCCGGATTGAAGAGGGAACACGACGGCATGCGCGTCCCAAGCATCGTATTCACCAAGGGTGGCGGCCTTTGGCTGGAAGCCATCGCTGACATAGGTTGCGATGCCGTCGGATTGGATTGGACGATTGATATCGGCGATGCGCGGCGGCGCGTGGGAGATAAGGTTGCGTTACAGGGCAATCTTGATCCGTCGGTGCTTTTCGCTTCTCCCGAAGTCATTGCCAAAGAAGTCGCCAAGATACTGCTGAGTTATGGCAACGGTAGCGGGCATGTGTTTAATTTAGGTCATGGCATTTCGCAATTTACGCCGCCGGAAAATGCCGCAGCCTTGGTGAATGCCGTTCATACCCTAAGCCGTGAATTTCATGTTGTCAGGAATTGAGTGGATTTGAATTATAATTGCAGGTAGTTTTATGCATATATTGATCATTGAAGATGATTTGGCGATCGCTGCCAATCTTTACGATTTTCTGGAATCCCGGGGACATACGGCGGACGCCGCCGTCAACGGTGTCGCCGGACTTCATCTCGCAGTGACACAACGCTTTGACGCCATTTTGCTTGATCTGGGTCTGCCCGGTATGAACGGTATGACACTCTGCCGGAAACTGCGCCAGGAATCGCAGATTGATACACCGATTCTGATGCTGACGGCACGCGACACTTTGGAAGATAAACTAGCCGGTTTTGAGCAGGGAGCGGATGATTATTTGATCAAACCGTTTGCTTTGAAAGAAGTTGAAGCGCGCTTACTGGCAATGCATAAGCGACATGTCGGAAAAGTTGCCAACCGTACCTTGGAGTTTGACAAACTCTCCTTTGATCCCAAAACACTTTCCATTCGTTTTGAAAACAAAAATGTAAAACTTCCACCCAAGTGCATTCGGCTATTAGCGCTAATGATGAGCGAGCCGGGTAAGGTGTTCAGTCGGGAAGAGCTCGAACTGGAGGCATGGGAGGATGTTCAGGAAACCAGCGATACATTGCGCAGCCACATGCATATTTTACGGCGCGCTTTAACCAAGGCGGGTGGGTATGATCCGATCGAAACCGTTCACGGTCTTGGCTATTGCTTAACATCTCGTGCACAGATTTCCGATAGAACGTAGCCTGCGCTACCGGGTCGCCGTAGCATTGGCGACATTCAGTATTTTTACTGTCGGTACCTTATGTATCATTCTTTATTTCGCTTCCGATAACATTGAGGAAGCGCATATTGAACAAGTGATTAAAATGGAAATGGATCATCTTGTTCATCGCTATCAGAAACACGCCGATTTTATTTCCCAAGTCGGTTCGCATCTCAAAAGCTATGTCGTTCGCAATATGGAGGAAGAGCTTCGTCTTCCCGCCTATTTGCGTGGCCTTAATCCCGAATATCACAGAATCTATTATGGAACAGAGGATTTTCACGTCCTGGTGCATGCGATCGGCGAGGTTAAGTTTGTGGTTGCCTATCGGATAACATTACATAAGCAACGCTTGCATGAACTCAGGTTGCTGATTGTATTGTCATGGCTCGTTGTGGTTGCGATCGCTTTCTTTGTCGGCTACTTGCTCGCCAGAGTTTTGGTTCAGCAAGTGACCGATTTGGCGGAACGGGTCAACCGGCTGGCGCCCGGCGATGCTCAGCTTGGCCTTTTGGCGCAACAGGACATGGATGAAGAGGTTGCGCAATTGGCCCGGGCACTCGACGATTATCAGAATCGCATCAAGCGCATGCTACAGCGTGAGCAAGAATTTACCGCGAATATCAGCCATGAATTAAGAACGCCGATCACAACCATACTCACCAGTTGCGAGCTACTGATTGCAGATACCGATATTCCTGCTAAAGCTTATCACCGTATAAAGATGATCGAATCTGCCGCCACTCGCATGGGGGAGCAATTGCAGGCGTTATTGTTCCTTGCGCGTGAGCAAGCGCTTGGCGTTATAGAAACTGTCGCTGTCGCAGAGTGCGTATATGATGCCGCGGATCCGATCTGCACCGAAATCGCCCGGAAAAATCTCACTTTTGAAGTGTTGATCGCGCCGGATGTGGTGCTTACCGTCAACCGGCAAGCATTGCATACCGCATTGATGAATCTGATCCGCAATGCCGTGCAATACACCCAGCAAGGTTACATCCGGATTGAATTTAACAATCAACGTCTTTCCGTATCCGATACCGGCATGGGAATAGAGCCGGCTTATTTACCTTTGCTGTATGAACGGTTCTTCCGCGGTTCCTCGCAAGGAGAAGGACTAGGAATAGGGCTTGCGATTGTCAAACGGATTTGCAATCACTACGGCTGGACGATTGAAGTCGATAGCACACCAGGAAAAGGGACAACTTTTCATATCATTTTCCCTTGAATAACTTGATAAATAGTAAGTGTTGTCTTCACGAATTCTTCACATTTCCTGTGTTAACGTTTCTGCGTGAAGTGCAATTCAGTCACGGGTTTCAGGTCTAGGCAGGGTATTTCTGATCGTCACATACTTCAACCAAGTTGTTACGTTTCATAAAATCTCGGTGCAAGAATTGGATCTCCCAAAAATCTTATGACTTCTGGGATGCGCTGTTTTTAGTTCCGAGTTTGCAATACTCTGAGTGGTGCTGAAGAAGAATTTTTCATAAACCAGAATATACATAATCAATAAAATAGGGAGTGTTGCATGACTACTATACAACCAGTAGTTTTCTTTTTTGTCGCAGGAGTCTTGGCAGGGGTCATAAAATCAGACCTAAAAATACCCGAAGCTCTGTATAAGAGCTTAAGTCTCTTTCTCTTGATCGCCATCGGCTTTAAGGGCGGTGTATCAATGGCTAAGTACGAAATTATGGAAGTGCTGCCCATCGCCGGTTCGATGGTTGTTTTAGCCGCGCTTATTCCACTGACGGCTTATCCAATTTTACGATTCATCGGTAAATTCACCCAAGCCGATGCGGGCGCTATCTCCGCGCACTACGGTTCGGTGAGCGCGGTAACTTTTGCGGTGGGTGTCGCTTTCTTGGCCGCCAAAGACGAGCCTTCCGAAGGTTATATGGTACTGATTATGGCATTGATGGAAATTCCTGCGCTGGTGACCGGTACTGTCCTGGCGCGCGCGGGTGCCGCCGGCGAAAAAACCCAATGGGGTAAGTTGATGCACGAGATTTTGACCGGTACCAGTCTTTATCTATTGATCGTAGGTGTCATCATCGGTTACTACGCAGGTGTAGTTAAACTGGTATCCCCATTGGATAAAATGTTCATGGACCTGTTCATGGGTGTATTAGCATTTTTCCTGCTTGAAATGGGTTTGCTGGCATCGGCGCGATTGAAAGCAGTATTGGATAAAGGTATCTTCATTGTGGCATTTGGTATTCTGTTCCCATTAACGGCTGGAATGTTCGGTGCTTACTTGGGCTGGCTGTTTGGTTTATCGGAAGGCGGCACCATGTTGCTAGCTGTCCTGTATGCTAGCTGTTCCTATATTGCTGCGCCTGCAGCTATGCGCATTGCGGTTCCGGATGCGGATCCTGCACTGTCAATCGGTGCTTCTTTAGGTGTAACCTTCCCCTTTAACATCTTTATCGGCGTACCGATTTATTGGGAAATGTCACATTGGTTTCATGGCATCGCAGTATAGAAACTATTAAATAGTATTTAATGATTATCTGACCTTTCGGGAAAAAAATATGAATAATACAATTGCAATGAAACGATTCGAGATCGTCGTCGGTATTGAGCAACTCGAACAATTGACAGAATTGTTGGATAGGTGCTCAGTGCGTGGTTATACGGTTCTCAAAAATGCTGGTGGGCTTGGATCACGTGGTGTGCGGGACCCTGGTGATGTTTTACTGGAACAGGAAAATGTCATGGTTGTTCTCGCCTGTAAAGATGAACAAGCGCAAAAAGTAGCGAGCGAATTGAGACCGGCATTGAAGGGATTGGGTGGAATGTGCCTGATTTCCGATTGCTTGTGGGTTGAAGGACCGACCGTTTCTTATTAATCACTGTTTTTTAGGTTTTTGTAATTCAATTTGCTGCAATACGTGAGAACATATTTAAGTTCTGCTCGTATTGCAGCAAGCAGAATTTGTCATTAAAAGATTGGAATAGTCAGGTGCATTAGTTATTACCTTATAGAACTCACCTGCACATTTCTGATCATGCAGAAAAAAACTCCTCCGTTATTGCGCATTATCCGCCTGATCCGTTTATTGTTTCATGTAACCTCAGGCTTATTGCAATCGATTATTTATCCCTATTTTCCTCGTCATATTCAGCGAAATATGATGCAGCGCTGGGCCAGCGGATTATTGTCGATACTCGCCATCAGGTTATGTAATCACGGAAGATTACCGACGCTGGAAATGCCGCGTGTATTGTTTGCGGCTAATCACGTATCGTGGCTGGATGTTTGTGTATTAATGGCTGCGTGCCCGACTCGTTTCGTAGCCAAAGCCGAAATCAGCCGATGGCCGGTTTTAGGTTTATTAAGCCGGAATGCAGGCACATTGTTCATTGAGCGTGCAAAACGCAGCGATACCCTGCGGATCAATCAACAGATCAGCGATGTGCTGGATAAAGGGGAGCGGGTAACAATATTTCCCGAAGGCACAACAACCGACGGTACGCAAATTAATCATTTTCATGCTTCTTTGCTGCAATCGGCTGTAACCGCCGATGCTTTGCTTTATCCGGTAGCCATCCGATATCGTGATAGTGCGGGGAATATCTGCAAAGATGCAGCTTATATCGATCCTTCGCTCGTCTTGTCGTTGCAAAAAATCCTCAGTTTGACAAGTATTGATGCAGAATTGACATTCAATCAACCGATTCCATGCGGCATGAAAAACCGGCGGGAATTGGCGCGCTTGTCTGAGCAAGCGATAGCCAGCACGTTAGCGCTGCCTATCGTGCACATGGAAGTTGAAAAATTTTCCGATCTTCCAAACGAATAGCGGACAATTGTCCGCCCCACACACAACCGCTATCCAACGCGACGATGTTATCGGTTATATGCAAACCTAAACCGGACCAATGACCGCAAATAATGGTGGCGTTCCGGCTGACCCGGTGCGGCACATTGAACCAAGGCATATAGCCGGCTGGGATGGATTGCAAATCCCCCTTAAAAACAAAATTCATTTTGCCATCCGGTGTGCATACACGCATGCGCGTCATCGCGTTGATAATCACGCGCAAGCGGATATAACCGGTCAAATCTTCGTGCCAGTAATTGGGTTCGTTACCATACATCCGCGCAAACAATTCACGGTAATTATCTTGGCGCAATGCGGTTTCTACTTCGCGCGCGAGCTGTTCAGCTTGGACGATAGACCATGATGGCAGCAATCCGGCGTGCACCAAAGCATATTGATTTTCGCAATGAAATAACTTTTGCTGCTGCAACCAATGTAATAATTCATCCCGGTCGGGTGCATCGAGAATCGGCTGGAGTGTGTCGCTCGGATGGGTTCTCGCGATGCCGGCAGCGACCATCAACAAATGCAAATCATGATTACCCAGAACCATAATTACTGTATCACCGGCTTGTTTGATATAGCGCAATAGTGCTAAGGAATCAGGGCCGCGATTGACGATATCGCCGACCAGCCAGAGCTTATCCTGCGCAGGATCAAAGCGAATCAGATCAAGCAAACCCCGGAATGCGGTGAAACAACCCTGCAGATCACCAATCGCGTACGTTGCCATGGAAAAATGCGGAAGGATCAGCGCAGACCCAGCACATCCTGCATATCGAACAGCCCGTTTGGTTTATCCGCAAGAAAACGAACCGCGCGCAATGCACCCATGGCAAAAGTCATGCGGCTGCTGGCTTTATGAGAAATTTCCACACGTTCGCCGATACCGGCAAACATGGCGGTGTGATCGCCGACAATATCACCGGCGCGAATGGTCGCAAATCCGATTGTTTCCGGTTTTCTTTCCCCGGTTACACCTTCTCTGCCATAAACGGCCACCCGGCGTAAATCCCTTTTTAATGCGTCGGCGATGACTTCGCCCATACGCAAGGCTGTGCCGGATGGAGCATCCACTTTATGGCGATGATGTGCCTCGACGATTTCGATGTCGTAACCTTCATTCAGCACTTTTGCTGCGATTTCCAGCAATTTGAAGGTAACATTAACACCGACACTCATGTTAGGCGCGAATACAATCGCGATATCCCGAGCGGCTTCTTGCAGCAATATTTTTTCTTCCGGTGAAAAACCCGTGGTGCCAATGACCATTTTGACGCCTGCTTCACGGCATGCAACAAGATGCGCAAGTGTGCCCTGGGGGCGGGTAAAATCGATTAAGTGATCGCAGCTTTTCAATGCCTGTGTATAATCGCTGACAATCGGAACTCCGCAATGGGTACCGATCAATTCACCGGCATCTTTATTCAAATTAGGACTGCCAACCTGCTCCAAAGCAGCTGCAAGCCGCATATCAGGTGCTTGTGTTACCGCTTCCAGCAAGGTGCGTCCCATACGACCGGAGCTTCCGGCAATCGCGATTTTTTGCGTATTCATTTTTGCAATCGATAGTTAAGGTTTGATAGAAACTGTACTTGGAACATTGCAAAGTTCATCGGCATCATCGGTATCTTCGGCATTCATTTCTGGTTGTTTTGCTTTTGCTTCAACCGGCAGGGGTTTGGCTAGCTCCTGAGTACTTGCCAGATGATTATCAAAATTCACTAATGCATCATTCTCAAAAAAAACAGTTAATCTTTTTTGTTCAACGAGATCGCCTTTCTTGCGATAAAGGTAAACATAATCCCAGCGGTTGTCGCGAAACGCATCCATGATCAACGGGGATCCTAAAACGAACAATACCTGGGATTTAGTCATACCGGGTTTTAATTTTTCCAGCATTTCTTCGGTCACCACGTTGCCTTGCTGCACATCGATCTTAAAGAGAACATGGGGTAACAGTGAACACCCGGTTAGCAGCAGAAAAGCAATTAATGCGGAGATTTTTGCAACCATTTTGTTGATATTATATGTTTCCAAAGTGAACACAGCATATGATACAGTAAATAATTTTCGAGGCAGAGATAACCATGGGCAACTTCGACGATCTGAAAAGCATCGATCTCAAAAATATTGGTCTTAAAACGACACTGCCTAGACTGAAAATATTGAATTTGTTTGAGCAGAGCAGTGTGCGTCACTTGTCGGCGGAGGATGTTTACAAGGAGTTGATCAACGAAGGTGAGGACATCGGATTGGCGACCGTCTATCGGGTTTTAACGCAGTTTGAGCAAGCGGGATTATTGGAACGCCACCATTTCGAAAGTGGCAAAGCGGTATTCGAGCTGAAAGGGGACGGTCATCACGATCATTTGGTCTGCTTGCAGTGTGGCCGTGTCGAAGAATTCTACGACGCCGAAATCGAAAAGCGCCAGATCGCGATCGCGAAAGAACGCGGCTTTACCTTGCAGGAGCATTCATTATCACTGTATGCCGATTGCACCAAGCCAAACTGTCCTCATCGTAAATAACGCTACCTCAATGACACTTACGCACAAATTGCGGAAAAAGCTTTTTTCCATTCAACTCAGACGCTGGAAAAAGATTTACTGGCGAGGCTTAGTATTGATGGCGCTCGCATGGGGGCAGGTTGCGCATGCCAATGATAATAACTTTGGCGAATGTATCGCACGAATGAAGTCTCAAGCAAGAGCGGAAGGCATTTCAGATAGTACAGCCCATCAGGTGCTCAGTAGAGCCCGCTTTATGCCAAGAGTTATCGAACTCGACCGGCGTCAACCCGAGTTCACACAGACCTTTGCAAATTATTTTAATACGCGCATCAATGAAGAGCGTATACAGCGTGGACGGGAATTGTATGCCAAACATCGCGCGCTGCTTGATCGGATTCAACACGAAAGCGGTATTCCGGCGCAGTATCTGGTTTCATTCTGGGGATTGGAGACCAACTACGGCGGGCATTTCGGTGATTGGTCCGTAATCGACTCACTGGCGACACTCGCTTGTGATACGCGCCGTAGTGCATTTTTTACTCAGGAATTGCTGAATGCCATGCGCATTGTAGACGCAGGCGATATTACGGCGGAACGCATGGTCGGTTCATGGGCGGGCGCTATGGGGCATATGCAATTCATGCCGTCGACTTTTCTTCGCTACGCCAAGGATGTCGATGGTGACGGGCGGCGCGATTTGTGGGGTAGTATTCCGGATGCGATGGGATCCGCGGCCAACTTTCTGCGCCAGCTGGGTTGGGCTCCCGGTTTGAACTGGGGACAAGAAGTGAGACTGCCACAATCCTTTGACTATGCGCTTGCCGGACGGGATCAAATGTTAAGCCTGGCGGAGTGGACCCAATTGGGTATCACCACAATTACTGGGGCGCCGCTAGCGCCGGCAGAACAAAGAGCAGCGCTGCTTATCCCTTCCGGTTATCAGGGGCCGGCCTTTTTAGTCACCAAGAATTTTTATATCATCATGCGCTGGAACCGCTCCGAATTTTATGCATTATCTGTCGGACATTTGGCGGATCGTATCGCTGGTGCGGCACCATTGCATCGCGCGCCGCCTGCTGATCCGGTAAAAATATCCCGAGAACAGGTACGCCAGCTACAAATGGATTTATTAGCGCTGGGAATTGATGCCGGAGAACCCGATGGCATACTCGGCTCAGCCACCCGCAAGGCGATCAGCCGTTTTCAGCAGAAAACGCAGCGCATTGCCGACGGTCATTTGGATGCAGGCATTTTAATCGCCATTCGTGAAGCGGCGGGCGGCGAATTGCGTTAACAGTAAATGATTGATCAAAGACTGGTAGCGTCCTTTCAATTCGACGTACCGGCTTTAAGCCAGTAAGTGCTCAACCGCTTCCTGCTCGGCAAGCAATTCCTGATAGCTTTTCTGCATTCTCTCTTTGTCTGCCGGACTCGTTTCCAATTCTTCGACGATTTTGTACCGGCCGTTCTGACACGTGACTGGAAAGCTGTAAATGACGCCTGGCGGTATTCCGTAGCAGCCATTCGAAGGAACGCCCATCGAGACCCAATCGCCTTCCCGCGTGCCAAAAATCCAATCCTGCATATGATTAATGATCGCATTAGCCGCACTGGCTGCACTGGACTTGCCGCGGCGTGCTTCAATAATTGCCGTGCCGCGCTTTTGCACGGTCGGAATGAAGTGATTTTCTACCCACCCGGAGTCAGTGATGAGCGAAGAAACCATGTCGTTGCCAACAACGGCATGACTTAAATCAGGAAATTGCGTATTGGAATGATTTCCCCAAACAATCATCCGCTTAATATCCGATACCGGCACCCGGAGCTTTAACGCGACTTGCGACAGCGCGCGATTATGATCCAATCTCAACATTGCCGAGAAGTTGTTGGGATCAAGATCGGGAGCGTTTTTTAACGTAATGTAGGCATTGGTGTTGGCAGGGTTGCCAACGACCAGCACTTTGACATTTCGTTTAGCCGCAGCGTTTAACGCTCTTCCTTGTTCAATGAAAATGGGGCCGTTGGCAGCCAGCAGATCTTTACGTTCCATGTTTTCTCCGCGCGGCCGCGCGCCGACGAGTAAAACAATGTCCGCGTTATTGAATGCCACCTCCGGATGATCGGTGGTGATGATTTCGGTCAATAAAGGGAACGCGCAATCATACAGTTCCATGACAATCGCATCGAAAAAAGGCTGCGCATCGGTTATGTCATGTAACTGCAGAATGACCGGCTGATCTTTGCCCAGCATTTCACCTGCTGCGATACGATAGAGCAGGTTATAACAAATCTGTCCGGTAGCACCGGTGACGGCTATGCGAATAGGCGATTTCATTTTTTTCCAATCCTCGAAAAGCCACCAATAGACTGGAAAATTGGCGGTATATGGGGAAAAGTGGCCAAATTATACTGGTAATCATGCGCTCACGGAAGAGCAAGTTTACTGAAGAGAATATTATCGGTTTAAATTCAACACTCGTTGGCATATCATGTGATTCTTGAATGTCAGCACAGAATACTCATGAAATGAAATACAAGCAAATCTTGCTTAATGTCGTGTCATCACTATTGTTCATAAAAGGGGATCGTATAATGAAAAAAACTCTGATCGTCATCTGCAGCGCTTTAATCCTGTCATCCTGCGCATGGGTTAAGGTCACAGCGCAAGGTGAAAGCGTGCGCCTGGTGCATTCGGCCAAAGCGATCGAGTCGTGCAAAAAACTGGGACGAGTCAATGCAAAAGTTGTCAGTCATGTCATTTTCAACCGCAATGCAGACAAAGTTGCTGAGGAACTAGCCGATCTTGCGCGTAACGAAGCGGCTTTGATGAGCGGCGATACGATTATTCCCATCTCCGAAATTGTCGATGGAAGACGCAGCTTCGGTGTTTATAAGTGCTTCCCACAGCAGCCTAATTAAAAAATAGATTAATGCGTCTTACTGATTGCCATTGTTGATCCTGGGTGACGCAAGCTTATTCAAGCTATCTGAAATAGGGTTAGCACGTTGGGTTGAATGAAATGAAGCTCAACGATTGGCGGTTTCATTGATGATTCCTCACTGCAACTCACGAGCTAAACAGGAGAGTTTTGGGTAGCTGAATCGTCTTACGTCCACTTCGCTTTGCGCGGCCTTATTAAGATTTCCGGTCAACCAGGGGAGGGGTGCTTTTAGACGATGTTTATTTGTCCGGATCCGTGTTTTTTTTCTTTTCCTCGCTGTCGGGAATGACCGTGTCTGCAATTGCACCAGCCGCTTTAACCGTGACTTTGACTGCCGTCGCAGCAGCAGTGACGGCAGCATCGGCAACTGCCACGACAGCACATCCTGTCAAATGAAACAGGAATAGAGCTGCTATGAGTGATCGTAAAGTGGAAAACATAAGTATGTGATTATGGCAGTTATTAAGCCATAACGGCTGTTTTTTGGTCTGCTTGTTAACATCATAGAGAAACCCAACGGTTGGCGGTTTCGCTGATGCTGAGTTATTGTTGGGGTTCGTGCCTCACTCCAACCTAACAGCAAAACTCAAACATGCCACGAAGTAGCGTCAGTTGGAATTATTTGTTCGATATCGATTGTGCTTCCGATGGCGGCAAGAAGCAAAAAGCTAACAAAGAAAACGATAGCAAAAATCACCCGTAGCGGGCCAATCCGCTCATGCGCAACAGTGAATCCACTATCTCTGTCCCAACGGGTTATACCGTTCTTGGTCAATTTGTTATACGACACTAAAAGAGTGATGAAGCTGACGAGCGGAAATCCAATGCCAAAACCGAGCCACCAAACCTTAAAACTTCTTGATAAAGCAGTTGAATAATCCGGTGTCTCTCCTGACGGTGGAATAAGGCGGATCTTGAAAAGCCACTTGCCGGGCGTTGTACCTATTGTAGAAAGGAATAACGATTCGATGAACACCCAAGCAAAAAATACGGCAAGCCCGAACAATTGATCAAATTGATCACTAATCTGCTCGCTGAACGCGTCTGGATAGAGGATGCTGAGACTATGCCACTCACGATGGAGATCAAGTAGAGGTCGAACATACGCGCCCAGTATCGAATCCACGGGCGAATTTGGGCAACAGAAGCCGTAGCCTGTATTGGCATGGGCGAAGTCGTGGACAAAACTACATTGGGTTCTTGCAGCGTTTTCTGATCCGTGGCTTCCAGAGGTGCTCCGCAATGTCCGCAGAATTTCGCATCATCTATTATTTCCTTGCCACATTGCGTACAAAACATCGAATTTTCCCTTTGCTCCAAGGCTATGATTAAAATCGCGCATTCAAAATGTCGCAATATAATACGTCATGAATGAAATCTAAAATATGACGGTTTATGGCGCTTTCTTTTACTTCCAACTAATTGACCCATTTAGCTTTGTCATCATGCCAAATTTATTTCGTTTTCCAAGTTTGGGAACGTAATACCATTGATGTATAGCCAATCTGATTTTTTCCAAGACCCGCAAAACGATCTGTCTCGACGCCCCAATATTCAGTCACACAAAACCGCTGCCCTTAGTTCTAAATTGCACATCGGGATTCAGGCCGACACCGGCTTGGTGGATGAAGAAGCTCAATAGTTGGTGATTTTGTTGATCCTGAAGTTTGTGCTTCACCCTATCTACGAGTTGTTGATCCTGGATGACGCGAGCTTATCCAGGCTACTTGCTATTTGCAAAAGTATTTAAAAAGTCTCTTGATGAATGCATTCAGATTTAGTGTTATGCCGAATGCACCGGGTTTTGCTTCTATGATTTCGGGGGTGCTCTCGATGTCATGTATTAAATCCTGAATCGCCTTTCGCCACCCTGTATTCACATCTCTATTGCCAAGCTGATAATCGGCCTTTTTTAAAGCTGAAAGATCGTATTCATTAAGCTCAGAAGGGTCGCCAGATTTTTCATAGCGCTGTGCGGCGGCAACAATTTTCCATGATTCTTCATCAAGCTGAGCCATTAGATTCTCCTTTTGCCTAACGTGAAGATAAGGGGCAGCGCGCTTTTGCGCGATCCCGTTTGAGCGTAGGGTTATGCCTCATGGTCACTTGGAATAAACCTTTTTGCCTTGTGAATAGAAATGCTTGTAAAAGCATGATGCCTTCGGCGGCTCATCGTGTAAACGCTTTGTTTCTTCTTCGTTGGCGAGCAAGTAGTTATAAAGGAATAAAACACTCTTTCTTGCTACTTTGAGTTTCGGAATGTTCATTACTTTTTCGGAGTCGAGGTGCGCGACAAACTTGTCTCTATACGTTTTCATTTCCTTAATGTACGAGTCAAACTCAAGTGCCGTTTTGCCGATTGCAAGTAATAACCCTTCGAAGAAAGCCGCCTGATTTCTGATGACTTTTCGCCAGTTGTGTTGACCCCGTTTGTCGCCGAAAAGCTTGCACCATTCAAGGACACATACATCGATGAAGTTACCGTTAGCATTAACCCAGAATTGATCTTTGAATATCAACTCTCCCTTTCGCCAGCCAGCCTTGTAGAAAGCCAGATTTCGTAGAAAGTGGTGGCACAGAATTATTACTCGGCGAAGACGCTGTTCACGTGTCATAGCGAAGCAAAACTAGAATTATAAATTCGAAATGACGTAATCAGTTACATCATCAATGAAATATAATACGGTGTTGTTCATTGTATCCCCTTATTTATGAACATATTTACCAAATTTATCTGCCTGACTACCATTATGCCTAACTTGTTTGGTTCCAAAAGCCTGTTGCTGAGCACTATCTATGTTTGGCCCGTTTGATCCTTTCCAACACCCCCAAAACCGTCTGTCTCGATGCCCCAATATTCAACCGCATAAACCCGCTGCCTTCTTGGCCGAATTGCACGCCGGGATTTAGGCCGACACCGGCTTGGTGAATGAAGAAGTGTTTCAGTTGCGCGTCGGTCATGTGCCATTCGCGGCAGTCGAGCCAGAGTAGGTAGGTGCCTTCGGCTTGGATCACGCGCATGTCCGGCAAATGTTCCGCGACGAAGTGTTCGACACTGGTGCGGGTGTCTTGCAGGTAATTCAGCAATGCGGTGAGCCAGGCTTCGCCGTCGCGGTAGGCGGCTTCGAACGCGGCGACGCTGAACGGATTGGAGGCGCTGACGTGGAATTGGCTGAAGATGTGCGTGACGGCGTTGCGCACGGTTTTGTCGGGGATGATCAGTGAGGATAGATTCAAGCCGGGGATGTTGAAGGTTTTGCTCGGCGCGACGGCGGTGATCAGGTTGCTATTGTAGTCAGCGATGGCAGCCAGCACGTGGTGATGGTTGCCGGGGTAGATCAGGTCGTGGTGGATTTCGTCGGAAAATACGATCAGGTTGTGGCGGGTGGCGACTTGTTGCACTTGCTGCAATTCTTGCGGCGACCACACGCGCCCGACCGGGTTGTGCGGCGAGCATAGCAACAGCAGCTTGGCTTCTTTGGCGCACTGTTCCAGGTGATCGAAGTCGATGGTGTAACGGCCATTGTCGAGGCGCAGCGGGTTTTGGATCAGCTTGCGGCCGGTTTGCGTGACGGCGGAGAAGAACGGGAAATACACCGGCGGCTGGACGATGACGGCTTCGCCGGGCTGCGTGAACGCCATCACGGCGGCGTTGATCGACGGCACCACGCCGGGGCACATCACGATCCAGTCGCGTTGCACCGTCCAGCCGTGCCGCCGTTGCAGCCAATCGATCAGTGCGTCATACAGACTGTCGGGAAATACGGTGTAACCGTAGATCGGGTGTTGTGCGCGTTCGGTCAGCGCAAGCGTGACCGCGGGCGGGGCGGCGAAGTCCATGTCCGCTACCCACGCCGGGATGACATCGGCCTTGCCGAACACCGCCAAGCGGCTATCGTATTTGACGCTGTGCGTGCCTATGCGATCGATTTCCCGGTCGAAATCGAATGCGTCACTCAAGCGATGCGCTCCCAGAGGGTGACTTCCGCCAGCGTGTGCTGGAATTTGCGCTTGGTTTCGCGGATTACGAACGGCACCGCTTGCGGGCCTTGAATCAGGCGGAAGTGCGGACCAAGCATTTCTTTCAGGCCGTCGAGTGTGGTGAAATTCTCGCCGTCGCGCTTGAAGCCACCGACCCACGCTTCTTTCTTGGTGTGCTCGGTGAGCCAGGTATACGGCGACGTGATCATCAGCAAGCCGCCGATGTTGATGCGCGTGTGAATGCTGTTGAGCAACTTGGCCGGATCGTACAAGCGGTCGATCAGGTTGGCGGCGAGGATCAAGTCGTAACCGGTGAAAATCGGTTTCAGATTACAGGCGTCGCCCTGGAAGAATTCGACCTTGTGCTTGACGTGATCGAGTCCGAGATTGGTCAGCGTGCGTTCCTTGTACGACACCAATTCGCCTTCGTCGGTCAGCGTGTAGCGCAAGATGCCTTGCTGCACGAGTTGTACGCCTTGACCGATGAAGCGCGCGGAGAAATCGACGCCGGCGACATGATCGAACACTTTGGCCAGCTCGAAGGTTGAGCGGCCGGAAGCGCAACCCAGATCCAGCGCAGTGCGCTTGGGCCGGTCGCCCATCGCGGCGATGGCGATTTCCGCCAGCGCTTTGGAGAAATTGGGCACGTCAAAATACGTATCGCCGTAATGAAACTCGGCGTACTCCGACAACAATTTGTCGGTTTCGTAATTAGAACTTGGCAATGTCGCCGGAGCGTCCGACACCACATAGCGGAAACCGGCGTGTTGGAAGAAGTGGCGGCGAAACGCGTAGCGCGAGCTGCGGATCGATTCGTTGCCACAAGCGATCCACGAACCGCCTTTGATCAGATTGTGCTGGTTGTCGAACGTCGGCGTGGTGAAATCGTCGTACAGCGGATGCACGTCGAAACCTTCGAACGGATACGTCGGCGTTTCGGTCCATTGCCAGACGTTGCCGACGATATCGAAAAACTCGCCGTGCGGAAATTCATTGACCGGACAGCTCGACGCGTAATAATCCAAGTGCAGATTGCCGGTCGCCTTGCGGTCGTGCGGCACTTCACTCAGACCAGCAACATCGTACAGCCGGTACCATTCGTCCTCGGTCGGCAGCCGCACCGGTTGCTTGGTCGTCTCGGCCTTCCAGTTACAAAACGCTTTGGCTTCGTGGTAATTGACTTCGACCGGCCAGTCCCATGGCATCGGTACTTCTTCGGTCATCAAGCGCAGATACCAGTCGCTACCTTTTTTGACCCAAAACGTCGGATGCTCGGCTTGCGTGAACTGCCGCCACGAGCGGCCTTCTTCCGGCCAGTAACTGCCGGTACGGTAGCCGCCGGCTTCGACAAACGCCAAGAATTCCTGATTGCTGACTAAGTATTTACTGGCTTGAAAAGCGGCGATGTCCGCAGTGTGCAGACCGTATTCGTTATCCCAGCCGTAATGCTGATGATTGGTTCTGGTTTTATGCAGCGTCACCGTTCCGGCGGCAACATCGACCAGCGAATTTTGCGGCGCGGCGCCGGATTTCCGGCATGGCTGCCAATCCGGGTGCGGTTGCACGAAATGCAAGGCATGCTGACGGATCAAAACCGACGACGTTTCCAGATGGATGCGTTCATGCTCGATGCCCATCACAATCGGCCACCACGAACTTTCCCAAGTGATCGGCAGACTCAGCGGCAATGTGGCGATGAGGTTATCGACCATGGCACGCATGGTTTTGCGGTAGGCGCGCACTTCATCGACCGTCGGCCAATCATAGTGTGTGCTGTCGAGATCGTCCCAGCTCATTTCGTCGACGCCGACGGCGAAAATCGATTCCAATCGTGGGTTGATGCGTTCGGTAATCAACCCGGCGAGAACCAGTTTGTTGACGAAGAAAGTGGCGGTATGGCCGAGATAAAAAATCAGCGGATGACGCAACGAGATCGGTTTTTTGTAATAGGCTTCGTCATTGCGCAGCGTTTCGAATAATTGCTCGTAGCGGTCCAGCGTGATGTGAAAGTAGTTGCGGATTTCTTCACGTTTCAGGTTGATATCGTCGCCATCGAGCAGAGGAGTTCGTTGGAATAAGGTTTCTGACATAAGGTAATGTTTAGTAGTTTACTCAGTTATTGACCGGTATTATAACGCCTTGCGCTTTTCAGGCCATACCTCAACCGGGACAAATGTCATTAGACTTTGTTTTTGCGATAAAAAGGTGATGGAAATATTAACGATGCCCGGTTTTGCTATCAAAAGTTGTTATCTGAGTGCGCAAATTAAGTCAACAAAGGATGATTTTTGAGGCAGGTATTACACGGGAGCCCCTCCACGGCAGCGGCGGCGCATAGGGCAGGCCAAAATAGCCAAGAGAGCCTGAATCGGCTTGCCGGGTGCTATGATATCCACCCCAAGATGGGGCGAAGTGGATGAAGCGCAGTCATGTGGATGATTGCTTGTATGCTCTGCAAAGCAATATTTCCAGCCCGACGCGCTCCAGCCTCACCGCTTGTTTCAGCGTCATGACAATCCTGTGGTGATTCACTGATCCAGGGTTGGAGCGGATTCCGAGTGAGACCACCATTTTCAACTTCCGCTGGTTTCTGGCGCGTTATGAGTTAGCAACGGAGATTCTAGTCGATATAAAGTCGGGTTGCGCCTTCAATTAGCTCCGCGACAAACTACAACTGCATTCAAATCAGAGCAGTTTGGAATTCGACCTGAATGGTGAAGCCGGAAATCGGCTTTTTCAATTTGTGTATCAATCAAAGTGTTTTCGGGGTGATTGAGTTGGCAATGCTGACCACGATCAGCGGATACGCGGGCGGGCACACTCCCCATCGCAATAAGGCGGTTATATTCACTAGTCCGCACTGTTGCATTTCGAAACTTGTTGCCGGCTTTAACATTAAGTTCTTGGTTTTCTTTCCAACTAAACTCGCATGAAACTCTCGGCCGGCTAGCTTGCGCATCACGTAATGTTAGTGCAAATACGCTTAGAAATATCAATCCAACTATCAGAAAATTAGAAAAGATACTCATCGGATTGAAAGTATGACTGCTGGAATAAGTGTTGTATGGCTTTGCTTGATTTCTCATGACGTAATCTCCCTTTTATATAGAAATTGTTATCATCGAATGCAGGTAAATGAAAAAATACAAACTTCCTATTTAGAGTTGAATAAACCGTTTAATTACTCACTGCTGAGAAACTTTATTGAGTTCATTTTTTAAGTTTGTAGTTTACGAAACTAGTTCTAGATAAATGTTAATCTAGATCAAAAAATAATTTTGCTTGATGTATATGCATAGGCAATATAACCATAATTCCAGGATTTAAAGTGTAACAACCGACAAGTATTCCGGCAGGCTGGCATGCCAATGTAGCTTGTCGCGAATGGCATCAGCCAGCGCCATCGAATTGCTGAGCTCGCCGTGCACGACAAAAATCTTTTCCGGCATTTTCTCGAAATGACCCAACCATTTGAGCAAATCGGCCTGATCGGCGTGTGCCGAGAGTCCGCCGATGGTGTAAATGGCCGCCTTGACCGCTATTTCCTGACCGAAAATCTTGACCTGCTTGGCGCCGTCCACGAGCCGCCTTCCCAGCGTTCCTTCCGCTTGAAATCCAGTGATCAGGATGCTGCATTCCGGGCGGTCGAGATTGTACTTGAGGTGATGCTTGATGCGTCCGGCGTCGCACATGCCGCTGGCCGAGATAATGACGATGCCGTGCTTGACATGATTGAGCTGCATCGATTCCTCGATATCCTGCACGAAATGAATGCGCGGTTTTTGCGCATTGCTGTTCATCCATTGCAAGGCTTCGGTGGACTCCCGGTCGAGCAACGCAATATGTTTGAGCGTGATTTCGGTGGCGGCTTGCGCCATCGGCGAGTCGACATAAATGGCCATTTCGCCGAGCTTACCCTGGCGGTACAGATCGATCAGCAGAAACAGCAAATCCTGCGTGCGGCCGACGGTAAACGCCGGGATGACGACATTGCCGCCTTTCGTGATCAGCGTATCGTTGATGGCAAATGCCAATTCATCGAGGGTGTCCGGCATGCTGCGATGCAGGCGGTTGCCGTAGGTGGACTCGATCAGCACAACATCGGCGCGGCGAATGATCGCCGGGTCGCGCACGATGGGGTGGCCGGGTTGTCCGAGATCGCCGGAGAAGACGATTTTTTTGTAACCGCCGTCTTTTCTCACCCACAATTCGATGATGGCTGAGCCAAGAATATGGCCGGCATCGCGAAAGCAGCAGCGGATCCCTGGGCGAGGGTCGATTTCGGTGTTGTAATCGACGCGCCGCAACTGCTTCAACAACGCTTCCGCTTGCGTCACGGTATAGAGTGGCGCGAGTTCCTGAACCGACTGGCTATTGCGGCGGCGCGCTTGATTACGCCACTCGACTTCTTTTTCCTGAATATAAGCGCTGTCCTTCAGCATGACCTGCAGCAGATCCGCGGTTGCCGTCGTGCAATACACCGGACCGCGAAAACCCCACGCGCCGAGCCGCGGTAACAATCCGGAGTGATCGATGTGCGCGTGGGTCAGTAGGACAAAGTCGATGGTTTTGGGATCGTACTTGAAAGCCGTGCGGTTTTTCTTGTCCGCTTCTTGTCCGCCCTGAAACATGCCGCAATCGACCAGAAAGCGCACATCATCGGTCTCGATCAGATAGCTGGAACCGGTTACTTCCCCGGCTGCACCTAAAAAAGTCAGTTTCATCGTATCAATTCACAGTGTTTCCAATACCCGCAGCGTGCCATCGACCAGCAAATCCATTTCTTGCTCGTTGATGACATAGGGTGGCATAAAATAAACGGTTTTGCCCAACGGGCGCAGCAAAATTTGTTGCTTCAAACCGGCCTGAAAGCATTCGGCGGCAAAATCGGCATCGTCCGTTTCGATTTCAAACGCCCAAATCATACCGCAATTGCGGAAATTTCTGACTTTCGGATGGCTGGCGAGCGGTGCGGCGATGTTATTCAGGTACGCGGCTTTAGTTCTGTTGCTTTCGATCACCCGGTCGTGCTCAAAAATATCCAGCGAGGCTAAAGCCGCGCGGCAGGCCAGCGCATTGCCGGTATGCGAATGCGAATGTAAAAAAGCCCGTGCCGTTCCGTCGTCGTAAAAAGCCTGATAAACCTGATCGGTGGTCATCACGGCCGAGAGCGGCAAATAGCCGCCGCTCAATCCCTTCGACAAACATAGAAAATCCGGCGCGATGTCGGCCTGATTACAGGCAAACAAGGTTCCGGTGCGGCCGAAGCCGACGGCGATTTCGTCGGCGATCAGGTGTACTTGATAACGATCGCAAATTTCCCGGGTGCGTTGCAGATAAACGGGGTGATACATGCCCATGCCCGCTGCGCCTTGCACCAGCGGTTCCAGAATCAGTGCAGCCGTTTGTGCATGATGCTTTGCCAGATGATTTTCCAGTGCGGTTGCGGCACGCAATGCAAAGTCCCGAGGCGATTCGCCGGTTTCGGCGTAGCGCCAATCCGGTGTCGGAACATGGGTGCACGGTCTCAACAAAGGTGCATAGGTTTCGCGGAAAATGGCGACATCGGTGACCGATAACGCACCGAGCGTTTCGCCGTGATAATCGTTTTGCAGGCTGATAAAACCATTCTTTTGCGGCTGTCCGCACAACGACCAGTAATGAAAACTCATTTTCAGCGCAATCTCGATCGCCGATGCGCCGTCGCTGGCGTAAAAGCAATGACCGAGCGTGCCGGGGGCGAGGGTTTTTAACCGTTCGGATAACGTGACCACCGGTTCATGGGTGAAACCCGCCAGCATGACATGCTCGATTTTCTCCAGTTGATCGCGGATGGCCGCATTAATGATTGGATTGGCATGGCCGAACAAATTGACCCACCAGGAGGCGATTGCATCCAGGTAACGATTGCCATCGGCATCGTATAGCCATACACCTTGTCCGCTTACAATCGGAACCAGCGGATACGTTTCGTGTTGTTTCATTTGCGTGCACGGGTGCCATACCGCGGCCAGGCTTCGTTGTCGCAGTTGCGACGCGGATGAGGAGGGTTTATGGTGAATAATTGACATGTCCTTGCTTTGACTGAATGGCGGAAATTCCGGAAGACGATTGCAGCCGGAATGAGTCCTTGATGATCGGTCATTGTAGACTATGCCGGGCAGTTTTTCAGCGCTTTTGACCTGATGAGGGATCCTTGGTACATTCCGGTTTTCAACCGGAAACATTGGCTTTATCCGTATGCATACAATGATTGACACCGACCTGACCGACTGGCTGCCCGACAACGATCCGCAGCGCGTCATGCTGCACAATGAAGTGCATGCCCGTCCCAGCCAGCGTATCCGGCTGCCCGCATTGATTATCTATGTCGTGGTTATCAACGAAGGCGTTACACGTGCACAGGAATACGAGCATTTGCGGCGCTTGACCGGACAGCAGATGCTGATGCTCGAGCAATTGCAGAATAATTTTCTGCGTTTGCGTTTGCAGGGCTATACCTTGCGCTGGGAACGCCATACCGAATTCACGCGCTATTCGCTGGTGCAGCATTTGCCGGAAGCTGCGCATTTGGGAGCGACCGATCCGGAGCTGCTTTCGTACTTGGCTTTGCCGCCCGGCTGGCTGGCTGAGATTCCGGGGCGCACGTTTGCCGCGGTGAAAGTCGCGATGGTGCCGGGCGATTTGCATCGGTCCGATGAATTGCTCGTGCAAGCACGCAAGTGGTTCGGCGGAAACCCAGTGGTGGCTTCGCTGATCGGCAGGGAAGGACATTCGCTGGCGGTAACGGATTTCATGCTGCGCCCGAGTGGTTTCGAACGCATGCTGGTCATGATGTCGGCCGATGCATCCGAGACGCGGGCCGGGCGGGTTTCGCAGCGTTTGCTGGAAGTTGAAACTTACCGGCTGATGGCATTGCGCGGCTTACCGCTGACCAAACGCCTCATTCCGGAATTAGCCGATGCCGAGCGGCAATTGGCCGAAATCACCGCACAACTGGAAAACAAAGCCGCTTCCGATCAAGAGTTGCTGGATACGCTTACCTCGCTGGCGGCGCGTATCGAACGTGCGACAGTCGAGCATGGCTACCGCTTTGCCGCAACGCAAGCGTATAACAAGCTGGTAATGCAACGGATCACCGAGTTGCGTGAAAAAGCCATTCCCGGCACGCAAACGATAGGCGAATTCATGCAGCGGCGGCTTTCTCCTGCCATTGCTACGGTGGAGGCAACGGCGCAGCGCTTGAGCTATTTATCGGCTCGTGTCTCGCGCACCAGCGCGTTATTGCGCACCCGCGTCGATATTCTGGCGGAAACGCAGAATCAGCAACTGCTGGAGAAACTAACGCACGGCCAGGAATTGCAATTGCGATTGCAAAGCACCGTGGAAGGTTTATCCATTGCAGCGATATCGTATTACGTCATCAGCTTGTTGTTGTACGTGGCAAAAGCGGGTCAAGCGGCCGGATTGCCGATTCACCCGGAACTGGTGACCGGTATGCTGATTCCAATCGTGCTCTGGGCGGTGTGGCGAACAACACGGCGCATTCACGATAAATTGTTCAAATCGCATTGATTTTCTGGTGAGAAACTGATTAACCGCGGGTTTCCGGCAAATTAATCAGTTTTCGTGCAACGCTGAAGGAAGCCTCTGAAAAGGGCAGCGAGCGGCGGTCAGGCAAGGCGGAATCCGGCGAAAAAGCGCAGTTTGCAAAGGGTAAATGAGCATTTTAAGCCTAATACCAACACAGCATGACCGAGCGCAGTGTTTATTCGGAGCTTCCCTAATGCGACAGGTAACTTTCAAACGGCAGTAAGGCATCGGTCCTGCCCTCGGCGCCAACGGCCGGAATTGCGATAAATTCGTCGGCGGCCAGCGCGGCGCCCAGCGGGTTGGCTTTGGAGCTTGCGTCGTGACCATGAGGAACCGGCAGTTCAGGATGATCGAATGGCGCTTTTTCAAAGCGCACGCGATCATCCGTCAGGCTTTTTAGAAAATTGAGCAAATCTTCGCGGCGCTGCGGTGAAAGCCGCAGGTCAACCAAGGCAAAAACCTTGCCGAATTCCTTCGGCGGTGTTTCAAAGTTTCCGCCGCGCGTATAAAACTCCACTACTTCTTCCAATGTCGCCATGCCACCATTGTGCATATACGGCCCTGTCAGTTCGATGTTTCTGAGCGAAGGAATTTTGAAAGAACCTGTGGCGGCGCTCAAAAAGTGTTTTCTTTTCGTTTTTTTCAGTTCGGCGCGCGCCGTTTCCACGGTCGGAATGAAGATGCCGGCCGGGTTAAAACAACCGGCGGTATTCTGCGGCTGCTTCTGGATACCGTCACTGCGAGTGAATAGTAACGGGTGCGGTTTGTCGCGATCGATGGCGATGGCCGTGTCGAGATCGCAAGGCCGCACATCCGCGACATAGTGATCGAGAACCGCGGCTGTGTTACCGGCTAAAAGTTGCATATATTGATCGGCGAACGATAGCGGGTTGCCAAAGGGGTCGACAGCGCCGAGTCCGGGATCGTTTGCTAGCGGTGTGACACCGGTACCGGAAAAACCGGTATCTTGAAACATCATGCCGCCGGTCAGCGATAAATACGTCACCACGGTGGTGGTGCTGATGCGGAAAGCCTCATTGCCGAAAGCATGCGGATTGATTTTTTGCAAGATACCGTTGGTCACCACGGCGGCAGAGGTAAAATTCGGTCCAATATGGCAGAGCGCGCAGTGAGAATCGCGGAATATATCCAGGCCGCGCTGCGCCGATTCGTTCAGTCCGATCGGCATGCCATGTTCGTCGACTTCGCTTTGATCGAAAGGAGCATCGTCGGAAATCAAGGTAGCGATATACATTTGTATCGATAATCCGAAAAACATGGCGAAATTCGCTTCCGTTTGATTGTAAGCCAATGTATGGGTAGCCGATGTTGCCGAAGGAAAACCGAATTGCTCATTGGGGATATCGTTCCAATATTTCGGATTGAATGCCTTCTGGATCAGCTGGTAGTATTTGGTATTTAATCCTTTCTGCAGATTATCCGGAGTGCTGAAGGCCAAACTGCTCAGAACGCTATCGTTCCAGTGCACCTGCTGATGTTCCAGCGGTTGGCGGTAATGCAATTTGCGGCCCAGGTCGGCAAAAGTGCGGCCGTGGCAACCCATTTCAAAATCATCCAGCGGTGGAGCGACCGCTTGGGAAGCCAGCGAGGAATTGATGAGCCGTAAACGTTTCTTGGTGACTGTACCGTCGCTTTTTTTAATCCATACACCGGCATCGGGATCACGATCCCCCCACGGACTGCTGCCGTTGAAGATATTGTTGGCGCGGCCGTCCCAAAAGTTGCGGAAATTGAAAACGGCGTTGATGACTGTCGGTGTGTTGCGCGGCTCGACTTTGCGTACGCCTTTGGTATCGATATGGAAAACCGCATCGGCGCTGCGGTCGCACGGATCGTTTTTTTCCTGAAACCATTCGACATCGCGATAGGTGCCGCCGAAAGTTCCTGACGATGCCACGACATCGTCGCTGATATAAACCGGCATTCCGAGCGGATTCATCGGATCATCGGTTTGGAAAAACGGAAAATCGCTTTTTTTCAATGCGGTGTTGGGGCCGTGCATAGAGCCGTCGCTGGCAATGGAGAATTCTTTCGGCCGTTTGCTATTTCTACCGGTGGGTGAAAGCTGATTTTTTGTGCGCCGGTCGGCGCCGGCGTGAAAATGGCAGCTGGCGCAGGCAATGCCGTCGCTGCCGACATTAATGTCCCAAAACAAGGCTTTTCCCAGTGCGATCGCTTTTTCTCTGTCGATGATGATCGGATCGGAACCATCGAGCAAACCGGGCACTTCGGGAACCGGCGCGCCTTTCAGTGTCATCGGCATGGGGCCGAAGTCGGCGTGCAAAGTTGAACAGGTGAGCAGCGCAAGACAGCATGCCTTGGTGATGTTGATGATAGCTTTTTTAATTATTAGCATGATAATACTCCTGGCATTTCCATAACCCGGCATTCATGCTTTTGAGTATCCGAATTTTTTCGTGCCATTTTGTGCGCAAATACGGCACGTTTTTCTACTTTCGATCTTATCAGCAGCAAAATTCAGTAAATTCTTATGGCAGCGTAGCCGAGTGAATTCTTTAAGGAAAAGCGGCGGCTGAAAACTGCCGCCCCTTTTTTTCCTCTGGCTAAAATGGTCTATAGACTAAGCGATAGCCTGAAGCGGGTCTTTTTGATATTTGCGCATGCGCCATCCGACCAGGCCCAAACCGGCCATCAGCATGGCCCAGGTATCCACTTCGGGAACCGCGCTGACGGTCAATTCAAACGCGCCGCCCGCAGTCGCATGATCGGTGCCGCCGATATAGACGGTGTACCAACCCGGCGCCAAATCGTTGAATGTCAGTGACACGAGATGAGCGCTGGCGCTACCGGTAACGCCGTTTTCGAAGGTGTTGGTCAGACTGACATCCTGCGCGCCGGTCGAAATGGTTTCGCCCCAGCCGGTTGTCGCAGCGGCATGAGAAGGACCGGAAACTGCATAACCCAGGGTTTCGATCATGTTGCCGCCTTGGCCGTTAGCCATCCAGAGCGTCCCTGCGTCGCCCATTGCACCGGTGGCATTGAACGAGTGCGGTGTGCCGAATCCCGCCAGACTGATTTCTGAACCGAAATCGGTGGTGCCGCCATCAAATTCCGCGGCGCCGCTTGCCCAGACGGTCACGCCGGGTGAGAAACCGGAATCGCCGGAGACGGTCACGGTGACATCGGCGAATGCGGCGTCGTTTCTGAATGTCCACCAATCGCCGGTATGCGCCCAAGCGGAATAGTTTAGAAAGGGATTGTCGGAGTAGGCACTTTTCAAGCCACTTTCACCCGCGGAAATGGTACCGCCAAAATTAACAATGTTACCGCTACTCCAGCCCTTGAATCCTACGGCACCGGCAGCGTAGACATTGCTGCTTGCCAGCGCGGCGGCTGAAAGCAGGGCAGCAGAGATCAATGCATTAGTTTTGTTGTGATATGATTTTGTTTTCATATTCATTTCTCCAAAAATGACACTATGGGTAAGATTTCAAGGCGCCGTTGATTGCTTGAAGAATTGGGAAAGGGCAAATCGGCAGCGCCTCTTTTTTTGAATGATGCGCTGGAAACGGATTGATAGTTTTATACACTCCGATCCAGTCACTCCCCATCACTCCTGGGAGGCAACCTGGCTATCTCATAATGAGATCCATTGGCTTTCCGTACTTGCCTTGCGGCAGGCGTGGCTTTGTCCGATATCCTTCTTAATAAATTACGTTTTTATATTCTATGGGAATATTCCGACAAAACAATGTGACAAATTGTCGCTGCGGCAAATTGCCGCAGCTCAGGATCGATGCGGATTGCCTGGAAAATCCCGCAGCAATTTGCTGAAAAATTAACCGCCTTCGCCGCGAAGCAAGCATGATAAAATTTGTCCTTCAGAAAAACAGTCAATATCATGCAACCCTCCGTTATTACCGCTTTGTCGCCGCTGGATGGCCGTTATCACGCCAAAGTTGAACCATTACGATTCTATTTCAGCGAATTTGCTTTGATTCGTTTCCGTGTGCACGTTGAGATTGCGTGGCTCAAGGCATTGAGCAATGATCCCGGAATTGCCGAAGTGCCGTCTTTTTCCGCGGCAACCATTGCGCAACTGGATAATTTGGCGGCCAACTTCTCGACCGAAGATGCGGAAGCGGTTAAAACCATTGAAGCGACGACTAATCATGATGTCAAGGCAGTGGAGTATTGGTTAAAGCAAACACTCGCGAGTAATAAGGAAGTAGTTAAAGTCGCAGAATTCATTCATTTTGCATGTACCTCGGAAGATATCAATAACCTGTCGCACGGTTTGATGCTGAAATCGAGTCTGGACAAAGTCATGCTACCGGCACTCGATCGAATCATCGCGCGCTTGATTGAACTGGCGCATCAATTAGCGGATGTGCCGATGCTGGCGCGCACGCACGGCCAACCCGCTACGCCGACCACCCTAGGCAAGGAAATCGCCAATACCGTGTATCGCTTGCAACGCGGCAGAGAGAGACTTGCGGCCGTTGCCGTATTAGGCAAAATCAACGGTGCCGTGGGTAATTACAATGCGCATCTCGCTGCGTACCCCAATGTGGATTGGGAAAAATTCGCGCAATCGTTTGTCGAAAAATTGGGGTTGGTGTTTAACCCTTACACTACGCAGATCGAGCCGCACGATTGCATGGCCGAGCTGTTCGATGCCTATGCCCGGATCAATACGATTTTGCTGGATTTGAATCGCGATATTTGGGGTTACATTTCAATCGGTTACTTCAAGCAAAAAACCAAAGCGGATGAAGTGGGTTCTTCCACTATGCCCCATAAGGTCAATCCGATTGACTTCGAGAATTCGGAAGGAAATTTGGGGATTGCGAATGCTTTGTTGCGGCATTTGAGCGAGAAGTTACCGGTATCGCGCTGGCAACGCGACCTGACCGATTCCACTGTGCTGCGCAATATGGGCGTGGCGTTGGGGCATACCTTGCTGGCTTATGATTCCTGTCTCAAAGGACTCAATAAACTGGATGTTAACATGGCGCAGCTCGCGGCCGACCTGGATAATGCTTGGGAAGTGCTGGCGGAACCGATTCAAACGGTGATGCGGCGCTATGGTGTAGCGAATCCCTATGAACAACTCAAAGCGTTGACGCGCGGCAAAAGCGGAATTACCCGGGAAACCCTGCATCAGTTCATCGCCGGTTTGAGCATTCCACAAGCGGAAAAAGATCGTTTGCTGACGCTGATGCCGCGGAATTATACCGGTAAGGCCTATGAACTGGCGGAAAGGATCGAAAACTAAAAAATTATTTTGCTACGCAATAGACTGAATTGGCAGAACAATCTAATGAATTCATGCGTAATGCCGGATAAATTTTCATTGATGGCTTGAAATCCAGCTTAACTATCCCAATATCGCTTCCACAGTTTATGAGGAGGTACGATGCAAAGCTCAGAAAATTCACAGACCACGGAAACAAACCAAACCACAACGCCGGATTCTCAAGAAGAAATCAAAATACCGGGTATGACCGGTGACACCACCATTCAGACGGGAGGAATTGCCAATTCTCAACCTGATCTCGAGCATTTATTGAAAGAGGCGGAAATCAAAGCGGCCGAGCATCACGATGCTTGGATTCGCGCCAAGGCGGAAACGGAAAATATCCGTAAACGCGCACAAAGCGATGTGACCAATGCGCATAAGTATGCCGTGGAAAATTTTTCCACCGAGCTGCTGACGGTAATGGACAGTTTGGAAGCTGCTTTGGCGGTTGAAAATGCCACGGTCGAGAATTTCAAAAACGGCATGGAACTAACACAAAAACAATTGACCAGTGTGTTTGATAAATTCAATATCAAAGCGATTGATCCCAAAGGCGAGAAGTTCGATCCGCATCAGCACCAGGCCATGTGCATGGTGGATTCCGAGCAGGCGCCCAATACCGTGGTTCAAGTCATGCAAAAGGGCTACAAGCTGCATGACCGTGTTATCCGCCCGGCGCTTGTTTCGGTTTCGAAAGCGAAAGACTCTTGATTTTTTTCCAAGTATCTCCACTTTTAACCCCAATTTAATCTCTAAAAGGATCTAGACATGGCAAAAATCATCGGTATCGACCTGGGTACCACGAACTCATGCGTAGCCGTCATGGAAAACGGCAACCCCAAAGTGATCGAAAACTCGGAAGGCGCACGGACGACGCCTTCGATTGTGGCATATACGGAAGATAATGAGATCCTGGTTGGTGCTTCGGCCAAACGCCAGGCCATCACCAATCCGAAAAATACCTTATTTGCGGTCAAGCGATTGATCGGACGCCGTTTTGATGAAGATATGGTGCAGCGCGACATTAAAATGGTGCCGTACAGCATTGTCAGAGCGGACAACAATGACGCGTGGGTGGAAGTGCGCGGCAAGAAAATCGCACCGCCGGAAGTGTCCGCGCAAGTATTAATGAAAATGAAGAAAACCGCCGAGGATTATTTGGGTGAAACGGTAACCGAGGCCGTAATCACGGTACCGGCATATTTCAACGATTCGCAGCGGCAAGCAACCAAGGATGCCGGACGCATTGCCGGCCTGGAAGTCAAACGGATCATCAATGAACCGACCGCTGCGGCGCTGGCATTCGGTTTGGATAAAAAAGAAGGCGATCGCAAGATTGCGGTTTATGACCTGGGCGGCGGCACGTTCGATATTTCCATCATTGAGATCGCCGAAGTTGAAGGCGAACATCAATTTGAAGTGCTGGCGACCAACGGCGATACATTCCTCGGTGGCGAGGATTTCGACTCGCGCGTGATGGAATATCTGGTCGACGAATTCAAGAAAGAAACCGGTATCGATCTGAAGAAGGATATGCTGGCATTGCAACGGCTGAAAGATGCGGCGGAGAAAACCAAAATCGAATTGTCATCCAGCCAGCAAACCGAAGTGAATTTGCCGTACATTACCGCGGATGCTTCCGGACCGAAACACCTGGCCGTCAAGATCACTCGCGCGAAACTGGAAAGCTTAGTGGAAGACTTGATCGAACGCACCGCCGGACCTTGCCGCACGGCGATCAAAGATGCCGGGCTAACGGCATCCGACATTGACGACGTCATTCTGGTGGGCGGACAAACCCGTATGCCGAAAGTGCAGGACAAGGTCAAGGAGATATTCGGCAAAGAGCCGCGTAAGGATGTTAATCCGGATGAGGCGGTGGCCGTCGGCGCGGCTATTCAAGGCGGCGTGCTGAAAGGCGACGTGAAGGATGTTCTGCTGTTGGATGTGACGCCGCTGTCGTTGGGTATCGAAACGCTGGGCGGTGTGATGACCAAGCTGATTCAAAAAAATACTACGATCCCGACCAAGGCGCAGCAAGTGTTTTCGACCGCCGATGACAGTCAAACCGCGGTGACGATTCATGTGCTGCAGGGTGAACGTGAAATGGCATCGGGAAACAAAAGCCTGGGGCAGTTTAATTTGAGCGATATTCCACCGGCGCCGCGCGGCATGCCGCAGATTGAAGTGACGTTCGATATCGACGCCAACGGCATTTTGCACGTATCGGCGAAAGACAAGGCGACCGGCAAAGAAAATAAAATCAAAATTCAGGCCAGTTCCGGTTTGTCGGATGATGAGATCGAACGTATGGTCAAGGACGCCGAAGCGCACGCCGAGGAAGATCATAAGGCAGTAGAGCTGGTTGCCAGCCGCAATCAGTGCGATGCGATGATTCATTCGGTTAAAAAATCGTTGAAAGAGCATGGCGATCAGTTGAGCGGCGATGAAAAAGCGAAAGTCGAAGCTGCGCTGAAGGATGCCGAGGAAGTGCTTAAAACCGACAATAAGGATCAGATCGAAGCCAAAACACAGGCTTTGACCGAAGCTGCGCATAAGCTGGCTGAAAAGATGTATCAGCAACAGGATCAGCAAGGCGGTCAACAGGCACAACCGCAAGCGGATTCCGCTGCGTCAGGCCGCGGTGAGAAACCGGTTGAAGGCGAAGTCGTTGACGCTGAGTTTGAGGAAGTTAAAAACAAAAAGTAACGGTTGTTAAATCATCAAACGCAGAGATGCGGCAGGAATGATAAAAGATTCTTGCGCGCACTCTGCGTTTTAGTGTTTAAGTAAAGTTTAAATTAACCATTAAAGCGGTGATCATTATCACGCGAGCAGGAAGTCAATATGAGTAAGCGAGATTATTATCATGTACTCGGCGTCAGCCGCGATGCCGACGAAGCGGCCATCAAAAAAGCATATCGGAAACTGGCGATGAAGTATCATCCCGACCGGAATGCCGGCGATGTGAAATCGGAAGAGATGTTCAAGGAAGCCAAGGAAGCTTATGAAGTATTGACGGATGCGAATAAGCGTGCGGCTTACGACCAATTCGGTCATGCCGGGGTGGATGCCAGCGCGGGAGGAGGGGGCGGCGCGCATGGTTTCAGTGAGGCGTTTAGCGATATCTTCGGCGATATTTTCGGCGGGCGCGGCGGGCGCTCCAATGTGCACCGCGGCTCCGATTTACGCTACAACCTGGAAATTTCCCTGGAACAGGCGGCGCATGGAACCGAAACAAAAATCCGCATTCCGACCATGGAAAAATGCGACACCTGTAACGGCAGCGGTTCCAAACCGGGTACGTCAGCAAAAACCTGCCCAACGTGCAACGGCCACGGTCAAGTCAGGATGCAACAGGGATTTTTCTCTATCCAGCAAACCTGCCCGAAATGCCAGGGCAACGGCAAAATCATTGCGCATCCTTGTGCAAGTTGCCATGGAGTAGGGCGTGTCAAACAGCACAAAACACTCAATGTAAAAATTCCGGAAGGGGTGGACGACGGCGATCGGATCCGTATAGCCGGCGAAGGCGAGGCCGGGTTGAACGGCGGTCCGCCGGGCGACTTATACGTTGTGATTCATTTATCCGCGCACTCGGTTTTCCGCCGTGACGGTGATAATTTACATTGTGAAATCCCGATCAGCTTTACCGTGGCAGCACTGGGCGGTGAAATCGAGGTACCGACGCTCGAGGGACACGCCAAAATCAAAGTGCCGTCTGAAACACAAACCGGCAAGATCTTCCGGTTGCGCAGCAAAGGCATCAAGGGTGTGCGCAGCCACGACAAAGGCGACTTGCTTTGCCATGTCGTGGTGGAGACTCCGGTCAAACTGACAGCACGCCAGAAAGAATTGCTGGAGGAATTGGAGGCTATCAGCCTGAAAGACGGTTCACGGCATAGTCCTCGAGCAAAATCGTGGATGGATAAGGCGCGTGAATTTTTCTCCGAATAACAATTCATCGATCAATAGGACTCTATGAATTGAATGATTAATCATGAGGATACCTGATATTTATGCCTGCCGTGGCTACCCGTTTCGTTAATTTTGACTGATATTTAACAAAGAGTTTGCATTGTCTTCACAATTCGACTGCTTTACCGGTCTATAGTTACTCCTGTGTTCACAACAACAGCGACTACCGAATCAGGGTGGTCATGACAGGATTAATTAAGGAGACGATCATGGCAACAATATCATTTCTAGTTAACGGCGTAGCAGCACAACAACAAACCAAACCAATGGCATGGGTGACCATCGAAGAAACGGCGAACGGTTCCCTGTTGTTTAAAGTCAAGCAAGTGGGTGGTAGCATGGAGAATTTGCACGGTGTGTATTTTGATATCGTTGATGAAAGCATCATGAACACACTCCGAGTGACTGCTGTTTCCAACGATATTAGCGTGAGCGAAGAAGTGGTCAGCTGCCTGAAGAATGGCACCGATGCAAGTGAAGCGCTCGTTAGCAGTAAAAGTCGCAGTGCCGTTCAACATGATGTGAATAGTTACAGTTTTACTTTGCGTAGCACCGCACGCGCACTTAATCTCTGCGATTTTCCCCAAATTCAACTGGATTATTCCGGAAACGGCGGTGATGTCAATGCAAAAACCAATGATGATTTCAGTCATCGCTGGTTATACCTGGGATTGTTCTAAAAGAAATCAGCGCTGCTGAATGATCAGCACGGTGTTGTAGCAGGTTGTAGTCAGTATCTTCCGAGGTGTGTGTTTTTTGTTGTTGTGTTGAGGTCCAATACCGCCGGTTGTATGGGCGGTATTGGAAATCAGATTAAATGTTATCCCATCGTCAGGACAAGCTTACCTGCAGGGTGAGTTTGCTCAAGAAATTGCTGCGCTGCTGCTGCATCTGGAAGTGCAAAGCTACGCGCGATTTTTACTGTCAATTTGTTTTCATCAAACAACTGAGCGCATTGCTGTAATATTTTGCCCTGATGAAGCTTCGCTTCCGCCAATTCCATCAGAATGGGCGACAACATTAATTCCAGACTAAAACGCACATTGCGTTTACGTGCCTCGCTCCAATCCGTATCCGGTGACGGTTGCAATATGGTGACGACATCGCCGTAGGGTTTTACACAGCGAAAGCAAGTTTGCAATACTTCGGGACCCACGGTATCGAATGCGATATCCACCCCCTTACCGGCTGTCCAGCGCATCACCTCAACAACCACATCCTGCGTGCGGTAGTCGATGATTTGATCGGCGCCCAATTGCCGGACTAAATACGCTTTTTCTTCATTGCTGACTGTTGTAATCACTTGCGCGCCGGCCAGCTTCGCCAATTGAATCGCGGCGTAACCGACACCACCGGCACCGGCATGAATCAATACCGTTTGACCGCTGGTCATGCGCGCCCGGTCGTGCAAGGCTTCCCACGCAGTGATAAAAACCAGCGGCGCGGCGGCAGCTTGTTCAAACGATAACGTGCGCGGTTTGAGCGCGGCCAATCCGGCATCGACCAAAACATATTCGGCGTAGGTGCCTTGCCGGTTATTAAAGCCGGGCTGTGAGAAATAAACTTCATCGCCAGGGCTAAAACTTTTTACCTGAGAACCGGTGGCAATTACAATCCCGGCGCCGTCGCAACCGGGAATTACCGGAAAAGTGACCGGAAAACGCTCCGGCGCTGAGCGGATTTTACAATCGATTGGATTGATACCGGCGGCCTTGAGATGAATCAGCAGTTGATTCTCACCGCACTTACCGGGTAACTCGATATCGCCATACTGCAGCACATCGGCTGCCCCTCCCGTACCGAAATAGACCGCTTTCATTCGTTCGCTCTTGATCTTTTTAGTGATGTAAGGGCTAAGATTTTACCGGTGCATGCGGTATATTTGCACGCGATATTTTGCCGGTGCATGGGATATAACCCTCATTTTACTGTGCACCGGTGATGATGCAGATCAAAACTCAAGCGGGTCGATATCCAGCACCCAACGGACCTTTTGGCCGGGTAATGTTATAAGCTTAGCATACCAACCGGTCAGGAAAATTTGCAAGTGCTTGCGAGATGCGGATTGCACCAGCACATGACCGCGCTCCAGACCTTTTAATCGCACCATGTGTGCTGGAACTGGATCGAATAATTCGATGGTTCCAAGCGATTGGGCAAGTTGCTTTGCCTGGTTGAGAAAATCCAGGACAATCCGGATATCGTGTGCTTCCGCTCGCAGCAATGCTTGATAGACATACGGTGGAAATCCGGCAATTTTTCTTTCCGCCAGCAGAGTTTGCGCCAGCGCATCGTAATCGTGCTGCCGTAACGACTGGTATAGCGGGTGCTCGGGAAATTCGGTTTGAATCAGCACATGCCCGGCGACATTCGCACGCCCAGCGCGCCCGGCGACTTGCATTAGCTGTGCAAACAACCGCTCGCTGGCGCGGAAATCGGTGCTGTAGAGCGCATTGTCGGCGTTCAGAATACCGACCAAGGCGAGATTAGGAAAATCATGCCCCTTGGCGAGTAGTTGTGTGCCGATCAGAATGTCGACTTGCTGCGTTTGGATGGCGTGCAAAATTTCCTGCCATGCATGTTTACGGCGCGTGCTGTCGCGATCGATGCGCAAAATCCGCGCGGATGGAAAATGCGCAGCCAATGTTTCTTCGACACGTTGCGTGCCTTGGCCGAACGGTGTGATATCTTGATTACCGCACTGCGGACAAGCACGTGGGAACTGTACTTGATGACCGCAATGGTGGCAGCTCAATTTTTTATCGCGCAAATGCACGACCAGGCGGCTGGAGCAACGCTGACAAGCAGCGCTCCAGCCGCAGGATTTACATAGTAACACCGGTGCATAACCGCGCCGGTTAAGAAAAATGAGGCTCTGATGCTTTTCTTGCAAGCATTGATCCAATGCTTGCAGTAGCGGTTGCGATAAACCATCCTGAGTTTTGTTGATGCGCGTATCGATGCAGCGGATCGAGGGCAGGGCGGCATTTTGCACCGCACGGCTTAGCAGGCGCACATGCCGGTAACGGCCGGTGAGCGCATGGTGATAGCTTTCCAGCGACGGCGTGGCGGAACCTAACACCACCGGGATGTTGGCTTGCTTGCCGCGGAAAATCGCCAAATCGCGTGCGGAATAGCGCAAGCCGTCCTGTTGCTTGAATGAGCTGTCCTGTTCCTCATCGACGATGATTAACCCAAGGCCGGGTAAGGGTGTAAAAACAGCCAAACGCGTGCCTAATATGATTTTGGCCTCGCCGCGTTGAGCCTGAAGCCAACCGATTAAGCGTTCGGTGTCGTTGAGTCCGCTATGCAGACTCACCACAGGAATGGCGGGAAAGCGGTTGCGGAAAACCGCTTCCAGTTGTGGTGTCAAACTGATTTCAGGGATTAACACCAGCGTCTGTTTGTCTTGTGTCAGCATCGGCTCAATGATTCTGAGATAAACCTCGGTTTTGCCGCTGCCGGTTACGCCGTGCAGCAGCCAGGTATCAAATTGCCAGTTGCTGGAGGTAATCGCATCGACGGCGACCGCTTGTTCGGAAGTCAATGTGGGGATTTTTGCGGTGCCGGTAACTCGTGCAGTGGAAATGGGCTGCGCCGTTATCCATCCGAGTCGGATCCATTCCGGTAGCAATTTATTCGCGCGCGGTGAAATTTGCTTTACTTGCGAGGCGGTCAACGCAGCGGTGTGCTGAAACGCGTTCAATAAGTTTCGTGCCACGCGGCTGCGTGCCGGAATGCTGGATAAATCAATACTGGTTCCTGCCGCCGTCAGGACATAACGATCATCATGCGGATTTCTTTTTAAACTGACCGCCTTGTTGTTGCGCAATTTGACGGGTAGACCGTTCATGATCACCATGCCTAGCGGATGATGATAATACTGGCTGCAGAAATGAAATAAATTCAGCAACGCGACCGGTAGCGGTTTTATTTCTCTGAAAATGCAATGAACCGGTTTAAGCTTTTCCGCGGCAATCTGCGTTTCAGCGCCAACAGCGACGATGACACCGGTTAATTTCTTTTTCCCAAACGGTACGCATGCGCGCGCACCGATATCATGTTCATTGGCATCGTCAGCCTGATAGTCAAATAGCGTATCGACCGGAACACTGAGCGCGACGCGGATGACCGGCATAAGCGCTGAGAGAGAGAGAAAGAATCAATCCACGCGGCTCACCGGAATTTCAAATAATCCGGCGGACCGCTTGGAAGATCATGAGTCGAGGAGATTATTTTGAAATGCGGTAAAGGGTGACGGATTGTTCACCGGGTTTGTCCAATTTGGCGGTACTACCGTCAGAATTAATGGAAAAACCAATACCGCCCTCGACATCGGAGAAACCGGCACAACCGTTGGTATTGTAGGTATAGCTCGATAAATTCAACTTGCTGCTGCCTTTGTCATAGGCGTAGGAAGCGAATTCAATCCCGGGCTTTGCACATTTTGCTTGATCTTCACGTTGCGTGGCACCGGTCGGATCGATCATCATAAATTTACCGTTGGGGAAGAAAACCAAAGTTTGTGTTTTGATCGCTTCATTGTCATAGGCCCATGCGCCGGTAATACCGTTGGCATCGTTATCGATTTTTGAATAACGCGATTCTTTCACTTCTTTTTCGGCGACTTCGTTTTCATCGCTCAACTGAATGGGTTTGGCGATATGGAAAAGTTCGCCGAATACGCTGCCTTGTTCACGCGCCCTTTGCACGGTAACAATGTCGGAATTGATCAATTCAAAGCCATCGGTGCGCACGCGTCGAGTAGGGCCGGGATTGGAGAAACCGGCTTTTAGATTGGTATCGACGCTGGGTGTACTGACCAGCTTGAAGCCTCGGTTATCGAAGTCGGTTGCTTTGGCAACGCCGTATTCAACACCGGCCTGAAAGACGGTTTTTCCGCCGCAGACCCGGTTCTCGTCGCAAGAATCATCCGGTCTTGCATCGCCTTGCAAGTACTCTCCGCTGCTGTCGGCGGCTACCCGCAGTACGCTGGCAGTTTGATTGGTGTAACTGACCCAGACTTGTGCGCTAAGCAATGCAACGCCTTGTGACAGGAAGTGATTGCGGGCTTCTTCGAGTGTTCTGATTTCACCTTGGATGCCGCTGGCAGACATGATGTCTTTTAAACCGGCAGATTCGGCAAATGATTCCGGATTGCTATCCAAATTAATCGATCCTTTAACAGCCGCGGCGGTTTCACGCGAAATCGCGATACCGTTGGAAAGGTCGCTGTCGGAATCCAATGATTGCAGTAAGACCAGCAGATTTTGCAGTTTATTGTTGTTGTCACCGGCCAATTCAATCGGTGTCACAATTTGTGAACCCTGAATATTGCCCAGTGTCAAACTGCCCAATTTAAATTCAATTTTGTCACCATGATTGAAATTAAAATTGCCTTTCTCGTCAGTGGTGCCTGATTTTCCGGAAGTTGCCGCAAATGCTACGCCGGAAACGGGAGAATCGACTAAAATGCCGGTAGCCGGGCCTGTCGGTGTGTTTCTTTTAGCAGTGGCTGCTGCTGACGAAGCGGATGAAGCGGATGAGGTTTCGGATGCTTTTTCACTGCTGCTGTCGCAGGCGGCTAGACCGACAACAAATACTGTGGATAATATGGATATCCATGAATTTTTTCCTAACGGCTGTTTAGATTTCATTAAGGGCTCTCTTTTTGATTAATAATTCAATCTTGTACAATTTACTTTTTTGTTTGCGTAAGATATCAAGGGTGGCTGATATTTTACTATCAAGATTGCTATTATAGCCAAGCATTCGTTTTTTCGTTCCCGACTTGCTTAAATAGGTTTTAAATTTTTGTCTTTTCGTGTATTTTCGCCGCTAATTTTTTCTTTGGGAGATATAAAGTTTTATATGTCTAACATGGCTGAGATTTCACAACTGGCGGAGATGTCGACACAGCTTCCCGTCAACTGGTACTTGGATCCCAAAATTCTTGAAGTTGAGAAGCGTATTTTGTTTGATCACGGACCCGGCTACGTGGGGCATGAAGTGATGGTGCCGAATGTGGGTGACTATTATGTACCGGAATGGATGAATAATGCCAAGGTGCTGATGCGTAACGAACAAGGCATCGAATTGCTGTCCAATGTCTGTCGTCATCGTCAAGCGCTTTTACTGTCAGGCAGAAACAACACCAAAAGTATCGTATGTCCAATTCATCGCTGGACGTATGCGTTGAATGGCAAGTTACTGGGTGCGCCGCATTTCGACCAGAATCCCTGTTTGAATCTGAGCAAAACGGCCCTGCAAAACTGGAATGGTTTACTGTTTAGTGGTGAACGCGATGTTGCCAACGACATGGCCAATCTGAACGTGCTGCATGATTTCAATTTCTCCGGCTACCAGTTCGAGCGCGTGCAAATCGATCACTATCACTGCAACTGGAAAACTTTCATCGAGGTGTATCTGGAAGATTATCACGTTGATCCATTTCATCCCGGTTTGAGCCATTTCGTCGACACTAAAAAGCTCGACTGGCAACTCGGTGATTGGTATAGCGTGCAGACGGTTGCGATCGATAGCGCGCGCTTGCAAAAGCCCGGTACCTCGGTGTATGCCAAATGGCACGAGCAAGTGCTGCAGCAAACCAATGGCGAGATGCCGCCGCATGGTGCGATCTGGTTGCTCTATTATCCCAATGTCATGCTGGAATGGTATCCGCACACCCTCATCATCAGTACGATACTGCCGACCGGTGTTGAGAGCTGCACGAATGTGGTTGAATTCTATTATCCGGAGGAAATCGCATTATTTGAACGCGATTTTGTTGAAGCCGAACAGGCGGCATATAAAGAAACTGCGCTCGAAGATGATGAGATTTGCCGCTTAATGACCGCGGGACGACGGGCTCTCTATGAGCAGGGTTTGAATGAGACCGGACCGTACCAAATGCCGATGGAAGAGGGCATGAAGCACTTCCATCAATTCCTGCAGCGCGAAATAGGTCCGTATACCCGGTAACATCGCGCGTCTCCGTAATTCTGATTTTCTAGGAAACAGATAAGTGCGTTCATTGTGGATGCTGGTAGCGGCTTTTATGTTTGCTTGCATGGGTGTCCTGGTTAAGTTTGGCGCTGTTTATTTTTCCAGTACGGAATTGGTATTTTATCGCTCGTTGTTCGGAGTCTGGATGACTTACCTGATCATCCGCTATTATGGGCTTCCGGTAGCAACAGCACATTGGCGAGTTCATTGCTGGCGCGGCATCAGCGGTTTGGTCAGTCTGTTGATGTTTTTTTATTGCTTGACGGAATTACCTTTGGCTGCCGCGATTTCGTTGAATTACACCTGGCCGCTTTTTGTCGCTCTGCTTTCCACGTTAATTCTCAAAGAGAATATACATTGGCCGTTAATTTGCGCGATTCTTGTCGGTTTCGTCGGCGTCATTTTGCTGTTACGGCCGACACTGCCGGAGGATCATTGGATGGCAGGTTTATTGGGGATTGCTTCCGGCTTTTTCGCCGCGATTGCATACATCAATGTTAAACAATTGGGTAATCTCGGTGAATCGGAGTGGCACGTGGTGTTTTACTTTACGCTGATCAGTACGCTGGCTACCGGTTTGTGGTTACTATTCACGACATTTAGTCCAATAACCTGGCATGGTTTGTTATTGCTGCTCGGTACTGGCATAACGGCGACTTTGGCGCAGCTTGCGATGACGCGCGCCTATCACAAAGGCGCTACACTGGTTGTGACGTCGCTGGGTTATAGCACGGTATTGTTTGCCAGTTTGTGGGGCATTGTGTTGTGGAATGAGTTATTGTCTCCTATCGCTTGGTCCGGCATGGGATTGATCGTTCTGGGCGGATTGCTGAGCGGTATTTTAGGTATCAAGCTGGCACCCGCTGTTGCGCAAAAGTAACTTTGTAATCTGCTGAGAAGCGGCAAAATTTGCACCGTTCTGCTTAATTCCCTATGATGGGCTTGTTATCATTTGAGGTGAAACCATGATTACGATTCAAAAGAAAGACAATCTCATTATTGTCGCGATTATCGGCGAATTCACGCTTGCTGATTATAATGAATTCGAGCAGCAAGTGCTTTATCAGTCTCATTTTGGCGGTGTGGCGAATCTTTTGTTCGATTGGCGCGATATGCTGGATTACACCGTTGATGTGGCATGGGAGGAAATCAAATTCATGCGCGATCATGGCAGCGAATTCAATCGGGTGGCGGTTGTTACCGACGATGAATGGCAAGCCTGGGGGGCGTGGGTTTCCAATTTGTTCATCAACGCCAATGTAACGGTATTTCACGATTATGAAGACGCGGAAAAATGGGCCTCGGAGGGCGAACCGTCCCGGTAATCCGCCGATTTACAAAAATATAATAAAACCGGCCGGATTGGTTGCGGCGTGGCGCGCCGCATATGATGCGCGATCGGTTTTTTATTGCTCCTAAATTTTTAATCAGGCAGAAAAATAAATGGATGATATTGTTTTTGCCCGGGTGCTGCATGTGCTGGGTGTTGTGCTGTGGATCGGCGGGGTGGCAATGGTGACTTTTGTGCTGTTGCCGAATTTGGCGCGCATGCAATCAGCTACAGATGCCATGGCGTTTTTTTCCCGTTTCCGCCAACGCTTTGCTGCGCAAGCGCGTATTTATACATTGCTGGTCGGTTTGAGCGGTTTTTATATGGTGTATGCATTGAACGTCTGGCAGCGGTTCATGCAGTGGCAATACTGGTGGATGCATACGATGGTTTTGATTTGGTTATTGTTCAGTGTGATGCTGTTTGTCATGGAACCGCGCAGCCGCCGGCAAGCCGGCACATCAACGCAAACCGGTGTATCACCGGAAACGTTTGTCAGAATCCAGCGTAAACACCTATTTTTACTGATACTTAGTTTGCTAACCATCGCCGGTGCAGTAGCGGGAAGCCATGGCTGGTTGATCACCGGGAGTTGAACGTGAGTTACGCATTGTTGAAAATGATTCATGTCAGTAGCGTGATTTTGAGTTATTCACTGTTTTTTCTACGCGGTATCTGGTTGATGCGCGACTCGGATAGTTTGCGCCAACGCTGGGTCAAGGTTTTGCCGCATGTCATCGACACCGTTTTGCTGACCAGCGCCATTCTGCTTGCGATAGCCATTCAGCAAAACCCGCTGCAAAACTCCTGGCTAACCGCCAAAGTTGCCGGTTTGTTGGTGTATATCGGTCTCGGTATGGTGGCGATGCGTTTCGGTAAAAACCGTCAAGTAAAAATCACTGCTTGGGTAGCTGCACAGTGTGTATTTGTCTATATCGTATTGGTTGCGATCACTAAAAGCCCGTTATTAGGCATCGGCTAAAATCTGTCACGTTGCTTCATCCGGTATCATTGATCATCAGCAATGGATTTCTCGACTTTATGCTTTGAAAAAGCCGGTATCCATCAGGCGCAAGCAATCAGCGATTTGATCAATTTAACATATCGCGGGTCCATAGGTTGGACAACGGAAGCCGCGATCATTCAAGGCGATCGAACCAACCGGCAGGAAATCGAAGCCGCCATGTTGAATCCGGCCGGGCATTTTTTTGTCGTTAACCGGCTCTCCGCACTCGCCGCATGCATTTACATTGCAGCGGAAAATGATCGGGCATACATCGGTTTTTTCTCAGTTCATCCCAGTTTGCAAGGACAAGGATTCGGAAGCTATATGCTCGAACAGGCCGAAATGTTCGCCCGTGACTCCTTGCAGGCACAAACATTTGTTTTATTCGTAATATCGCAGCGACCTGAATTGATCGCTTTTTATCAGCGCAGAGGGTATCGCGGCACGGGACGGATAGAGGTTTTTCCTTCATATCTCGGTGTACCGAAAATTGCCGGATTGACAATTGAATATCTTGAAAAAAGCGCTTTGCTTTGTTGATGTTAATCTCTTGATTACAGAAAAATTGTCATCGAATTTATTTTCTCATCACACACTTTTTTTCCATCTCAGTATAGTCCTTTTGCGTAGGATAATTCTTAATCTAAGTTATAATAACATTACTGTTAATAATTGTTTTAGTTCACATTTTTTTCACAGAAAATACGATTTTTCTTGACGTTTTTTTTACAATTACCATGTTATCGTGATTGCTCCTGCAGTGAATAAGTAACCAAACTTCTATATTAACGAGGGAATTATGCTGATAAAAATATTTTTGGCTATCGCAATGAGTTTAAGCGTTTCATGCTTTGCTCAATCCGGGTCGGATAATTCAAAATCATCCACCGATTCGAAACAACAGGCACAAACTTCACAATCAAGTTCATCGACTAAAAAAGAAAATTCTCAGACGACTGAGGATTCTGAAAAGGATAAAAAACCGTCGATGGTGGACTATTGCAGAAAACATACGTGCTAATCAAATAACAACGATTTGACAATCGGAGATAACCCATGAACAGAAAAGTATTGAGGAATCTGGTTTCAGCAATTTTGACATGCTATGCAACTGCAGCCGTTTCTGCTCCGCACTGGACGCATGAGGAGCAAGCCACGTGGGGCGCTATTCAGGATACGTCGCAAACGGTTGTGCCGCTAAATTATCCGTTTGCTGAATGCAGTATTGGTGCTCATCAATCACCGATCGATTTTGCTGAGGCAAAAATTGATAACAAACGGAAATTGAATGATCTGGAAGTTTGGTACGATGTGGATAAACCGGTATTTTTTAATACTGGCCATGCGGTTCAGGTTAATACTTCAACCAATTATAAAGGTGAGTTAAAAATTGGTGAAGAATCGTTTCCGCTGGTTCAGTTCCATTTTCATGAACCCAGCGAGCACGCAGTCGGCGGAACGAAGTTTCCAGCCGAATTACATTTTGTTCATGTCGGGCAAGATGGAAGACTCATTGTGCTGGGTGTTGCGATCAGAGTCGGAGAGGAAAATGCGACATTTCAGACTATTTTAAATAACATGCCAACCACAGGAGGTGATCAAAACAGCAATACCAGCGGCATCCAGATCGATCCGACAACATTACTGCCGCCGCTTGGCCATAATTCATTTGATTATGTTGCGTTAGCCGGTTCGTTAACAACGCCACCCTGCAGTGAGGGCGTACATTGGTATCTTTTGCTCGATCCCATTACGATATCAGCCGCGCAACTTGATCAGCTGAAGGGATTTTATGCGGGTAACGCCAGAGTGCCACAGAATGTCAATGGGCGGACTGTCTCTTCAACTAAATAATAAACCAAAATTAATCCACACTTTAGCTAAACAGTTTAAGCTAAAGTGTGGTTTTTTAACGTTGTTTCATAAACAGCTATAAACCGATCTAGCCGGTAACCACCTTACCAACAATCAAACGCAAGTACCAGCGCAACAAGATTTCATTTTGCTGTTCGGTGTGAATCGGTCTTCGTCATGCTGCCGCCGAACACTACGCCATGCCTGGGCGCTTACGCATCCGCCGTCATAGCCAAATGGGGGTCTATGACTGGAATCACAAAATCATTCAGTACACTTTATTCTGAGGTCAAAAATTGCTGTTTATGCAGTGACCGGCGATCTTGGCAGCGGTAAATCGCTCATCACGGTCGAACTCTTGCGCGACTATGGCGCGGCTAAAAAGCGCATCGCCACCAATATGAACATCAACCCGCAAAACTTGTGGCCGGACAAAAATGTGCAGTATGGCCTCAAACGTTTGGCTAAAGTAGAGCAAACCATCCAGGAACGTCTCAAGCGCGAAGCGAAGCGCTATAACAAATCTTATCCGGGCGAGCTCGTTCACCTAGATAGCAAGCGGCTTCCATTATTGAAAGGACAGTCTGCCAATAAACCTCGCGAGTACCTGTTTGTGGCCATCGATGATTTCTCCAGGGAATTGTATGCCGATATCTTCCCCGATAAAACTCAATACAGCGCCGCTTGCTTTCTCATCGCTACTGTTGCCCAATGTCCTTATCAAATCGATTGCACTTATTCCGATAACGGCACGGAATTTAAAGGAACTGGCGATCATGCTTTTGTCAAAGCTTGCAGGCAACACGGTATCGGTCAGAAGTTTACTCGTGTCAATCGTCCTCAAACCAACGGGAAAGCTGAGCGCGTGATTCGCACGTTCATGGACATGTGGCACAACAAATTCTGTTTTAAAGACACTGCTGACCGACGTATTCAACTTGTCCGTTTCATTAACTTCTACAATACCGTTAAGCCTCATAAGAGTTTGAATAATGCTACCCCTTATGAAATACTCAACGCTTATTTCAATCAACCTCTCTGTAAACAACCCTGAGATTTCTTACAGTTTTGGCTTCTTTTTCATTTGGATTGTTTGTTTTGTGTTCTTGATTCTTTCCTTTTTCTTGGTTAGGAAGAGTGCTTTGAGAAGTTATACCATCAATGCCACGTAAGTAGCTGAAGAAGCTTACATTGTTATTCTCAGTCTTGTCTGCTGGATCGTCAAATTTCTGAATTTTCTCCAAAATGGAGTACCTCAACATCCAAGCGTAGTAAGTATCCGCTTCGCCGATCAAAGCTATTTGACTGGGCTTATCGGATTCATCAAATTTCAGATCGGTCAGCTTACATTTATCTTTTATATCGTTTTCCTTGCCCTTAAAACGATAGGGGGTCACGCCACGCAACGCCAGTTCGCAAAGCAAGGTATGGGCTACTTTATCTTGGGTGCTGATTGTTCTGACAATGGTCTTGTCGAGCCAATCTAAATTTGCTTTTTCGTAACTCGGATTCCATTTTTGAGTTTTGATCAAGTGATCTTGCGTAGCTGTTGCGGAAGCAGTGTACAGATAGCTGTTACTAAGGTGTTTGTAGTGATTCTTCTCTCGTATCTCAGTGTCTAATCGACTGACTTCCTGGTAGATTTTTTCCAATGTGTCGGAGTTGGACGGTCCAATGATATGAAAATTAATTTCTGGAATAGGTGCATCAGATTTAGTAGAGGATTTTTTATCTATTTCGGATGTTTTTTTATACGCAGTGGTAATGAGAGAATTCAATAAATCGATCATATACAGAGGTTTATCTGCTCTATAGAATGCATCGTTATCCAGCCAAAGCACCAAGACTTTGCCGGGGCGGTCTTTTGCACGTTTTGTCGTTTCTAGATTGTCGAACCACTCGTACGGCATAACGGCAGGCAAATTACAAATATCCGGTGTTTCTTTCTGAGTTTGCCCGGTTTTGTTGATCGTTTTCTTGCAGAATTTAGCGAAATGAATGAATCCGATATGATCGGCATCTTCCGGCACATAGCCCTGCGCTAATAATGCCGATATTGTTGCGTAGCGACTGCGTAATCGCATTTCCCTGTCCTCCGCATAAGGCCCTCCCGGTACCATGACCGCAAGAATTATTACTTCTCCAGACTTATTATCTTCATTGGAAACGGCGGTATTGGCGTTGGCAATTTGACACCCCAGTTCTTGTATGGAGTGAGCTGCTTCCTCACCGTTTTGGTATAGGCCGTCGCGATAACAAACGCGTATCGGATGCTGGGCATTCTCAATCGCTTTCTCAGGGATTGCGGGAAATGGATGTTTTTTGAATTCCGGAGAAACGTCTTTATCAGTTTTTCTTTTACTGTGTTGTTCAGCAATATTCTTGAGCTGCTCAGCTATGTCTTGATACGGTTTTTTATTTTTGCCGATGTGCTCGTTAACAACTTCAAAAGGATCCTGCCATAACCGCGCGCGGATATTTTCGGAAAACCACTGATCCGCATTGATCATCCCGGGGCGGGTTGGATTGAGGATGGTATCCTGGAGAAATAAAAGACCCAGCATAACGGCGATTATGGTGAGTCCTGATGTTACCTGAGGTGATTTCTCATCAGATTTGTTTTGCTCGTTCATGATCTAACTCCTTAATAGTTATCATGCGTTGCATAACTTATCTGCATTATGACAAGTGGGTAATCCCCTGTCTGTGATAATAATCACAGGCTTGAGCGGTGTAAATGGAATGGTATATCGATTAGGGAAGCGCTGATTAATTCGACGAACGTGATGAAGGGCGAGGCACACGGAGCGCAACAACCGAGACATATCAATCAGATAGGCGAGGGGTGAGTGCCGCGCAACGAAGCGATTCGCTCGTGCAGTCAATTAATCAGCGCTTCGTTATGTTTTGGGGGGTGTTTGAAATGTACGCGGCGCTTCTTTATGGCTGAAATGACTCAATGAACTGTCGGCCCCGCTTCGCGGAATATGGCGTCGACCGCCAAGGCATCCAGCCGGTATTCGCGATTGCAAATGTCATCGTGCACGACGACTTCGCCGAATTCTTGCAGAATCGAATCGACTTCTTCCCGGCCGAGTGAACGCAGCATGGCGTAGATTTTGGCGGGATCCTCATGGCAACCGTATTGAATGGTTTGCGCATCGAAGATGCGGATGGTTTCCTGATAAAACAGCCGGGTCAGAATTTCTTCCGCGGTCAAATCGAATAATGCATGATCGTGAACCGTTGCCGCCAGCGCTTCGGCGCGCGGCCAGCCGTCGGGATCCTTTTGATCGGCGGCGGGCAATTTTTGCAGCAGCAAACCGAAAATGGTGTTATCCGTGGTGATCAGGAACAACCGAGAAGGCAATTGTTCCGATTGCCGGAAATAATGTTCGAAGATTTCAGCAATGTTATCGCCATCGAGCGGCACGATGCTTTGGTAACACTCACGCATCGACAGCATATCCAATGTGAGCACCAGCCGGCCGTTCCCGAGCAGATCGGGCACAGTTTGCGCGGTGATATTTTGCTCGCATTTGGCCATGCCGCGGAGATGCAGGGTGTCGGTACAGTCCATGACCAGCATCGAAACCGGGCCGTTGCCGTTCAGTTGAATCGTCAACCGGCCGGTTTGCTTCAGGTTTTCACCCAGCAACAGGGTGATTGCGCTCATCTCTCCCAATAGCCGGGTCACGGCTTGCGGGTAATGGCGTCCGGCCAGCATCGCTTGCCAAACGGAATCCAGATGCACCACGGCGCCGCGGATGTCCAGATTTTCCAGAAGAAAGCGCTGTACGTAATTACTCATGGCAAATTCCTAAGCAGTTTTACAAGAAAACGCCATTATACCTGCATGTGTTGCAGCGCTACCCATGCCTGACCTAACGCAATCGCACTGTCGTCCGGTAATACCTGTTGCCCGCTGAATACATTAAAAGATGTGAAAGCCAACCGGCGGACTAAGCCGTTCCGCAATACGGCGTTGTGAAAACACCCGCCACCCAGCGCTAATCGTGAAATGCCGTGCTGCTTGCCAGCTTGTTCCACCCACGCCGCTAATCCGGCAATCAGCGTCGCGTGGAAAAGCGCGGCGGCTAAATTGGTAGGGTAAGCGGCATCGTGATAATCGGCCATCGCTGCCAATAACAGGGAGAAATCGAGATTGTTATTCGCATCAATGCGGTAGCCATCCGCCATTGCTTCGGTTTCGCCGTAATGCTCGGCCAGTTGTTGCAACTGAATCGCGGCTTGCGCTTCGTGCGATTGCACTGCGCAGATTCCAAGCAAACCGGCGGCGGCGTCGAATAAGCGTCCCATGCTGGAAGTGTGCGGACAATTCACGTTGCTTGTCAGCATCGCAGCTACCGTCGCGGCTGCCGGTTGATCCGGGAAACGCCGGGTAATTTCAGTGCCGCGGTCGAGCCGGGCGAGCGCGGCGGCTGCCATGCGCCAGGGTTCCTGCGCGGCGCGGTCGCCGCCGGGTAAAGCCAGCGGTGTCAAATGACCAAGTCGTTCAAACCGGGCACCATCGACCAACAGCAATTCACCGCCCCACGGTGTGTTATCCGTTCCCAAACCAACGCCATCCAGCGCCAAGCCTAATACCGGTCCGGTCAGTTGATGTTCAGTGCAGACGGCGGCGATATGGGCGTGGTGATGCTGCACTGCAAGCAACGGAATTTGCAGCCGCTCGGCATAGGTTTGCGCAAATTGCGTGCTATAAAAATCCGGGTGCAAATCATGCGTAACGATGGCGGGTTGAATGGAATAATCCCGGCACATGCGCTGCACGGTTTCATCGAACTGATTACGCGCATCCGCCGTCGCCAAATCGCCGATGAGCGGAGAAATATACGCGTGGCTCCCTTGCGTCAGGCAGACGGTATTTTTTAACCAGGCGCCGCAGGCTAAAACGGAAGGGCCGCCGGTGGCCAGGGAAATCTGTGTATCAAGCGGATTAGCCAAGCCGGGAATCGAGCGGTTGCGCTGCGTGAGAGGTTGTAGCGGCGCGATGGCAACCGGCCATGATCCAATCGATCCATTCCGGTATGCCATCGCTTTTCGTGGTGGAAATCTGTATCACGGGCAATCCGGGATGAATGCGCTGCGCATAGGCAATCGCTTGGTTAACGTCGAAAGTCAGATAAGGCAGCAGGTCGCATTTGTTCAGCAACATCAAATCGGCGGCGTGGAACATATCGGGGTACTTCAACGGTTTATCTTCGCCTTCGGTAACCGACAGAATCACCACTTTATGCGCCTCACCCAGATCGAAACCGGAAGGACACACCAGATTGCCGACATTTTCGATGAACAGCAGGCTGTTTTGTTGCAGCAGCAATTGCTGCAGCGCCTGGCCGATCATATGCGCATCCAGATGGCATCCCTTGCCGGTGTTGATTTGTAGCGCAGGAACACCAGTTGCGCGGATGCGCGCGGCATCGTGGTCGGTTTGCTGATCGCCCTCAATTACGGCGACCGGGAAGCGGTCTCGCAGCATTTCGATGGTTTTTACCAGCAAGGTGGTTTTGCCGGAACCCGGACTGGAAACCAGATTGAGTGCGAAGATGCCGCGCTCGGCTAAGTACCGGCGATTCTCGTCCGCGTACTGGTTATTTTTCGCCAGAATATCGCGCTCGATTTTCACCATCCGCGTCTGGCTCATACCGGGTGCATGTGTGCCAGCAATGCCTGCTCCGAAATCGATAGTGTTTGGTATCTGCGGTGCAACCGGGGATGGCGCATAATCATGCTCGTGCGGATGCGTATGATCAGATTGCAACGGGCGGAAACGCAATTGCGCATCCGCGCGCTGCCGTGATTGCACCATTTTGCCATTGATGCGGGTTTGTCCAACACCGCAACCACAAGTCGTACACATAATGACTTCCTTTTATTCCACTTCCAGTTCTCGAATGCGCATTTCATCGCCCTGCGTGATTTGCATCGCATAACTGCCGCAATGCGGGCACGCTTGATGGAGCGCAGCAATCAAAATCGCGCGATGACAATCATCACAAACCGCCCGTCCTGCGATGCCGATAATTTCCAGCTTGGCCTGCCGGGCGATGCTGTCTTCAGTTACCACAGTGAAAAAGAAGCGCAGTGCTTCCTGTTCGACACAAGCCAACTCACCGATTTCCAGCCAAACCGTTTTGGCCCGGCTAAATCGCTGTGCAATCGCGGCGTCCTCGATCTGTTGCAAGATATTTTCGGCGAGCGATAGTTCGTGCATCGATGGCTGGATGTGATGGAGTTAGAAAAAATTAAACGCCACTATAACTAAAAAGCTTCAAATTCAAGGCAAGTTTCTCATGCATGCTGTGCATGCCATTGCTGAATTTTGCGGATTGCCGCCGCCAGATTGTTGTTCGCTTGTGCGCTTAAAGTATCGCCCAGTTCAAAGCGATAACCGCGGATACGCAGTAAAAAAGCTGGTGGCGCCGCGTTTTGCCGGATGTGCCTATAGACGTGCAGCAATGCCGCTGGCGTTAAGGCATGACTGGTATAACTATCGTCTTGTTCCGCGTTCACGACAGAGAATTCGAAAGGCTCCCGGCACGACATATCCGCGTCGGCGAAAATAACCTGATCAAAATCTGTTAAATCGGTAGCATGCTCAATCAACAGCTGCATGTCAACGAGGCAAGTGACGCCTGCTAACTGAAGTTGACTGACGCGCTCCGCCAGCATGGGACCCAAGCCGTCGTCCCCGCGTCCGGGGTTGCCGTAGCCGAATAACAGCAATTTATTCATACTGTGCCTTGCAAAGTGATCTCACAGGGGAATAAATTAGCATGGGCGTAAAAAAAATGACAATCGGGAGAGTATCGATGAAGCGTGCAGTCGAGAGGAAAGCACAGGTCATGCAGTGGCTGATGATTCTTGGCGGCGTGTTGCTGGCAATGTGGGTCATGCAGGCAAAAGCGATGGATCAGAACACCATCGCGATCGGCGTGATTTCGCCGAAAGACGGCAGCAGCCTGGTTCTCGCCGGTGAATCGCACGAAGAAAGCATCCGGCTAGCGTTTGAGCATCTCGGGCCGCTGCAAGTAGGCAATTTGCAGATAAAACTCAAGTTGATTCCGTGGAACGATAACGGCAAACCGGAAATGGCTGCCGAAGGTGCGGCGAAACTGGTGCACGAAGATCATGCCGTGGCGATCTTGGGGCCGGTCAACAGCGGTTCGACCAAGGAAACCTTGCAACGGCTGCGCAACGAACAAATCGAGCTACCGGTGATTTCAGCCATGTCGACCGCGCCTGAACTGACGCGCTCCGAGGGCCGCGACAAGAATTTTTTCCGCCTGATTTTCGATGACGCCGACCGCATGGGGCAGTATGCGACGTTTATCAAGCAGGAAAAAGGCAAAGCCGGTGAGCAGCAGTTTTTGTTTCTGTACGAGGATAATCCTTATGGCGAAGGGTTGAAAAATTCGCTCAAAGACCGGTTTTATACGCCCAATGTCATCGCGCTGTCCTGGCTTGAAACGCGGCGGAGAGACTGTGTCAATCCACAAGGCAATCCGTATGCCGGCGATTTTGAAGCTTTGCGCAGCGGCCAGTGCTTTACCGCGGAATTCATCAAACTGCTTGACGACGCCAATATCAACAATATCGTTTTGCTGGGCGAAATCGCCGGTTCGTTAGCGTTGGTCAATGGATTGCGTCTAGCGGTCAGCGATCTGAAATTCGACTATTTCTTCGTCGGCTCAGGTAAGCGGTTGTTCGATGAAGCGCCGGTCGGATCGCTGACGATCGGCGATCCGGTATTGGATTATCAACGCGCCTCGACCGCCGAACTGGAACATAATTGGCGCAAGCTGCTGGGTGAATTCGAAGAGCGCGCCAAAAAAGACCGCGCCGATTTCATGATGACAGCCTACGAGGCGGCGCTGGTATTGCACAGCGCATTGCGCCTGACGCTCAACGGCCATGACGAACTGCCGCAACCGCACGCGTTGCGGCAAAAGTTATTGCGTGTGCTTGAAAGCGAAATGTTCGATTCGTTGGAGCCGTGGCGCAGCATTAGCTTCAGTCAGGGCGATCTGAATCAGATCCCGACCGCGCCGATTTACCGCATCACCCGCGGCGTTACCCGCGAAGACCCGCTCAATTCGCATCCGTGGATACATATTGCGGTCGCTCCGTATAGTCCATGGCTCGAAGCCCCGGTCGAAGTGCAACTGAATGCGCACGGCGTGGAATCGGGCAAATTGGGTGTGTACCGGGTCGAGCCGTTGAGCAATCACGAACACTTGATCGAAGACCGGACTGTGAAATTCTCCGCCGGTAAGGCGGTTGAGCGATTCCACTTGTTCGAGCGCGGCCTGTATCACTTCAAAATGCTCGATGTGCCGTATTATCCGGCTCTCAGCGAAACTCATGTCGATTTATCCAATACCTACCTGATTTCTGCTTGTGCCGCTCTGGTTGGCGCATTGCTCGCGGTCAGCCGCGCTACCGCGACAATCTGGACCTGGCTCATTCGCCTCCCGGCGGGTGTCGCGGCCGGTTTGCTGCTGACGTTTTGTTCTTTCTATGGGCAGCAAGTTTCCGGTTGGCTGCCGATCCCGTCATTCGGCAGCGAACCGGTGGTCAATGCGATGCTCACCGGTTTGCTGGGCGGATTGCTGGGGCCGCACACCATGACCGATTTGCTGTTGGCGTGGGCAAGGCGGCTGCTGCCGGGTAAATCCGTTTAATCTACGGCAGGTATCATGGCGATTTGTTGCCGTCCTGCGCAGCAGCTCTGGTTTTCGCGCCATTGTCGATCTGTTTCAGCGCATCCTGAAACTCAGCCAGCCATTGATCGGTTTCTTGCCGGATGATGGCGTCCACTTGATACAAAAAAGCCTTGCAGCGATTCAGAACGACTTGTGTCTGTTCTACACTCGGTTGTGCGTTATCCCATCCGGCTTGTTCCAGCTCATAATCCATTTGGAATTCGTGTAAACACTGCCTGATCTGGTGTTCGGCGGCGATGAAGCGCATCCATGCAGTCGAATAACCGCAAAACTTATCGACGGCCAACACCACGCCAGCCGAGCCCAAAGCAACCGAAGCCCAAGCCGGTGACAGCGTGGATTGAAATATCTCGCTGATAATCGGTAAAAGACCGGCTAGCGCCGTCAAACCGATCGTGCCAAGCCTAAGTCCCTGCGCCCAGAATTTCTTTTGGCGCTTGGAATGTAAATACCAGTCGATCGCGTCCAATGCATGCTTCTCGGCGCGCTGATACACCGTATGAATCGACTCGCGCCGGTGCTCCGCACTCCAATCGAGCACATTGCTCGCCTCCGGCTGTACATCGCGGCGTTCGGCATTCATCGATGGATCATGTGTGTTTTCAGTCATGCGGAGTCTCCTTAAGTTGCTCGATTAATTAGTGTTCCGGTGCCGTGAACGTTGTCACGCCGAAGCGGCGGTATTTTTCTTCGATCAAGTTGTGTTCATGCATTTATCTAATGCTGCGGCAATTTTATCGATACGCCGCCAAGTCTCATAAGCTCGAGGGCGAGCAACTTTGCGTTCACTATAAATCAAGATCGCTGCGATGAGAATCGTACACCGGAAATTAGTGGTTGATGGTTCCGAAATCCAAGAGCGCATACGATGTGGCGGTTTGAAGCTAACGATAATCTTCAAATATCTTTGCGCGCGGCAGTATAATGCACGGGTTTTATCCCGATTCATTCCCAGCATGAGCGGTTCCGGCAGCATTGAGGCATGGCCTGGTTCTGATTGTCCGCTTTCCTGATTCTATGTTCGATATCGATTCCATTTTTGCACCGGGTGGTGCGCTTTCCCAGCATATTGCAGGATTCCGCACGCGCGCGCAGCAAGTGGAAATGGCGCGGGCGATTGCGGACACGATCGAGCAGCATGGGGTTCTGGTGGCTGAAGCGGGCACCGGCACGGGCAAGACGTTCGCTTATCTGGCGCCTGCATTGCTGGCGGGCGGCAAGGTGATCATTTCGACCGGCACCAAAACCTTGCAGGATCAGTTGTTCAACCGCGATATTCCGACCGTGCGCGCGGCGCTGAAGATTCCGGTCACCGTGGCATTGCTGAAAGGGCGCGCCAATTATATTTGCCACTATCATCTGGAAAGGAGCTTGCAGGATACTCATCTCAGTTTCATCAATCGGGATGAGATCCATTATTTGCAGTTGATCGAACGCTACGCCCAGCGCAGCCAAAGCGGCGATAAAAGCGGTTTGAGCGAAGTGCCCGAGAATGCCGCGGTCTGGCAAAACGTCACGTCGACGCGCGATAGTTGCCTGGGTTCCGAGTGCCCCAATTACAAGCAATGTTTTGTCATGGAAGCACGCAAGCAGGCTTTGGCGGCGGACGTGGTGGTGGTGAATCATCATTTGTTTTTCGCCGATGTGATGCTGCGCGACGAGGGATTGTCCGAATTGCTGCCAGCGTGCAATACCGTTATTTTTGACGAAGCGCACCAATTGCCGGAAACCGCCAGTCTGTTTTTCGGTGAATCGGTCAGCACCGGGCAGTTGCTCGATCTGGCGCGCGATGCCAAAGTAGAAGCGATACAGGCAGCCGGTGATTTTGCCGCGCTCCCCGAGGCGATCGCGGCGATGGAAAAAGCCGCGCGTGATTTGCGCTTGACGATTACGGAAGACAACACGCGATTGTCGCTGGCGGCGATCAAGCAAAATAGCGGTTTTAGTTCCGCATTGGACGATTTGCTGGAAAAACTGATTGTGTTGGCGAAATTGCTGGAAAGTCAGGCGGAGCGTTCCGAAGGTTTGGAAAATTGCCGTCAGCGCGCGGCTGAGCACCTGTATTTGCTAAAACGCTGGCGTGATGAAACGGAAATGCAGGATCATGTGCGCTGGGTGGAAGTGTATCATCACGCCTTGCAGCTCAATGCAACACCGTTGTCAATTGCGGAGATTTTCCAGCGGCAGATGGTGTCGTCGCCACGCGCGTGGATTTTTACTTCGGCGACGTTGTCGGTCAAAAAGGATTTCAGCCACTACACGGACGAAATGGGACTGACCGCAGCGCAAACGGCATGCTGGGAAAGTCCATTCGATTTCGCGCAACAGGCATTGTTGTATGTACCGGTTGGTTTGCCAGAACCTAATCACAGAAGTTATACCGATCAGGTGGTGCAAGCGGCATTGCCGGTGCTGCGCGCAAGCCGCGGACGGGCTTTTTTTCTCTGTACCAGCTTGCGCGCGATGCAGCGTGTGTATGAATTATTACAGGCTGCCGGTGATTTCGATTTTCCATTGTTGTTGCAAGGGCAGGGGGCGCGTTCCAGCATGTTGGAGCGTTTCCGCGCATTGAACAACGCCGTGCTCATCGGCAGCCAGTCTTTCTGGGAAGGTGTCGACGTGCGTGGTGAAGCGCTGTCGCTGGTAATCATCGACAAACTGCCGTTTGCGCCGCCGGACGATCCGGTGTTGTCCGCGCGTATCGACAAGATGAACCAAGAAGGGCGCAATGCATTCATGGAATATCAATTGCCGCGCGCCGTCATCAATCTGAAGCAGGGTGCGGGCCGGTTGATCCGCGATGAAGCGGATCGCGGCGTATTGATGATTTGCGATCCGCGCCTGACGACGAAAACCTACGGTAAACAGATCTGGCAAAGCTTGCCACCGATGAAGCGCACGCGCGATCTGGCGGAAGTCGAACGTTTTTTCACCGCTTGATGTCTGCAGAATAGACGCCGCTTTGATGATCAGAATCAATATCCATTTGCTGAACTATGAGAATTAATTTTATTTCCAATTTGCTTGTTTTCCTTTTCTCCGGCGCGCTGTTGCTGGCTGCGGGTACTGCCGTCGCTAAGATTGATATCCCTTTGATCGCCGATGAAAAGGAATTGCAAAAAGAACTGGCTGTTGCCAAGCTGAATGACATTATCCGGAACATCAAACTGCAAAAAATGGAAGCGGAAGCGAAATCGCATGTACTGATGAAAGCCAAGACGGAGCAGGAAAAAAAACGCATCCAAACCGAACTGAATGAATTAAGCGACACCATCGCGGAGCAGGAATCGTCGTTTGAAATGATACTGACGGCCGGATTGGAGTTAAGCCGGGAGGAGGCGCTGGAAAAGCGCGAGTTTGATTGGAAAAAGGATTTGCTGGAGATCGTGCAACCGATCATGAGCGAGTTGCGCCAGCTCACGGAATACAAACGCAAAACGGACAGTTTGCAGAAAAAAATCGATTTCTATAAATCGCAAATTCGCACTATTCAGGAAGTATTGAAGCATATTGCCGGAATCAACAAAGCAGGATTTGAGAAAGAAGCGCTGATGGAATTTGAGCGGATCGTCGGCAAGTGGCAAAGCCAATTGGAGGAGAATCAGCATTTGCTGGAAGTGGCGCAATTGCAGCTCGATGAAATGATCAAATCGCAATCCGCTAAGGAAGTGTCCCTCGGTGAGCATATTCAGCAATTTGCCGCCGGGCGCGGTGCAACTTTGCTGATGGCGCTGAGCGCCTTCATTGCCGTTTATTTCTCGATGCTGTTGTTGTTAAAGTTTTTGCGCTGGCTTGCCAATCGCAAGGAAGAGGAAAGAAGCACTTACTATCAGCGCATTATCACTTTGTGTTATCACTTCCTGATGGCTGCGCTATCGATCACGGCGGTTTTTTACGTGCTCAGTGCGCGCAGCGATCAGGTATTGATCGGGATTTCGGTACTGCTGCTGATCAGTATTGTCTGGATATTGAAAAGCTCTATTCCCAGCTATATCAACGAGCTGCGGATATTGCTCAATACCGGATCGGTCCGGGAAGGCGAATGCATTATCTATAATGGTATTCCGATGAAAGTGGAGAGTCTGAATTACTACACTAAACTGACCAATCCGGTGCTTCCCGGACTGGAATTGCGCTTGACGCTGGCGGAATTGGCTAACTACGTTTCCCGGCCGTATGCGGTGAACGAGCCTTGGTTTCCGTGCCAAGTGGGTGATTACGTTATGCTGTCGGATAATACTTTTGCCATGGTTAACTGCATTACCTTGGAAAATATTTTATTATCGCAAACGAACGGGTGGATGCCCATTACGTATAGCATTCCCGATTTCCTTGCGGCCAAGCCGAAAAATTTCTCGCTCGGGTTTACGGTTGTCAGCGATTTCGGCATTGATTACCAACACCAGGCGCAGTGCACCACGGTCATTCCAGAAATATTATGCGCCGGTATCCGCCGCGGTTTGCTGCTGGAAACCTATGGTCCGTCATTAATAGATTTGGCGGTGCATTTTGCCCAAGCCAATATGTCGTCGCTGGATTATAAAATTATCGCATCGTTCGATGGCACGGTCGCCGGAGAGTTTTTCGCCATTAAGCGCGCACTGCAACGTTACGCCGTGGACGTATGCAATCAACAGCAGTGGGTCATTCCATTCAATCAATTGGTTGTGCATAACGCCAAAGATTGAGCGGTATGATAAATTCCGGGCGTACGGTATTTTTCCATGATCCGGTATTTTTGAGGTAATGAAAACAGAATGAAGATAGCCACCTGGAATGTAAACTCGCTCAAAGTGCGGTTGCCGCAAGTAATCGACTGGTTGCAGGCGAATCAACCGGACATGCTGTGTTTGCAGGAAACCAAACTGACCGATGAAAATTTTCCGGTTGGCGAAATCGCTGCGGTTGGCTACCAATCGGTATTTACCGGGCAAAAAACTTACAATGGCGTGGCGATACTCAGCAAACAAAAAGGTAATGAAGTGATTGCCGAGATACCGAAGTTTGCCGATGAGCAAAAAAGAGTGATTGCGGCAACGTATGGTGATGTGCGCGTCATTTCCGTGTATGTGCCGAACGGCGATGCCGTTGAATCGGAGAAATACGGTTATAAATTACGGTGGCTGCCGGCATTGACCGAGTGGTTGCAGCAGGAACTTAAAGATTATAAAAAATTGGCGATATTAGGCGATTTCAATATCGCACCGGAGGATCGTGATGTGTATGATCCGCAGCTGTGGCAAGGAAAAGTATTGTGCAGCCAGCCGGAACGCGCTGCTTTCAACGATTTGCTGAGATTGGGATTGGCGGATAGTTTTCGCTTGTTCGAGCAAGCAGAGAAATCTTATACCTGGTGGGATTACCGCATGATGGCTTTCCGCTTGAACCGGGGATTACGCATCGATCACATCTTGCTGAGTAATGAACTGGCCGGAGCCTGTGTGACTTGTGCCATTGATAAAGCGGCACGCAAACTGGAACGGCCATCCGATCATGCGCCGGTAATGGCCGAGTTATCGTTGTGAATTGGGATTATTACTGCTGCCGGATAATTCCTGAAGTTCTTTTCGCAATCCGTTCAGATTTTTTTCCCGGGCATCGATTTCTTCGCGCATCCGCTCGACGCGATTCAGGTAACGCTGGTAATTACGCTCACTGCCCAGACGATCGGGGTTGCCGTCTTTGTATTCGCTTTTGACTTCATTGAGGCGTTTTTCTTCTTCGGTTATTTTGCTTTGAATTTGTTCGCGCTGTTCTCCGATTTTCATCGCTTCCCTGCGTTTTGCGATTCTTTCCTCCACATCGCCGGAATCAACCGATGGCACCACAACCAGCGGAGGTAGAGCAATTTTTTTTGCGTTGCTGGAAGGCACATTGGAGTAAGTGACATTGCCGTGTTCATCGACATGCTTGTAAACTCCGGCTTGAGTCGAACAGGAAAGAAAAAGCAGGGCGGCAAATAAACCGGTATTTCTTTTCATCAATCAAACCTCATAAGCTATTCGTGATTTTTAGAACAGCTATAGTCTGGCAAGTTCTTTTTTCAATGCCGTGATATTTCTTTGGTGCAGAAACAGCTTGTTTTTAAGTTGTACGATTTTTTCCTGGAAACTGCTTGCTTCTTCAGCGCTGTTGCTGAATTGATCCAGATGCGTTTGGGTTTCGGTGAAGTGCTTTTCTTCTGTCACCAATTCTTTCTGCAAGATTTGACGGCGTACCGTATCGCGCTCTTTTTGCGTCGTGTCTTTTACGCGCGGCGCATTTCCGCTGGATTGCATTCGTACCGAATTGGATTCGGAATTTCTCGAATAAGAAGCAACCGAGATTTTTTCCGCATTCGGGATGCGGCGGTTGGTAAACGTGATATTGCCGTCTTTATCGACGTGTTTGTAGATGTTTGTTTGAGCAATCGCTTGCGGTATAGAACCAAACAAAAGAAGGACTGCTAGGATAAATAATGTTTTGGTCTTCATATTTAGCTAGAAGAATGTTGATAATAATTACCGCAATCTGCTCAGTTTACCAATGATTTCTCCAACGAAAAGCAAAAAAAGAGCAAATAAATCCTATTTATTACGCAATGTCATTTTGTTTTTTCATGCATAGCGATTCTGCAACTGCTTGCATCCGGGTTATATTTTGATTCTTTAATCCCCATGTTTACAGGCTGTAGTACATATCGAATTCAACCGGATGTGTTGTTGTACGCAGCAAAGTGACTTCATCCATTTTCAGTTGAATGTACGCGTCGATCATGTCATTGGAGAAGACACCGCCGCGAATCAGGAAATCGCGGTCTTTGTCCAGACAATCCAAAGCTTCGTCCAATGACGCGCAAGCGTTCGGCACTTTGGCCGCTTCTTCCGGCGGGAGATCGTACAGATTTTTATCCATCGGATCGCCGGGGTGGATTTTGTTCTGGATACCGTCAAGTCCCGCCATCATCAACGCGGTAAACGCCAGGTAAGGATTCGCCATCGGATCGGGGAAGCGGACTTCGATGCGCCGTCCTTTCGGGCTACTGGTGTGCGGAATGCGAATGGCGGCCGAACGGTTACTGGCGGAATAAGCCAGATTGACCGGCGCTTCGAATCCGGGGATCAGGCGTTTGTACGAATTGGTGCCGGGATTGCAGATGGCGTTCAGCGCTTTGGCATGTTTCAAAATACCGCCGATGTAAAACAGCGCAATTTCGGATAAGCCCGCGTAACCGTTGCCGGAAAATAAATTCTTACCGTCTTTCCAGATAGATTGATGCACATGCATGCCGGAGCCGGCATCGCCGACGATCGGTTTGGGCATGAAGGTTGCCGTTTTACCGTACGAATGCGCAACATTGTGAATGACATATTTTAGAATCTGATTCCAGTCCGCGCGTTTAACCAGACTGTTATAGCGCGTGCCGATTTCGCACTGGCCCGCTGTGGCGACTTCGTGATGATGCACTTCGACACCGATCCCCATTTCTTCCAGCGTCAGGCACATGGCCGAGCGGATGTCCTGCAGTGAATCGACCGGCGGCACGGGAAAGTAACCGCCTTTGATCGCCGGACGGTGGCCGATATTGCCACTTTCATACTTGATCGCCGAACTCCAAGCGGCTTCCTCGGATTCAATTTTGACCGAGCAACCGGACATACCGGTATGCCAGCGTACCGAATCAAAAATGAAGAACTCGGGTTCCGGGCCGAAGTAGGCGACATCACCGATGCCAGTGGATTTCAAGTAAATTTCGCCGCGTCTCGCCAAGGAGCGCGGATCACGGCTATAACCCTTGCCATCGGCGGGTTCGACTACATCGCAAGTAAGCAGCAGTGTCGGTTCATCCATGAAAGGATCCATGTTGGCGGTATCGGGATCCGGTATCAGCAGCATGTCGGATGCCTGAATACCTTTCCAGCCGCCTATCGATGAACCGTCAAAGGGGTGGCCGTCTTCAAATTTATCCGCATCAAAATTTTGCGCAGGAATGGTGACATGATGTTCTTTTCCGTTGGTATCGGTAAAACGCAAATCAACAAATCTAACTTCATTGTCTTGAATCAATTTCAAAACATCGGCTACCACCATTTTTTCTCTCCAGACTTGCGTCACAAATTATATAAATAAAGATGCATTTAGATAGAATTATACCAGCACAATACCGCGAATGATTTGAAACGATGCAAACGCTTGCCGCCGAATGGATGAATCGAGTGGCGGTTTGTCGGTGTCAGGGCGTGCATTCTACTGTACTATCGCGCGCTAAGTCTTTACGATTCGCACATATACCCGCTCCGCTTGTTCCAAAACTTGGGAAAACAGCGCGTGGAATTCAAAAAAATGGAAAATTCGGCAATTACACCGGGGATGCCCAGCGCACTTACTATACTCAAGGAAGTTTTCGGTTATCCCGCATTTCGCGGGCAGCAAGCGGAAGTGATCGAGCATCTTGCCAACGGCGGCGATTGTTTGGTGCTGATGCCGACAGGCGGCGGCAAGTCGTTGTGCTATCAAATTCCGGCCTTATTACGCGACGGCACCGCTATCGTCGTGTCTCCGCTGATCGCTTTGATGCAGAATCAAGTGGCGGCGCTGCTTGAATTAGGTGTGCGCGCAGCTGTGCTAAATTCCTCATTATCGTTGCAGGAAGCGGCGGAAGTTGAGCAAAGGCTTCTGGCAGGTGACTATGATCTGTTGTATGTCGCGCCGGAGCGGCTGTTGACGGCGCGCTTTTTAAATCTGATCTCACGGATTTCCATTGCCTTGTTTGCCATTGATGAAGCGCATTGCGTTTCGCAGTGGGGGCATGATTTCCGCCCGGAATACATACAATTATCGGTGCTGCATGAGCGCTTCCCGCAAGTGCCGCGCATTGCCCTCACCGCTACGGCGGATATGGATACCCGCAAGGAAATCATTGAGCGACTAGGACTGGATGAAGCTAGGATATTCGTGTCCAGTTTTGACCGACCGAATATCCGCTATCAGATCGTCGATAAAACCAACAGCCGGGCGCAATTATTGACTTTCCTGCGGACGGAACACCCCGGCGATGCCGGTATCGTGTATTGCCTGTCGCGCAAAAAAGTCGAGGAAACGGCAGCGTGGCTGACTGCACAGGGTTTGCGCGCGGTTGCCTATCACGCCGGTATGAGCATGCAGGAACGCAGCCTGAATCAGGAAAGGTTTTTGCGCGAGGAGGGCATCATCATGGTCGCCACCATCGCCTTCGGTATGGGAATCGATAAGCCCGACGTGCGTTTTGTCGCGCATCTCGATTTGCCCCGCAGCATTGAAGGCTACTACCAGGAAACCGGTCGCGCCGGGCGCGATGGGCAGGCAGCCAACGCCTGGATGGTGTACGGTCTCGGCGATGTCATTCAACAACGGCGCATGATCGAGGAATCGGAAGCGCAGTTCAAATTCAAACAAGTTGCTGTGCGCAAATTGGAAGCCATGCTGTCGCTGTGCGAAACGACCACTTGTCGCCGCTTGAGCATGTTGCGTTATTTCGATGAAGCGGTGGATGATACTGCGGCTTGCGGAAATTGCGATGCCTGTCTGAATCCGCCGCAAGTCTGGGATGCGACCGTGGAAGTGCAAAAGGCGTTATCTTGCGTTTATCGCAGCGGGCAGACTTTCGGCGCGGGGCATTTGATCGATATTTTGCGCGGTAATCAAACGGAGCGGATCAAGGAATGGCATCATGATCGGCTCAGCACTTTCGGCATCGGTAAGGATTTGCCGGAGAGCACTTGGCGCGCGATATTCCGCCAGATCATCGCGCTCGGTTTGCTGACAGTGGATAGCGAAAGTCACGGTGCGTTACATTTGACTGAAGCCAGTCGCGCCGTGCTGAAAGGGCAGCAAACGATACAATTGCGGCGGCAGAACAAACAAACGCAGACATCCGGAAAGCAGTTCAGCGCCGATGCTGCGCTACTGAATGGAGCCGAGCGGTATCTTTGGGAGCAACTGCGTGACTGGCGGGCGAAAATGGCCAAAGAACACGGTGTTCCGGCGTATGTGATTTTTCACGATGCTACGTTACACGAGCTGGCGCGCAAGTGTCCGAAAACGGAAGATGAATTGCGCCAGGTGACCGGCATCGGTGCGCGTAAGTTCGATAAATACGGCAACTATCTGATTGAAATTCTTCGTGGTTGTGAGTCCGGGCTAGGGCAGTAAACTACTTGTTTGAATATTTGAAGTTCTGTTATATACTCGAATCCCTGATTAAATTTGGGTTTTTTAAAGAAAGGAACGATTAGAATGATGAAAAAATCAATTTTTGCTGCAACTTTATTAGTTTTCTTAGCCGCTTGTTCAAACGCCAACATGGGTGATCCCAATGCGAGCACAGATGATTGTAAGTTTGGCGTAGGTGGTAATGGTGAATGCCTCAAAGAAGGACAAGATCCACGGCCTTATGGTGGTACCAGCAAACCTGGACATTAACCCTCAAGTATCAAAGCATCGAATAAAAAAACCGCCCGAAGTGGCGGTTTTTTTATGGCTAAGTAAACCGATGCACATCATCCATCGAATACATCAAATTTGCTTGCGGCGTGCGCTATACCCTACTAAACCCAACCCGACCAGCAATATCGCATAAGTATCGGGTTCCGGAACGGGACTGATGGTATGGGAAAATGAGCCGATTGGATTTGGAATAACGGATTCTACCGCGAACACCAGCTCCCCGCGGGAGTAATTGAGACCTTCCCAGTTCACATACAAATGATTCGAATCGAAACTCAATACCGGTGTGCTGCTCACACCGGTATTCGAAATCAAAGTAAATGCCGTGAACGGATTGATGTTCGCGGTTAAGTCTCTGATGACAAAACCGTTGAACTCGGTAGGCGAAAAGCTGCCACTGTGGGAAAAGGAAACGGTGAATTGGTCGCCACTGAAATCGATCGTACCCAAACCGTCAACGACATCTGAAATTTCCACACCCGAATCCACAAGATAATTGCCATTGCCTGCCGAGGCATACGGTGTGCTTAAGTTTGGAAAATAATACTGGTAGTTCACCGTATGCTCGTCAAAAATGCCGGCAGTGGCAACACCCGTGTTTGAACTCAGCCAAAGCGCAACAGAAACCGTCATTAATCGTAAAGAATTTCGCATCATTTTGCTCCTTTGTTTTTTGAAACTTAACCTGCGTATTGAATAAGTCACCGTTAAATCATGGTGCGTATCATGCAGCAATCGCTCCGGGTTCAATAGAGAAAAATGTCATGAAATGAATGAGATAAATGCACTAAAGTTGCACTAGGCGGTTTGTGGGTAAGATGAACCGGGAGCCGGCAGTCCGGATGCCTTATGTCGTGAAAGGGTGTAGTCTGCTTAGATTCCGCAACCGATTAAATTGATGGAAAAAAATGAACAAGCATAATGTCCTGGTCTGCAAGAACTTTCAGGATTTTTTACAGAGAAGTTGATTGAACATTGAACCCAAGAAATCGAAGCAGAATTGATGAAGCGTAAAGAATGCACTTTTGCAAAGTAACAAAAATATTTTTAACTCCTGAAAAGAGCAAAACTATTCCACTTTAAATCATCACCTCCCAAAACGTACAAAAAAGATTTTTATTCCCTGCAAAACTGCCTTTTTGTTCTCTCGTTGTCCCAACGCTCCCGCTCTCGATGCGGCCTTGCGGTAGCCTCCCGGCTATGCGCTTGGTTTAGCAAAGGGGCGGGGTTGGAACCCCAGCGGCTGTGCAAAGCGGCCGCGCCGGGAACATACCCGCTGACGTCGACTTGAGAACTCCTACGTTTGCGCATAGCGCAAGCCTCGAAGCCTCCCTTCAAGATCGGCTGCTAGTCTTTGTTTTACTTCATTTCTGAACCTTCAGTGCACGCACGATTCGGAATTGGAATAAACCCCCAGCCGGTGGCGTTCTTCCTCGTTCCTCGTCGTCACGCACGCGGCTAGTTACTTCTCGACAACCTTGAGTTGTCGCGGTTGCAGTTTCCTGACGGCATAGCCTCGAAGATCCGGCCCACGCTTGCCCGGTTTGATGTTCAAAGGACAGGTAATGCGCCAGATGTTGGAATCATCCTTGAAGCCAGCTATGCGCCCTTGAGCAAGTAAAGTTCTCACCCGGCGTTCGGAGACTTCAAGAAAATCCGCTACGTCAGAAATGTTCAAAAATTGTGTCAAAAATCCCTCCTTTTTAATGTTCAAAAACACCCCGCAAACCCATTGACTTGGTGCGGAATAGTATTTTCCCCCTGAAAATGATCTAAGTCATTGATGATGCATAAAACAGGGTAGTATCAATAAGTCTCAAAATGAGACTGAACGGCATAGTGTTACTAGCCGATGGACGAATTTTTTTTCCTCCCATTTTTCAGCCGGACAAAGGGCAGCAAATTCGATCTTTCTGGAGGTAATCCGGATTTGCGTTTTTCCTCCCGTTCGAGCCGCCATTGTTTGGCCATTGCGAAAGTAAGTGAAAGGTAATTTAAATCGGCCGCATTGAATTTTTTGCCCTCGGGTGACCACAAGACTTCACCCGAGAACTTCCAGCCCCTCCAAGCGTCACTAGGAAGCTCGTAACCTGTTAGAATGTGCAGAAGCTTAAAAGCCGCATAGGGCACTTGAACCCGCCCGGATTCCCAGTTGTGCATTGTGCGGTATGTGACATGAAGCATTTCTGCTGCTTTCTCCTTGCTAAGCCCTGACAAAATGCGGGTTTCGCGTAGCTTCGAATGACTGACGGGTTTGAAGGGTTTGCGCCGATTCCTGCATTTTTTCTTCACCTAATCAACAATTTAAAGGGTGGATACACAACCCATTGCCATAATTCCCGGTCAAAACGAGCGCCAGCAATCTTCTCGGTTCTACAGTAGTGAATGACTTGGCCAACCCGTAAGCCATGACTGACAGCAAAGCTACGAGCAAGAACAGGGCGGCCGGATCGAATCTCATTCTTTTGATTCATGGTGATAATCCCAACCAATTTGATTAAGTAGCCGTAGCGAGTCATGTACCGGTAGAAAAGCCGGTACCGCAGACCACAGAACCAAGCCAACATCTTGAAGAGATTCGATTTCAAGGCGTTTGTCTTCATCAGATAAGTTCGAAGACTCAAGAACATCATCCACAAAACACAAGTAAGCAGAAAAAAGCTTGCCGTACTGCGATTCGGTCAATGTCAAGGTGACCGTTCTTTCATTTTCCATGTTAAAAGCTCCCATAGTTATACAAAACTATTCCGCCTTCAATCACAAAACTATTCCGCAAAAAGTATAAAGCAATTGCGTATAATTTGTATTATGTAAAATAAGAAAAATAAAGAATAGAATAATCAATAAGTTAAAAAATTGGCTTTTCTGTAGCTTTCCAATCTCATTTCAGCGTGGCGATCCAGCCTATTGCTAAGCGCACGACAATATAACCGCAAGTATTCTGCATCAACGCCTGACACGATCAGGCGTCTTTTTTCCTTTAGAACATATCGATAGTACTTACGCTTCACCGAAGCATTGCGTGTATATCGGATATACCAGTAAAAATTACGCAGTTTAGAAAAATCAGCCATGTAGTATCCTTTGTGTCGTAATTCGCAAAATTTAACGACTTAACAAAAAATGTGCTTAGTGTTAATTTTTATAAAAACGTAATCCTTCAGACAATATTTACCTTGGAAAGATAATGGGTTATCTAGCATAAGGTTAAAATATTCTCTTTGCGCTGCAAAAAACTACTTAAATCACGAAGATTAAAAGGGGTGAGCCCATGCCACAAGAAAAAGTAAAGAAAAAAACTAGCAAAAAAAAAGAAACTAAAATTAATGATGATGCAAGCAGCATAAATAATTTTTCTCAGTCAATTGGAAAGCTAATAGGAAAACTTACTTTTCCAGCTGCAGAGGAAATTGGCAAAGCATTGAAGGCACATGCAAGTCTTTGGCGAATTAGAAATGTCGATAAAATATTGAAAAAAGCTGATGAGTTATCTAAGGATATTGATATTAATGGAAAAAAAATAAATATACGTTTATTACATCACATAATTGATGAAGGATCATGGAATGATAATGAACAAGTAATGGAAATGTGGGCGGGATTGTTAATTTCATCTTGCTCTAACAATGGACAAGATGACAGTAATTTAATATTCATAAATATTTTAAAACAAATGACTAGCAGTGAAGCCTTAATACTCAAACATGCGTGTGAAGAGTACATGCCAACAATAACTACACCGGGTTTAATTGCTTGTGAAGAGCAAGTCATAAAAACGCCACAAGAGTTAATTGAAATAACTAAAATTAATGACATCGATCAAATAGATAGGGAATTAGACCATTTAAGATCATTAGAGGTAATACAGGCGGGTTTCACAGTAGGAATAAGCACAGCGAATATTGCCCCAACGGCATTAGGGATTCAGTTATTTATTCGTTGCAAAGGATACACAGGGTCACCAAAAGAATATTTCGGATTAAATTCACAACAATAAAAATTATGGGCTTAAAAATTTCATAATGAGAGCAGAATATTTTTTTGAAATTGGGATTTATCGTTGTTCACCCGACAAATATTATAAAGAGCTCAAGGAAGGCAAAGATAAATTTCTGGAACCATTGAAAAAAATAAAATCTATTTCGCCTGATAGTTATCAAAATGCTGGTACATTTTATGATCTAAATCACTGGCCTATGTGGAACTACAATGAAGTAATCGGTTGGTTAAAGCTTTATAGATTGGGGTCACAAATTCGCGGCGAATTATGGTTCATAAATTCTAGAAGAATACGTCGTGGTGCAAGAAAAAAATTTTCCAATCTTGGAAAGATTTTTGAGATATCGTTTATAGAGTCACAGTCAGAAAGTGAAATTCGTGAAGAAGTATCAAGCGCAATTCAACGTGCAGCCGAGAAGCCGCCAATAAAAGGTAGATATCTTGATAGGCAGTGCTTTGATTTAGTTTACACACAACTATGTTGGAAAAATATTCTTGGATTAAAAGAATAAGCGCCTAAAAACAAAAATTAATAATAATGCGTTCAGCAATAAAGGAAGTCAGGATCAAATTAATCCATGCTAGGGATCGGGCAGCATGCCCCTTGCGGGGCATACCCTTCGCGCCGGTCGGCGGCGCGACCCTTGCGGGAGAACAGCAAAGCAAGAAACGGGGTCTTACTTATCCATGACGTGAATGTGCTTGCCCCGGACGTAAGCCGGTTTCAAGCCCATTTTCTTGAAGAAAGCGTGAATCTGCTTATTGTGCTTCAACGATGGTGAAAGACCATTCCGGCACAGGTAAGCAAAAACAAAGTAGCTGTCCGAATCAATGACAATCGTCATCGCTACATAGTGCGGATCAGGATAATTCTGACCGTTTTCATAACAACGAACGATAAAAACAGCATCGGATACTTGCTGAATAGACACTTCATCTAGCTTCAGAATCAGTGTATTTGATAGATAAGGATTATTTGAATCTAATTCAATAGAATCAAGCAGATTCTGAGAATCCTTAACAAACTTCTGGATAATATGCATTTTACGGCATCCTTCCGCATCCTGGGTGAAAGCTGCGGAAACTAGCAGGATGTACTAGCGTTCGGGAGCGACCCTATCCGCAGCCGTGGGCATTATGCCCCGACTGCTCCAAAAATTAAATAAAATCAGATCAAAAAATAAACATGCCCCCTACTTTTTATATTCCGACTGCGTAACCGGCTTTGCATGATCCTGAATAAATCGTTTCAAGAAGTGGCCGCAGTGAATTTCTTTAGACAGTTGAAAAAGCACAGAATCCGGAATCCGGATTCCATCAACTTCAAGCCATGAATCCGGCTGTTGATTAAGCAATAAGTACGGGTCGTTGTTGGAACGCAATTCCCGCAGCCAGTAAATAGCATGAGATAAACCGCGAATGGCTAGCGGAAAAGTTCGATGGTCAACGATTTCACCGTTTTTATGATGTTTAATGATGATCATATAAACTCCTTTTACATTTTGGTTGAAGATATCCAGCCATAATCAATGGCTGCATTACAGGTTTGCGGGTCGATGTTGAGGCGTTGCGCTTTGTGGCCGTAGCAGATGCAGTTCGATTTGCTGGACATACAGGCGGCGACTTGTCCCCAGTCGACGGATTCCGAGAGCATGGAAAGCGATTGTTTGACCGGTGCGTTATCGGTGGCCGGTTGGGCCGTGGGTATGACGGTTTGCGGTGTATCGCTCCCCTGCTTCGCGGTTTGTTCTGTTTTTGGTTCTTCCTGCTTGGCCAGGTTTGAACCGATGGGGTTTTCCAGTTTGCTGCTGATGGTGGAATAGGTCATGAAACCCATTGCGGGGACGGCAAACAGCATGAATACTGCTGCATAGACCATTTTCGGGACTGAGCGCTTTTGTTTCGGCAGGTGCTTAGTCGCTGAATAGAATTCACTGAATACCGATTTGTCCAGTTTGTACGGTTTCGATACCGCCCGGCTTTGGTTGCTCGGCATGATCGGATTCACGCAGTATTCCGGCCATTCATACGAGTATGTGCCGCGCCAGTCGGTGACCAGGTGAATATGCTTATCGACGTTCAGCAGTACATGCGGATGCAGGAAATGCGGGTCTTGCGTGAGCAGCAGGAAGTCCAGCGCGTGTTTGCGGTGTTTTCTTAAATACTGTAGGTATTCAGGAATCACTTTTAAGTTGACCGCTGGCCAGACGTCGGCGGCTTCATCAACAACGATAAGAGCATCTTCCTTGACCGTAGTGAGCTCATAAACACCTTTGCGACCCTCTACCGGTTCACGCACATCCCAGCGATTCAAATCTTCATTAGTGAGCTCAATGTGACTGAATTTCAGATCCGGTATGCCATTGGTGTATACGATGCGGCCTTTTTCCAGTTCGGGTTTGATGTATCCGGAGACGGCGAAAACGGTTTTTCCGGTGCCGGGTTTGCCGGTGATTAGAGTAATGCTCATTTCGGTATGACTCCCAAGCGTGACATGAATACGAAAGTTGCCCGGAAGGTGATGGCGCCCGCGATGATGCCGATGGCCTGGCCGAATCCGGCGAGGCCAACGATTTGCAGAGCAAAGGCCGGAATGTTGTTGTAGTAGCCTTGTGCCAGGCTAAACAGTTGCTCGATGACGATCAGCACGGCACCGTAAGAGATTAAGCCGACTCCGACACCGGTTAAAGCCCGGATTGCAAGAAAACCGACACCGGCAGACAGGAAAGCGCCTAAAGGGATAAGTATGTTCATGGGTCATTACGTGGCGTTGCCGCCGCGTACTCCAGAGATGATGTAAATGCCAATTAATGAGGCGATCAGCAGAACAAAGGGATTGATCATTTCTGCTGTGTCACAAACCGGCTGGGTTGGGATGGTGAAAGCAAAATTTGTCAGGGTTACATCGATATTGGGCGGACACGATCCGGAGCCCCAGCTATTTGAAGCGAAGGTGTTCGGGATGCTGTAGGTTTGAAGGGTGGCTTCCGGCACGGTATCGAATGAAATCGTGATTTGTGACGGTTCTTCCTTGGTCGGCTGGTTGGTGTAGCTGGTTGCCGTTTCCGAATTGATCAGCGTATTGCTGTTGTCATAGTAATTCGTGACTTTCGTTTCTTTGATGATCACACTGCCCGGCTTGTCAGCCGTGCCGTTGTCGACGACTTCGGCGGCTGTGGTGGTTTCTTTTCTTCCGGTTATGTTGCCGCTGGAATCCTTGGTGGGTTCTACATCCTTGCCTAAATCCCGTTTTTGTCCCGGTGTGAGAGTTGGCACGGCATCGGTCGGGACGGATTCACCGGCATCGATCAGGTGGGGTGTGAAGCGGTCGTCGTTGAGTTTGGTAGCGGCATTATCCCAATCCGTGCCGGTGAGCGGCGCGTAAGTGTTTTCGACCGTTACCGGAGTGCTGCGGGTCAGTGTGATGGTTCCGGCGAAAGTGCCGCTGATGTAGCGTTTGAAGGTGTACGATAGGCCGTCACTTGCTACCTCGTCGCTGTCACAGGTGACGTTTCCTTTGCCGCAGGCGTAGCCTAGCGTTTGATCGTTGCGGCAGACATTTAAAGACAGTTCCGTCGAGCCGTAGCATATCCACATTGAGTTTCCATCCGGAAGGCCGGGCGTTTTCATCAGCCATTCACCGGCCTGGTTGCAGATGTTGGTCAATTCGCAGACCAAGGAAGCAGCAGTAACCGCCATGCCGAGCGGTCCGGCTTTTTTGGCAAAAGCGGCGACCGCAGGCCCAAGTCTCGATGTGGCAACATTGACCGTTTTTTCGATGTCCATGCCGATTGCGCCTTTTGATGTTTGGACTAAGGCGGTTGAAGTGGTGGTGATACCTTTGGGCGCACTGGTCAGCGTGACTTTCGAGCCGGTGCCGTCGGCATTGGTGAAGGCTTTGGCATAGGTGCCGTCAGTTTGTTTGATCCAGCCGGCGAGATTGACTTCACCGACTCCGTTTCCAAGGGTGGCGAAGGTGATCGAGGGATAGAGGCAGCAGAGAAGAAAGATTAAGCGGTGATAATGAGCCATATTGCCCCCAGGAATGCCAGGATGTAGCCGAGATGATAGATAAGAGGTTCCATGTCATTGATTAAGTGCTTTGATGATTACGCGAATGCCGAAGGCGGTTACAAGGATAAGGGCAAGCTGCCAGGAGAGTGATACCGCATCGCTGATGGCTACCGATGAATCACATGCGATTTGTGGCGGGTTGTAATTCCATGCGGTGCCGGGCGTGCCGTTGGTGGCGTTATAAACCTGCATCACGACAAAGCCGCCTGAATCCGGTGTGCAAGATAGATAGTAGGAGCCAAGGCCGCTACCGGTTGCGTGACAAAATTCTGAAAAAGCGGCGTGCATGTCAAAAAGCGTGTCATGGCAAACGCCTTGAAATCTATAGCCCATAATTCCCCCAATGGTTAAAGAGGGGGTTTCCCCCCTCAGTGATAGGCTACAGAGCTTGTTTAAGCCACTTCCAGACTTTAATACCGACCATCACGACGATGACGGCAGCGCCTACGGTGGCAACGTCGGTTGCGGCCGTGGTGATGGCGGTGGTCACGTCAGCGGGTACGGCGGCGAAGCTGACCGCTGGCAGCATCAGGAAGCAGAACGTCAATGCAAACGCCAGGGAGCCGCGCGGGTTGAAGGAACGGCGCATAACATCGCCCTTCCCTAGATATTCGCCTTCGATTGCTGGCGAAAAGAAAGATTTGATATTGCGACCGATAGCCGTCACGGCATCTACAGATTTGCGGTACAGGTTTTTGATGGTTTGTAACATCGTTTGTTTCTCCTTAAAGGTTGATTGGTGCGGGATTGCACCCCATAAGCCCCGGATTGGAGCCTATAGGCTGGAATCACTTAATTTTTTGGCTTGTTTTATTCGTTCCATGAAATCATTCAATTGAATAGCTTCTTCGAGAGGAAAAAGATTTGTAGATGGACAAATACCCTGACGCTGTAAAGAGTGAAAACGCCAATATCTGCGCTGTAAACGCTTATATTCAACGCATTCGGAAGAAGTCAAAATTTCAGAAATGAGCATAAATCACTCCCCTACCGCTTTTAATCGTGGTTTTTCATCTTCCAGGCTGTACCAGTCGGGCATTGATAAGGGTTTCAAGTCGACGATCTGGACTTTCACCGGGAATTGCTCAATGTTGCGCGGTTCCATGATGTCTATGCCGTATTCGCGCAGGATTTTGGCGTGACGGTACAAGGTACGTTCACTAGCCAAATTCATAAGGTCTTGACCGGCAAACCAAGCGGCAGCGTAGATACGGCTTTTCGCCGGAATGGCATCTAATATGTCCGGTTCGTCGCTGCGGTCGACACGGCGGAAAATCTCGGTTTCACTTTCAAATATTTCGATAAGCTTTTCATCCGTGATGTTTTCCAGTTTGTTCAAGCCTTCGTCATGCAAAAGACGTTTTTTCAGTTCAATTTCCACTCTGACCACTCCTTGTTCTTTGCACCATAGATAGACGGGATCATCTTCAGCGCAGCCGTGTTTCAGCATTTCAATGTGTTTGATGTAGGCTTTGAGCATGTGCCGGGTATTGACCCACCAGACGGACTCATCCCCTGCCCTGCCTTTTTTCATTCTGGACACGGATCGATTTGATAACCATCGAATGAGGGATCTTGCTTGAGATTCTGAACCCGTCGCAAAATTGCAGGTGATGTCCAGACGAGATACACGTGCACCGCGGGTGTCCGCTTGATTAAAGGAATTAAAGCTTTCTCCAGAACTGAAGGGCGGGAGTCCTTTACCCAACAGAATTCTATTAGCTTTGGATAGAGTTTCTGACCAACCCAGATTGAACAGGTTGTCTTTGCGAGAAAACCGGCCGACGTTTCCACTGAGTGATATATGTTTACCGTCACTTTTGATTCTAAGACTTGTTTCATGTGATCCCGGAAAAGTCGCGGCGCAAACTCTTTCATGACGAGCTCTACCGATTGCATCATAGTTGACGACGATTCCCCCGCAGTAAATGGGGTGGAGTTCTTCAGTCTCATGAAGTTGAGAAATGGTGAGCCAATCGATAAAGATTTCATTTGCCATGTCCTTAACCGGGTATCAAATTGAGTGAAAATTTCGGGAAGATTACTGACAATTTGTCAGTGAACGGACTAGTGTTACTATCCGATCAAGCAACTTTTGCCGGTTGAACTGCAACATTAGAAACGCCGGTTACCATGTTTTTAATCTCGCCATATTGCAGAACTTGCTCAATGGTCAGATCGAGGTAAACGGGGTCTTTGAGGTTTTTGAAGTGGTGAAATATGGCCGGGTCAAGTTCCATTGTGGCCGGTACTGTTCCATAACCTTCTTGGTTGTAATTGCCTTGTGAAACTGACTGCAAAGGCAGGGATACAGTGATTTGATACATGTCATAGGGTTTTCCGTCAGATTTTTTGTTTCCGTGGGTACGGGTTACGTTCACAACTAGCATTTTTGGCATTTTTTGTTACTCCATTGAAGATTAAAAAAATGGGTTCCGTGTTTCGCTCTTCGTTTCCTCATCGCTCAACACGGAACCCGGTTACATTGAATCGTTTGCTTCGGTTAAAACTGGGTAATCGCTATCAGATAAAACTGCTTCGGGGTGGTAATTGCGCCAGGTATCGCCTAATTCTGGAAACCGGCCGTTATTGGTGGCTTGAAGAATTGCTAAGTGATATGAGTTCATGATTAACCTCTTTTGACTTAGGGAAAATTGAACTGTATGATCATCCCGCAGACATACAGCTACTAAACGGTAGCCACAATATAGCTACTAAATGGTAGCTGTCAATAGGAAAATTGCACTATGGAAATGAAAAACTATATCGAGCAAGCAGAAAGGAAAGCCGGAAAGCAAGTTGAACTAGCAAAAACGCTAGGAGTAACAGCAGGTTATTTAAGAGCGGTAAAAGCCGGAAAAAAAGGACTTTCTGCAGATATGTGCATCGTTTTAGCAGACTACATAGGTGCAGATCGACTAGAAGTAATAGCAGCAAGCAATCTCGTAACCGAAAAAGACGAAAAGAAAAGGAAGATTTTTGAAAGTTGCTTCTCAACTTCAAGAGCAGCAAGTTTTACGGTCACAGCACTTTTTATAGGCGTCATTTTGATAATGACACCCTCTTCCGCACACGCAAGCTGGGCAACGGTTTCAGATGGTTCTATGTTCGAATATTTTGTATTATGTAAAATTAATAATGTGCTGCTTAAAGCGCGGCAAAAAATTCATAAGTTATTATCAAGTCTTAGTTTCATTTCAAATCCCTTCAGATCATTCACAGTTTGCTGAATGCCCTTATATCCGCTAAGTGATATAAACCTTTTAAATCAATACAAAACATAGCTTTTATTGAACAGCGTTAATTTTAGAAACTTGCCATGATGGCGCTTTTGCGCAGAAAAAATGGAATATTTAATAAAGTATACAAGAGGTTATATATTGAAGGCGATGTAAGCGCACTATTGGGTAAAGATTGGGACGGTCATGTATTCAGGGACAATTTGCTGTTTATTCCTGAATGGCGGCGTGGTTTAACACCTGGAGAAATTAGATCGTTATTCTGGCCTATTGATTCTATTACTTCAACATGCCCAATATGATTACGCAGATTTGATTGTAAAGAAATATCAGCTTCATGAACAATTTGATTTCTACGGCTTACTATAATTTTTAATCTTTTTTTTATTGGATCTTCAGGTTCATTTAGAGCGCAAGCAATTTTTTTCCATTTTTGCGTTTCATCCCAAATAAAACTTAAAGCATCAGCTATTTTTTCAGGATCTTGAAAAGCCAAATGTTTATGCTTAAGAATAATCTCCTGCTCGAAATAGAATTCGGGTGTTACTAATTGAAGGATATCACCCGCTGCATGGTTTATTGATTGAATATTATGGTAAGTTTCTAAAGATATCGCAAAATCATTGAATTTTTTTGTTTTGGTGCGCTGACCCTTAAATGCTTGAAGCATCCCACACTTCACAAGTTCATGTATTAGCTTATCTAAAGCGCTCACTGAGTAAACAATTTGTGATCTTAAAATATCTGATAAATCATTAGGTAACTTTAAAACATTGGTTAGATGATGATAAAGACTTCCCATTTCGTTGATAGCATTAATATTCCCATTAAATTGATTGATCGCTTTTTGCATATCTATCCAGAACAATAATCTTTGTAGCTAAACCCTGAAATTCTGCATAAAATTTATCTCTATTATTTTCTAAACCTTCTAGCACTGGGCCGGATTCCGAAAGCTGATCTCTTGTTAAAGCAAATATTGGTACTCCTGCCTCGTAAGATTTTGGCAATAATCCCTGGAAATCTTTCAATTCCAATACGCAAAAATCCTCTGGAATTTTTGCTTCTTCATAAGCAACACGAGAAAAAAGCATTCCATTTTTTGAGAGTTCGGGAACAAACTTATCACGGATTGTCTCTTTAATTTCGGTAATATTGTCACGATATGGAGTTGCTGCCTTACCTTTTCTCATATTGAACCGCTGAATTAATTCACCGATGAATTTAGGTTGTGAAGACGGTAATGGATAAGTTGCTTCTGCAAACATAGATCGCATCCGATTAGCCCAATCAACCCATCGCGGTAATATAACAGTCAGTGTATTAAGAGCCATAATTGAAAAAGGATCTGGATTAGTAGGGATAATAAAAGCGTCACTTGAGATAAAAAGATTCTGATTAATAGCACTCAGTCCAGGATTAAGATCTATCAGTACAAAATCAATTTCATATAGCTCAGATGTTTTTTTTAATAATTCGTTAAATGCACCAGGCAAATTTTCAAGTGCAGTAATGGCATTATTTGAATTTTGAGCAAAACTCAATGCTGCATCATATTCACTTAAATCCGCATGACCAGCCAATAAGAATAAATTGCCATTGGCGGGAGGACTAAAGCACTTAACTGGCTCAATCGGTTTGGGTTTTCCTTGAAAAGTAACCTTAACACCATCTTTTATATTTTGGTAACAAGTTGCTGGATTTAGATAATATTTCTCAAATTCTTCACCTAGAATTAAACTTGAAAGATTACATTGAGGGTCAGCATCTACCAGTAATACTCGTTTATTTTGCAAAGCTAACATCCAACCTAAATTATAAGTAGTAGTCGTTTTGCTAACACCGCCTTTATGATTAAATAGAACAATATTTGTAGTCATATAATAGTGCCTAAAGAAAAAAATACAGTGTGATAAAGTTAATTACGCAATGCTGCAGTAAATTCAGAAATTGAAACTCCAGCTTGTTTGAGTATCCCTGCTAAAGTTCCAGTTTTTAATTCGCTATGATTAGGCACAACACAGCCGGATGATTCTTTTCGCAAAACGATGTGACTACCGCGCTGGCGCACTACCGAGAAACCGAGTTTTTCAAGCGCTCGGACTGCTTCCATTCCCGAAATAACGGGCAGCTTAGGCATGTTCGGGGACTTGGAAGGTCGTTAGTAGTGAACGCGTTGTGATGGTTGTCGGGAATTCTTCAAGGTAAAGTTCGGTTGCTTCAGCAAGATTGGCCAGGGCTTCTTCAACGGTTTCACCCTGGGTGGTCGTGCCGGTTTCGGGATTGAACGCTACATAACCGCCTTCGGGTGCGGGTGTCAGTACTGCGGATAGTTCCATGATTTTGTCCCCTTTCGGTTTTTTTCAGGATTATACCTCACAAGCAGCATTCGGAATTAAGCAGGAGAATTCAAGGAATTTATTACTTTTTCCCGTACTGTCTGAATGTGGTAGTTCTTGCGGCAAGGGAAGCGGAGCAGTTTCAGGCCGGCAGTTCTGCAGGCTTCCTGGACAAAAATATCTCGACTGCGTGATTTGCTCAATTCGTGACTTCTGTCGTCTAATTCAATAACAGCAACTACAGCAAGCGTTTCTTTGTCGCAAAGGACATAATCAAAATGCTTGGATGAGATTTTGAAAAATGCAGATTTCCAGTTTCTCCGGCTCAGTGTGTGGTCGGGGGTTAATATGTCAGCAATGCGCACCTTTGCAAAGATTTCATACTGATCAGATAAAGATTGCTTTAGCACATGGAAAAAACACTGTTCAGCGTCAGAAAATAATGTTCCCAAGGATTTATATTTAAAATCAACAAGCCTGCCAAGTGATATAAGTGTAAGTTTCAGAAGCAGCATTAAAAATGCCAACGTTACAGAGCCAATAACAAGATATGGAATTAAGGGTTGATTTAGTAATGCATTCATTGAATTGGTTAATGATTCTGCAAAAATTGCCTGAACGTTAATCATATCTAAACACCAGAAATAATAATTATTGATAGTTTAGCGGCGGGCAAGCAAAAATATAAACCAGTTCAGCAATAAGGAATAGGAGGGGAAAAATTTATGAGGTGGTAAGGTTCGGGACAGCATTCCGGGCTTCGCCCTACATGTCCCTCGCGCCGGTCGGCGGCGCGACCCTTGGGCTCGCAGTGCCTTGAACTGCTTTATTCGGGACAGCAATTAGAATTTTGTTGCTGCACAGGCGGACATTTGACGGAACCATAAGAGCAAAAAACGCAGCAATCGCCCGGTTTTGGTTTAAGCAGAGCTCCGCAGCGATAGCAGTCGTAGTAAAACTGACAGGAATTCGTGGGCATCACCGCAGTCTCCATAAAACCACAAAATGGACATGTGATGATTGATTCAAGGGTTATACCTTCCATAACTGCGCACTGAATAAACGATATAGAAAAATTACACTATCAGACTAAGCCGCGGCAACGAAGTAAGAAATAGGCAGATGGTTTATTTTTAACTAAGCCTATTGCTTATATTTTCTCCGATTAGTAAGTCAACGATCTAAAGCCCCGCAAGCCTCAAATCTCTGAATAAACTCAATGCGTCTTTCGGGTGGCAATTTCATGATTTTCTGAACCAGCGGGTGCTTAGGTTTTGATAGCAGCCGTTGTGGTTGCTGGTTGATCTTTTTCGGCGGATTAATGAGTTTTCCGACGACCGAACGAGCGCCCTCCCCGTACCATTGGTGCAGTTGCTTGGATGAAAGCATGACGTAGGGCGCGGAATCGTCGGTGAAGATTTGCCGGGTGTCGTAGCAGGTGAATAGGCTCGGGTATAGAATGACGTGGCCGGTGTAGTACCAGCGGTTGACGACCGGCGCATGATTGCTTTTGCCGTACTTGACGGAAGCGACGTGCAGCTTCATGAACTTGCCGGAGAATCCGGCGATTTGCAGCAGTGAACCGATAAACGGGATTTTCACCCGATCCAGGCGCTTGCACACAACCAGATGCTCAACCACGGCATTCCTGATCTGTTTGTCGAGCATATCGATATGCTGCACCAGCAGGAACACGTCCCAGCCGAGCTTTCGGGTGTGCAGAAAGAATTTGATGATTTCCTTCCTGTCCTTGTCGTTCCAGTCTCGGGTATTCATGGACGCGCCCAGTTCATCGAGGACGAGCGCGCCGAAGGTGGATTCATCCGGCGAATCGCTGCCCTTCCCCATCGCCCACAGTTCTTTTGAACTCGGGAAGTCACTAAGTCTAACCGGCATGATGTCGCTATTGTCCGGCCACAGGTTTTGCGGGTTGATGTTCATATTGGTGGCGATGCGCTTTTTGGCCGCGCCATAGTCGCGCATGAGTCCGACCGTGATGAGGGATTTACCGCTTCCCAAGTCTCCGGTAACTGCATAAACAGCCATTTTTGACCTCAGAATAAAGTGTACTGAATAATCTTGTGATTCCAGTCATAGACCCATTTGGCGATGACGGCGGAAGCATAAGCGCCCAAGCATGGCGTAGTGTTCGGCGGCAGCATGGCGAAGGCCAATTCACCGCCCGGCGGCAAACTGGCTTGAATGCCGACTAGTAAGCCTGTGAACAATGCGACAAGTCCGGCTGTCAAGGCGGTCATAGCAGTGACGACCGCAGCCACTTGCGCAAATTTCTTGGTGAGGAAGAGCGCGAAAACGCTCATGAACCAGCTAAAAATCCCGGTAAACAGCGTAACAAAGATAGGCATTTAATCTCCCTATGTTGTTTTAGGTTGGAAAAACACGTTAAAAATAGCGATGGCCGTCAGCACATAGAACACATAGCCGAGAATCTAGTGAATCAGCGGGATATGCGGACAGGGATCGAGTACCAGGCCTTTTTGCGCATCGATGACCAACGGCGAGCATGAACCGGCGTTGACTTGCCACGGCCAAGCCATACCGGAACCAACACCGCCCGAGCGGCTCAGGATTGAATTATTGGCGGAATCGAATGCAGCGGTGACATTGTTGGTTGCGGTTTGTCCCAAGGGATCGAGCGCGGCAATTGCGGTTTGCACGCCGCGTTCGTCAATCAGAACGTTGCAAGGCTCTTGACCGGGCATGCTGCGCGGGTTGCGGTGTTTGTTGAGTCACTTCGGTGGTGGATTTTGTGATGGTGCCGACAACGTTACCGGTATTGTCGTAGTAAGTCGTCGTCGCTTCTTCCTTGACGTTGATCTGATTCGGTTTGTCCGTTGTTGCGGCATCTTCAATGACAAGCTCGGTCAGGGTTCTTTTAGTGCCGGTTTGGGTTCCGGATGAATTGAATTGCGGATCATAAACGTCGCTGACCAATTGACGCATTGGGGAATTGGTCATGGCTGGAAGATTAATCGGTACTTGCTCGTTTTTGGATACCAATTCATCGACAAACCTTGAATCATTTAACTTCGATTCCGCAAGCGCCCAATCGGAATCTTGCGTTGGCGAACCGGTTGAAGTAACTGAAACTGGTGTTCCACGAGACAACGTAATTAAGGATTGCGGGCCGTTGTTTATCGCACGTTTAAAAGTATAGGTTTTGCCGTCAGGGCCTAATTTATCGTCGGTACATTGCACATTAGCATCGGCACAGGCATAACCAAGGGTGTGATCGTTGCGGCAAACGGAGAGTGTGAGAACGGTTGAGCCGTAGCATGTCCATTGCGTGTTGCCGTCCGGCAGGTCCGGCGTCATTGTGAGCCACTGACCGGCTTGATTGCAGATGTTGGTCAGATCGCAGGCCGATATGGCCATACCGGCGGGACCAAGCCGTTTAGCCATTGTTGTTACGGCGGCACCGATTTTAGGAATGTACGGTGTTGCTTGCCGGACGAAAGCGACTTCCTGAGCGCCGCGCGTGGTATTGACGGGGAATTTGTATTGCAGGCTCATCGCCTTTTTAGGTGAAATCTGTGTGACGTTTTTACCTTCGACAAGGTAATAATTGCCGCTGGATGCTTTGACTATGCCGGAGTTGTTGTAGTCGAAAACGTTGGCAAAGGCGGAAGCTGAAAACCAGCTACTGATGCAGACAAGAGCGGATGCAAGGATCTTGCAGCCAGCGTGAAAAGTCGTCGATTCCTTCATGTTTTTGGTGATATTTCTGATTTAAGTTCATGCAGCTTGATAATGAAATGGCGATCAGCAGAATCCAGATGTCGATATTTCTCATGGTGGTGTGTTTTCAGTTTAAAAAGGGAGTTGTCGCGATCAACTCCCGTTCCTCAGACGAGACTAGGCGCGGATTCCACCACGTTGCAGAGCGGCGCGAACCAGGCCAATGATTGCCAGAGCGGCAAACACGGCGCCGATTACCGGCCAGACCAAGCCCATCATGGAAGTGAAGTCACCTTGGATGGTGGTAAAGGTGGTGGCTACTGCGGGATCGAGCGCAGCGTGAGCCGATACGCCGAACATTAAAGAGAACAGAGCCAGAACCATAAACAGCACTTGTTTAGCCCATTTAAATATGAAAGTTAAAGACAACATAGTAAAAACTCCTATTCATGTTTTAATCCGCGAACTAAAGAGACAAACGCACCGAGAAACAAGCCGCTTGCCATGCCGATTCCATACGCGGACATTATGAAACCGGCTATTTCCGGGATCGTCATGCTGACCCCGTCAATTTGTAGCCATGCCCAAATCCAAGGAGAAGGGAGAAAGTGAGCATGGCGGGAAAGAGAAAATCTTGAACCGCGTAAGCGGAGAATGAAGAAGTCGAGCAGCTAGCGAAGCTCAGGTACAGATCGGCATAGGTAACGTGGTTGTGGTCAATCAAGGTGTAAACCACATCGGAACCGGTCAATGTCGAGGTGAACAAACTGTAATTAATACCATTGCTCATTTGCGGCCAATCCGCCTGAAAGGCGGTATAGGCCGCGTCAGCCGAATAAAAGCAGGTTCCCTTGTATGCCACTGCTGCCAGCGACATACTCGGGGTTGATGCGAGAAGCAGGATTAACAAGGCTTTCACTGTTGTTTAGGTGTAGCAGCAGCGGACGCGATTGGTTTAATCGAGTTCACAATGTTTTTCGACACTGTTCCCGATGTAACGCGCATGAACTCGACTTCGCAGATCAGCGGGAATTCGTTGTGCATCAACGCTTGCGCTTTGCTGGCATCGCCTAGCGGGTATTTCTGGGTTGCGGTGCCTTTCGATCTGCCGGTTTGGAAATTCAAGTGCTCTTCAATGAAAACCGCACCGGAATCGATAGGCTTGCCGTCGATGGTATCTTTGAAGAAGGTAACGCCTGTTACTTTGACTTTTTCTAACATGGTTGAAACTCCTAAACACCGCCTGTTAACGCCATGTGCCCAAGCCGGCAGATATAGAACTTGGAGCGTAAATCAAAAGGTTAAACGCGAAACTTAAGCATATTTCTTGATATACCAATCGGGAGCGGTGAGCGCGGCCAGTTCGATAGTTTTTACTTTAATAGGCATCGTTTGAACGTTGTTTGGTATGGAAATATCGATGCCGTAGGCGAGTAAGGCTTTTCTGTGAATATAGAACTGTGATTTTTTTAGTTCTATTGGAAAACCGTAGCGCCATGAAACATAGGTAGCTCTTAAATGCTTGGGGAGGTCGTTAAAATTCTCATACTGGACTTTTCCAAGTCTTTGCAATTGGGTTCTGTTCATATAAACCTCTATTAGTAATGAGTCGGTGATTGCGCCCAGGTAAGCCAGGCTGTTCTGTAGTAGAAAGTGTAAGAAATCTCAGGGTTGTTTACAGAGAGGTTGATTGAAATAAGCGAAGAGTATTTCATAAGGGGTGGCATTATTCAAACTCTTATGAGGCTTAACGGTATTGTAGAAGTTAATGAAACGGACAAGTTGAATACGTCGGTCAGCAGTGTCTTTAAAACAGAATTTGTTGTGCCACATGTCCATCAGGGTACGGATGACCCGCTCAGCTTTGCCGTTGGTTTGCGGACGATTGACACGAGTAAACTTCTGACCGATACCGTGTTGCCTGCAAGCTTTGACAAAAGCATGACCGTCAGTTCCTTTAAATTCCGTGCCGTTATCGGAATAAGTGCAATCGATTTGATAAGGACATTGGGCAACAGTAGCGATGAGAAAGCAAGCGGCGCTGTATTGAGTTTTATCGGGGAAGATATCGGCATACAATTCCCTGGAGAAATCATCGATGGCCACAAACAGGTACTCGCGAGGTTCATTGGCAGACTGTCCTTTCAATAATGGAAGCCGCTTGCTATCTAGGTGAACGAGCTCGCCCGGATAAGATTTGTTATAGCGCTTCGCTTCACGCTTGAGACGCTCCTGGATGGTTTGCTCTACGTTTGAGGCCATACTGCAGTGTTTTGAAGCGCTGATTGGTACTGCTACGCGGAGTAAATTCCTGGAGTCTGGCTCGTTTCAGTACGTCATAAATCGTTGGCCGGCTGACGTGAAAGTATTCTGCCAGCTGAACTACCTTCCACAGCCGGGTTTGATACAGCCGCCAGATTTCCTGACGATCCAATAATGTTAAACGAGTGCGTTTGTGTATGTTCATCTACAGTATTCTCCTGAATACTGTAAACAACGCTAGAAATTCTTACAGCCGTTACTTACGATAAGGTTATTGACGATTTTACTGGCAAGCTTTCTTTTATACCGCGTATACAAACTAATAAAAATGGGTCTTAGGAAGTTAAGCACTTACTAAAGTGTGCTAACTTTCTGAGATGAATGCTAAAAACAGATACTATTTTCGTTCTCGAATCAGAGAAGCAAAATTCAGGCAACTTATTCGATGTTTTTCGATGGATTTTACTGCTACTGACACAGCCCAATTGACCGGCATTTCTATCCGATCCGTCAATACCATTTATCTTAAAATACGACAGCGAATTGCCCAGAATTGCGAACTTGAATCCCCTCTGCAAGGTTCTGTAGAAGTTGATGAGTCTTACTTTGGTGCCCAGCGAGTCAGGGGTAAAAGGGGGCGGGGCGCTTATGGCAAAACAATAGTCTTTGGTGTGCTTAAACGCCAAGGAAAAGTTTATACAGAGATTGTTCCAGATTGCTCTAAAGCGACATTGCAAGCCATTATCCGTGGGCATGTAGCGCCCGATACCGTAATCCATTCCGATGGATGGCGTGGTTATGACGGATTGGTCGATATCGGCTTTGATAAGCACTTCAGGGTTCACCATGGTGACAATGAGTTTGCCAGTGGCGAGCGGCATATTAATGGTATCGAGTCTTTCTGGAGTTTTGCTAAAAGACGTTTGGCCAAGTTCAATGGTGTGCCCGAACATACTTTCTACCTGCACTTGAAAGAAACCGAATTTCGTTTTAATCATCGCCGTGATAATCTCTATCATGAAATTCTTAAATTGTTACGTTTAAACCCGCTTTAACTTCCTAAGACCCTAAAAATTAACCAGGAAGAAATCCGGGAAGAATTTCTTCCATCACAAACCGCTGAGGTTTATAAAAATCACTCCGAAAATAAAATGGCGGAAAAAGAGCCTTGGAAATCACAACTATCTATCTTATCAATTGATAATTGGAAAATAGATGATTCTGCATTTGAAGCAATCTGGCGCAACTATCGAGAGAAAGCAAAATTAGGATTTTCCATATTCAGAATACTATTCATATTTTTTCTTTTTATTTCTTTTATCATTCTTATTCAAATGTTCGGTGATCAGGCGAATCTCATACCGCCAGCACCATTTCGCGGGGAATTTAATCTAGATTGGATTGGAAGGATTGCTTTTGCTGTGACTGTAGCATACCTCGCATTGATTCTTTATATCGCCGATCACGTACATTTGAGCAGCCATTTTATTAAGCTACTCGCCAATCAACCCGCTATCATCTGGCCGGTCGAATTGACAAAAATTTATAAAAATAAGTACGGCTTACCGGAAAATATCGTTCAATACAAAATCCTGCTTGATTTTATTCACCGGCACACGGCAATCCATAACAAATTTATTTTTTATCCGTTTATTTGTTTGTTTTTAATCATCATTTCTCGCAATCATTATTTTGACAATTGGCTGATCACACCTTATATGGTACTAATCTATCTTTTCTTTGCCTTGGTAACGCTAATGAGCGCGCTCAGACTCAGAGCGGCGGCTATGTATGCAAAAAAAGAAATACTTAAACGGTTGAATACAAATTCCGCGCAATCGCCGATTTATGAATGGCGATATAGAAAAAACGATAACATCGTAAAACTAAAATCGTTAACCGTCGAAATTGAAAATTTCAAGGAGGGAATATTTAAGCCGTTACTTCACCATCCGATGATATTGTCTTTACTCATGCCATTTAGCAGTGTCGGCGGAGTTTATCTGATCGAATATCTCTTATAATTTTGCAGTCATATTACACAATAGCTTTTGACGCTTGACCGTTGGTTGATATTCACATATTTTTCACATTTGCTAAGATATGATCAGGTCAAAATATCCCCGGTGATAAAACGGTTTATCTAAAAAAACCCGTTTCCCGGGCTCACATTACGAAGTAAGGAGAATTAAAATGGTACTACGAATTGCACATGTTGACGATGACGCGGATATCCGCGAGGCGGTTGGACGAATTCTGTGTAAAAACGGCTATGAAGTTGACAGTTATCTGTCGATGCAGGAATTTATCGATTCCTTGGAAGATGAAAACAAGCGCCCTGATCTGGCGATCCTGGATGTCATGGTCGAATCGATGGATTCCGGCCTAACCACCTATGCAAAAATCCACAAGCGTTTTCCGCAAATACAAACCATCTTCCTGACCTCGCTGGGCGATATGATCAGGCCTTATTTCGAGGATGGATCGCATGAATGGGTTTGCATCATGGAAAAACCCGTCGAACCGATCAGCTTACTCGCAACCATTAACGACCGTTTAAAACATACGGGAGCCGCGGCATAATCGGGTTCTGCAAGAATGGCGACTACAGAATTTTCCTGGGATAAGCCAAATAATCAGAATATTCTACTTGAGATAAAAGGAGACAAGCTCAAACTCAGTGACGATGTTTTAATCAGCAATATTCGCTGGTTTATCACTTTCCGCTGGGCGCTGATTGTCACACTGGTTTTTTTCGAAATCTTGATGCTGTCCGCATCGGATGTTCTGGCACAATTTGGTATCAGCGAGCAACAAAAATGGCCTGTTGCGGTAATTATTGTATTAGTGATTGCCAATATCGCTTACATCTTCGCATTAGATCGTTGCAAACCCGGCAAATATAATTCACCCACCATTAATTTGTGGATACAGATCATAGTGGATCTGATCTGCTTGTCCGTTGTTGTGCATTATATCGGCAGCACCACCACGCCGATTTCCTTTTTCTATGTATTGCATATCGCACTGGCTTGCATTTTTTTCTCTACCCGTGAAAGTCTGTATGTAACAATATTAGTCTGTTTGATGGACACGGTTGTAATCGTTCTCGATAATTTTCTAGTTACCCAAGCACCGCTTTCAACGTTGATCAACAATCACTTTCTGTCTGAGAGCTCGCGCCGGGATGGCGCAATGCTGTGGATGTTTTTTCTCGACATTTTGTTTTTTATCGTCTGGTATGTCGTCTCGAGGCTTTCCCTGATTGTTCGTGCACATGAACGTCATCTTCTGGATGCATACAAACAAATCAACCAGGCACAAGTGGAAAAAGATCAATACGCCGTGTTGATGACGCATCAGCTTAAATCGCCCCTCGATGCTATCCGTAGCAAGATTAATCTGATCAAGGGAGGCTATTGCGGCGATGCTTCGGACGGTGTTAACGAAGCGCTGGACAAGATCGATAGCCGGGCCCAAAGCATGTCGAGTTTGATCCTCGATTTGCTCAGACTCGAGCGATTGAAAGATACCTGCCTGAATACCGCAGTTTTTGAGTCTGTTGATATTCAGACCACATTGCAGAAGTGTATTGAGAAATTAACCCCGGTTGCCAATGCCAAACACATCGTATTCAATCTATCGATTGATAATTTTTTCTGTAAAGTCATTCCTGATCAACTCGATATACTGCTGGAAAATATTATTACCAATGCCATCACTTATTCGCATAACAATGCATCGGTTGAAATTGCATCCACTGTTAGCCGGCGTGATCACAGCGCCACCATAACCGTCACCGATCATGGCATCGGCATAGAGAACAAAGACTTACCCAACATATTCAATGAATATTTTTACTCACCTCGGGCGGCGCTGCATAACAAGGCGACCAGCGGGATCGGTTTGTCGATCGTAAAAATTGCCGCGGAGAATAATAAACTGAAAATCAAAGTGACCAGTGAACCCGGCACGGGCACTTCTTTCATCATCATTTTTAGCAATATCGAATTAGCCGATTAATGTTGACCAAGTTTTCAATCCAAACTTTCAACCAAACCCCAGCAGGGTGATGCTTTTTGAGTCGAATTGCTGGATTCAGCTCTGATGCCAATAGCGCCGGTAGATTCTCCGCCAACTTTCAACCGACCAGCCATTTTGCGCAAAACGCAGCAAAATTGCACCGTCTCTGTCGCTGCGCAGTAAATTGCTGTTCGCATTGAGGTAGCGAGCCATTACAGCTGCATGTGGATGATCATAGCGGTTTAAATAACCGACCGTAAAAATAGTCAACGCCGGGTTCACTTGATTTACAAAATCAGCCGTCGATGAAGACAGGCTGCCATGATGCGGCGCAATCAGAACGGTCGCCGCAAGCTTATCGCTGGCGCGGCTAAGCAATGCTTGTTCATTTTTACTTTCGATATCCGCCGGTATCAAAATACTGCCATTAGCCGATGAAATCTTTAATACACAGCTGTTTGCATTCATCCGGCGCTGTGGATTTGCATAATCCTGCGTCAGTGGATGCAGGATTTCAAAATGTATCCCATCCCAGTACCAGGAATGCCCGGCGTGGCATTGCGCTGAACGAGTTGCAGCGCGCGCTATGGGATGATCATCTTGCAAAGACGACAGCAGCAGATCAACCGGCATCTCGGCCATTACCGACAATGCGCCGCCGCTATGATCATTATCCGCGTGTGACACAATCAGTACATCCAATTGCTGTATACCTTCGCCGCGCAAGTAAGGCACGATAACGCGCTTACCGCTGTCGCTATCGCCAAACCCGGGTCCGGTATCAAACACCATCGCATGATGTTCGGTGCGCGCCACGACTGCCAATCCCTGGCCGACATCCAGTACCGTCAACCATAATTCACCGGTTTTAGGCTGTGGCGGCAATACCCAAAACAGCGGCAATACTGCAATAACCCCCAGCCAACGGGCCGGAAAGCCGGCAAAGAATCCTCTCCCCAAGCTTCCCGGCAGTAACGTCCAAAGAATTCCAATTGCGGCCGCGAGGATCGTCCATAGCGGCGGTGCATGCTGCTGCCATACGGCTTGCGGGAAATCGCTCAACGCACGAAGAATCGCCATCAGGAAGCTTAATAGCGCATGCGCCCATGGCAAAACAAAATCAAATACGGGTATCGCGGCCAGCAGTGTGAGCGGCACAACCGCGAGGCTGATCAGAGGAATGGCAATGGCATTGGCAAGCGGCGACAGCACCGGCACTTGCTGGAAAAAGATTAGCAATAATGGAATTAACCCCAGTGTAATTGCCCACTGAACCCGCACCCAACCAGTAAGCCAATGGCTTGCACCAATCCTCCCCACCGTAATCAGCATGATGAGGGCTATGGCACCGAATGACAGCCAAAATCCGGGCGCATTGACGGCCCACGGATCGAGTAAAACCACCCAAAATAACGCCCACGCAAGCACCATTGTTGCCGAGGTACGCTGCCCCCGCCATAATGCAACCGCCACCACGGCGAGCATGTAGAGAGTTCGTTGTGCCGGGATGGCAAAACCGGACAACACCGCATAGGCAAAAGCCGCCAGCAATCCTGCTGCAGTAGCGGCCCGGTACGCCGGTAAACGTAACGTCCAATAAGCACTCCACCGCCATAACCAAAAAACCAGCGCAAAAACCATGCTGGAGATCATCGTGATATGCAGACCGGAAATCGCCATCAGATGATTGGTCCCGGTGCGCGTGAATACTTGCCACTGATCGCGCGGAATCGCATGCTGTTCGCCGATCACCAGAGCTTGCAAAATACCAGTGTAGGCTTGGCCGGATAAGTTTGCGGCAAAACGATGTCGGATTTCTTCGCGCGCATTTTCGATCCAATGCGCCGGCGCCGGAACCCATGCCTGCAAAAGCCGGTTTTCAGCGGAAGGACGCACATAGCCGGTTGCGCGAATATTACGCTCCAATGCCCATGCTTCGTAATCGAAACCATGCGGATTCATGCTGCCGTGCGGTTGTTTAAGTCGAATCGTGATGTACCAGCGCTCCCCTGCACGAAGCGCCGGTACAGCCGCGCCAGCCGTTTCCGCCGGTCGTGCTTTAAACCAAGATAATGCCAAATGCCGGGGAACCACTGCACCTTTAGTGAGCACCCGTTCCACATCAAAGCGGAAGCGGATACCGCGATCGTTTTCCGGCTGCACACTCGTCACAACGCCGGTAATCTGAATATCCTTACGCTCCCAATCGTGCGGCAAAGCATCGGACAAGCGCCACTGAGCAAATGCAGCAGCCCAAAAGAAACCGATTCCGAAGCAAAGCAACCCTACTAAAATTTTATTCAGCACAACAAACTGCTTTGTTGCATAACGCCGCATCAACCCGATGACGATAGCGGTTAAGATTAAAATCCAAACCCATTCCGCTTGCGGTAGCTGCGCTTGTTGCTGTAACAAGCCGACACCGGAAACAAATGCCAGTATATTGAACCGCACTAATAAATCCGCCTAATTTTCAAGGAAACCAATCGGCGCTCCAACCTTACCATGCAAAATGGAAAAAGCTTTCGATGCCCTTCCCGTGCTATTTATTTGTAGGATTTCTCTCATAAAATTACAGCGTTATCATTTGGCATAATTTGATAGTATAGTAATGTATATTCTGAGTTGATGTATTGCGGTTAATCGGCTCAACCGCAATGTGCTCCAGTAATGCTAATGTGAGCCGGGGGAAACGCCATGACGCACACTGAAGAGCAACGAAGAAAAGATGATGATATACGGCAAAGTAAAACCGAGCTACTAAGCGAGTTACAGATTTCTCACCGGGAGCTGGCATTGCAAAACCGGGAGCTCCTTGAAACGCAATTGCTCTTGAACCAATCACACAAACGTTACGCGGATCTCTACGAGTATGCACCAGTCGGTTTTTTGACTTTAAACAAAACCGGACACATTTTGTCGCTGAACCAAGCGGGCGAAGAGCTGCTGAGAAATAACCGGGAGTTCTTGATCGGCAAATCATTTACCGATTGTTTTTTCGATATCGACCAGCAAGCCTTTATCCAATATCTGCAGAAAATTTTCACGGCTTCGGGCAAAGCCGCTGTCGATCTGAAAATCAAAAACGCTAACGATCAACTCAGCTATATCCGGCTGGAAAGCACGCTCATGTGCGATAGCGACACCTGCTTGATGATCATGTCCGATATCAGTCAGCTAAAAAAAACAATCCATCTCAACCGCAATTTATTGCATGAAAACAGACGACTTATGAAAAAGCTGTTCCATATTCAGGAAAAAGAGCGGCGATTGATCGCACGTGAATTGCACGATGAATTGGGGCAATGGCTAACGGTTATCCGCGTGGAAAACGAAGTTATTCTGAACAACACATCAAGTGATTCCATGATCGCTATCAGTACGCGGGCTATCAACGAATCCACTCAGAAAATGAATAAAATAATCCACGGCATTCTGCATCAGTTACGGCCCGTGTTATTGGATACGGTGGGATTAATCGATGCTTTGTCAGAACTCAAGCGGCAATGGCGCACGCACCATCCGCAGATTATTCTCGAACTCAAGTTAAGCGGCGAACTGGATAAGCTGAGCGAATCGATCAATATTGCGGTATACCGCATCGTCCAGGAAGGATTGACCAATATTTACAATCACGCAGAGGCGAGCTGGGCGCAAATCAGCCTAAGCCGCGAAAATGGCGTTGAACCAGCGGATGATTGCCTGTTGCTTACCATTGAAGATAATGGTAAAGGTTATAATATCCATCAGCGATTTCGCGGCTTGGGATTGCTGGGTATGCGCGAGCGCGTCATTGCCATGAGCGGCACATTGTCGGTGCGCAGTGCCTGCAATGAAGGCACGGAAATCAATATTAAATTGCCGATAGAGCATTCCAACTATGACGAAACCAATTTGTATCCTATTGATTGATGATCATCCCGTAGTACGTACTGGATATCGACGTTTACTTGAAAGCACGCCGGATATATACGTAGTGGCGGAAGCCGACGACGGCGAGTCGGGTTATCAGCGATATTTAGAGTACCAGCCTGGCGTCACCATTTTAGACTTGAATATGCCCGGTATCGGCGGCCTGGAAACCATCCGCCGTATCAAAGCCCGGGATTCCGCGGCACACATTTTGGTATTCAGTATGTTGAACAATGCCACCATGGCACAACGCTCATTAAAAGCCGGAGCCACCGGTTTTCTCAGCAAACAAAGCGGAATTGGGGAAATGATCCAAGCAGTACGGCAAGTCAATGCGGGAAAAATCTATATCGAATCGGAATTGGCTGCAACACTGGCGCTCAATGCGACGCGCAGGGAAACCTGCGAAAGTCCGCTGGATACGCTCACCAAACGGGAATTTCAAATTTTCAAATTGATCGCGGAAGGAAATTCCGGTACGCAAATAGCGGAAAAGCTGGCCATCAGCCCGAAGACCGTGGGCGTTCACCATGTCAATCTGATGCGCAAATTACAGTTACAAAACATCACGCAGCTTATCCGCATGGCGATTAACAACGATGTCATTCAAAACTAAATTCCGGCTAGCGTAATTGATACCGCAGCAGAAATAAGGAGAATGCTTATTTTCCCGTTCTTTAGCATCCAGTAAGATTGTTTATTCCGATTAAATTCAGTGTTAAGAAAACTCTGAAAAAGGGAGTAAACAACGGCCTGGCAAGGCAAAATCCGGTGGGAAAGCGCAATTTACAAACCGATAAATGAGCATTTAGAATGCTGATTTCAACACCGCATGGCCGTGTGTAGTAGTTTTTCAGAAACTCCTCAACCCGATCATCCTCTCAACAAGGAGCTAAAATGACCAATATTTCCGCCGCTCTGGGTAGTGAAAGCGAGCAACTGCTCAGCCATGTGTGCAAAACCATACCTAAACAAAGCCTGCAATTGCCCGGCGCCGATTTTGTCGATCGCGTCATGGCTTTGAGCAACCGCAAACCCAGCGTGCTGCGCAATCTGCAGGCGTTTTTTAATCAGGGACGTTTGGCGGGCACCGGCTATCTGTCTCTGCTCCCGGTAGATCAGGGTGTTGAGCATTCCGCCGGCGCTTCATTCGCGCCCAATCCGATGTTTTTTGATCCCAAGCATATCGTCGAGCTGGCGATTGAAGGCGGTTGTAACGGCGTCGCATCCACACTGGGTGTGCTGGGAATCGTAGCGCGCCAGTATGCGCACAAAATCCCGATGATTCTTAAAATCAACCACAATGAGCTGCTGACATATCCCAATAAATACGATCAAACGCTGTTTGCCAGCATCAATCAGGCATTTAATATGGGAGCCTGCGCCGTCGGCGCCACTGTTTTTTTCGGCTCGGAAGAATCCCGCCGCCAGATCCAGGAAGTTTCAGCCGCGTTCGAACATGCGCATAATTTGGGCATGGTCACCATTTTATGGGCTTATACCCGCAACGCCGCGTTTAAAACCGCTGAGCAGGATTATCACGTCAGCGCCGACCTGACCGGCCAAGCGAATCATCTGGCGGTCACCATCGGCGCCGATATCGTCAAGCAGAAAATGGCGACCAATAATGGCGGATACAATGCGATCAAATTCGGTAAAACGCACCCGAAAGTCTATAGCGAGCTGACCACGGAGCATCCGATCGATCTGGTGCGATATCAAGTGGCCAACTGCTATATGGGGCGGATCGGCATGATTAATTCAGGCGGAGAATCGGGCAGCGATGATTTGCATCAGGCGATCCGCACCGCTGTCATCAACAAACGAGCCGGTGGCATGGGATTGATTTCCGGGCGCAAGGCATTCCAAAAACCATTCGCCGAAGGCGTCAAACTGCTGCACGCCATTCAGGATGTTTATTCGTCCAATGAAGTGACCATTGCGTAAGGAAGTTTTGCGGAACCGCCGCACTCGGCCGGATTCATGAAGAACGCAGCCGAGTGAACGGGTCGCTTATTTACCGGATGCCTTAATTGCATCGAGATTGGCGCGCGCGTCCTCATTTCCCTGCGCGGCCGCTTTTTCAAACCATTCGATCGCTTTCTTTTCGTCCCTGGCTACGCCTTCGCCGGTGAAATACATGGCGCCCAGATTATTTTGCGCATCGACATGCCCCTGCTCGGCCGCTTTCTTAAATAATTCCACCGCCTGCTCCATGTCTTGCGGAACACCTTCGCCGTTTGCGTACATCAGTCCTAGATTAAACTGCGCATCGGCATAGCCCTGCTCAGCAGCGCGAAAAAACCAACCGGCAGCCAGTTCCGGATCAGTATCCAATACTTTGCCGGATAAATTCTTTGATACCGCTTCACCGGTGTAGTACATCACACCCAAACTGTTTTGCGCCGCCGGATCCCCTGCTTTTGCGTCGGCCATCAATGCCTTAAACTTCTCTTCGGCAGCTTTAACATCGTCGAAGCCTCCGGGCATAATTTGTTCTTTCAATTCCGCCTTTTCTTCCTCTGACAAACCTTCGCTCATAAACGACGGAATCTCACCCATCTTGGTGATTTCGTTCATAGGAGCGGGTATCGAGTTTGCCGCCGATTTATCACTTCCCTGTTCACCGCCACAACCAGTCAGCAGTGTAACCGTCGCAGCAAGAAATAAAACAGCCAAAACATTCATCTGGGATTTCCTCTATTCATTGGGTTATAACGATAACAACGCATGTTTAAATCCGGCCGGACACCAAGATAGCATAGTAGTTACTACTTAGCTCCCGCCTTTATCAATAAATCAATCACTTCCTTATGATGATAAAGTTTCGCCAAAGTCAATGCAGTCGCGCCATTGCTGGCTTTCAGATTAGGATTGGCGTTTGCCGCCAGCAATGTATGAACCGCGCCTAAATGGCCAAGCTGTGCCGCCAGCATCAGGGCGGTCGCGCCATTTTCCAATTGATAATTAACATCAGCACCGGCATCGATCAATGTCTGAATAACTTGCCGGTGACCTTGCTGTGCAGCCAGCGTCAGTGCTGTCATACTATCGGTGCGTTTTGCACTCACCTCCGCTTTGGCCGCCAGCAACAGATCGATGGCTTTCCGGCGGTCTTTCTCGGCGGCCAGCATTAATGCCGTGCCGTCTTCTTCGCTGGCGGCATTCACATCAGCGCCGGCGGCCAGCAAAATCTCCACTGCCTGATCACGACCGTCGCGCGCCGATCGCATTAGCGGGGTATAGTCATCATCCGCTCTCAAATTAACATCCACGCCTGCTTGCAAGAAGCGCTCGACAGCAGCGGCATGACCTTTTTTAACCGCCGCCAGAAAAGCGGCGTTCAGCTCCTCCTGATCAATACGCTGCGTATCCAGTATTTTTTTGACCAAGGAAATGTTGCCTTTGTCCGCGGCATTGATCAATTCGCTGCCGGTATTCGTTGACCAGACTTCAGTGGAAACAATGGAAAGTAAAAATACGATCCATCCTGCAAGTTTATTTTCTAACAATCCTGCCATGTAAAATTCCTTCCTAATCTTTTATTCACACAGAACATTCTTTAATTATCACTGCAAAATTCCTGAAAAATTCAACCAGACCAATAAACGATGCAGATTATACCGTTTAAGCCACCATCTTGCCCGCGCATTACAGCACACTCATCCAATCGCACATTCCATGACTTGCTGCAATATGCTATTCTCCTGCCCTGATCAATTCTCATAAAAGCAGGATCAAAATCGCGATGCAATGGTTGCCACCGGAGTTTCCGGACATAATATTTCATCCGGTTTATCAATCAGCAATCGATATCCTGAAAAAATTTCAAGCAATCATATGATCAGCACGCATTACGATATGGTCATCATTGGTGGCGGGCCGGTGGGTATGGCTTTGGCACTGGCGCTGCAAGATACCGGTATTTCGAGCTTGCTGCTGGAAGCGCGCGGTTTACCGGAAAAAGACGAAGATCCACGCCCGCTGGCAATATCCTACGGCAGTCACTTAATCCTGCACCGCTTGGGCGTATGGAGCGGATTGACGAAAAAAACACCGATCACGACGATCCACATTTCCAATCGCGGCAGTCTCGGTCAAACCGTTTTGACACCGCAAGACGCTGGTGTTCCCACGCTAGGTTTCGTCGTCAACTATCACGATCTATTTTGCTCGATGCATCAGCGCTTAACGGCAAGCACATCCGGCTACATAGCCGGTGCGATCGTCACCGGACTGGATGCTGCGGAAAATTCGGGCACGGTGCATTTCAATTATCAAAACGAAGCGCAAAAAGTGACTGCCAAGCTGATAGTGCTCGCGGATGGCGGCAAATTGGCGCAGCAATTACCCGATGTCACTTATCAGTCGTATGATTATCAGCAATTTGCTGTAGTCGGCAATGTCAAAGCGGAAAAAAAACAAAGCGGGATCGCCTACGAACGCTTTACCGCCGATGGGCCGATCGCGTTGCTGCCGAACGAAGAAGATTTCGCGCTGGTGTGGACGGTAAGTCCTGAAGCAATCCATGAAATTACTGCGCTGAACGAAACCGATTTTCTGCTTAGACTGCATCACCATTTTGGCGACCGGCTGGGAAAATTTACACAGGCCGGGAAAAGATCGGCATTTCCATTAGCGCTGCGATACGCCTTGAACGTTACGGCACAAAGAGTTGCGCTCATCGGAAATGCGGCGCAAACATTGCACCCCGTTGCGGGACAAGGATTTAATCTGGGTTTGAGAGACGCTTATGAGTTAGCGCAAGAAGCGATCAATGCGCAAAACACATCGCGGGAAATCGGCGCGGCGGCGATGCTGTCGAATTACCGCCGGAAAAGACAAATCGACAGCGGCGGCGGCCGTTTCTTTACCGATTCGCTCATCAAGCTTTTTTCCAATGACAATGCATTACTCAAGCATGCTTGCGGAATCGGATTAACCGCGTTGAATTGCACACCACCGCTGAAACGCTTTGTCGCCCGCCGCATGATCTTTGGCGCACGTGGTTAATCCGTTTTCCTGTCACGCCCCTATCAGCCTGACGAAACAAAAGTTATAATTGCGGCTTTGTGCGCTGTGAGATTTTATATGAATTTTCACCTGCTGCAGCCAAGATTCCCAATATCCAGATTAATTGCTTTTCCAGGTAACTAATTTTATTTACACACTGCGCTTAACATGCAAATCGGCACGCACATTTTGAAAAATAAACTGATTGTTGCTCCTATGGCGGGAGTTACCGACCGGCCGTTTAGGCAATTGTGCAAAACGATGGGTGCAGGTATGGCGGTTTCCGAAATGGTGTCCAGCAATTCGTTGCTGTGGGGTTCAAAAAAAACACAGCGCCGCGCGAATCATGACGGTGAAGTTTCGCCGATTTCCGTGCAAATTGCCGGTGCCGATCCGCACATGCTGGCAGCCGCTGCGCGCTACAATGTTGACAATGGCGCTCAGATTATCGATATCAATATGGGCTGCCCGGCCAAAAAAATCTGCAACGTCATGGCCGGCTCGGCTTTATTACAAGATGAACAATTAGTGGGAAAAATTCTGGACGCGGTGGTCAAAGCCGTAGACACCCCGGTGACACTCAAAATACGCACCGGCTGGGACAAGCAACACAAAAACGCGCTCTCCATCGCGCATATTGCTGAAAACTCGGGTGTCCAAGCGCTTGCAATTCACGGCCGTACACGGGCTTGCGCCTACACCGGCACTGCGGAATACGACACCATCGCAGCGGTTAAAGCCGCAATTAAGATTCCTGTCATCGCCAACGGTGATATCACGACACCTGAGAAAGCGCATGCGATTCTTGCCTATACAAAAGCGGATGCGATCATGATCGGTCGCGCAGCGCAAGGCAGACCGTGGATCTTCCGCGAAATTAATCACTACCTCGCAACCGGCGAACATTTGCCGGCCCCCGAAGTGTCTGAAATCCATCGTGTACTTATTAATCATTTGCATGATTTATATGAATTTTACGGTGAATACTCAGGCGTTCGCATCGCACGCAAGCATATTTCCTGGTATACCAAGGGACTTGTCGGTTCTGCCGGTTTTCGTCAATCCATGAACCAATTACAAACCAGTGATCAGCAAATTCTGGAAACTAATAAATTTTTTTCTACGTTAGCTGAAAAAAGTCAACGATTGAGTTATATCAAAGAAGGGGAATAGTTAGTTTATGAATGCGATCAAGGAAAATGAAATTGCATCGTGTATACGCAAAGCCATAAACGGATATCTCAATGACCTGGATGGTGAGAAACCGTGCCATATTTACAATATGGTCATGCATAGCGTTGAGAAGCCTTTAATTGAAATTGCCATACAATACACCAAAGGAAATCAGACGCAAGCAGCTGATTTACTGGGGATAAACAGAAACACGTTACGTCAAAAAATGAAACAATATCAAATTAAATGACCATTAAACAAGCGCTCATCAGTGTTTCGGATAAAACCGGAATCGTACAATTAGCAAGGGAATTGATTCAACACAGTATCACCATCCTATCGACGGGCGGCACCGCCAAGTTGCTGCACGAAGCCGGGATTCCGGTTGTCGAGGCAGGCGATTATACGGGCTTTCCGGAAATGCTGGACGGCCGGGTCAAAACGTTGCACCCCAAAATTCATGCCGGCATACTCGCGCGCCATGATCTGCCCGATCACCAGCATGCACTCGAACAAGCGTCGATTGCCAACATCGAACTGGTAATCGTCAATCTCTACCCATTCAAGCAAACCGTTGCAAAACCGGATTGCAGTTTCGATGATGCCATTGAAAATATCGATATCGGCGGACCGACTATGGTGCGCGCGGCTGCCAAAAATTACCGCAAAGTCGCCATCGTCACGGATCCGCAAGACTATTCCCAACTCAGCCGGGAATTGGCGGAAAACAATGCCACTGTCAGTTTGGCTACGCGCTTTAAATTGGCGCAAAAAGCGTTTACCCATACTGCCTCATACGACAGCGCCATCAGCAACTATCTGACTTCGTTGGACAATGATTATCAGCGCAAGGATTTTCCCGATTCACTGAATCTGAATTTCACCCTCGCACAGCCTTTGCGCTATGGCGAAAATCCGCATCAAAAAGCCGCTTTCTATCGCGATGAAAACGTCATACCCGGCAGTTTGTCGAATTACCGGCAATTACAGGGCAAAGAATTATCCTACAATAATATTGCGGATACTGATGCCGCTTGGGAATGCGTCAAAACTTTTGACAGCCCTGCATGTGTCATCGTCAAACATGCCAACCCTTGCGGCATTGCCGTTGCGGAAACGATTTTACGCGCCTACCAATTGGCATTCGCAACCGACCCGGTCTCGGCTTTTGGCGGCATCATCGCTTTTAATCGCGCTATCGATAAAGACACGGCTGATGCTGTTCTGAAACAATTCGTCGAAGTCATTATCGCGCCCGAAATCGCACCGGAAGCACAACAGCTTCTGGCACAAAAAAACAATATCCGGGTTTTGCTGGTACCTTTGCAAACTGGATACAATGTTTATGATTTAAAACGCGTCGGCGGCGGTCTTCTGGTACAAACGCCGGATGTTCAGAATATTACTGCTTCCGATTTAAAAATCGTCACCAAACTACAACCTTCACCGCAACAACTGAATGATCTGTTGTTTGCCTGGCGAGCTGCGAAATTCGTTAAATCGAACGCCATCGTATTTTGCCGCAACGGCCAGACGGTCGGTATCGGCGCCGGGCAAATGAGTCGTGTGGACAGCGCGCGCATCGCATCCATCAAAGCACAGCAAGCCGGTCTCACATTGGCGCAATCGGTCGTGGCATCGGATGCGTTTTTCCCGTTCCGGGACGGATTGGACGTCGTCGTCGAAGCAGGCGCGACCGCGATCATTCAGCCCGGCGGCAGCATTCGTGACCACGAAGTAATTGCCGCTGCGGATGAGCATGGTGTCACCATGGTATTCACCGGCATTCGTCATTTCCGCCATTAACTAATCACATCATGAAATTATTAGTGATCGGCGGCGGCGGCAGAGAGCATGCCTTGGCTTGGAAATTAAGCTTGTCGCCGCGCGTGCATAAGGTATTTGTAGCACCCGGCAATGCCGGTACTGCATTGGAGCGCGGATTGGAAAATATTGCCATTACCGCCATTCCTGAGTTAATCGAATTTGTAAAAAAGGAGTCGATTGCAATCACCGTCGTCGGCCCCGAGATTCCACTGGCCGCCGGCATCGTGGATATATTCCAGGCAGCCGGTCTGAAAATCTTCGGCCCAACCCGGCAAGCCGCTCAACTTGAAACTTCGAAGATCTTCGCCAAGGAATTCATGCAGCGGCATCAAATACCGACCGCAGCTTACGCGAGATTTACAGATCCCGATTTGGCGCACGCCTATATTGAGCAACACCCCGCCCCGCTTGTCATAAAAGCCGACGGTCTGGCAGCCGGAAAAGGCGTGGTCGTAGCACAATCGCGGGAAGAAGCACATTGCGCTGTAAACGCACTGTTAGTGGAGAAAAATCTTGGCAATGCGGGCGATGAAATCATTATCGAAGAATTTCTTCAAGGTATTGAAGCCAGCTTTATCGTCATGACGGACGGAAACCATATTCTTCCACTGGCAACCAGCCAGGATCATAAACGGCTTTACGACGGCGATCAGGGTCCGAATACAGGAGGAATGGGCGCCTACTCACCGGTACCTTTCATTTCCCCAAGCTTGCATGCGCAAATCATGCGCACTATTATCGATCCGGTCATCAATGGTTTGAAACAAGATGGCACTCGCTATACCGGATTTCTTTATGCCGGTCTGATGATTACCGCCCATAACCAGGCGAAAGTATTGGAGTTTAACTGCCGATTGGGCGATCCGGAAACGCAACCAATTATGTTGCGTTTAAAAAGCGATCTTTTGCCTCTCATTGAACATGCAATTGATGGCACACTCAATGAAGTGGATGCCGAATGGGATTCACGTACTGCCCTTGGCGTTGTGATGGCGGCAGCAGGATATCCGGAAAATCCAAGAAAGAATGATGTAATTTACGGTTTGCCGGATTTGATTACCGAACAAGAAAGTGCCAGTGATTTTCATATTTTCCATGCCGGCACCCAATCGCAAGGAAAAAAGGGCAATGAAATTGTAACAGCAGGTGGGCGTATTTTATGCGTCGCCGTACTAGGTGAGGATGTTAAAGCTGCTCAGCATACGGCCTATAAAATCGTTGAAAGAATCCGCTTCGACGGTTCACAGATTCGCCACGATATCGGGCATCAAGGTATAAACGACCGGTAACTCAGAAGCGAAAAGCGTGGTTGATTTTCGCTTTTGCTAAATATAATTAAATAAAGATAATCCGGAAATTTTGATATAGGACTGCTGTGCAGCTTGAAGATACAGCTGCTGCCGCTGCAGATCCGATGTTGCTTGCGCAAAATCGACATCTTGCAATTGTGAGAGCATCTGCTCAAATTGAATATTTTGATCACTGCCCACACTTTCCAAAGTATCGATCTCTTGCAGCCGTGCTCCGATAGAAGCCTGTTTCGAAAGCACATGTTCCAAGCTGTTATTGATACTTTGCAACGTCGTTTTTAAGTTGTTCGCCAGCCGAGTACCGCCGGGTTGCCCGCTTGAAGGGGTTTCGAGCGCTGTAATCAGATCGCCCACCGTTTTGAAAATGCTTTGATTACTGCTTGGAGACACCGTAAATTTATCTCCATTAGCCGGATTCCCTTTAATACTCAATTGCATACCATCAAAACTGATTGTATTGTTACTGACATAAGGGTTGGTGGATGAAACGGGCGCTCCTGATGTAGTGTTCACAATGTCGTAGGTTGTAACACCGGTTGCAGATACGGTAAATGTAATCTCATAATCAGCACCGGTAAGGCTCGAAGGGGTAAGCACCGATCCTCCGTCAATAACACCGGTACCCATATTTGTGGAATTAGCAGCCGTTGCAAAAACACCGTTGCCATTCTTAATACGCTCAAAAATATCCGTGCCGGAATCACTAATAGCCAATTGCCGCGCGGGACCAACTTGGTTCAAGCGTTGTCCTTGATCGCCAACATACTGCACGGCTAATCCAGTCTGTGCAAAGGGTTTTGTGTTGGCTTGAAATCCTGAGAACAAAAACTGACTTTTCTCGTCGGTCGTGTTGGCCAAGCCAACTAACGATTCTAATTTACTGCGCAATTCGGTAGCCAGTGTTTTTCTGTCGGCATCTGTCAAAGTCGCATTTCCCGCGTAGATTGTCGAACTATGCACATCTTGCAGAATACCTGTCACTTGCTTTAATACATTTTCTTCCAGCGCCAGCGAGGAACCCGCACTGGATCGATTCACCGAATATTGCTTATTCAGTGACTCCGACTGGGAAATATTTAATACTTGCGCCGCAGAAATCGGATCATCCGAAGGCGTTAAGATCCGCCGGCCGGTAGATAATTGTTGTTGTGTATTGATTAATTTCTCTTGTTGCTGAAGCATCAAATTTGTGCCGGTTTCATAAATTGTACTTGTGCTGATGCGCATCACATTACCCCTACTCTACTTTTAGCCAAAACGCAAAATTGAATCAAATAAGGTACTGCTCATTTCGATGACTTTACTTGATGCTTGATACGCTTGCTGATACCGCAATAAATTCGCAGCTTCTTCATCCAGATTGACACCCGAGACGGATTGAATGGATTCTTCTGTTTGCGCAAGTAAATTGGCTTGCGCTTTGCTTGTTACTTCCAGCTCGCGGGTTTTATTTCCAACTTGACTCACCAGTTGCCCGTAAGCAGTCTGATAATTTGCTGTGCCGTTTTCCAGTGTATTGGTTGCTTGTAGTGCACCCAGCAGCAATATATTACGATTATCGGCAACACCGTTATCGTTGGGTGTGACCGTAAAAACATCGCCTGCGGCAGGACTGCCGCTAATCTGAAATGTATAACCGTTAAAACTGATATCTGCACCCGCTGTATACGCCTGATTAGTGGCGGGTAGCCCGGTCCCAGTCCCAGCGACGTCAAAATATCCGTCATAAGGCGTATGAAACGTAATGGTAAGCGGTTGTTGCAGATTAGTATCCAGTGGTAACGGATTTACAGTCCCGGCACTGATGATGCCAGTTCCGGTATTCGTGGTTGCCGCACTGGTGCGATTGGGTCCGGCCGCTGCTATTTTGGTTGTATCTGTAATATTGACATTGATATCTTTCGCGCCATTAATGGTGGGCTGAATCCGGAATCTTTCGCTCACCAGCATGGTAGCGCTTGTTACCGATATACCATCAAGTGTTAATGGTAAAGCGCCTGAAGATGTAGCCGATACATTATCGGATAATCTGGTTAAGGTATAATTTGTTCCATCGTACGAAAATTCATAATCGCTTGTTGTTAAAGCACTATAATCACTAATTGCTGCTGTAATATTGGATGCAATATTATTGGTTGATGCTGAAATCACCTTGGGCGAAGGCAGAGTGAAGAAATTCGTACCCATATCTCCATTCAAATCCATACCTAATTGATGCTGTGCATTGAAAGTCTGTGCTAGCGTTATGGCAATTCTTCCTAATGAATTTTGTGCATTATCCAGTGAGGTGCTACGGAAAGACATAAGACCTCCTAAAGTACCCCCTGAAATTTGGTCTTCAGGTAGCTGAATCGTGCTATTTCCATTAACCAATCCAATCGTTAAATTGTCCGGACTATCCGGTGACTTAATCGCTTCCAATGAAAGTGTTTGTGCACCCACGACCAGAGCTTGTCCATTTGCGATATAGACATTTAACGTACCATCATTCTGCCGCACAGTATCGGTATTGACCAGTTTATTCAACTGATTAATAAGCTCATCACGTTGATCCAGCATATCATTTGCGGGCTGTCCGCCAGCCGCGCCTTCTGCCCAAATAATTTGCTTATTGATTTCTCCAATTTGCTTGGCTAGCGAGTTGATATGAACCACCGTACTGGTAATCTGCGTATTTATCCCTTCCCTGATTTGCGACATACGCTGATCCATACTGTGAAAACGCGCCACAAGGGCATCGGCATTGCTGAGCATCGACTGGCGCGATGGAATAACGGCCGGGTTGGTAGCGACATCGTGCACGGCACTAAAAAAATTTTGCAATGTTGGAGAGAGTCCGGATGTTGTCTCAGCAAACATATTATCCAGCTGTTTTATCTGAGCATAGTTACTATCCAATGACTGACTCTGTGTTTGTATTTGTAATGATTGACTAGCAAGAAATTGATTGTATATACGTTGTACTGTTGATGAGTGCACACCGCGGCCAATAAAGCCGGCGCCGCCCGATTGCGGCGTATTTGTACTCAATAAGACTTGCTGACGATTAAAACCAGGCGTACCTGCATTACTAATATTATGGCTAGCGGTAAGTAATTGGTTTTGCGCAGATGCTAAGCCGCTTACTGCGATATCAAGAATTCCATTTCCCATATGTTCGCTCTGTTCTTGATTTTAAAAAAGATATAGTGACAATATCGGCAAACGAATGACAGAATTAAAAAATTCCTTCATTAAATAAATTCACGATTCTGCAATTTTTCACTATTCAGGATGCGCATCAACTTCTCCGCATACATCGGATCAGTAGCATACCCGGCACGTTGCAAGCCATTGGCAAAGGTCGCGGCATCGGCCGATTTCAACACTTTCGCATAGCGAGGATTATCCAGCAGCAATTTGGCGTAATCATTAAATCCCTCGGCATAGGAGCTATAAGCGCGAAATTTCTCAACTGACTTCTGTGCTACACCATTGATGTACTCGGTTGTTGATGCCTCTACTACATCTCCTTTCCAGCTGGCTCCCGCTTTGATGCCAAAAAGATTATAGGCAGGACTATTATCCGCATGCCGAATTTCATGTTTACCCCAGCCACTCTCCAGTGCGGCTTGCGCCAGCATATATTGAGGAGGAATGCCGGTTGATTCGGATGCGATTCTTGCATGCGGCAGAAGCTTATCAATAAAATTTTCTGACAGATCTGATGTTTTCTTTTGTTGTGATCCGATCTGTACCGGAAAAGTGGCAATCTCAGTTGCCTGATCGTTTTTCCCTGCTGGCATGATTGCATTTGCCGGAAACCGATTAGCGGACCATAGCTGCACGGATTTATCCTCAGGATGCCCATCACCTACTGGCAATGACTGCTGTACAGAATTAATCGCGGACAATATCGCATCGGTTTGACTGATGGCAGTTTGCGGTTCAACCAATTGATTGGTTTTGGATAATTGCTTCACCATCATGTCAGCAATCCCAATTCCTTTGGTGGAAATGTGCTGTGCCAGCTGCTGGTCGTACATTTGTGTAAAAAATTGCGTCTGCTGGCTATCGAATATTCCATCTTTAGGTGTGGCTTCCCGCATGCTTTTCAGCAGCATATTCATGAATAGCGCTTCAAATTGCTGGGCTACTTTTTGTAGAGCTTCATCTGGATTTCGCTTCGCCATTAAATTCAAGTCATCAATACTTTTGGCATCAATGGCAAGCTTGCTTGAAATATCCGCTGAAATAACCATTCTTACACCCAATCCGTTAAATTATTTCCAAATCGGCGCGCAACGAGCCAGCAGCTTTCAAAGCCTGCAGGATAGACAACAAATCCTGCGTCGTAGCACCAATTGCCGTCAGCGCTTTCACTACTTCGCCGAGATCCGCACCATTCGGCAATAACATTAAATTTCCTTCATCGGTACGGATTTCAACCTGCGATCGCTGCGTAACCACGGTTTCACCTCGCTGCGCCAAGGGGCCAGGTTGACTGATTACCGGTTCGGTATTAATGATGATCGAAAGATTGCCATGCGCAATCGCGCTGGATTCAAGTGTTACCGCTTGATTCATGGCTACCGAGCCGGTGCGGGAATTAACAATCACTTTCGCTGATGCTTTAGCCGGCGCAATATCCAAACTCTCAATCCGGGAGATAAACGTGATGCGCTGACTATTGTCCGCTGGCGCTTTTACCTGAACCATTCGGCCATCCACAGCTGATGCAGCCGCAGGATAAAGCCCATTGATCGCATCAACGATACGGTTCACCGTCGTGAAATCTGTTGAGTTTAATTCAAGATTGATAAAATCACCTTGCCCCACCGTCGTGGGAATCTCACGTTCCACAATACCGCCTCCTGTGATACGCCCGACACTCAGATGATTCACTTGCACGCTGCTACCGCCAGCTGCAGCCCCGATGCCGCCAACCAATATATTCCCCTGCGCCATTGCATACACTTGATTATCCGCCCCTTTGAGAGGCGTCAACAACAATGTCCCACCGCGCAAACTTTTGGCGTTGCCCATGGAAGAAACTGTGATATCGATGTGCTGACCCGGTTTGGCAAATGCCGGCAGCGTCGCCGTCACCATCACAGCGGCAACATTTCGCAATTGCAAATTGGTGCCGGGTGGCAGGTTAACGCCTAATTGGCCCAGCATATTGATGACACTCTGAACGGTAAACGGCGTTTGTGTGGTCATATCACCGCTGCCATCCAATCCAACCACCAATCCGTAACCGATCAATTGATTATTGCGAACACCTTGAATCGATGCCAAATCCTTGATGCGATCGGCCAGGCTGATACCCGGCAAAAGCAGGCATAACGCAAGAAAAGAAAAAATAACAGCGTTTCTTTTTTTCATCATCTTAAATGTCAATAGTTGCAACATTTATCCATCCTGAAATCGGTAGGCTAGAAAGGCGATATCGACAGAAAAAAACGCGATAGCCACCCCATCGTCTGCGCTTCATCGATATACCCATTACTGCGATACTCGACGCGCGCATCGGCAATCTGCGTTGAAGAGATCGTATTTCCCAAAATATGAACCGGATTCACAACCCCGGACAGCCTGATGAATTCCTGCCCTTGATTAATACCGATTTGTTTCTCACCGCTGACAACAAGATTTCCATTTGGCAGCGCTTCGATAACAGTTACCGTAATGGTTCCTTTAAAATTATTTTTGCTTGAACTTTCACCACTGCCATCAAATTTGTTATTGGATTTAGCTTCAACCGATGCATTCTTTAACAGGCTTAATGGGATTCCCATAAAGTTCGGCACGGAAAATTCGATACTCCCGGAACGGTTCGCATTACTTCCCGAGCTTTTACTGGCATTCGTTGTTTCATTTAACGTAACGATAATCGTATCGCCGATGCTTCTTGCACGGCGGTCTTCGAATAATGGCGTATATCGAACCCCGCCTGTTGTGCTATGTACCGTCTGCAGAATGGAGCCGTTGGGTTGGCTCACCGCTGCCGCATGCTGTGGAGCGCGTAATGTATTCGGCTGGTGAGTCACTGTCGATGGTGTCAGTGCGCAGCCGGATGCAAGCGCGGCTAAAGCCAGTATAAAAAAATACCGGCAGAAGTTTTTTATCATCGAATTGCCACTCACAATAACTCGATTACCGATTATCCAATTAATCAAAGTTGCGCCAGCCGTTGCAGCATTTGATCCGAAGTCTCAATGGACTTGGAATTCATCTCATAGGCGCGTTGGGTTTGAATCATATTCACCAGCTCTTCCACTACGTTCACATTCGAAGTTTCTACAAAATTTTGTTCCAGCAATCCCAATCCATTGGTACCTGGCGCATTCTGATTAGGCGCTCCGCTCGATGCGGTTTCCTGATACAAATTCTCACCCATCTTCAACAAACCGGCTGGATTGACGAAGCTCGCCAATTGAATATTGCCAACTTGAATCGGCGCAGTGGAACCCGGAACTGTTGCCGACACTGTTCCATCTCGAGCGATTGTGATACCCAATGCATTCGGCGGAACGGTAATTGCGGGCTGAACGGCATATCCGCTGGATGTCACAAGCTGCCCGTTAAGATCGGACTGGAATGCGCCATCGCGGGTGTAGGCTGTGGTACCGTCCGGCAGCAAAACCTGAAAGAAACCTACGCCGCGTATCGCGACGTCACGCTGGTTTTCGGTTTGCTGCAACCCGCCTTGAGTAAAAATACTTTCGGTAGAAACCGGTTTAACCCCGGTACCCAATTGCAAACCCGACGGTAATTGCGTTTGCTGGGAAGATTGCGCACCGGGCTGACGTACTGTTTGATACAGCAGATCCTCGAAAACAGCACGAGCACGTTTAAATCCATTAGTGCTGACATTCGCCAAGTTATTAGAAATCACATCCATCTTGGTTTGTTGTGCATCAAGCCCTGTTTTTGCAATCCATAGCGAACGTATCATAATGATTTACCTATTAAATATGTTATCGAATTAAACCCTTACCACCATGATCTCACTGGCTTTCTGCGCGTTATTCTGTGCGTTATCAAGCATTTTCATTTGCATATCAAATTGCCGCGCCAAATCGATCATATTGACCATTTCATGCACAACATTCACATTGCTCTCTTCCAATGTGCCGTCGACCAGCTTAACTTTGGCATCTACAGGCGCTTCGCCGCCATCCTTGAGCCGGAACAAGCCATCGGTGCCTTTTACGAGCTTATCTTCCGGTGGATTGACCAGTTTAATCCGGCCTACTTGCGCTACCGTGTTCGGCTGCGGCGTAATCGGCACCGAAGATACGGTTCCATCGACACCGATTGTGATACGCGTGTCAGGCGGTAAGGTAATAATGCCCGTATCGCCTTTTACTTTATGGCCGCTGGCTGTCTGCAAAATGCCGTTTGGATTTACTTGCAGACTGCCGTTCCGGGTATAAGCTTCCTTGCCGTCATCCGTTTGAATCGCAATCCAACCGGAACCTCGAACTGCAACATCGAGATCACGGCCGGTCGTTTGTAACGCACCTGGAGTGAAATCGGCGCCTATCGTGGAATCAACTACAAAGGCTCGCGTCGGCAACCCATCGCCGAATACCGGAACTGCCCGAAATGCATTACTTTCAGCGCGATATCCCGTTGTTGATGCGTTAGCAAGATTTTGAGCAACAGTCGCTTTCTGATTCAGCGTATGGTTTGCTCCGGTCATTGAGGTATAAATCAATCGATCCATTTTTTACTCAACTTTTATAAAAGTTTGATGCTTCGTAATGAAACCTAGGTTAGATTTGAGTAATAGTTTGAATAATCTGATCTTGCGTTTCTATTTGTTTAGCACTGGCTTGATACATGCGTTGTGCCTGTATTAATTTAACCAATTCCGCTGTCAAATCCACGTTTGAATCTTCAATGGCATTGGATTGAAGCACGCCCAGGTTCCCCGTTTTAGGTGGGCCAACCAAAGGTTCGCCTGAAGCGGGGGTTTCCACCCAATGGCCATCTCCGACCGGTACCAGCCCTTGTGGATTAACAAAATTCGCCAGCACGATCTGTCCAAGTACTTTCGATTGACCACTACTATAATTGCCCATAATCACGCCCTCGGCGCTGATGGTAAAACCTGACATACGGCCTGAGGTATAACCATCCTGTGTAATGGCATTAACTCCAAAATCCGAGCCGAACTGCGTGGCGGTCGTCATATCGAGACGGACGGTCTGCGGTGTTGTTGCGCCAAGCGAAGGATTAATTGCGCTAAAATCAATCGCTAAATCAATCGGAGCAGCAGAAGCAGCAGCAATGCTCTGTAATTTTCCATCCGTGTCAAATACCATAGACTGCGAAGGACTTCCACCCATCGTAACACCAACAGGCACTCCGGCAGCATCTACCTTACCATCCACAGTCGCAAAGACAGTCCACGTATTAGCGGTTGCCGTCGCCTTCTGAAAAAATAATGACAAAACATGTGAATTTCCAAGACTGTCAACTACCGTTCCCGAAGTTGTGCTGTTATACGTCTTTGGATCGGTGGCATTAAAAGCAGTGGTAATAGCCGTTTTTCGCGCATCCAGATTAAACCCAAGATCAAATGTTGTCGTCGCTTTAGGTGCAAGATCAGAAGTACCGAATTTTAGGTTTACCGGTACCCCGCTGGCCTTGATATCGCCATTCACATCGGCCATAAAGCCCGTCAGATTGGCACCTGATGCATCAACAATATAACCTGAATCATCGGCATGAAATTGTCCGTTTCGGCTATAACTTACCGTACCGCTATCACTCATGCGAAAAAATCCTTGCCCATTGATCGCGATGTCCAAAGGGTTACTGGTCGGTGTGATAGTGCCTTGACCGAATTGTTGCGCAATTGCGGATATTTTTGATCCAATCCCGATCTGAGCGGTATCGGTACCTTCCATCGAGTTAGCAAAAATATCGGAAAATTGCGCGATGGATTGTTTGAATCCTGCGGTGTTTGCATTGGAGATGTTATTTCCGATTACATCCAGATTGGTCGATGCTGCATTTAAGCCACTTAAGCCATGTTGAAAAGTCATAATAATCTCCTATCAGAACACCTGTTTAACGTTGGATAAACTAATCAATCCTAATTTGTCACCCATATCCAGGTGAGTATCACCTTCGCCAGGCGTCACACTTTTTACCACCCCGAATGAAAGAGTATCGACTTTAACGTCATTACCCCCCTGTTTTGCGCTTACCGCAAAAGTGTAATCGCCATCGACCGCCTTGGTACCGCTATCGGTTAAACCATCCCAAGAAATGGTACTGATACCAGTCGGTTGCGCCCCCAAATCCATTGTACGAATAGCAGCCCCGGCACCATCCAGAATGGTAACTTTGAGTTGATCCACCGGTTGCGCCAATTCGATACCGGCAATAGCGCCGTCTCCGCTCAATGCAATCGCTGTTCCTGGAACGAATGCTTTGTGTCCGATCAGTCCTAATGCTTCTACGGAACGGGTATCGTCAGCGCTGGAAACCAATTTCTGCAGCGTTGAGTTCAACTTATCAAGACCCGATACCGTGCTGATTTGCGCCAATTGACTGGTCACCTCGGCATTGTCCAGCGGTTTTAACGGATCTTGATTTTTCATTTGTGTAACCAATAGCTTCAGAAACCGGTCTTGCGGATTTTCAGCATCCTTCTTACTGGTAGTACCAGCGGCTGCTGTTGAAGCGGTTGCGGCTGTTGCGGTATTGACTTGCGGAACTGAACTCATTGTTTACTCCTTTATTGACCAATCGTCAGTGTTTTTTGCAACAGTGACTTGGTAGTATTCATCATATCGACGCTGTTTTGATACGAACGCGAAGCTGACATCATATTAACCATTTCATCGACAACATTGACATTGGGCATCGTCACATAACCGTTTTTATCCGCTAACGGATGCTTAGGTTCAAACACTTGCCGCATTGGCGATGGGTCGTGAACAATACCCGCAACCTTAACGCCGCTCGCACCGCTCGCATCTGCTTGTAAAGTACTAAAAACCACTTGTCTTCCGCGATAAGGTTCACCGGTTGAACTAGTTACGCTATCAGCGTTTGAAAGATTACTGGCCACTACATTTAAACGTTGTGACTGAGCCGACATGGCGGAGCTTGCGATACCGAATACATTAAATAATGACATTTTCTATCTCTCCAACATGGCTGACGTTAAGTTTCTGAATTCATTATTAATGAATGTAATACTTGCATCATATTTAATGGCGTTATCGGCAAACCGGGTTCGTTCCATATCCATATCTACAGTGTTTCCATCCGCACTGGGTTGCAGAGGAACACGGTATAAAATGTTGTCTCCGAAGACTCCGGATGCAGCAGAATTAATATGCATTGCCGATGTCGTATTCATGTTTACTTTTTTTAAGCTGGGAGTTGATGACAATCTTTCGCTCAAAACACTGGCAAAGTCGATATCCTTCGCTTTAAAATTCGGCGTATCGGCATTGGCCACATTGCTGGAAAGCAATTCTTGCCTTGCAACCCTTAAACTTAGTGCGTTATGGTGATAATTCAATTCTTTATCAAGTTTGTTAATCATCTTCTCTATCGCCTAATTTAAATGAGTGTCTATTCGGTTATTAGCATTTAGCATGCCAGCAATAATATATGCATGGACTAATCGACCAATTCGCAAATAAGACACGAAAGCAGTGTTATCTTTGCGCTTGGATTTTTTTGCAGTCATTTAATATATCGTCATGGTATAGCGGCAATAATTGCCGAATACGGCAAAAATGAAGGATTAGAAACCATGATACGTTGCTTAACGACAATCCTCTGCCTGCTGGCGCTCGTTTTTCCAGCGCTCGCATCGCAGCAAAAAACATCCATTGACCATCAGGAAATCTCAGTGATTAAAAATGCCATTGAGCACTTTCTCTACAGCAATACGGCATCGCTTCCAGGGCAGGTTATTGTGAATGTGGGTCAAATCGACAAGCACTTGTCGCTACCAAAGTGTCCGCAATTAGAACCTTTTGTTCCAGCAGGTGGACGTTTGTGGGGAAAAACCTCAATCGGCGTGCGTTGTGACAGCGAAATCGCGACCTGGACCATCTATGTCCAGACTGAAATTAGTGTCATGACGGATGTACTGCACCTCGCTCGGCCAGTATCATCAGGGCAGACGCTGACTTATGAGGATATTGCACCGCAGAGTGTCAACTTAACGCAAATGCCGGAAGGCATATTGACAAATGCCGCACAAATCATCGGCAAGGTTGCAACCGCTAATCTCCCGGCCGGTCAACCCTTACGGCCACAAATGTTGCGGGCACCCTATGTAATCGTGCGCGGGCAGACGGTGAATCTGGTTGTACAAGGTCGCGGATTCAGCATCCGCTCTGAAGGTCAGGCATTGATCAATGCAACCGAAGGGCAAGTCATACAGGTTCGTAATAAATCCGGACGAATTCTCAATGGGCTTGCGCGCGCCAATTCCATTGTAGAAATACAGCCATAGCTTTTTCCGCCTCAAATACTCTTCTGCGATGATGCAAGCTTTTTGCAACCATTGCATAATCCCGCAATCATTACGCACGATCGGATTTATAATAAGCGATTATTCATAATGCTTGTAAAAACAAACAACTCCTTATTGTGACAAACATAGACCATATCACCGAAATAAAAAAAATTCTGACGGATACCTTGGGACTAGGCGACCGGCTGGATAGAATGGAAGCGGATATGATTCTACTCGGCAATGTTCCCGAACTTGATTCTGTCGCGGTCATTACCGTCATTCTGGCGATAGAAAAAAAATTTTCTATCACAATAAAAGACGACGAAATCAGCGCAAAAACCTTTGCGACACTTGGTACGCTGGTTGATTTTGTGGAAAATAAAATAGCTGAGGGTAATAAACAATCAAAGTGAACAATCGTAAACAAAGAACTCTGATTTTTGCACGAACCAAACTTTAAAAGTGGTAGATGTTGTATTTTGATTTGAATAATGCATAATCATCGACAGCCAATCAATCAACATCAGGAAACACATCATTGAAGCTTCATCTTGCAAATTTTGCGCACCAAAATATCTTCACCGGTTATGGTGAAGGTTATGTACTCATCAATCAGATCCGCTATGAAAAAAGCTTGATTGTGCTGCCTGATCATTTAGTTAAAGATTGGCCTATCTTATCGGTGCACGAGCTGGAGCTTCAACATTTCGAAAGCTTATTGCCGCACTCACCCGAAATTATTCTTCTTGGAACAGGTGCTGATCATAAATTTCCTGGCCACAATTTACTGAGTCAGTTAGCAAAAATGGGAATCGGAATAGAAATAATGGATACAAAAGCTTGCTGCCGAACTTATAATATATTGGTTGAGGAAGGTCGTCGTGTCGCCGCAGCTGTTTTGATTTAGTGCCATTCAAAATTGCAAGAAGACTTTCTTCAAATCCACCGAATTTTAGCTGGATCAACCATGCACGACATGATAGTTCGGTTCTTAATTCGCAAGATTTTAAAAAGAAATGGCCTGACAGTTATGATTGTGATAAATTCATGGTTGGTAAGTCAGGTATATTAAAATTGGCTTCCTTCATAACATTCATATAGGAGTAAAAAATGAGCAAATATCTTATCGCTGTAATCGGTTTAGTCTTTTTGATGGGCTCTTCTGTAACCATGGCAAGTGGCAACAAGGAATCTAAAATGCCACCTATGGCCGCACAAGACATATTGAATAAAATCTCATGTGAAGGCAAAAAAGACGGCGAAAAAATTAGAGATCGCACCGACGGTGAAATGATTACTTGTCCAGCCAAAATAAAACAACCTAATTTTGGTAAATAATAGCCAATCGATTACTATGTGATTGGCAAATAGGTCAAGCTACATCAATGAGTTTTTCTCTGCTGCATCTCAAATACAAAAAATTGGATAGGGATTGAATATTTAGCAGCTGTGAGCTTGACCTATTTTTCTCAGTAATTAAAGAATTTCACGTGTTTTGTCCCATTTACCTACAGCCTATACCCAAGCTACACGAATTGACTGTAGAGAATCACAATTCCAAATTACTCAACAATTTATTTACAATCATAATAATAGCTACAATATCATAATACGATTTATAGTTTGAGTGCTTTAACCTTCTATAAATAAGGATTTATTTACAAGTTTCTATAAAAACTCCAATAAAGTTATAGTAGAATAAAATTTAACATATAAAAAATTCTAAACTGACATTATCCTCGTTCATAAAAATACTGATATGAATTCAATTTTTGTCAATCGGAGAGTAGAAAGAATGAAGCGGGGAATTTTTTTATTTTGCATCTTATCTTTTTTTATTAGTAATACTTTTGCGCAAAAAGATAATCCAGATATAAAGTCACAAGCTGCGCTCATATTTAACGCAAAAAATGAACGCGTTATTTACGACAAAAACGCAGATAAGGTAATGCCGATCGCATCTATTACCAAATTGATGACTGCAATGGTTACATTAGATGCACGGCTGTCACCAAACGAGAGAATCACCATTACCAGCGCGGATGTCGACAAACTCAAACATTCATCTTCGCGTTTACCTGTAGGCAGTACTTTTCCACGCTATGAGTTGTTACGACTGGCTCTGATGTCTTCTGAAAACCGTGCTGCGGCAGCACTTGGTCGCACATATCCCGGCGGTACCAAAGCTTTCGTGCAAGCCATGAATTTGAAAGCGAAGAAACTTGGCATGGCCAACAGCCGTTTTGTCGATGCGACTGGTTTAAATAGCGGCAATGTCGCAACCGCACGCGATTTGGCCAAACTAGTTGCGGCCTCGAACAACTATGCCGCCATCCGCGAATTTTCCACCACCACTCAGCACGCCGTCTCACCGGGTAATAAACGCGGTCAATTACAATACGTCAACTCCAACAGTTTGGTGCGAAATCAAAATTGGAATATTGATGTTTCCAAAACCGGCTATCTGAGTGAAGCCGGACGCTGCTTGGTCATGCAAGCCAAAATCTCCGGGCAACCGATGGTCATTGTTTTACTGAATTCCTGGGGCAAAAATACCCGTATCGGCGACGCCAATCGCGTCAAAAAGTGGATCGAAAGTAATCAAGGTCGCAGGCAAGTATAAAGTTAGCCGATTTCAAGCAAGCTGATAAATATCGCGATACTTGTCCTGGAGGTAATCAATGAAATAATCCGGATTCAACGGTTCACCGGTTACATGCTCAATCAATAGTTGCGGTGTATAGAGTCTGCCTTGACGATGGATTTTTTCATTGAGCCAACTTTTAATCGGCATAAAATTACCGTTGGCGACGCTCAGCTCGGTATCGGGTTGTTCATTCAGCAGCGCTCGATGAAACTGGCATGCATACATCGCGCCTAAGGTATACGAAGGAAAATACCCGAACGCACCGCTGCTCCAATGCGAATCCTGCAACACGCCATGCGCATCATCCGGGGGATTGATTCCCAAATATTTTCGTGTCAACTCGTTCCAAACAAGCGGTAAATCATCAACCGGTATCGAACCGTCAAACAATCCCCTCTCAATTTCATAGCGTAGAATAATGTGCAGCGGATAGGTCACTTCATCCGCTTCGACTCGAATAAAATCGGGTTTACAGATATTGATCGCACGGTAAAAAGAATCCACGGTAACCTGCTGCAAATTTTCCGCGAATGCGGCACGGATCGTAGCGAAATAATGCTGACAAAAAGGCTTGCTTTGCGCGATCATGCGCTCCCAGAACAGCGACTGTGATTCATGGATACCCATCGTCAGCGATTCGGATACCGGCAAATCACCAAGCTCATACGGCCGTCCTTGTTCATATAACGCGTGTCCTGTCTCATGAATCACGGCATACAGCGATTCGATAAAATTACGCTCGTTGTAGCGCGTGGTGATACGCACATCGGTTGGATGACTGCCGCCACAAAACGGATGCACCGACACGTCCATACGGCCTTGCTCAAAATTAAAACCAATATCGCGGCTGATCCTGCGCGCCAGCGCTTCCTGTTTATCCAGTGCAAACCATCCCTGCAAGAACGAAGTATCCGGCTGAACCGCATGATTCTGAATCGCCTGAATCAATGGAATCAATTCCACTTTCAATCGCTCGAATACCGGGGTGATCATACTCATCGTCGTGCCGCGTTCGAACAGATCGATATTCGCATCGTACGGATCTAGATCGGGCGATACGTGCTGCGCCCATTCTCTTTTCAGGTGTAAAAAACGCTGCAATACCGGTGCAAAATCGGCGAACTTATTTTCCTGTCTTGCCGCAACCCAAATACCATGTCCGCGCGAACCGAGTTCCGCCAATTCCTGCACCAGCCGCTTCGGCACTTTGGTTTCAAGTTCATAACTGCGCAGCGCTTCACGGATATTGCACTGTTGCACCGCAGCAAAATCAGCATATCCCGTCACTGCCAATTCATTTAAGCAATCCCCCAATCCAGGATCGGTCATGCGTTCGTGAATCACCCCTGCCAGCGCGGCAATTTGCTTGGCGCGCGCATCAGCGGCACCCGGCGGCATCATCACTTCCTGATCCCAGCCCAGCGTGCTCATTACGCCACTCAGATGAGAAATTTCTTCCAGCCTTTGCACTAAATTTTGATAATGCGGATTCATTCTTTTCCCGTTCCGGATTCGTTTATCTGCATTGCACATACACCCCAAGTTCCGAGGGGATAGCACTAACTTCACAAGCCCAGTATCATAACAACTTTTCCACTCATCGCTGATACTGTCATGCTCTGGATAAAATCACTGCATATCATTTTTATGGTCACCTGGTTCGCGGGGCTTTTTTATCTGCCGCGTTTATTCGTCTATCACGCCATGTGCGAAGACCAACCCGGCAAAGAGCGTTTTAAAATCATGGAACGTAAACTCTATTACGGCATCATGACTCCCGGCGCCGTGCTGACCGTGGTGTTCGGGGTATGGTTATGGCTAGGTTACGGTTTTTCCGGTGATTGGCTGTACGCCAAAGTCGCTCTGGTATTGAATTTGATCTATTACCACTATTACTGCGGAAAATACGTCAAAGCATTTAAAAACGATACCAATCAACATGGTCATGTGTTTTACCGTTGGTTCAATGAATTTCCGGTGCTGATTTTGTTTGTGGTAGTAATGCTGGTGGTGGTTAAACCGAATTTGATCGAATCGATTTCCGAACTGATTAAATAACCCATGCAACACAAAAACCCATGAGCGGCGCCCTACTGCAAAAAGAATTCGCTGACCGGCGCGGGCTTTCCAATGTAGTACCCTTGTGCGTAATCAATATCCATCTTCTCGATGAGTGACAGTATCTCGGCGCTTTCCACAAATTCCGCCGTAATTTTCTTGCCGAAACCGCGGGCTACACTGCACAGTGCGTTAACCAGGATCAGATCATCGCTGCTTTCGGACAAATTACGAATAAACGAGCCATCGATTTTAACAACATCAACCGGCAGCTCTCGGAGATAATAGAACGAAGAAAAACCGACACCGAAATCATCCAGCACGAAACCGCAACCCAGCTCTTTAATTTCGATCATCAATCCGCGCGCACCGGGTAAATCTTCTAGTGCCGCGGTTTCGGTGATTTCGAACATCACACTGGCGGGATCCATTTTTTGCGAGGTCAATTCTTCCTTGAGAATCGGCAATAGCTCAGGATCGTTAAATGCATGCGCAGAGAGGTTGATCGAGAAGCTGACCTTGAATCCCGCTTGATAAATTTTGGCCACTTGCGCAATGGCTTTACGCAGCACCATGTGATCAATCGCGTGAATTAATCCGGTATGTTCGACAGCCGGAATAAATTCACCGGGCGACAATATCGAGCCGTCCTTATCCTGCATCCGCAACAATACTTCATAGTGCGAGATTTCTTTGGTTTTTACTTGCATGATCGGCTGCAAATACAACATGAAGTTATCATGCAAATGCGAATACTCTATTTTCTCTTTCCAATAAACCAACGTATGAATACGCTCACGGCTACGGTCTTTATCGGAGAATAGGTACCAGGCATTGCGTCCCATCGCCTTGGCTTGATACATGGCCAGATCCGCGGCAGCCAGTAAGTCATGAATATTGGCGCCATGCTCGGGAAATAGTGCAATACCGATGCTGGCTGAAATCTTATGGGTGCGGTTGTTAATGGTCAATTGCGCCTGACCCAATTGATCCAAAACTTTCTTGGCCACTTCGATCGCACCGTTGGCGTTGATTTCCGGCAGAATGATGGCAAATTCATCACCGCCTAAACGGCCGGTGATATCATCCGCCCGGATCGTTTGAGTCAGCATGCCGGCCACCATTTTAAGCAGCGTATCTCCTGCTTGATGACCGCTGATGTCATTAATGTATTTAAAGCGATCGAGATCAAAAAATAATAACGCGCCGGGATGACGGTAACGCTCCGCGCGACTGAGCACTTGTTCCAGCTCATCGCTAAATCGTCGCCGGTTATACAAATTGGTCAACGGATCATGGTCCGCCAGCCAAGCTAGGTGCCCCTCAACACGTTTATATTCGGTAACATCCAAGCCTACGGACAAAATCGATGGATCATCCGCCGACTGCTGGCTGAGATGTGAATGCAACCAAGCGACATGCCGCATTGTACCATCTTTGCAATGGGTAATCGCTTCATGCCGCAACTGCATTCTTTGTCCGCTGTGAATTTCTTTAAAGCGCATCAGCAAATCCTGCGATTCATACTCTGGAACTAGGATGCTAAGGAAAGACCTTCCTTGCAGCTCGTTTTCGGTGTAACGGGTCAGCATCTCGCCATAAGCATTCAACGACATGATTTTACCTTCGACATTCTGTGTCAACACGATCGCCTGTGCGGTATCGAGCAGGTTCTCGACGAAATCCCTTTCTTTACTGAGCTCATTCTTTTGCTCAATGAGCATTTTAGTGCGCGTGGACACCTCCTGTTCCAGTTTCTCCAGTTGCAAAGATAAGGACACGGCTGCTTCCGAGAGCGTATCCACCTCATCCCTGAAACGTTGCACGTGATCGTTGGAAGCCAGTGACAAGCGGAACTTCTCAAACTGTCCATTGGCCAGCAAGGGCAAAACAAAAGCAACATCCTTTAGTTTTGCAAGCAACCGGGTAAAAATCAGAAACAATAATATTTCCGAGAAAATCAACCCGAGCAAACCGATCAATGCAATTTTCCAAATGGAGTCGTAAATATTACTGACTGCGGCAGTGACATCGGTAATCACGATCAAGTGCGCTTTATCGGGCTCATACGAATCGAGCGGAAATAATTTTATTTGCAGATACTGATCGTTCCAGCGGATCTGAGTGCCATTATTCAGTGCAATCAGATTCGGGTGCAAATGCGAGGTTTTTTTTAGAACCTCTAAATTCTTTTCCTTATTAGTCAATGCTGAAACATGAATATTCCAGCGTAAATAATCGGCGTCGTTCGGCGGCAGCAGATTATTCTGTTCCTTGATCAGCAAGCCGATATCAGTGCCCGCTATCCGTTTGAACGCCAGAAACATATCCGCCAGCGATATTCCCATCACCACGACGCCGGCTTTTTTTCCTTCCACCAATAAAGGCGCAACGATATATTGAATGCAGTTTTCCCGGCAAAGCAAAGGATTTATCGGCCTTTCCGATTGATTGACATGACTCACCCAAGTTGCCAATAACTTGTTGCCGTCGCTCTGGGTATCCAGACTATCCCAGCTGGCGTTTAACTGATTTTGCAGATTATAAAAATGAACGAACTCAACGCCGTTGTGAAATTGCAGCAACGCCCAATGGGGATCGAAAACTTTACTGATGCTCTCGCCGTCATTGATCAGCAAGGCATTTCTCATTCCATCCAGAAATGGAATCATCTCGGCCAACTGATATAAATTCTGTGACGTGTTTTTGATCAGACTCGTGACTTCCCTGGAATAACGCCGGTATTCGACTTCCCGTTGATTGTCGAAATTGGCCATTAACCCGAGGTAGCTGATGAAGCAAAAAAGCATTACAACCGCCAGCAGAATCATGCTGCTGCTCAGTGAGATCTTCCATCTCAGGCTGCGGAATCTGCGGCCTTTATGGTTTGGCGCAATGGATATTTTTCCCATTTTAGTTCCGGAGCTACTTTCCATCAGAGTTACAGCTTTCTTAGAAACGATAGGATGCTTGAATTGCGAAAAGATCCCAATTTTTTATAGTGTCTCTCGGGTTCGGATTATCCAGCCGTGACAACCACCCGGTTCCATTCACATAATGATACTCCGCGCGCAGCATGAATTCCGGTGTAACATTCCAGCGTAAACCGACGGTGATATCCCTGGCAAAACGCGAGTGTTCCAAACCTTGGCGCATAGGATTCAGCGCAGCCCATTGATTTCCGCTTCGATCCGATCGATCGGTGAATAGCGCATCATACCGCAAAATACCTTCCAATTTCGGGGTAAAGCGATATTCACCTTGAAAGTAGTAGCTTTCACCGACGAAGTGCAATCCGCTCAACGCCGGCGCTTTAAAACTATCATCGTATTTAAACGGCCGGATCGCGTATTCGGATGTTAACGTCCAGCGCTCCGTGTTGTACTGCGCGGAGAAAAAGACCGGAGTAAATTCCAGCGCCCCGGAACCCAGCAGATCATTAACACCAAGCGGATCGTAGGCTGTATTCAACCATATCCCGCTAACGCCCAAACGCAGCCGTTTATCGTTCGTTTCAAAAATCCCGCGGCCTATGTAGGATACTTCCCGTTTCATGTGTCCCGGCTGTATGCCGCCTAGCAATGAGCTTTCCCACTCCTTGTTGCTGACGATCGGCAGCGTCACGCCGAATTGCGTGGACAGCGTACCCCAATCGGATACCGCCACATCACCGTAAAGTTGCACGGAATCACTGGAAAGACCGACATTGCGGGAACGGTCGAAATAAATCGACTGCGGCAGCATGATGCTCGGACGCGTAAAGGCCACATCCCGGGTTTCGTTGTAAAACCCGAACGGATTCTTTATCCTGCCGATGCGAATGCCCAATTGATTCGTTTCATGAGAATATAAGCGGTAATCCAGGAAAGCATAATCGAGCCGCGGCATGCCCGTGTTCCCCTCACCCGCACGGCGCGACAACACTTGCGCCGATAATTGCAGCTTCGGCAATGGCCGCACCGAAGCATTGAGTCCGGCTTCGGTCAAACCAAAACTACCACCCTTGTCGCTATTGCCAAAAACATCATTATCCGAAGTAACCAGATACGCCTGCGAGATGAATCCATGAATTTGCAGATCTCCCGGGCGATCGGCCGAGCGCAGCCACTTTAATGCCGTACTTACCACACCGGCTTTTTCCTGAGCTTTGCCAGTCTCGGTAGCCTCGGCCGGCAAATCTTTCGTTTGCACCCATTTAACCGGAGGGTTGGCGGACTCGGATTGCTTTTGCGGCTGTTCAAGCTGCTGCGCCTGAGCGGAGACACCGACGATAACCGATAGCACAGCAAAGCCCCTTACCAGCCGCCGGACAGAGCGCATGAAATAGCTACTTAATCTCGAGCACGTTAACATTTTCATTAATATTGGCTCTCCATAAATAACCTATTGCGCCCGGTGTGCTGGCAACTTTGGCAAGCATTTCTTCGCTTGAATGAACTTTGATCGGGGCCTGACCGGTACCCGAGAATACTAATCGGTCCCAAGTAGATCTCAATTGATAAGGAAAAACGTTTAACTTTTCCTTGGAAACGATTTGATGCAATTGATCATCATCGGATAATACAAAAACTCTGATCTTGGTTCCGTCAGACCAGGTTTTTAAACGCATGCTGAAAATAGAACGTAACGAATTAGCCGAGAGGATTTTTTCGTTTACACTGGGGTTGGTTACAATTTCGTAATAATCATCCGCCCTGGCTTCACTCTCTATACCGCAAAGGCATAGCGTCAGCGCAAAACACAGGCTGGCTCTAACCCTTAACCAATATCGCTTTGATAATCGGATGCGTATAAGGAAATGAAATAAGTTCAAGAAACAGATTCCCGATTCAGATTTATTCCATTACATTAATTGATATGCATGAGGTTATAGGTACCGCAATCGGTTACGACTTCCCAAGCATCATGATGCTCCTTATACATTTTTTCGAGTGCATCCTCTACTTTGACGTAATAAGGCCGGCGAATGCCATGATAATTTACCGGCGGGCCGATTGGATTAAAATTCAAACCATAAAAACCCATCAGTTTGTTTAGCGCAGGCTCAGCAACAGATAACCAATGCCGGATATTGTATCTAACCGACATACGCATAACGCCGGACATCAGCACTAAGCCAATGCTCAATCCAGAGCGGCGATCTGTTGAGCGGCGATCTTGCGCGCCTCTTTGATCACCGTCAATCTCGGTCGTTTGCTTACGGCGATCTTCTTTGCGCCGCTCGTCTTTACGCCGATCAAATTGGTTAGTCACCAAAAAACGCGAAATTTCGGCAGTTTGCTGCCGCGGAAGCGACTTGATATCGCATAACGCCGGATCCGTTTGGCTGTACAACTCGACGGGCAAAAGTTTTTCAGGTTTTGACAAATCAGGCAAAATTAACCGCACCGTACCAATAAAATCTCCGGTTGGCCGATAGCGCAAAAGCACATGACTTGAGTGATTGTCATAATCGTCTTTTTCCAATTTGTCCGGATAGAGCGAAGCATCAAGAAAATTATGCTCGACACAAAATACCTGATAGCGGATTCTATAAACATGCTCAAGCAATTCAGTTGTATCAGCAACTACAATTTCAAAGAATTTTTGAAAATTTTGATACAAATCATTCATTGAAGCACCCAATTAAGCAAGCAACCAGTTACCCTCATTTTTAACACCTCTGCGAATTATTGTTGTCATTAAAAAAGTGTAAAAATAGTAAACCGCACCCGCGTTATGTCATCCACGAAAAAACACAGAATCTCCAGTGCATTTTCTATTTTCAATTACAAGAAACAAGACCTTCCGTTCAATAAGTGACACATACTGACTTCAGCAGCCATTTAAGTATATTTAAAGCGAATATTCAACTGATCTTTATCATTTATCAGCAGAATTACAACAAAGATAAGCGCTTGTGCACAATAAACAACATCGATGCATAGAGTGATGAAATTGAATGAATCAAACCAGCACTTCGATAGGCTGCGGGTGGTTCAAAAAAGCGGTCGGACTGGCGGTCAAACCATAGGCGCCCGACTGTAACACGACAACCAAATCACCCGCAGATGCTTTGGCCATCGGCAGCTGATCAGCCAACACATCCAGCGGCGTGCATAGAGGCCCGACAACGGAAACCACTTCCCTTTCCGCGCCCCGGACTTTATTGCCGATCAAGACTGGATAATTCTTGCGGATAACCTGGCCGAAATTGCCGGAGGCCGCCAAATGATGATGCAAACCGCCATCCGTGATGAGAAAGACCTGCCCGCGCGAGATTTTACGTTCCAGCACGCGGCAGACATAAATACCCGCTTCGGCGACAATATAGCGCCCTAATTCAAGCGCAATCCGAGCATCTGGCAACTGCTTCCGAACTTCGGGTATCAAGCGCTGTAAATTCTCGCCAATAGCGGCAAGATCCAACGCCCGTTCGCCGGGAAAATACGGTACACCGAAACCGCCGCCGATATTCAGTAAGCGCACCGGTGCCGGCGCATATCCGGCCAGCCGGATAGCAAGCTGCACGGTTTTTCGTGCGCTTCCTGCAACGCTGCCGCATTCAAGTTCTGCGAGCCGCTAAATATGTGAAAGCCGGTAAAATCCAATTCCAGTACGGTCAACCGTCTCAACGCCTCCGGCACGCATTCGGCATCGATACCGAACGGCTTGGGCCCGCCACCCATTTTCATTCCGGAAGACTTGAGTTCAAAATCCGGGTTGACGCGGATAGCGACTTTGGGAGTAATCCCAAGATTCATCCCCAGTTGTGCAACCGATTCCAATTCCTGCACGGATTCAATATTCAGCATCACACCCGCCGCAACCGCGCTGCGCAACTCGTGCTCCCTTTTTCCCGGTCCGGCAAAACTGATCTTTTCCGGCGGCAGACCCGTATCCAGCGCCACACGCATTTCGCCGCTTGAGGCGACATCCAAACCATCGGCCAAACCCGCCACATGCTGCACCACGGCCGGCATCGGATTGGCTTTCATCGCGTAATGCAGTAAAACCTCTTGCGGCAGATGCCGCCGTAACAATGCGATCCGTTCGCTGATTTTTTGCCGGTCGTAGGCATAAAACGGTGTGCTACCGACCCGTTGCGCCAGCCGGGTCAAAATCATGCCGCCGATTTGCAGACAATCGTCCTGCACGGCAAACTGCACCAGCGGCGCATGTTCCGGAGGCGCATTACTCACCGGCCGGGTTCCATAAACAAATGTTGCATTTGCTGCGCCAGTAATTTGCGGTCGATTTTGCCGTTCGGATTGCGCGGCAGGTTGCCTTCACGCAGCTCAATATGACTGGGCAGCATATACGCGGGCAAGCGCTGCCTGCACGCTTGCAGCAGAATATCCTGATCCGGTTTCGCACCATTACGCGCCGTCGCGATCAGCACGATCGTCTGACCCAACACGGGATGCGGCACACCGACGGCAACCGCTTCCGCAACACATTCCGATGCATAAGCCACCTCCTCCACCTCGGTGGGACTGACCCGGTAGCCCGAGGTTTTGATCATTTCATCGCGGCGTTCGATGAAATACAAAAAACCTTCTTCATCCATGCGCACGGTATCGCCGGACCAAGCGGCGATCTCCGCCAACGGCAATCCGGCCTGGCGCGCTTTCACCGGTTTGAAACACTGCGCAGTTCTTTCCGCATCGTTCCAATACCCCAATGCCACCAAAGATCCGCGGTGCACCAGTTCACCCGGCTCGCCCGGCGCACACTGCGAACCGTCTTCGCGCAACACCAACACCTCGGCATTCGGCACCGCTTTGCCAATGGAATCCGGACGCAGCTCCAGTTCTTCCGGCGCCAGAAAAGTCGAACGGAACGCTTCGGTAAAACCGTACATCAAAAAAATTTGCGTTTGCGGTAAAGCGCTGCGTAGCTGATTCAATGTGGCGCGCGGCATGGCGCCGCCGGAATTGGTGATATACCGCAGCGTTGAAGTTTTTCCCCAGTCCAGTTGCGCCAGTTGAATCCACAACGGCGGCACGGCTGCAAGACCGGTGATTTGCTGCTCGTTGACGAGTCGGATGATGTCGCGCGGCAGCAGATAATTCATCAGCACATTGGTTGCACCGGCATAAAAAGCGGTCGTCAACTGATTCAAGCCATAATCGAAACTGAGCGGCAATACCGTCAAAATCCGGTCATCTGCACGATTCTGCAAATACTGCGTCACACTTTTCGCACCGGCCAGCAGATTGCGGTGCGACAACACCACTCCCTTCGGTTTGCCGGTACTGCCCGAGGTATAAATGATCGCCGCCATGTCGCTATCGATCACCTGGCATGACGGATAAGTACTGCCGCCCGATACCGTCGCTTCCCAACTGACAACCGTAAGACCGGCAATGCCAGGCAAATGATCGCCCGCATCGGCCACGATCACGGTATGTAAATCGTGACAAAGCGGCAACACCATTTGCAGCAGCTTCAACCGTTCCAGCGAAGTGACCAATATCCTGACATTACAATCGATCAGAATATACGCCACCTGCTCCGCCTTCAGCACCGGATTCACCGGCACCAGAACACCGCCCGCCGCCGCTGAAGCAAAGAGCGCAATCACGGTCTCGAAACGTTTTTCGAGATAAACCGCCACACGCTCGCCGCGGCTTAAGCCGTGTTCGCGCAAACCGTTGGCCGTTGCCGCGACTGCTCCTGCCAGCATGGCATAGTCCATGCGCCGATCCTGATAGCACAATGCCTCGGCATGCGGCGTCCGGCCGGCAGCGGCAAAAATCAGGTCATGGATCAAATCAGTCATGAGGCAAACGCATCGTCGTGCAAGCAATTTAAGCTGTGGAATAGAAAATTGCGCACATTATAATCGGCTTTGGCTTGCATACGGCTATCAACATGCGCAATGGAATCGCGTAAACTATCGGCTTTCCGATTATTAACACAACAAAATCCCGACAATCATGATGGTACGCACACGATTCGCACCCAGCCCGACCGGTTATCTTCACATTGGCGGCGCACGCACTGCGCTGTTTTCCTGGGCTTATGCCCGCAAGCATGGCGGAAAATTTATCTTGCGCATCGAAGATACCGATCTGGAACGCTCCACGCAGCAATCGATTCAAGCAATTCTGGATGGTATGGAATGGTTGGGATTGGATTACGACGAAGGGCCGTTTTATCAGATGCAGCGACTGGCGCGCTATCATGAAGCGGCTGAGCAATTGCTGCAAAATAATTTGGCCTATTATTGCTACGCCAGCAAAGAAGAATTGGAGGAAATGCGCGAGCAGCAATTGGCAGCCGGCCTAAAGCCGCGCTACGACGGCCGCTGGCGCGACAGCAAAAAAACGCCGCCTGCCGGTGTAAAACCGGTTCTCCGCTTCAAAAATCCGCTGGAAGGCCATGTCACCTTCAGCGATCAGATCAAGGGCAAAATCACCGTCGCCAACAACGAACTCGACGATCTGGTGTTGCTGCGTAGCGATGGTGTGCCGACGTACAACTTCAGTGTCGTCATCGACGATCTGGATATGAATATCACACACGTCATCCGCGGCGACGATCACGTCAACAACACGCCGCGCCAGATCAATATCCTCAAAGCCTTGGGAGCATCCCTGCCGGAATACGCGCATGTGCCGATGATTCTCGGCGCTAACGGCGAGCGTTTGTCGAAACGGCACGGTGCGGTCTCAGTGATGCAATATCGCGACGATGGCTATTTGCCGGAAGCGTTATTGAATTATCTGGCAAGACTGGGATGGTCGCACGGCGACGAGGAAATCTTCAGCCGCGAGCAGTTGGTCGAGTGGTTCGATTTATCCGCAATCAGCCGTTCTCCGGCTAAATTCAATCCGGAAAAACTGCATTGGATCAACCAGCAGTACCTCAAAACAACCGACAATGCGCGTCTGGCTGAACTGGCCGCGCCTTTTCTGACGAATGATGGCTGCCGCCTCGATGGCGGCCCGGATCTGGCGCAAGTTGCCGGGCTGCTCAAGGAACGCGTCAATACCATCGAAGAACTGGCCGACGCCGCCGTGTACTTTTACCGCCCGCTGGAGCCTGCCGAAGAACTGAAGACGCAGCATTTGACCGCGGCTGCCAAACCGATCGTGACCGGCCTGATGGAGGTATTCAAACAGATTGAATGGACACGCGAAGCGATTCATCAGGAAATAAAAACCGCCGCCAAAGCGCACAATGTCAAATTACCGGCAATCGCTATGCCGCTGCGGGTCATGGTAACCGGCGAAGTCCACACTCCCTCGATCGATGCCGTCTTGGCGCTGCTCGGGCGCGAAGAAACACTCAATCGCATGAACAACCACCTCGGCAATTTTCCGGGATGATCTTTGCTTTACAAGCCATCATGGCATCAGTATAATCCCCCTTCCTTTAATCAGGGGGTATAGCTCAGCTGGGAGAGCGCTTGCATGGCATGCAAGAGGTCAGCGGTTCGATCCCGCTTATCTCCACCAGTTTTTTCTCGGATTAAGCGGTGCTATAAACGACACATCACTTTGTCCCCATCGTCTAGAGGCCTAGGACATCGCCCTTTCACGGCGGTAACAGGGGTTCGAATCCCCTTGGGGACGCCAATAGAAATAGAGAGCTGAAAAAATAAATCCTTTCTGCTCTCCTTATGAAAAAAAGTAACTTCCCGTAAATTGAATCGTTTTTCCAAGCCGGCAGCAAACTTTTAACCACCTACAGCCGGTCCAGATTGTCGCCCCAGCTCATGATATCTTCGATCCAGAAGTTATAGCGGCGCTCGCGATTTTTTCCGTCCTCGCCGGATTGAGCTTCCGGAACCAGATCAAGAATGCATAAAGCCCGTCCGATACCGCGCCGGCGATATTTTCCTTTTTTTGCGGTCACGATCTGATCGCGCCAGGCCCCCAGGTTGATATAGGTATAACTTTTATGACTCAGGGAATGAGCTGGTTCCGAAAAATACAATTCTTCCTGCAAGGAAATGTGCGTATGGCCTTCGCTATGGATGCGGAAGCCGTAATTGCGATATTCCGGCAAAAAGGCCGGGAAACTCTGCATTTCCCTATAAGAAGGCGCATCGCTGAAGCTCATCAAGCCGGTTTTCAATTTCGACAGAGCGCGCATCATCAAATAGATCGCTCCCAATTCAAGCCGCGAACTGAAGGGTTTTATCGCCGCTAACAGGATTCTGGTGCACATAATGGCAATTTTAAACAGCGGCCTGGCGCTTTGCCGGGTGAAATCCCAGCTCAGCCATTGGTGCATGGAAAAACGCAGTTGCTTTTCGATGATTTCATTTGCTTGAATCAGGGTTCCTCCCTTCTTCCGTAACCGCCAGGTTTCCTCGATCATTCTTCCCACAGCCAAATAAGTCGGCCGGTATAAATCCAATTCGTCCAGAATCCGCAGCAGCCGCTTAATTTCATCGTGCAAATGCGGTTCATCCTTTATCAGGCTCTGCAATTGCGCCTTAGTCCGGAATATGAATCCCGCCAGCAATCCGGCAGCCACCGTATCGCCGAAACATGGCTCGGTGAAAGGACTATATTGGAGCTTCTGCCAAGCAGCCAAGTCCCAGCCGTCACTTACTTTCCAGCCGGGCAGTCCCGGGTTGGCCTTGACGGCACGGCAATTGTCCTCGTCCCTCCACTGCCCATGCGTGACGAAGAGCCTGAAACCCCGGTCTCCCCAATAAAACGGGAGCCAGGGCGCGGTATCCGGGCTGTTGGTTAAATAATGATCCGGATCGCTGAAATACATTTGCCCGATCCATTGTTTGTAGTTCACCGACAAAGCCGGCAATGGCTGTCCTAAACATTCCTCATAAAACTTCTTCAGCGTCGCGTTATCGGCCAGCATTTCCTTATCGTGGTTACCGAGCAGCACCAATTTCTGAATCCTGACATTGTTCAGATCTTCTGAAAGCTGGTTGAGCCAATAGAAAAATCCGGGCTTGGCAGCGGTCTCGCTGTGATCGGCTACGAATAAACGCTTGAGCCGGGCGAAAAATCCCGATTGAGTGCCGGGCTTGCTATGGTTTTCAATAATCCCTTGGATAATTTCTTGCAGATTTTCTCTAAATTGCGGATTATCCCGCTCCCAAGGATAAACACCGGTTTTTGCCCACTGCGCGGTACGGATCATGTCGACGACATCCCCAACCAATAGCAGATGCAATTCGCGCACATCATGCTGGCGGCACAATTCCTTGATCCGGCCAAATACATTTTCCCAAACCACAGTCTCAGCACTTTGATTGCCGACCGTGCCGTCGGTGAAATGCACGTCGCTGAAACAAACACATAGGCGGTTAGGCCGGTTTTCGTCACCCGGATCGGAAAATCCCGCCTCCTGAAAGACCAGAAAATCTTTTGGTAAGTCTTTATCGGTTCGATACGCATTCATCACAGTATGTCCTCAGTGTATGCCGCCAGAGCCATCCGGATTATCAGCCAGCGCAATTTAAGAAAGGTTCTGGCTCATCGGATTTGAGTTTTACGACTGGCTATCGTAATACATCTGCCTCCTCGCCGCTAATGCGCACTGATTTATTTTTCCGGTTCCGCAACAGATACAGGTAGCAATAGCCAATTTCCCCTGCGCTTGTTGGCCGCCGTGAAACTATGCAACCAACCGGTTATAAACCGGGATCAATATCTCCAATCCTCATGTCTGACCGGCAACCGGTTCAACTCGTCCCGGTAAAAGCGCCACTTCGGCAGGAATCGATCCATCAGTCCGATAAAGCGGCTGTTGTGCGTCGGTTCCAGCAGGTGGGTCATTTCGTGCACGACGATATATTCCAGGCAAGCCAGCGGCTTTTTGGCCAATTCGGTGTTCAACCGGATATTGCCCGAATGGAAGCTGCAACTGCCCCACTTGGTTTTCATCCGCTGAACATAAAATCGATTCACGCACACACCCATAAGTGGTTGCCATTTCTCAATCAGCTCGGGAACCGTTTGCTTGAGATTTTCGCGGTACCAGGCTTCCAGCACAGCCTGTTTTCTTTCCTGCGTCGTTTCGGGGCGGATCGACAGTACCAGCTTGTCATGTTTGAGCTCGATCTTTGGCGGCGCATCTCTTTCTTGTATTTTAAGCAGATAACGCTTGCCCCAGACATAATGGCTTTCACGGTCGATATATTCCCGTGGCGCTTCGCGTTGCTGCGCACGCAATTTGTTTTGCTGTTTCTTGATCCATCCCAGTTTGGAAATCACAAATACGCGAATGGTGTCCTGCGACATGCTGACCGGCGCGGAGACTTTCACCTTGCCATCGGGCGGATAGACGCTCAAATGCACATGCTTGATGTCTTTTTGAATGATTTCGACATCCAGATCATTCAATTTCATTGCCAGGATTTCAGTAGTCACGTTGCTGTTTGACGATGGCGAAAATCCGCTCGACTTCACCGGCATCCTGCACGATGTCGAAAATGGCGCGTTTGATCTCGTTCTCTTTCGCTTGATTCCCGCGCCAGCTATCTTCCTTGCGATTCATCACTGCGTCATTGAGTTGCAACGCCAGCGCCTCGTTTTGGCCTAAATTGCTGTACAGCACGCGCTTGGCTTGGGTATTCAGCGAATCCGGCAGTCCATCCGGTTGTTTCGTTGAAACCTACTTGGCGAGGTCGGCGATCTTTTATTTGCTGATAGATGACGTGATTATTCCGCAACCAGAATTTCAGTTTTTATATAACTTTTGCATTCTTCCGTACTGGTAAAACACCTGAAACCTACCTGACTGGCCAGTGCAATCGTTTCTTTTTCTTCATCCAGCAAAACGGCAATTGGGGTACTCAATCCTTCCTGGATACCATCCGGCCATGCCAAATCAAAGACGGCTTTCTGCTCGCCAGTTTCTTGTTCAGTGTAATCATACGACATGATACCCAGGGGCAGTCCCTGCGCTTGAACCCAGTTATTCAGTTCTTCCAGTTCGGATTCTTCTATTACGCTGGTTATGCCACCCAATACTATGTTTTCCGAATAACGCCTGATCGCACCCTCCAGCCATTGATAATCGTCATGCAGCAGGGACGCCATACGCTTATTGGCTTCTTCGGCCAGCAATAGCTTCCGTTGTTCGAGAAAATCACGATAGTTTTCAATTCGCCATAGCGATGTATCCATCGGTATCCACTGCGTAGTCAGTGCACCGGGGTGCTTCTCTTCCACTTCGGCAAAATAAATTTCAGGTAAACGATCACTGATATTCAGATTGGTATCCTTGGTTAAGAAACAGAAATTGGCAATGGCATTGACTTCGCTTTTTCGGTAGTTGCGTTTATACAATTGCGCTTTGGGGAAAATATGATGCACTTCCAGCCGGCTCATTCTACCGAGCAGATTGGCTCTCAAAGGCAATCCCGTTCCCCAGTCCCGTGACTCACCCATGCGGGTCAGCATATATAAAACCGGGTAGAAACGCGCGCCTAGGCTCCATCCTGTGAAATGCCCCGGTTCTATGCGCAATCCTCCATGCCAAAGGCGTAACTGTTCAAGCAAAGCATCGAGGCTGTTGTTTTCACTGGTTAAGACTTCCAGATCCTTATCGATATAGGATTCTGTCGATCCCGAAAAACGCCCCCACATGCCTGACTGTGCAAACCAAAACAACAGCTTATCCCGATCGATTTCATTCAACGAGCCGCCATACAAATCAAGGTATCGCACCATGACAGGAATCGCAAAACGGCCGAATAACACTTGATCGTGATCCAGTCCCAGACGTCCGGCAATTAAGTTCAAACTGGTATCGATATACTTGGAAGCGCGCTTCAAACCATCTTGAATTTGTGCTGCATCCTTATCGTGCAAATACTGAAACTTGGCTTCACCCGTCAGCACCGTGTTGACTGAACGCAACAGCCAATCCAAATTGAAATCATAGCCCGCCTGATGCCATTCCTTGATTTTTTGTTTCATGCTGTCGCGCGCCTCGGGCCAGTCCGCGCAAATTTTTGCAAGAGCCAGATCGCCTTTGGATAACTTGGTACCGCCGCTATTAACCCGGTTAAAAATATCGACAACCACATCCAGCGTTTTATCTTCCCCCGTCACTTCATCGATATGCAGTTCAATATCCAGTATGGCCAATAACCGGCCCATGCGCGAAGTGTACTCACCGATACGTGGCTCAGTGAGAATTTTGGTAATGAATTCGCCCATTCCCCCATTGCCCTTTTGCATGATCGCTGTGACATCGATCCATAAAGGATTACCCTGCATTCTAATAGGCTGGTAAAAAGCGAAAGTTTCGTTTTCAAGATTAAATTGCAATCCGGTAAACGCTGCCGGGTTACCATCGAAGAACTTTGGCGCTTTACCTCGGATCACGCCATATAACGAAGTAATGCGCTGTTGGCCATCCAGCAGAAGCTTGACGATGCCTCGCGCCAGCTCTCCATCGCCCCGATAGGCTGCAGCGGATGAATCAGTTGCCCAAACCAGCAAGCCGCCAACCGGGTGCTTGCGATAAAGCGAATCGAACAACCCCCTGACCTGCTCCTTGTTCCATACGTACCCGCGCTGAAACTCCGGCAATGCCATGTGACCGTTATCGATGTGATCGAGTATGGTTGAAATTTTCATGTCGGTTCCTTATCAGGGTGGGTTTTTCATTAATCCAATCGGACACGGCTTGTCAGCAGGTCTTGCATCATGTCTTGCATGATTTCCGCGCCGGGGTTGTCGTGCAGGATCATGTTCATTCGCGCCATGATGCGGCTGACTTCCGCCGGGGTGTAGAACTGCCCCTTGCTTTTGCCGCTTTCGGTGGCGAAATGGCGCATCAGATATTCGTAGGCATCGCCGAGTATGTTGTCGCCGATGGTGGGCTTGCCTTTCAGCGCGACCATGTCCTCGAAACTCGCGCCGGGCGGGATGGTGATCGGCGCGAACGGCTGGCCGGCGTATTTGTCGCTGACGTACTTGATGAACAGCATCACCAGCACGTAGTCTTTGTACTGGCTGGCATCCATGCCGCCGCGCAGTTCATCGCAGCTCGACCACAGGGAAGAATAAAGTTCGGATTTTTTGATGGCCATGCGTTGTTATTGTTTTAAAAACGATATTCATTCGACTCAAAAGCTAATTAGCCGAATGGCTGATATTCCACTTCAGTTTTTCGATCATGAGCTGTGAAAAAGCAAAATTATCCGGGCAGATAGCTGTTTCAATAAATCCAAACTTGATTGAAATACCTCACCCGAAGGGTTTCCTTGGAGTTAAAGCCGATTCTCGCATGCTACCGGAACAATTAACAGCGAATGGAGGGATTGCTCAGGGTATAGGACGTACGGTAGCCATCAATGTATTGGGAAGAGGACGCGTTGCCGGGATTCATGCAAAGCCCGGCCATAACTTTAAAAAAAGGGTCAGTTATTATTGAAAATGCATAGCCCCGATCTGGCAAACGGGGTGGCAGCTCTGAAACAGGCTCGCGCGGATGAGTTCCCCGGTCCTCTACTCCTTTTCCTCGTCTTGTCTAATTCGTCCACCTGGGAAATATGCTTAACTTTGGCGGTGAATCCAAATCGGTTCTATGAAAGCTGATTAAGAACAATAAGGTGTATGCGTTATAGTAGGTATCGGCGATGAACGGCGCGGATGAGGTAATGAACCGTCCAGATGGCATCTCAAAAACATCTAAATGAAATTTTGCATAGCCGCTTTGCAGATCAGCTTTAAAGAGTGCCAATTCGGGTAGCGAAATCGGTATTAAAGAGGCTTGAATGGGAGGGATCCCGAAGAATGTATTGCCTGTTTCGGAACCCAGTGAATCGATTACAACGTTAATGCGATGCGTCGCTTTTTCCGCGCCATCCTGCGCTGTGTATCCCAATAGCCCCAGCCATCCGGCCACCACACCTTTCGCCATATCTTTATCCGGTGTCAATCCGGCAACATCCAATTTAATAATCGCCCCTTTTGGCATAGGTAACGGTGAATCAATCTGTTTAGAAAGACTGCGTGAGATTGCTTCACTGAGGAGTAATTGCTCAGTGGCTGTTCTTGCTGAATTCGTTATTTTTTGTGTTGTCGAGCAAGCGGATAATAATCCCATTAACAGTACGCCCAAGAAAACCGCCGAGATCATTTTTTTCATAATGAATTTTCACTCCCAAGTTACACAGGTTTAAGGAAACACTGATCAATCCGGCGGACGAGATGAAGCGCGAGGCGCGCGGAACATAGCAACCGAGACATATCAGTAAGGTAGGCGCGAATGAGAGTACCGCGCAACAAATCGATTCGCTCGTGCAGTCAATTAATCAGCGTTTCCATAAATAATGCAAAGCGCATTGAAATATATAATCAATAGTTCATTTGGGCGGGTGGATTAGAGAATTAAAAACTGCAAAATTTAATTAATAAACAGGGAAGCTTTGTTCAACGGCTGGCTTGGCCATGCTGTGTCGAAATCGGACTCAGAATGTTCACTTACAATTACACCTTGTAAATTGTGCTCTTTTCCCAAATTCCGCCTTGCCTGGCCGCTGCTCGCTTAAAAAATTCAATCATCACCAACCCATTTTTTTATCTTAGAGTTGCCGGTTGACTATGTGAATAAGCATTTTGCTTATTTTTAATTATTTACTCATTCTCAATTTCTCCTTCGCGATGTTTTTGACGGATGCCCGGATTCATTCTCCGCAATGTATATTTTCAGATCAGGTTCGATGCTAGTGAATCCGGCATGAAGCGGGTAGACTGGCACTTCTTAACCATGGCAAGGATTTTAACGTGCTCATCAATTGTGTTGCTTACGAAAACGGCGCCCGCTTGACCGATCTTGCCGTGGAGGAAATCAGCGATTACCTCGAACGTCCGGGGTGTTTCGTCTGGGTTGCGCTGCGCGACGCCACGCATGAAGAACTGGATAAATTGAAATCGGAATTCGATCTTCATGAATTGGCGGTGGAAGACGCGCATCACGGTCACCAGCGTCCTAAGCTGGAGGAATACGGCGAATCGGTTTTCGTGGTCATGCACCTGCTGGATTACCACGACGGAGAAATGAGCCTTGGCGAAATGCATGTTTTTGTCGGCCCGAATTATATTTTGTCAGTCAGGAACCAGAGCCAGCAACATTTCCTCAGCGTGCGCGAACGCTGCGAACGTGAACCGCATCTGTTGCAGCAAGGACCTGGATTTGTTCTGTATGCGTTGATGGATGCCGTAGTCGACCGCTATTTTCCTACCATCGATTTGCTGGAATCCGAACTGGAAGAGATCGAAGAGCAGATTTTCACCAAGGAAGCCGGGCTCAGCAATATCGAACGGCTCTACGCATTGAAGCGGAAAATCACCACCCTGAAGCATGTGGTCGCTCCACTGATGGAAGTTGCCGGAAAACTGTCGGGTAACCGCGGCCCCGTGTTGTGCGCCAATATCCGCGATTATTTCCGCAATGTCTACGATCACTTGATCCGCATTAACGCTTCCATCGACACCATCCGCGATACGATCAGCACGGCTATCCAGGTCAATCTCTCGATCGGCGCCATTGAAAACAACGAGGTCAGCAAGCGCCTGGCCGCATGGGCGGGGATTTTCGCCGCCGCCACGGCATTGGTTGGAATTTGGGGGATGAATTTCGAGCATATGCCCGAATTGCAATGGGAATACGGTTACCCGCTGGCGCTATTGACTATTTGCCTGGCTTGTCTTTTTCTCTATATCCGTTTCAAGCGCATTGGCTGGTTGTAAATAATTACCGGCATTGTCTTGCATATAAGCAATTAGCTTAGACAGAAATAAGTAAATACTTATTTTTTTGCCGGATTGATAGGCCTATCATGAGTAGCGGCTTTCTAACGGATTTTCAAGCAAGTCGGCAAACGAAGTAAAGATCGGTGTGAGGTCTGCACTTTCAAGCGCTTGTGCATGGTCTCGCGTAGTTTCAATTCTAAAAACAAGGAGCTACTCATGAGTAAAAATAAAATCCTGACCGCCTGCATATTGACGTGTTTTCTCATGATGACGTCGCCAGCCAAAGCGGAAAGCTACTTTTTCGACAAACTAAGCCAGGGCGCCGCCAACATAGCTTTCGGTTTTATCGAAATTCCCAAGAACGTGATCAACATCACCAATGATCAAAACATTCTGGTAGGTCTGACATGGGGGCTTATCCGTGGAGTCATACAAGGGGTAAGCCGGACATTGGTGGGTGGCGTGGAAGTCATCACTTCACCGATTCCAACGGCCGAATTTGCTTCACCGGCTTATGTCTGGGATCGTTTCAGTGAAGACAGCCGTTATTTCGGCTTGCATTACCCCGGTTACTGGACCCAATACGGCCCATTGGACGATGGCGAGTAGTTTCGCTGCGACTAATTCAATCACGAGGATATCATCATGAAAAAATATCACGCCTTGCCGCTGGCGATTTCGATCCTGTTTCTAACCGCTTGCGCTACGCCCAAAACCGATACGGAAGATCTGAAAGCCGAAATAAAGGCTGCCCGGATGGGTCACTACGGGCAAGCCATGTTTCATCAAGAGCAATCCGAAGAAGATCTAGAAACCGCTAATGAGATTCTGGGTCATCTGGAAAAGAATCACTACTGGAATATCAACGAGAAGCAAAAAGCGCTGGATGCCGCTAAATCAGCCGCGCGCCATCGTTTGGAAGCCGAGAAGGCAATGTGTCTGTGGCTGACCGAAGTGCACGGCCATAATCACCATAAAAAAGAAGCGATTCACGATACTGTCGCTTACTTCAAAACGGGCAGCGCGGTACCCTTTAAAACCAAGGACGACACGATCGGCAAAGTGGGCAGTTGGTTAAAAGAGCATCCCGATGCGACTGCAACCGTCACGGCATCGACGGATACCGTCGGCAAACCGGACTACAACCAGGATTTGTCGGAGAGGAGAGCCAAAGAAGTAATAAAACGATTGATAGACAATGGCGCCAGGCCCGGTCAACTCATTGCAAAACCGATCGGTGAAGTTCCCGGCGCTGACAACACACCCGATCAGGAAAACCGTGTTGCGATCGTGATCACCTCGCACCCCAATTATGTGGATTGCCCCAATGTAAAATAAGATAAAAGACTCGCCTGGTTAGATAATCACTAGTTAGGCGAGAATCGCTTAATTCCAATCAATAAGAGAGAAATGAACATGAAACTACGCTATTTTTTTATCATCGTCATCGCATTATTGACTTTATCCGCTTGTGAAAAAAAACCAACGGATACTGCAGCAAAGGTCGTGGATAAAGTCGACGATGCGCTGGACCGGCGCCCTCACGAGAAAGCGCGCGATGCTATCGAAGATATCACGAGTGCTGCGAAGGAAGCTTCCGAAGAAGCTCAGGGGAAAATAGAAGAAATCACCGAAGAGATAAAAAATCAAGCCAAGGATGCTGCGAAATAGTCCGGTCGAATCCCCGCTACTGGCGGAAATCCGCCAATACATTGAGTAAATACTCTAAATCCTTACCGGTATGTTCGGCGCAAACCTGCAAGCGGATCTCCTGATCCCCTTGCGGCACGACCGGATAGTTCAAGCCGGTGGCGAGGATGTTGTGATCGAATAAATGCGCGACCAAGGCGGCGGTTTTGGTGGTGTCGCGAATAAACAGCGGCACGATCGGATGCTCCCCGGTGAGTGTCTCGAAGCCTAATTGCTGCAACCCGGATCGTAATCTGCGGCTGAAATCGCGCAGTCGTTCAAGTAACTGCAAGCCTTCCGCGCTTTCCAGAATATCCAGCGCCGCCAATGCGGCAGCCGCTTCGGCGGGTGTGATGGGGTTGGAATAGATATACAGCGGTGCGGTTTCGCGCAAATAGGCAATCGTCGTAGCGCTGGCGGCAACGTAACCGCCGTTGACACCGAATGCCTTACCGAGTGTAGCGATCAATATATCCGCTTGAGCGCCGGTCACTTCCTCGCTGCCTCGCCCGGTTTTTCCGAAAGCGCCGATGCCGTGCGAGTCATCCACGACGGTAACGATCCCTTCGGGATAGTCATCTTGGTGCCTGGCGCAACAAGCATCAAGCTCGGCCAGCGGCGCATGATCGCCGCGCATGCTGAAAATCCCGTCGGTCACGACACACACGCGCTGATAACGGTCACGGTTGGCGTTCAGGATATTCTCCAGCTCACTGATATTGCTATGCGCGTAAATCGCCTTCCCGGCGGGATGCGCCAAGCGGATCGCATTGATGATGCAATTGTGGTTGAGCACATCGCTGACCACCAGCGTTTGTTCGGAAATCAACTGCGGCAGCACGCCGGTCATCGTCGCATAGGCGGCGCTGAACAGCATCGCCGCTTCGCGCCCGTGAAACGCCGCCAACCGCCGTTCCAGTTCGACATGCGGCGCGTACGTGCCGCTGATAAAACGCACCGCGCCGGGACCGGCGCCGAATTCCTCAACCGCGCGCGTTTCCGCTTCGATCACCGCCGGATGCCGCGCGAGACCCAGATAGGAATTTGAGTTCATGCGCAAGAATGCGCGTCCATCATAGCCCTGCAACCGGTAGCGCGGACCGGAGCCGGCGGACGGCGGCAGCACGCCGGTGACGATTTTCTCGTCCCCCTTGCGCACGCCCTGTTGCTGCAAGTAATTGAGTTTTGCCTGGAACAGCGATTCGATTTTCGCGAGTGACATATTACCTCCGGTTATTCGTTGCGTAATTTGACCGTGATATGCCGCAGCATATCGGTCACCATCGCCGCCAAATCGTACTGCGGCTGCCAGCCCCATTCATTGCGGGCAGCGCTATCGTCCATATGGCGCGGCCAGGAATCGGCGATCGCCTGACGCAGCGGATCGATGGCATAGCTGATGGTAAAACCGGGCAAATGCCGTTGTATTTCCGCCGCCAATTGCGCCGGTGTGAAACTCATCGCGGTGGCATTGAAACCGTTGCGATGCGTCAATCGGCGCGCATCGGTTTCCATCAATTGGATCGCCGCCTGGATGGCATCGGGCATGTACATCATGTCGAGTTGTGTATCGGCGCGCAGAAAACAGTCGTAATGCCGCTGTTTCACCGCGGCATAAAAAATATCCACGGCATAATCGGTCGTCCCGCCGCCCGGCAGCACCTGATTGGAAATCAGTCCCGGATAACGCACACCGCGCGCGTCGACGCCGTAGCGGCGATGATAGTAATCGCACAGCAGTTCGCCCGTCACTTTGGTAATCCCATAGATCGTCGACGGATGCTGCACGGTATCCTGCGGCGTATCGAATGGCGGTGTATCGGGACCGAATGCGGCGATGGAGCTTGGAAAAAATACCTGGCAACCATGCTTGCGCGCGCTTTCCAGCACATTCAGCAGGCCGTTCATGTTGATATCCCAGGCGTGCAACGGCTGCTCCTCGGCCACGGCGGAAAGCAATGCGGCGAGATGATAAATGACGGTAACACCCTGCTTCGGCACCAGCGCATCAAGCACCGCCGCGTCGCGCACGTCGAGACTGACATACGGGCCGGTATGCGCCAGATGACCGGACGGTTCACGGCGATGCCCGGCGGCGATGACGTTATCCGCGCCATGGCGCTCGCGCAACGCTAGTGTCAATTCGGCGCCGATTTGACCGGTTGCGCCGGTTACCAGAATTTTAGGCATACCCTACTCTCCACGATCCTGTACCTTAAACAGCGTTATTTCAATACCCGTTAACCGGAAAGTTCTGGGCAAATGACTCGCTTGGATGGTGAACCAAGTGGTCGCAATCACCGGAAAGCTATTTCTTTCCGCGCTTCTCGACCGCATCGGCAAGCTGGTGCAGCACGCGCTCGGTTGTCTCGAAACTGATGCAGCCGTCGGTAATGCTTTGCCCGTAAACCAATTCCTCACGCTTCTTGCCGTCAGCCTTTTGGTTGCCTTCGACCAAATGGCTTTCGATCATCACACCGCAGATCGCGCGATTGCCGTTTGCAATCTGCTCGGCCACGTTGACCGCGACTTCGGCCTGGCGGCGGTAATCCTTGTGACTGTTCGCATGACTGAAATCGATCATCAAATGCGGCGGCAGTTTGGCCTTTTCCAGTTCTTCGATGGCGGACGCCACGCTGGCGGCATCGTAATTCGGTTTTTTACCGCCGCGCAGAATGATGTGGCAATCTTCATTGCCTTTGGTGGCAAAAATTGCGGTATGCCCTTCCTTGGTGACCGACAGGAAATGATGCGGCCGGGAAGCCGCGGCAATCGCGTCGATCGCGATATTCAGATTGCCGTACGTGCCGTTCTTAAACCCGATCGGACAGGATACGCCGGACGCCAATTCCCGATGCCCCTGATTCTCGGTGGTGCGCGCGCCGATGGCCGCCCAGCTGATCAAATCGGACAAATACTGCGGACTGATCAAATCCAGATATTCGGTAGCCGATGGCATGCCGATCGTATTCAGATCCAGCAATAGCCTGCGCGCCGTCCGCAAGCCTTTGTTGATATGAAAACTATTGTCCAGATCGGGATCGTTGATCAAACCTTTCCAGCCGATCGTGGTGCGCGGTTTTTCGAAATACACTCGCATCACAATATGCAATTGCCGCTTCAATTTTTCGCGTAAATGCTTCAGCCGTGCCGCATACTCCAATGCCGCATCGACATCGTGAATCGAGCAAGGACCGACCACGACCAGCAGACGGTCATCTTCGCCATGCAAAATACGATGAGTGCCTTGCCGCGCGGCATAAACCGTTTCCGTCGCAATCTCCGTCATCGGATATTCGCGGTGCAGTTCCACCGGCGGAGTCAGTTCATGCACGCCGACAATGCGCAAATCATCGGTCTGGTATTTCATAACATTTCCTTTTTATTGGCTTCCGGATTCAATCACGAAAATTCACTGGGCAGTAAATCCAACGTGGATTGGAAAAAAGCGTATTTTAACCTATGCGGGGGATTTCATCAGAACGGAAGAATAACCGGACGATCTTCAGGAAAAATGCTCCCGCAACCAGACTTCCAGCCTGCGCGTGGCAATCACGTCGTCGCGGTTGTAGCCCAGTATGGCGGCTTTCAGTTTTTGTTTTTCAACCAAACTCGTTTCCGCGCGGAAACGGTTGAACTGCACCACCGACCATTGCGATCCGGATTCCGCGTTTTCCCATTGAAAATTTACCAACCCCGGATGCTTGCAGATATCTTTCAAACCGTAGCCTTGCAGCGGCAAAACCAGACAATCCAGAACCGGATTTTGCATATCGAACAGCGGACTGTCCGCACCCAGCAGCCAAGTCACGGTGGCGTGTTGGGTCATGCCGTAACGCTCGGCATATTTACCGATGGTGGCTCTTTCGTGATTGGAATAATGCGCCAGTACCAAATCGGGATATTGCGCACGATAGCGGTCAATTTGCTGCAAAAAACCCAACCAGCCTTGGTAATCGCTGACTTCATCGTCGCTCCAGACGTACTCAAAATTTTCCCTGCCGTGCGGCGGCACCAGGAATCCCCACAGATAGACATGGCGCTTGCGATCCGGTGTCAACGGATTATCCTCGATATCGAAATGAATCCAAGTGCCGCGCGGCAAAACGGCTTTGTTCAGTTGAAACACTTCTCCGCTTAAAAACGAGCGCGCTTGCAAAATAGCGCGATGCTTGCGTTTATGGCCTTTGAGATGCGGCACATCGGGAATGGATTCGATCGATTGCACGGCCAACTCGGAAATGGTCGAAACTCCCGCTTCTTCGAGATGATCCGCCGCTTGGCCATGCACACCGTACAACAACGAAATATCCTCCTTGGCTTCAAATTCCGGACGGCAAGCCGCTGCATGCGGGCAAATGCGGCATTTGCTGTGGCTATAGCGAACTGCGGGCGGTTGCGGTAAATCCAGCAATGCGCGCATGCCGGTAATAAATTCATCGACCAGCGATTCGACTTCGTCGCCGAGCTGCGCAATCCGGCCGTCGCCGAGAAAAACCAGCGCCGGTAATTCATTCCTTAGCAAACGGCGGTAGATCCCCAATTGAATCTGGATCGATTTCTTATTTTCACTTAACGAAAGCTTGGCGTCCGCCGGTTGATAGTGACCGCTATCATGCCGGATCAGGAAATCGGGATATCCCACCAAACCTTGTCGCTCATCCATCAAGCGGCCCTGATAAATGACCGCTGCACCTTGCTGCATCAAGGCTTGCGTATGCTCAAAGGAAACCGCTGTGCTGATGGGATACTGACTTTCCAGTCTGGCCAGCATGACAGCTTCATGCTCCAGTCCGAGCTCGCTGAGCAGCCGGTTAAACGCGTCAGGTTCCGATACGGACGGCCGATGTTTATCCAGCCAGACACGCCGGATGCAAGATATCCATGCACTGGCGTCACTGGGCTTGATCAAGATGGGAGCGGAATCACCGGCAGTCATCGCATTATTGCCGAGCTTGAATTAAAAGCGTCAATTTTAGCGAATTTACGCGATTGGCTGCGAACGGATTTTAACGAAGAAACTTGGATGGTTCGGATGTTGAAGGAAATACCGTCAACCGTAGCTATTTTCCTTGAATTGTTGCTGAATTTCCTCCACTTTACTGCGATTTTCGATCAGCGCATTGACACAATCGGCATCGAGCTTTTCACCGGCCAGTTGTTGCAACAGGGCAAATGCCTTTTCGTTGCTCCAGGCTTCCTTATACGGACGATGCGAAGTCAATGCGTCGAAAACATCGGCTACCGCGACAATACGCGCTTCCAGCGGAATTTCATCATAACGTTTACCCGCCGGATAGCCGCCGCCGTTCACCGCTTCATGGTGAAATTCGGCGATATTGCGCAGCACGTCGATGTGATTGATGCTGTTGAAGCCGAAATTCATGACGATATCATCGATCATTTCCCTGCCCTTGCGCGCGTGCGTATTCATCACCGACCGCTCTTCCTCGTTCAACGGCCCCGGTTTCAGCAAAATACTGTCCGGTATGGCGATCTTGCCGATATCGTGCAACGGCGAAAACATGAAAATATGTTCGATATACACATCGTCCAGATCATATTGACCGGCAAGCGCTTCGGCGATGATGCGGCTGTAGCGCGACATGCGATCCAAATGACTGCCCGTTTCGGGATCGCGGAAATGGGTAATGCCGCTGGTCGTTTTCAATGCGGCGTTCATGACTTTCAATGAAGCCAGTTCATTGACGATCATCAGCGCGATCAGGTGGCCGTAGACATCGAGCACGCTCAGTACATTCTCGGTGAATACGTCCGCTTGGTGCGAATTAAAGAACAAAAAGCCGACAAACTCACCGCTGTGAAAAATCGGCATGGTGTAACTCGCAGCGTAACCGGAGCGACCGATACGTTGCGTATGCTCATGCGTGCCGTTCTCGAAAGTCACCAGATTGTTAACCACCCTCGGCAAGCCTTTGGCGAGAATTTCCTTTAGCGACGGTGCGTTATCCAGCGACGCTTGATAATGCGCCAAGGGTTTGTCGCCGCCGCTGCTGTCCATGTAGGTTTTCAGTATGTTGGTATCGGAATCGTACAGCGCAATCGCAATCCGTGAAACGAACGGAAACTTGCTCTGCACCGAGCGGTGCGCGCTGACTATTTTATCTTTCAACGATAACGGCTTATTCAAATCGTCGAGCAGATCGCGATGATGATACATAGTCGGGTCTCAGGAGAAAAATGACATAACGGCCGGATCAAATTTGAGTTTGAATTTTTTTCATTTTAACGGCATGTACACATTCTCCGGCAATTGAAATTGGAGTAATCGGTCATCTGCTGGTATACTGCCGCAACTTTTGCTTTTATGGCGGGCCTCCCCGCATTGCAAGATAGCCAACCTGGTCAGGTCCGGAAGGAAGCAGCCACAGCTATTTATTGCGAGTGCCGGGGGTCGGGCTCGCCACCCGATACGAACTGGGATCTCTCCGGATTTGTTCACTGGCTTAATAGGATCTAATTCGCTTTTCCAATCAAAAACGTGTCCCAAACACAAGTCCTTGCGCGCAAGTGGCGTCCAAGAAATTTCTCCGAACTGACCGGACAAGAACATGTGGTCAGAGCGCTGACCAATGCGCTTGAACAAAACCGCTTGCACCATGCGTATTTGTTCACCGGCACGCGCGGCGTCGGCAAAACCACCATCGCCCGCATCCTGGCCAAGTCGCTCAACTGCGAAACCGGCGTAACCGCCGCCCCCTGCGGCGCTTGCGCGGCGTGCCTGCAAATCGATAGCGGCAGTTTCATTGATCTGATCGAACTGGATGCGGCGTCCAACACGCAAGTCGACAACATGCGCGAACTGCTTGAAAATGCGCTATACGCGCCGACCAGCGCGCGCTTCAAGATTTACATCATCGACGAAGTGCACATGCTGTCGAAATCGGCGTTCAACGCCATGCTGAAAACATTGGAAGAGCCGCCGGAGCATGTCAAATTCGTCTTGGCGACCACCGATCCGCAAAAAATCCCGGTCACGGTGTTGTCGCGCTGTCTGCAATTCAATTTGAAGCAAATTCCGCCGGCGCAAATCGCCGGGCATCTCAAAAATATCCTGGCGCAGGAAGAAATCCCCAGCGATGCGGTATCGTTGCAATTAATCGCTCGCGCCGCACAAGGCAGCATGCGCGATGCACTCAGTCTATTGGATCAAGCCATCGCCTTCGGTGAAGGCAGCATCGAGGAAGCGGGTGTGCGCGAAATGCTCGGCATCATTGATCAAGGCTATCTGTTCGATCTGCTCGAAGCACTGGCGCGGAAAGATGGCGCACAGCTCATGTCGCTGGCGGACGAAATGGAGGCGCAGTGCCTTTCATTCGAAGCCGCATTGCAAGAACTGGCCGCTCTGCTGCATCGCATCGCGCTGGCGCAAACAGTGCCGCAAGCGATCAGCGGCGATACACCGGAATATGCGCGCATTTTCGCGCTGGCAAAAACCTTGCCGCCCGATGACGTGCAATTGTTTTACCAGATTGCATTGCACGGACGCAGCGATCTGAGCTTGGCGCCCGATGAATACGCCGGTTTCACCATGACTTTGTTGCGCATGCTGACGTTTATGCCGGATGATTTGACGGCAAACCGGCAACCGCCGCAAACCGCGCGGGCAAGTTTCACACCGGCCGGTCCTGAGGAAAATAAACCGCAAACGGCAACAGCGCAATCCGCCGCTTCCCCCGCTCCCGCCGCACCCGCTTCCACCCTTGATTGGCCGCAATTGAGCCAGCAACTGAAACTGACCGGCATGGCGAAAATGCTGGCGCAACACAGCGAAGCCAAAACCCTGACTGGGGAAAAAATCGAATTATGCGTGCCCGATGTGCATAAGCACCTGCTGGATAAGAAATATCAGGATAAAATTCAAGCGGCGCTGCACACTTATTTCGGCAAGCCCGTGGCACTGAATTTTTCCGTCGGCAGCATCACCGGACTCACCCCGGTGGCATTGCAGCAACGTGAAGAAGAAGAAAAACAGGCGCAAGCCATCGCAGCGATTGAAACGGATCCGGTGGTGCAAGAATTGATCGAGCAGTTCGATGCAAAATTGATCGTTTCTTCAATAAAACCCATAGAAAAATAAAGGAGAGAACAATGATGAAAGGTAACCTCGGCAACATGATGAAGCAAGCGCAGATGATGCAGGAAAACATGCGCAAAATGCAGGAAAATCTTGCCAGCATCGAAGTGGAAGGCCAATCGGGTGCGGGTATGGTTAAAGTCACGATGACCTGCCGTCATGACGTCAAACGCGTCAGCATCGACAGCAGCCTGATCGGCGACGATAAGGAAATGCTGGAAGACTTGATAGCAGCGGCTTTCAACGATGCCGTGCGCAAAGTCGAAACGACCACGCAGGAAAAAATGTCGGCTCTGACCAGTGGAATGGGTCTGCCGCCGGGATTCAAACTACCCTTCTGAGGACATTTCTTACTTCGTAGAATAACTCGTTTCTTGATACGGCGCGGGGTTCATATCCGCCGATCCGGCGGTACCGGTTTAAAGCGCGGCATTGCACCCAATGCTAACCGAATAAATTGCAGGAATCCTTATGAATGGCAAGCAACTGGAGGTGATACAAACAGTTGTGGCAATGTTCAAAGCAGCGCCAGGGGCACGTTATTTAAGCGAATTTACCGCTTTTATCGATAACGCGGCCGGTTCCGTCAGGGATCTGGCCAACATCCTAGCGCAAACGGAAATATTTAAGCAAGCGCTATATCCGGATACGCTCTCCGATCATGAATTTTCCAGCCGGTTTGTAGAAAACACCGTTAATTCCCTGGTAAGCTCGGAAAATAAGGCATGGGCCGTTTCCGCAATAATGAACATGCTGAATGCGGGCGCAAACCGCGGGGAAGTCATCCATTGGGCGGCAACCGCATTGGCATCGGTTGATCGGGCCGATAGCCAGTGGGGCGCCGCCGCCGCGCAGTTCAATAATAAAGTCGAAATCGCTTCGTTTTACTCCGTCGAGCAAAGCGGACAAGCCACCAGTTTGCCGGTTCTGCAACAAGTGATCGCTCATGTCACTCCGGATAGCGCCAGCGTTTTGCTAGTTAAAGCGCTGCTGATCGCGGGCATCAGTGGAAAAGTAATGGACGGGTATGCCAAAGGGGCGCTGGTATTGGCCGACTTGAACGGAGATGGCGTGCGCAATGCCGCAGAATCCGGCGCAATAACCGATGCAACAGGCAACTTCTCACTGCCGGGGATCGCCGGGTTCGGTCACTTGATCGCATCCGGCGGGATCGATATCGCTACCGGTAAACCTTTTGCCGGCATGATGACAGCACCACCCGGCTCAACCGTGGTCAATCCGCTGACCACGTTGATCGATAAAATAGCGCAAAACGGTGGCAATATCGCTGAAGCAAATGCACACGTGTTGTCATCCTTGGGTCTGGATAAGGATATCGACCTGCTGCACTTCGACCCGATTCAAGAAACCATCCGCACGGACAGCAGCGCAACCGCGACCGGCATCGCCTTGGCGGTGCATGTCGCGGCAACGCAAACCGGATTACTTGTCAAGCAACTAGCGGCTTTATTCAATGGCGTGGGCGTTGTGGCGGGTGAAGCTGCCGCTATTGACCTCGCTTATGAAACATTGGCCGCTTCGCTTGCCAGCCAAACAAACCCAGTGAATTTGGCAGACAGCAGCGTTATTTCCCGGCTCATTCAGGATGCCGCATTGAGCGCCAGCACCGATCATGCCGCATTGCTCAAAGTCGGCGCGTTATTGGCCGACGCGTCACAAGCGATTGCCAATTTAAACCAAGCCATCGTTGATGCAGCCGCAAGCAGCTCGGATAGGTCAACCGTACTCGCCAATATCGCAGCCGTACAGATTGTCGCTGAAAACATCGCAGCGGCAATGCAATCGGGCGCCGCGGCGGGTAATGTGCGGGACACGGTAACCGGCACAACGGGATCGGCTTTAACCGGCGCAATCGCAGCCGCCGGGCCTGCCGTCGGCGATGTGGACGGCGATGGACTGTCCGATCCGCTCCCCGCGCCGCCGCCAATAAGCGGAGGCGGCGGCTCCGCACCCCCGGTCACCGTTTTTTCCTATTTGCCGACCAACACCACACCGTTTTCCGGCACTATGGCGAACGATGTGCTGTCCATTTCGACAGCGGCAGCGTGGACACCTCTGGCAATGACAGCGGTCATATTGGACGGCAACGCCGGTAACAATACGTTGAGTGTGCAGGATGGCTCCAGTATCGCCGCCGCCATTGTGCTTAACTTCCCCAATCTGACCTTTGATGCGACGGGCGTGACGGGAACGCACGACGTCACGATGTCTGCTTCGCAAAATCAACTCTTCACCGGCACCATTACGGCACCGGGTACAGGTGCGAACGGTGAAAAAATCACCGTCACGGGCGATGGCGCTATTACAACGCTGGCGAATGTGGAAAATTATGTGATTGCGGACGACTCCACCAATGCGCGCGCGGTAACCGTTACCAGCACCGGTACCAGCGTCACGGCAAATTCGGCATCCGATGCCATTACGTTTAACCTTGATGCATTGAGCTATACCGGGACGATTTCCGGCGACGGCACAGTGGACGACATCCTCAGCTTGGCAACAGGCGCCAATATCAGTAGCGCTACGATCACCAATGTCGAAGCGCTAACTTTGGCCTCGGGGGCGGCGGTCACGCTCACGGCATCACAAAATCAAAGCTTCACCGGCGCCATCACGGCTCCAGGCAGTGAAAAAATCACCATCACCGGCGATGGTGCGGTAACCATCTTGGCCAATATCGAAACTTATGAGCTGGGCGACGACACAACCAACGCACGCACCGTGACCACCGGCTCCGCCGCGCTGAACCTGATTGCGAACAACGCCAGCGACACCGTGACCGTCAATGTCGCGGCACTGGCGCAAAATACCGCGCTGACACTGGCAGCGGCCAGCGCCTCGGCATTGGTGGTGAATAACTTGGTTGGCGATATTGCCGCGGCAAATTTGAGCGGAACGCTGACGGTAACGACAGCCAATGCAGGCGATAACGGCATCAGCATCGCCACCGGATCGGCCGCCGCATCCGTGAATGTAGCCGCCGGTGCGGCATCCGATACCGTGAGCATCGATGCCGCTGCCTTGCCCAACAATACCGCACTGACGATCACTTCGGGCGGCGGCGCGGCAGGCACCGTCAATATTACGAATTTAACCGGCAATCTGACGGTTTCAAATCCAACCAGCGGCACGATCGGTGTTGCCGTAACCGACAATTCGGTTGACGACGGCATTGCCATCACAGCAGGCGCGCCCAATCTCGCGGTCACGGGTGTTGTCGATGGCGATACCGTAACGGTTACGGGCTTTACTGGGTCAACGTTAACCGGTGCGATTACGGGCACAACCGGCAAATTCAATATCACCACAGGCACGGGAACCAGCAGCATCACGACCGGCGCGGGCGACGATACGTTTACATTTGCCGCAGGCACCGGCCTCACCAGCGCGGACACGGTCGACGGCGACGCTGGAACGGATACGGTGGCGCTGACCGGCAACACGGCGGTGGCGGCCACCAATTTCAATAACGTTAAAAACATCGAAGCCATCACAATGGCCAACACCAGCACGGCTGTCGCCATCACAACGCAGGATACTTTAGTTGCCGCGGGTGCAACCTTAACGCTATCGAATGCCGCCAATTCCGGCATCTTGACCTTTAACGGCAGCGCGGAAACCAACGGCAGTTTCAAAATTACCGGCGGTACGGGCGTCGACAACATTACCGGCGGCGCTGGAGACGATACTTTCACTTTTGTTGCGGGTACCGGTTTGACGACCGACACGGTAAACGGCGGCGCAGGCACCGACACGGTCACGCTGACCGGCACCACGGCGGTTACTGCCGCTCAGTTCAATAATGTCAGCAATATCGAAGCCATTACACTGCCCGACATGGTGAATACCGCAGTCGCCATTACGACGGTGAATAACCTGGTCGCAGCGGGCGCAACCTTGACGTTATCGAATGCCGCGAATGCCGGTGTGCTGACATTTAACGGCGCAGCGGAAACCAACGGCACATTCAATATCACGGGTGGCACCGGTAACGACACGATTACCGGCGGTTCGGGAAACGACACTCTCACCGGCGGCAACGGTAACGACAGCATCACCGCCGGCTTGGGCAGCGATACCTTGGCGGGAGATTCCGGTAACGACACGTTCACGCTGGCGGCGGTTTCCGGTTTAACCAGCGGCGATACGATCGACGGTGGCAGCGGAACGGACACGGTCGCGTTGACCGGCAATACGGCTTTCACTGCGTCAACCGACTTCGACCATGTCAGCAACATCGAAACCATAACACTCGCCAACACCACTACAGCTGTCACGATCACCACCAAGGATACTTTGGTCGCCGCGGGCGCCACGCTGACGTTGTCCACGTCGACCACCGGCGGACTTACTTTTAACGGCGCGGCGGAAACCGATGGCGCGTTCACTATCACCAGCAGCGGCGCTTCCAGCGACACCATTACCGGCGGCGGCGACGCCGACAGCATCACATGCGGCACCGGCACGGATAACATCGGCAGCGGCGGCGGTGACGACACCATCACGTTTGCCGCCGGTAGCGGCCTGACCAGCGCGGATACCGTGGATGGCGGCAGCGGCGTCGATACTGTCGCGCTGACCGGCACCACGGCGGTTGCAGCAACCAATTTTGACAATGTCAGTAATATCGAAATGATCACCGTGGCCAACACCACGACAGCAGTCGCGATTATCGCCAAGGATGCGCTGGTTGCTGCGGGTGCCACGCTGACACTGCAAGCGACAACGCTGACCAGCGGCATCCTGACGTTCGACGGCAGCGCGGAAACAGACAGCGCTTTCTTCATCACCGGCGGCAACGCAGCGGATACGATCAAGGGCGGCGCAGGCAACGACACCTTGGACGGCGGCGCGGGGAACAACAATATCACGGCAGGCTTGGGCGACGATACGCTGACCGGCGGCTCCGGTAATGACACTTTCACGTTTGCCGCCGTCACTGGCCTTACCAGCGCGGATATCGTGGATGGCGGCGGTGGAACGGATACGGTCGCTTTGACCGGCAACACCGCCTTTACGGCATCCAATGATTTTGACAACGTTAAAAATATCGAAGCCATTACACTCGCCAATACCAACACGGCGGTCACCATCACAACCAAGGATATGCTGGTCGCGGCAAGCACCACCTTGACGTTGTCCAACGCCGCCAACTCCGACGCGCTAACTTTTACCGGCAGCGCTGAAACGGACGGCTCTTTTAACATCACCGGCGGCACCGGCAATGACAGTATCACCGGCGGCGCAGGCAACGATACGCTCGCCGGCGGTACCGGAAACGACACGCTCAGCGGTGGCGCGGGCAATGACGGCATTACCGGCGGCGCGGGCAGTGACAGCATCACCGGCAACGCCGGCGCGGATACGATCACTCTGGGCAGCAGCACCAACGACAATACCCGCCAAACCGTCATCTACAACGCAACCTCGGATGGCGCCGCAGCCGGTGCCAGCAGCGGAGCAGACACTATTACCCAATTCGACGCCAATGCGAACGATGCTACCGACGACTTGATTCAAATCGGCAGTGCATTAAAAACCGCGCTCGACGACGATGGTGACGGCACGCTGGATTATTCGGCCAGTGACGGCGCAGACTTGGGAAATCAAGCTATTGTTGGCGGCGCCAATCAGGAAGCGACGGTGCTGTCCGACAGCGAAGTTGAAATTGCACTGGCCGCTTTCACGACGCCCGGATTGGCCAGTCTGACGGCTGAATTGGGGGAAGAAATCGATTTTTCCGGTATTGCCACCGGTCAAGAGCATTTGTTCATCATGAATTTCTCAACGACGCAAACCGCGCTGGTATTGTACACAGCCGGGTCGGGCGGCGATGATACGATTGTTGCAACGGACTTACGGGTGTTAGGGGTCGTGACGCATAACGACGGCACCGGTCTGGCAGCCGATAATCTGAGCTTCTGACAAGCGGGAGCTACCGCCCGCAGGCGATAATCTGTTTCCGTAACGCCACGCCCGGCGCTATTATCGATAGATAAATTCATGACCGGGCAGCGGATGGTTTAAAATCGCCCATCTCTCGTTTCAGCAAATCGTCATTTTTAGTCAGCACAACTCCCAAGGTTAAACCGTCATGAAAGTAAACAGGCCGATCAGACCACCGGCAAAGAAAAAAGCACCCACCGTTCAGCGCGATGCGGCAAAAACCGCACCCGCCACCACCCCTACCCCGCCATCGGCCACTTTCAAACTGCAAAAGCTGCTGGCGCACAAGGGATTGGGTTCGCGGCGCGAAATGGAAACGCTCATCGCCAGTGGTGAAGTCAGCGTCAACGGCAAAACCGCCACACTCGGCGACCGCGCTGGGCCGGGGGATGTGATTCGCATCGGCCGGCGCGTGATCCGCGTGCATGAAGAGGAATTGCCCAAAGTGCTGCTGTATCACAAACCGGAAGGTGAAATCGTCAGCCGTCACGACCCGGAAGGGCGCCCTTCCGTTTTCGACAAACTGCCGCACCTGCGCTCGTCCAAATGGATCGCCATCGGGCGGCTGGATTTCAACACCAGCGGACTGCTGATTTTCACCAACGACGGCACATTGGCCAACCGCCTGATGCACCCACGCTTTGAAATGGAACGCGAATACGCCGTGCGCATACTCGGCGAACTGACCGAAGAACAAATGAAGCAACTCACCACCGGCGTTCAACTTGAAGACGGCCAAGCGGCGTTTACCTATCTCGCCGATCAGGGTGGCGAAGGCGCCAATCACTGGTACCGCATCATCCTGAAAGAAGGCAAAAACCGCGAAGTGCGGCGCATGTTCGAAGCCATCGGCATCACCGTCAGCCGCCTGATGCGTGTACGCTTCGGCCCGCTCAACCTGCCGCCGCGCATCAAACGCGGACAGTGGCTGGAATTGGATGAGAAAGAAACGCGGCGATTGTTGAGTTTGATTGGGTGATTTGTAAATCTCAGTTAAGGAAAATGATCATGATCAAGCAAGGATTACCCACCATTCATCCGGGTGAATATTTGAGCGAAACCTTAACGGAACTGAATATTCCCCAGGCTGAATTCGCGCGTGCCATCAGCGTTTCAGCCATGCGCATTTCGCATATTGTCAAAGGAACCCGCCCGGTCACGGCAGAACTGGCTTTATTCATCGGACGCGCGTTAAATCAATCGCCGCAATATTGACTCAATCTGCAAACTGCTTATGATTTAAAAATTGCTGAGGCTAGTCTTGGTGAGTTGCTGGATGAAGTGCATTTGTTGGCACGGGTTTAATCAGTTGTGCCGATCACTCTAAGCTTGCCAGATAAACACAATAGGATGTTTGTTGAACGCACAAATTCATCTCTACCTACCTGCTCCACACCTCACTTGCCACACCGCCACTAAAAAACCAGACTCGATGAAACGGATGCGCGTGGGATTGAATGCTAGCAAAAATTGTTTTAGCGATAATACTTGCAGGAGTACCAACTCGACCTTCTGTATAACAAAGAAGCTCTATTGGATATCGCGTTTCATACGTTCGACTAAGTTTCTTTTTTATGATTTTAGTTGTTGGATCAGCTATGCGCATGTAATACACACCTCCCACTTCAATTGTAGCGTTGAACTCAGCAAGCTTTGGATCGCAGATTTCGACAAGCTCAAATGCTACTATCCCAGCGACTTGATGAGTACAGATGATATCGGGCTCAGGCGGTGAACACTTTTCGACTGTACCTAGGTCATAGGGAAAATTTCCCTCTATAACGAATTTCGAGAAAATCTCTATTTCACAAGAGCCTTTCGATTGTTCATTGCGCATAAAGTATATTCTGACAGCTAACGACAAAATAATCGAGCGGGTGCAAAGTGTCTGATTCGAAGAAACATAGTTAATTGTTAATACTATACACGACGATGTTCAAACAGCAGCTCTTGTCGTAGGACTTCGCGCTCATCAGATAGAATTGCCACTAGATACCCTTTATCTGGCTTTAGATTTGCCTCGGCAATCGCAACGCAGATACAAAAATACTTTCGAAACCAGTCACCATGATCATTCAAGCCAATTCTAGCGATATTTCCAATATCTATCCAAAACTGATATGCAATGCTCAGATGCCGAAGTTCTTCATTATTCTGCTCTGTGCCTTGATAGACCTTACTTGGAAAATACTGAGGATAAACCTTGGGCGCATAGATATAAAATGACTCAAAAAGCCCATCTGTAGATTCATGACGAATACCACTTGCAACCTCAGATGCATAGGTAGCTGCTTGAGTGTACAAGGCTCGCAGCGATGCATATTCTCCAATCATATCGATGATCCATGATCGACATTCTAAAATTTTATTTCTTGATTTTGAAATTTCCAAGAGACGCAAGCCTGCTATTCGCGAAACGTTGCGTCGAAATTCATTCGTCATCTGAGTCTGGATAACGTGCGATGCAAGATTATCCTTTGCACATTCGTCATTATTCAAATACAAATTAATTGAGATATAGGTTTGGCGTAACCAATCGTCATGTGCTAGCTGGCGTTTCAACTCCGATTCGAAGGCTCTTGCTTCTAACCATTCACTAAGCATTTTCAATAAACCTCTAAACATCAGAATAATTCCCCATTAGATGACAAATTTCTGGAATGACGCTATATATTGACCAGAAATAACATTAATCATTGGTACATGTATAGTTGCTCCATATCTGATACTGTTTTGAGCAAACATAGTCATGAGGTTGTGCGGCTAGCTATTCGGCAACTCCTCCCGCTGCAACAAAAACACAAATTCATCCCCGCCGCTGGTTTCCAGCCAAGTAAATGGTAATTGCGGAAACGCTCGTTCCAGCGCATCGCGGTTGTGGCCGATTTCGACGATCAGAATGCCGTCATCGGTTAAATGCCGCGCGGCTTGTTGCAGGATTTGGCGGGTTGCTTCCAGACCATCGTCGCCGCTGGCCAATGCGTTTTGCGGCTCGTGGCGGTATTCCTGCGGTAGGCGCTCCATCGATTCGGCGTTGACGTACGGCGGGTTGCTGATGATCAGATCGTAGCGTTTTCCTTGCAACGCTGAGAACAGATCGGATTCGACCAGGCCGATGCGGTCTTGCAGGCCGTAATCCTGCACATTCTTTTGGGCGACGGCGAGTGCCTGCGCGGAAATGTCGGCGGCGTCGATGTCTGCATTTTCAAACGCGTGCGCCATTAGGATGGCCAGACAACCGGAGCCGGTGCAAAGATCGAGCGCCGCAGTGATGTGATCGGGATCGGTAATCCACGGTGCCAGTTGCGTTTGCAGCAATTCGGCGATGAACGAGCGCGGAATGATGACGCGTTCGTCGACATAAAAACTGAAATCGCCGAGCCACGCTTCGTGCGTCAGGTAAGCTGCGGGAATGCGGTCTTTGACGCGGCGCTCGATGATTTCCAGCACCTGTTTGCATTCAGTTTCGGTCACGCGCGCATCCAGAAACGGTTCCAGTTGATCCAGTGGCAAATAGAGGGTTTTCAGAATAAGATACGCCGCTTCGTCGTAAGCCGTGGCGGAGCCGTGGCCAAAATGCAGACCAGCTTTGTTAAACTGGCTGACGGCAAAACGTAAAAGATCTCGGATGGTATGAAGTTGCGCTTGTGCTTGGACGATCATAGGTATGGGTTAGAAAGTAAAATGTGATGTTGATGCAACCGGGAAAACAGCATATTCGATCAAAACGGGATGCAATGTAGCATAAAAACTGTGAAGAGAAAGGATCATACAATGCCGGTCATCGCGCACGAAACCGAGGCTGATTTGAAAACCGGGAGCGATGCTTATTTCATGCAAACCGCATTACAGCTTGCGCAGCAGGCGCAGGATTGCGGCGAGGTACCAGTCGGCGCGGTGGTGGTGCGCGATGGTGTCATCATCGGGCGCGGTTATAACTGCCCGATTTCCGCCGCCGATCCCAGCGCGCATGCCGAAATCATGGCCATACGCGCAGCCGGGGTGCATTTGTCCAATTACCGTTTGCTGGATTGCACCTTGTATGTGACATTGGAGCCGTGCGTAATGTGCATCGGCGCGATTTTTCACGCACGCATTCAACGCCTGGTGTATGCGGCGGCCGACCCGAAAACCGGCGCGTGCGGCAGCGTCATCGATCTTCCGGCGGAAACGCGGCTGAACCATCATTTACAGGTGGCGGCCGGTATTATGGCGCCGGAAGCCAGCGCGCTATTGAAACAGTTTTTTGCGCAAAGACGCAAAGCAACCGGGCGGAGCAACCATGAAAATTGACATTACCATCGCAACCCAGCAACTGGATTTATTGGACGATGACGGGAGAATCATCCGGCAATACCGGATTTCGTCAGCCAAAAACGGCACCGGGCAGGAAAACGGCAGTTTTTGCACGCCGCTCGGGAAACACATCATCCGCGCCAAGATCGGCGCCGGTCAGCCGGTCAATACAGTTTTTATCAAACGGCGCCCTACCGGCGAGATTTATACGCCGGAACTGGCGCAGCAATTTCCCAAGCGGGATTGGATTTTGACGCGCATTCTGTGGTTGTGCGGCTGTGAGCCGGGATTCAATCGCTTCGGCTCGGTCGATACCATGCGCCGCTATATTTACATTCACGGCACGCCGGATAGCGTGGAAATGGGCAAGCCCGGTTCGATCGGGTGTATCCGCATGCGTAACAGCGAATTACTGGAGTTGTTCGATTGGGTTGCTGCCGGAACGCAGGTGAATATTCACAAGTAACCGCTGAATTTCAACCGCTGCGGCTGGCATCAATCCCGGTTAGCAGAAATTTTAAGTATTACCGTCAAACCTTATCTGCTTTACTCTGCTCGTTAGAAATTACTATATCAGCATGGTGCTGTTGTTTCGCGCTCGCGAGGATGCCAAGCCATCACCCATTAAAGGCTTCAGGTTGGGGAATTCTTTTTGATGTATTTCCTGCAACATATAGATCTCTTTTAGTACTTCCAACGGAAATCCTTGCCTGCCTTTGTCTCTTTCAACAACCAGCAGTTTACTAATATACTGATAAAACTCCTTGTATCCCCAATGCAATTGAATCATTTCCGCAACTCGTTTGTAATTCGTATCCAACAATGATTCCTTATCACCCAAATGGGTCGCAAACTCTTTAATCGATTTTTTTAATGACATTTCAATACTCCTCATCCAGTTAACTTGGTAATTACAATTCATTATTTTGGGATTACGATTTTCCTTAAGAATACCGGCAAATCCCATACCGCGAATTTTTTTGATTAACGGCAAATTGTAGGAATTGTCTGAGCTATTTTTTATTAACTCAAATGCGATATATCGCTTAAAAGTCACTGTTCACGGTACACACGAATTTCGTTTTGTCCGGTGTCGTGTTAATCTTCTGCACTGCTTTTGAACTCCGATTTAAATAGATGGGCTATGAACAAAGATAAAAAAATAAAAGTACTTTTCGTCTGCATGGGCAATATTTGCCGTTCTCCGACCGCCGATGCGGTTTTCCGTCATCATGTCAAAGAAGCTGGGGTCGATCATATAATCGAAGTGGATTCCGCCGGTACGCATGCATATCACATCGGCGATCCGCCCGATCACCGCGCGCAAAGCACGGCACTGCGGCGCGGCTACCGGATGCACGAGCTGCGCGCTCGTGCAGTGGAATCGAATGATTTCGAGGAATTTGACTATATTCTGGCAATGGACAAGGAAAATCTGACACTGCTGCTACAGCGCAGCCCACGGCAGCATGTCAACAAAATCCAGCTTTTCATGCAATACGCGCCCAGCGCCGAGGCGGATACCGAAGTGCCCGACCCCTACTTCGGCGGTCATCAAGGCTTCGAATTGGTACTGGACATGGTGGAAGAAGCCAGCCAGGGTTTGCTCAAGCATTTGCACGAAACCATTATCATAAACAGGAATCCCTCATGAAAACAAAAGCTGCCGTCGCCTGGAAAGCAGGCGAACCATTAACCGTCGAAGAAATCGATCTGGAAGGCCCGAAATCCGGTGAAGTGCTGGTCGAGATCAAAGCCACCGGCATTTGCCACACCGATTATTACACCTTGTCCGGCGCCGATCCGGAAGGCTTGTTTCCGGCCATTCTCGGTCATGAAGGTGCGGGCGTGGTCGTCGATGTCGGCCCTAACGTCAAATCGCTGCGCAAGGGCGACCACGTCATTCCGCTGTACACGCCGGAATGCCGCGAATGTAAATTCTGTCTGTCGAAAAAGACCAATTTATGCCAGGCCATCCGCAACACCCAAGGCAAAGGGTTGATGCCGGACAGTACCTCGCGTTTTTCCATCGACGGCAAACCACTGTTTCATTACATGGGCACGTCGACCTTCTCCAATTACACCGTCGTTCCCGAGATCGCACTGGCGAAAATCCGCGAAGATGCGCCATTCGATAAAGTGTGTTACATCGGTTGCGGTGTCACCACCGGCATCGGCGCGGTGATCTACACCGCAAAGGTAGAGGCTGGCGCGAATGTCGCAGTGTTCGGTCTGGGCGGCATCGGTTTGAACGTGATTCAAGGCGCGCGCATGGTCGGTGCAGACAAAATCATCGGCATCGACATCAACCCCGAACGCGAAGCGATGGCGCGCAAATTCGGCATGACGCATTTCATCAACCCGAACGATGTGCCAAACATCGTCGACGCCGTGGTGCAACTGACCGACGGCGGCGCGGATTACAGTTTTGAATGCATCGGCAGCACCAAAGTCATGCGCCAGGCATTGGAATGCACACATAAGGGTTGGGGACGCAGCATCATCATCGGTGTCGCCGAAGCCGGTGCGGAAATCAGTACCCGGCCGTTCCAATTGGTTACGGGGCGCAAATGGGAAGGCTCCGCATTCGGCGGCGCACGCGGTCGCACCGATGTGCCGAAAATCGTTGACTGGTACATGGAAGGCAAAATCGACATCGACTCGCTGATCACGCACACGCTGACGCTGGACAACATCAACGAAGGTTTCCGCCTGATGAAAGCCGGTGAATCGATCCGCTCCGTGGTGATTTACTGATCGTGACGACACTCGAAACCCGCAACCTGCATCACTGTTTTGGCGGCATTCAAGGCTATTATCAGCATCCATCCACGGTGATCGGCCTGCCGATGCGCTTCTCCGTGTATCAACCACCGCAAGCCAAAGATCACGCCGTACCGGTAGTGTTTTTCCTCGCCGGACTGACCTGCACCGAAGAAACCTTCATGATCAAAGCCGGGGCGCAACGCTACGCCGCCGAGCTCGGCCTGATGCTGGTCACGATGGACACCAGCCCGCGTCAGACTGGCATTCCCGGTGAAACCGACACGTGGGATTTCGGCGCCGGTGCCGGGTTTTACCTCGACGCAACACAAGCACCGTGGTCGAAGCATTACCGCATGGAAAGCTACATCACGCAGGAACTACGCAACATCATCATCGAACAATTTCCCGCAGACAAAAACCGCATCGGCATCTCCGGTCATTCGATGGGCGGACACGGCGCGCTAACTCTGGCATTACGCCGCCCCGACCTGTTCCGCTCGGTCTCCGCGTTCGCGCCGATTTGCGCTCCAATGCGTTGCCCGTGGGGACAAAAAGCCTTCAGCCACTACCTTGGCGAAAACCAGCAAAACTGGCAACCCTACGACGCCACCGCATTACTCCAGGCCGGTCACCGCGTCCCCGATCTGCTCGTCGATCAAGGATTCAACGATCAATTCCTGACCACACAACTCTTTCCCGAAGCACTCGAACAAGCCTGTGGCGATGCCGGCCAGCAACTGACGCTGCGCTATCATCAAGGGTACGACCATAGTTATTACTTTATCAGCACGTTTGTTGGTGAGCATTTGAAATATCATCGAGAACAACTCGACTAACATACGTTCGAATTACATTTCGCCGACAAACAACTGAATAGCTTCAGCTCGCCATGCTAGAATTTCGCATGGACTTTGAAATTATCGGCGAAATCAAACACTCCGAAACAATTGCTCGCGGTTCCGGTATCCGGGAGATAAACCGGCTTCGAAAAATTCATGGCCCGGGCAATTGGCGCAAACGCAAAGGTAACGCGATGGTTCGTTTGCATGATGGATCAATCCGGGAAGCCGAGATTCATTGGTATGAAGCGGCCGGTATCGGCAAGCGTGAGTTCAAAATCAAACGTTATAGGGATATAACATCATGAGTAAACATCAATTTGCAATTTGTACTGACAATCGCGGCTATGAAGTATCGCTTGAAATCCGCAAACTATACGAAGTACTACCCGACGCCGATGCGGAAAAGCATGCGCAAATTCGTGTCATCGATGAATCGGGAGAAGATTATTTATACCCGGCGGCGGCTTTTACTTGCATATCGTTACCGGATAATGTTGTTGAACGAGTTATTTCTGCACATGCTTAGTAGAGCGAATCATTTTCTCAATGACTTATTCGATTTAGTTTCAAATTTATTAAAAAATGAGAAATGTTATGAGACCATGCATTACGAAATATCATGTGCTATTTCTCGTATTTATAAGCATCACTTTTTTGCAGGGATGCGCCGCTACGCAGGCTCAGAAAGATATTTCTGCTACACAGCAGTGGTGTTCAGACAGAACGCTCGGTGATAAGGAAATTAAACCAATTTATGGGAAGTTGCCTATAGTAGAGGTTACAGAAATTACAATCGAAATGATGTCGCTTGACGCAGTACCAACTGACGATGAAGTAAAAGCAATAAAAGCACTTTTCTATGCGCAAGTGGAGTGTTCACAAAAAATACGCTCAGTGATTCGTAAGTATGATCCTGGCAAGCTTGGTACATTTGAAACTACTTTTCATAAGGGTCTTAGGAAGTTAAGCACTTACTAAAGTGTGCTAACTTTCTGAGATGAATGCTAAAAACAGATACTATTTTCGTTCTCGAATCAGAGAAGCAAAATTCAGGCAACTTATTCGATGTTTTTCGATGGATTTTACTGCTACTGACACAGCCCAATTGACCGGCATTTCTATCCGATCCGTCAATACCATTTATCTTAAAATACGACAGCGAATTGCCCAGAATTGCGAACTTGAATCCCCTCTGCAAGGTTCTGTAGAAGTTGATGAGTCTTACTTTGGTGTCCAGCGAGTCAGGGGTAAAAGGGGGCGGGGCGCTTATGGCAAAACAATAGTCTTTGGTGTGCTTAAACGCCAAGGAAAAGTTTATACAGAGATTGTTCCAGATTGCTCTAAAGCGACATTGCAAGCCATTATCCGTGGGCATGTAGCGCCCGATACCGTAATCCATTCCGATGGATGGCGTGGTTATGACGGATTGGTCGATATCGGCTTTGATAAGCACTTCAGGGTTCACCATGGTGACAATGAGTTTGCCAGTGGCGAGCGGCATATTAATGGTATCGAGTCTTTCTGGAGTTTTGCTAAAAGACGTTTGGCCAAGTTCAATGGTGTGCCCGAACATACTTTCTACCTGCACTTGAAAGAAACCGAATTTCGTTTTAATCATCGCCGTGATAATCTCTATCATGAAATTCTTAAATTGTTACGTTTAAACCCGCTTTAACTTCCTAAGACCCTTTCATAAATATGATGTTATCGGCGCTGAGTTAATAAGTAAGCGAATTACATATGGAAATGCGAATCGCCTTTTTAAAGAAGCCTATTTATCAGGAATGAATCAATTATCGGATCAAGTACAGCGTGATATTGAGCAAGCCAGAGCATTAGAAATGGAGCGATCAAGAATGTTGCTACAGACGGGAATCATAATACAGAGATCTACAAACGCAAACAGAACACGTTTCACGAATTGTAATTGGTTAGGAAGTAGCCTTAATTGTAGTCATTACTAAACAACAGCGACCAATTCAATCTCACTGTTTTTTCCCTCCACGCAATCTATTTTGCACATGTTTGACACAGTAATAATCCAGGCATATGTTAGCCAATATCAATGAATGGTCTGGTGATTACCATGCATAACGAACGACAAGTTAGCCTGTTCAGAAACGGGCGCGATCAACTGATTATCGAGTTGACCCAAAAAAAGAGCTTGAAGGAGCTACTTCCGGTTTTATCAACACTGAATGAAGATTTTTCAGAAATAGCTGACCCGGTTGTCGAGCCTGACAATATTTTTTAAGATGATTGGCTTTCATTACTTACTGGATACCAATCCGCAGCCGATCAGAAATTGACGTTGTATCATCGCTAAGATAGTTTGTTTCCTTGATCCCGGATTTCCAACATGAAACCCATCATCGATATCGCCGCAACGCTTAACCTGCAACCGGATAACCTCATGCAATTCGGTGAGCACATGGCGAAACTGCGGTTGAGTGTTTTGCCGGAAAAAGGCACGCAACCCAAAGGTAAAATCATTCTGGTTTCTGCGATCAATCCGACGCGCATGGGTGAAGGAAAAACGACGGTTTCGATTGGGTTGGCTCAAGGCATGGCGTACATCGGGCAGCACGTTGCACTGGCGTTGCGCGAGCCGTCTTTGGGGCCTATCTTCGGCATTAAAGGCGGCGGGACTGGCGGTGGGCGTTGTCAGCTTGAGCCGTCGACACGCATTAACATGCATTTCACCGGCGATATACATGCCGTCGGTGCGGCGCACAACCTGCTCGCCGCCCTGCTCGACAACGCCGTTCATTTTCGTAGCGGATTGGATCTCGAACATCGTCAAGTGTTCTGGCGTCGCGTGTTGGATATGAACGACCGTTCGCTGCGCCAAGCGGTGATCGGATTGGGCGGGCGGCTCAACGGCGTGCCGCGGGAAACCGGGTTCGACATTACCGCGGCGTCCGAAGTCATGGCCATCCTCTGCCTGGCCGAAGACCTCGCCGATCTCAAAGCGCGATTGGGGCGTGTTCTGGTTGGATTTGATCGTTCCGGCAATCCGGTCACGGCGCAAAGCCTCCAAGCAACGGGCGCGATGGCGGCTTTGCTGCACGATGCGATGCTACCGAATCTGGTGCAAACCACCGAAGGCGTACCGGCTTTCGTGCATGGCGGCCCTTTCGGCAATATCGCGCACGGCTGCAACAGCGTGATCGCCACCAAGGCCGCCGCGGCCTGCGCCGATTGGGTAGTGACCGAAGCAGGGTTCGGTTTTGATCTCGGCGCGGAGAAATTTTTCGATCTGAAATGCCGCAGTTCCGGGTTATGGCCGAGCGCGGTGGTGCTGGTCGTCACCGCGCGGGCGCTGCGGGTGCATGGCGGCGGCGATCCTTCCCGCCCCGGCAGTATCGAAGAAATCGAGCGCGGCTTGGCGCATTTGGAACATCACGTGGAAAGCGTGCGGGCTTTCGGTTTTGAACCGGTCATCGCCATCAATCGCTTCGTAGGCGATACCGATGCTGAACTGAACGCCATCGAACAATACTGCACCGGACTCGGTTTAAATAGTGCCCTGTTCACCGGCTTCGCCGACGGAGGTGCGGGAGCCGAAGCGCTGGCACATGCAGTGATCGCCGCAACCACCCAGCCGCAGCCGCCCGTGCGTTATTTGTACGATCTAAACGATTCGCCCGGAGACAAGATCGCCGCCGTTGCCCGCACTATTTACGGCGCCAGCGAAGTCGAGTTCAGCCGGGCGGCTAGGAAAGATCTGGAACGAATCCGCGCGTTAGGTTACGACCGGTTACCAGTGTGCATCGCCAAAACCCATCTGTCGCTCAGCAGCGATCCCGCAAAAGTCGGCCACCCCGAGGCATTCCCTCTGCCGGTGGAATCGGTGCGTATTGCCGCAGGAGCAGGTTATTTGCTGGTCATGACCGGCGACATCGTCACGATGCCGGGATTACCGCACGATCCGGCTGCGCATCGCATTGATTTGAGTGATGATGGTGACATTATGGGTGTTTGAATAATGGATTTATGAGATCGAGCATTTTTTATGCTCGATCTCACGTCAAAGCATTCGGCAGTACCGGTTTAAAACTTCCCAGCTTGTAGAATTTCCACCAACTTCGCTAATGCCTGGCCACGGTGGCTGATTTTATTTTTCTGTTCGGCGGTTAATTCGGCAGAGGTTTTACCGAATGCGGGCAGAAAAAAGTAGGGATCGTAGCCGAAGCCGCCGCTGCCGTGCGGTTGATCGATGATTTCACCGTGCCACGAGCCGTCAACGATGATCGGTTGCGGATCACCGGCGTGACGCACTAACACGATCACGCAATAGTAATACGCGCGGCGGTCGGTTTGGTTTTTCAACGCCTCGATCAATTTCTGATTGTTGCGTTCATCGGATTTTGGTTCTCCGGCGTAGCGCGCGGAATTCACGCCCGGTGCGCCACCGAGTGCGCTGACGCAGATGCCGGAATCGTCCGCAAGAGCAGGTAAACCGGAGCAGCGGCTGGCGTGGCGCGCTTTAGCGAGCGCGTTCTCGACAAACGTAATGTGCGGTTCGTCGGCTTCGCTGATGTTGAATTCGGATTGCGGCGCAACATTGATCGCCAGCGGCGCGAGCAATTCGCCGATTTCGCGCAGCTTACCTTGGTTGTTGCTGGCGATGACCAGTTTTTCCAGCTTATCCATGCGTGGCTTCCACTGCCAGAGCGCTTTTTTGTTTCGCGATCAATTCCTGAATGCCGTGTTGCGCCAAATCCAGCATGCTACCGAGTTCTTCCCGGCTGAATGCACTGCCTTCGGCGGTGCCTTGCACTTCGACCAATCCCATGCTGCCGGTCATCACGACATTCATATCCGTATCGCAGGCGGAATCTTCGCTGTAATCCAGATCGAGCACCGGGATACCTTGATGTATGCCGACCGAAATCGCCGCGACATGATCGAGGATCGGCGAAGTTTCGATCAGTTGCTGATAGATCAATCGGCCGACTGCGTCGTGCAACGCCACGAACGCGCCGGTGATGCTGGCCGTGCGCGTGCCGCCGTCCGCCTGGATCACATCGCAATCGATCTGGATGGTACGCTCGCCGAGTTTTTTCAAATCGACCACGGCACGCAACGCGCGGCCGATCAAGCGCTGGATTTCCATGGTACGGCCGGTTTGCTTGCCTTTTGCCGCTTCACGCTGCATGCGCGTATGCGTCGATCCGGGCAGCATGCCGTATTCGGCGGTCAACCATCCCTGCCCTTGACCTTTCAGGAACGGCGGAATCTGTTCGCTGATGCTGGCGGTACAAATGACTTTGGTATCGCCGCATTCGATCAGCACGGAACCGTCGGCGTGCTTGGTGTAATGGCGGGTAATTCTGACCGGGCGGAGTTGTCCGGCGGTACGCTGATGGCTTCGGGTCATGATCTATACTCTGCGGGAATGGAAAATGGATTAACTGGAAAAACGGTAAACCGGTTTCGGCGGAGAACCTGCGGATACGGTGAGCACTTCGTAACCGTTGTCAGTCACCAGGATGGTGTGCTCCCACTGCGCCGACAAACTGCCGTCCTTGGTGGTGATGGTCCAGCCGTCCGGAAGGTGGCGGATCGCCGCTTTACCGGCGTTAATCATCGGTTCGATGGTAAAAATCATACCCGGTTTGAGCTCCATGCCAGTACCGCGCCGCCCGTAATGCAATACTTGCGGATCTTCATGAAATTTAGCGCCGATGCCGTGTCCGCAAAATTCTCGCACCACGCTATAGCCGACACCTTCCGCCAGCTTCTGAATGGCATAGCCGATATCGCCCAGATGCTTTCCCGGCTTCACTTCATCGATCCCACGCCACATCGCTTCATACGTCACTTCACACAAACGCCGGGCTTGAATCGACGGTTCGCCGACATAGAACATGCGGCTGGTATCGCCGTGATAGCCTTCATAAATCACGGTAATATCGATATTGACGATGTCGCCGTTTTTTAACCGCTTTTGTCCGGGAACACCGTGGCAGATCTGATTATTGACCGAGGTGCAAATCGATTTGGGGTAAGGCGAATGTCCCGCCGGTGCGTAATTCAGCGGAGCGGGTATCGTTTTCTGCACATCCACCATGTAGCGATGACACAGATCATCGAGTTCTTCGGTGGTGACACCGGCGACAACATGCGGCGCGATGTAGTCCAGAACTTCTGCCGCCAGCCGTCCGGCAATACGCATTGTTTCTATTTCTTGCGATGTCTTTATAGTTACCGTCATGGTATTTTTTATTTAATTTTTAAGTGATTGACAGCGATAGTGTTGATTATTCCCCTTAGGAAGCTCTGAAAAACTGCTGCGCTTGGCATGTCGCGTTGAAATCATGTTCAAAATGCTCATTTACCCTCGTAAACTGCGCTTTTTCACTTGATTTCACCTTATCTGACCTTCGCTTGTTACCTTTTTCAGAACTTCTCTTGCGCAACACCGGCTATTATAAACGTTCGCATTTGCCTTGAACCAGCTTGGTATCGTCAAATTGTCCGACTAATTTTTGCATTTGCTCCTTGATCATGTGCGCCGGGTTGTGAATGACGATTTTCTTCAGCATGACGCTACGCTCTTCTATCTTAGCATTGGTAATGCCTTTTTTTTCGATCTCGCGCAATTGCTTCAGCGCATCCTGCTGGTCGTAAAACATCCCGAGCGATACGGCATTCTGCCATTGCGTATCGTCTTTGACACGAAAACTGACGATGCCGAGGTTGCGCAATTTGTTGATTTCACGATTGGCCGCTTCCTTATTAGGATAACGCGGAATATACAACCAATACATCGTGGTTTGGCCGGATTCTTCGGTGTCATAAATCAGACCGGGAAATAAATCAGACAACACGGTTTCGGCATAGCGTATCTGCTCTTCATAAAAATCGCCCCACTGCAAACAATTTTCCTGCGCCGCAACCAATATGATTTTTTCCGGATGAACCGAAACTGGCATAGTCGGGTTTTGTTCGCCGGAAGACCATTGCGTACCGGCCAGATAGGCGATATTGACTATCAATAACAGCATAAAGATTATTTTCATTGAAAAATAAAATATTAAATAATGAAGACCCTATGAATTTTGTTGTTAATGCTCTTGTGCCTTGTTAAAATACGACGTTAATTTTCAACACACCTACCAACTTTTGAATGCTCTTAGAACGGAACGCGAAATATGAAAATGTTTAAAAATATGGTACTACTCGCAGCACTTGCAATGGCCGCACCTCTGGCAGCCGAAGAAACGGCTGCCGACTCAAATGATGCTGCCCCTGCCGCGCCTGCTGCTCCCGCCAGTGCGCAAGAAATCGCTTCCGGCGTATGCGCCGGCTGCCACAACCCGGATGGCAACAGCATCATCCCGATGAACCCGATTCTGGCCGGTCAGCATGCAGAGTATATCACCAAGCAATTGATGGATTTTAAAGCAACCGAAACCGAACCGGCTCAACGTAACAGCCCGGTTATGTCTTCGATGGTAGCTGCACTTTCTCAAGACGATATGAAAAAATTGGGCGAATACTATGCACAGCAAAAAACGGTAGCGAGCCAAGTAGCGGCTGATGAGAAGCTGCTCGAAACAGGAAAAATTCTTTATCACGGCGGCAATATCGAACACGGTGTCCCCGCTTGTGCCAGCTGCCACGGTCCGAACGGATCCGGTATTCCGCCACGCTATCCCGGCGTTGCCGGCCAGCACGCGGAATACACGCTGACGCAGTTAAATCTGTTCAATACCGGTGATCGCTCGAACGACAACACTGTCATGCAAAAAGTTGTCAGCCGCATGAGTGCACAGGAAAAACGCGCTGTATCGGCTTATATTTCCACCATGCGTTAAAAGCGCCAGTTACCGACAAATAAAAAAGGCGGCATGACCGCCTTTTTTATTGCCGCTGCTTTCCCTTTTGCTTCCGCAAAAACCTACCAGTTCTTGAATATTTTCTCTGCTGCCGACAACGTTTTATTCAACTCGGCATCGCCGTGCATGATGGAAACAAAACCGGCTTCAAAGGCCGAAGGTGCAAAATAGACCCCCTCCTCCAGCATGGCGTGGAAGAAGCGGTTAAAAGCTGCTTTGTCGCACTGCATCACTTCGGCGAAGCTGGTTGGGATAGTCTTACTGAAATACAACCCGAACATGCCGCCAATGGATTGCGCGCAGAAAACGATACCGTGTTTTTCTGCGGCGGCTGAAATACCGTCTACCAGCTGCCGCGTTTTGTCCGCCAGCCGATCGTAAAAACCGGGCGCTTGAATCAGTTTGAGCGTAGCCAATCCGGCCGCAACCGCAACCGGATTACCTGAGAGGGTACCCGCCTGATAAACCGGACCGAGTGGCGCAAGACATTGCATGATCTCACGTCGTCCGCCGAATGCAGCCATCGGCATGCCGCCGCCGATCACTTTACCCATCGCGGTCAGGTCGGGTTTGATTTGATAAAGCCCTTGCGCGCAAGTTAAGCCAACCCGGAATCCCGTCATCACTTCGTCAAATATCAGCACGCTGCCGTTTTGCGTACACAATGTCCGCAACTTACCGAGGAAATCCGCTTTAGGTGCGATCAGATTCATATTGCCAGCTACCGGTTCGACAATCACCGCAGCGATTTCTTTGCCCCATTTGTTAAAAGCTTCTTCAACACCAGCAATATCGTTGAAATCCAGTACGATGGTATGCCCTGCCGTTTCCGCCGGGACACCGGCGGAACTCGGATTACCGAAAGTCAATGCACCCGATCCCGCTTTAACCAGCAAGGAATCGTCGTGACCGTGGTAACAGCCTTCAAATTTGATGATCTTGCTTCTGCCGGTAAAACCGCGCGCCAGCCGGATTACGCTCATGCCGGCTTCGGTACCGGAACTGACCAAGCGGACCTGCTCGATGGACGGCAGTAAGCGGCAAATCAGCTGAGCGATTTCCAATTCGGCCTCAGTCGGCGCACCGAAGGTCAAGCCATTTTGCACCGCCGCCTGTACCGCCTTCACCACATCCGGGTGCGCATGCCCAAGAATCAGCGGCCCCCACGATCCGACATAATCGATGTACTGCTTACCATCCGCATCCCAAAAATAAGCGCCTTCGCCGCGTTGAAAAAACACCGGCTCCCCGCCTACCGATTTAAAAGCACGCACCGGAGAATTAACACCGCCCGGAATATAGTGCTGGGATTGTTCGAATAATTGATGATTGCGTGATGTCATTTGCTTGCTCGTGATAAAAATTGATAAAAATAACTCTGATTAAATTGCATGTTGTGCTGCAAATAAGCGAACGTATTGCCTCGCTTGTGCTTGGATATTTTCTGCCGCGAATAAATCGTTGCAAACGGCAATCACATCACAGCCGCTTTGGATAATCGTCATTGCATTTGCCAAACGGATGCCGCCGATTCCTACCACCGGAATGGTTACTTTTTTCTTAGCTTGATCAACCAAATGAGTTGTAACCGGTACGGTATTGGTTTTAGTCCGAGAAGGAAAAAACGCGCCGAAAGCGACATAATCGGCACCCGATTCTTCCGCCCGCACCGCCAAATCCAAATTGTTATAGCAAGATGCGCCGACAATTTTGTCCTGTCCCAACTGTCTGCGCGCATCGCCAATCGAACCATCATCGCGCCCCACATGCACACCATCTGCATCGAGCGCGACCGCCAGTTCAACGTGATCGTTGATGATCAGCGGAATCTGGTATTTCCGGCACAATTGCAACAATAACCCGGCTTGTTCCTTGCGCAATACATCATGCGCCGATTTATTGCGGTATTGGATGAGCTGCGCACCGCCTGCCAGCACCTGCTGGGTTTTATCCAGCAGATCGTCCGTATTGTTCAGATCCGGTGTGATCGCATAGAGTCCACTGATGTTAGGCTTGTTCACTCACTCGCCCTGACCGTTCTGATCATCTTCGGCATCGCGCACCCAGAACAGCCGGTTTGGGATATATTGCCCCATGCCGGGACGGAATCCTGCTTGCAGCGTATGCCACGTATAGTCTTGCGCTTCCAACACGCTTTCGCTGATGGAAAAACCATTGGCTAACGAAGCGGCGATAGCCGAAGCCAGCGTACAACCGGAACCGTGATAAGCATTTTCAAGCCTTTCCCAGTGATCCGTGCGCACCACACCGTCAGCGGCATACAACGTATTGGTCACTTGTGCGGTATTTTCATGGGTGCCGGTTATCAGCACATACTCGCATCCCATATTCAATAACCGTTGCGCACAGAGACTTAAATCCAGCTTGCTTTCATTATTGTCGTTGTCCTGCTGCGCCAGATGCCTGGCTTCCAGGCTGTTAGGCGTCAAAATGGTCACTTGCGGCAACAATAATTCCCGCATCGCGTCGACCATTTCTTCATTCGCCAGTTCGTCTCCGCGACCGGAAGTCAGTACCGGATCCATAACCAGCGGAATATGAGGATAATCGGAAATCACTTCGGCGATAGCGGCGATAATTTCGACGCTGCCCAATAGACCGATTTTGAACGCATGAACCGGCATATCTTCCAATACCGCCCGCGCTTGATCGGCGACCCATTCGGGATCAAGCGGCATAACATCATCAACACCGGCGGTATCCTGTACCGTAATCGCCGTCATCACCGACAGCGGATGGCAACCCATGCTGGCGATCGTTAACAGATCAGCCTGCAATCCCGCTCCACCGCTGGGGTCATTTGCTGCAAAAGAAAGTACGATTGGGGGTGGCTGTAACATGCATTAATACCGTAAAATATCATTTTAACCTAAAAGGAAACAGCTATCTATCATGCCTACCGAAGAGAATCGTGAATTCAATCGTTATATGTGCTTAATTTGCGGCTACATCTATGATGAAGCCCTAGGATCTCCGGATGAAGGCATTGCGCCGGGCACGCGCTGGGAAGATGTGCCGATCAACTGGACATGTCCGGAATGCGGCGCACGCAAAGAAGATTTTGAAATGGTGAAAATCTAAATGCGCATTTTGCATACCATGCTGCGCGTCGGTAACCTCGACAAGTCTCTGGCGTTTTACACACAGGTTTTAGGTATGAAACTGCTGCGCCGCAAAGAGTATCCCGACGGCAGATTTACGCTGGCTTTTATCGGTTATCAGGATGAGACGGACGGCACCGTGCTGGAACTGACGCACAATTGGGATACACCCTCGTACAACCTGGGTGAAGGCTACGGCCACATCGCCATTGAAGTCGAGGATGCTTATCAGGCGTGCGAGAACGTCAAAAAACTGAACGGTAAGGTCACGCGCGAAGCGGGTCCGATGAAGCATGGCACAACAGTCATCGCATTTATCGAAGATCCCGATGGATACAAAATCGAATTCATCCAGAAAAAACAACCCGGTCAATAATTCCCACGAACGGCGATTCATCAATCCCCTGTCAGTACCTGCTATCCCAGCAATAAAAAAATTGCCGGTATCTTGTTGATATCCGGCAATGAGCGCCGCCATTCCTTAACCGGCTTGGTCATCACTTTTTCACTGGCAAATGTCAAGTTGCTCGCAATACATAAATCCGTATCATCGCTGCATACGGTAACCAATTGCTCGAGCAATTTCTGGTTGCGGTAAGGCGCTTCGATAAAAATCTGTGTTTGTTTCAAACGAACCGATAGCCTCTCCAACTCCACTATCTTGCTGGCGCGCACCGCGCTTTCAACCGGCAAGTATCCATGAAAAGCAAACCGTTGCCCGTTCAAACCCGAAGCCATCAATGCCAGTAAAATGGAGGACGGGCCGACCAACGGCGTCACCGCAATATGATTCTTATGCGCCAAGCGGACTAACTCCGCACCCGGGTCCGCCACCGCCGGACACCCCGCTTCCGACAACAAGCCCGCATCGTGCCCCGCCAATATCGGCTCAAGCAATAGCGGCAACTCCTTGACCAAGGTATGCTCGTTCAGCGTTTGCATCTGCAAATCTTGCAATGGCCGATTGAGGTCGAGCTGTTTGAGAAATTGCCGCGCCGTTTTGGGTTGTTCGACGATGAAATACGATAATTCCGCAATACGGCGCTGAACTTCAGCGGGCAAAACCCAATCGATGCTTTCCTGACTGATTGGAGCCGGGATCAAATACAGTTTTCCGCTCATCGGAATACTGGCGGTGAGAAAAAACGCAACATGAAATCAAATTGGGAATGTTATCTATCTAATGCAACGTTCTCGGCGCGCTGAGAATGAATTCCGGTATCGCCACATCGAAGTGATAACCGTCTTCCGCCGCCATCTGATAGCTTCCTTTCATCGATCCGACAGAGGTCGAAATGACCGTGCCGCTGGTGTATTCAAAGCTATCACCCGGCTTCAGCAAGGGCTGCTCGCCCACGACACCCAATCCGCGCACTTCCTGGCTGGTGCCGTCGCCATTGTTAATGATCCAATGGCGGCTGATCAGTTGCGTAGCGACCGTGCCGTTATTGGCGATGGTAATGGTATAAGCGAATACATGCCGTTCCGCTTCTTCATCCGATTGATCGGGCAGATATACCGTGCGGACAGTGACATCAATTTCATACTTCTTCTCTTCGGTCATCTTGCGGTCCAATTTGTTTTTATGATTTCGCGGTAGTTTACCAAGAAAAAGTTTAAGGCGGATCAATCGGAGAAATTTGCGTAATAATTTCCACTCTGTTACGCGCAGTTTGGCATTTGCGGTTAAAATACATGATTTGTTTATCGAGAGGTTTTTTTCATGTACCGCCTAGCACCTAGCATTCTATCCGCCAATTTCGCCAAACTTGGTCAAGAAATTACCGATGTCATTGATTCAGGCGCGGATATCGTTCACTTCGACGTGATGGACAATCACTACGTGCCGAATCTGACGATCGGCCCATTGGTTTGCGAAGCCATCCGCCCGGTCACCGATGCCCTGATCGATGTGCATCTGATGGTCGAGCCGGTGGATCGTATTATTCCTGACTTCGCCAAAGCCGGCGCCAACATCATTTCATTTCACCCGGAAGCATCCAATCACATCGACCGTACCATCGGCTTGATCAAGGAACAAGGTTGCAAAGCGGGATTGGTATTCAATCCGGCCACTCCGCTGTATTACTTGGATCACGTCCTCGACAAACTGGATTTGATTCTGATCATGTCGGTCAATCCGGGCTTCGGCGGACAAAAATTCATTCCTGAAGCGCTGAACAAACTGCGCGCGGTTAGAAAACGCATCGACGCCAGCGGCAAAGACATCATGCTGGAAATCGACGGTGGCGTGAAAGTTGACAACATCGCCGAAATCGCCCGTGCCGGCGCCGATACTTTTGTCGCGGGATCGGCTGTTTATCAAGCCGGCAAGGATTCCGATCCGCATCGCTACGATTCCATCGTGGCCGCATTCCGCGCTGAATTGGCCAAAGTTTAACTCACTGAAACGGCTGTTTCCTGTCTACAAATGAACCTAAGTCTCTCTAGCAACGCAAACGCCCCGGCAAGGAAAATAGAATCTCCGTTGCCGGTCAAAGTCATCATGATCGATCTGGACGGCACGCTGCTCGACACCGCCGAGGATCTCGCGTTATCCGCAAACCTGATGCTGAAAGATCTGAACATGCCGGAGCAGTCGACGGCAACGATCCGTTCGTATATCGGCAAAGGCATACAGAAACTGGTCAAACGCACCTTGACCGGTCAGCTCGATGGTGAACCGGATGCTGCTCTGTTTGCCAAAGCGCTGCCGATTTATGAAAAGCACTACGCGGACAATCTGAGTCTGAACACGCGCCCCTATCCCGGTGTGGTCGAAGGTGTCGAAGCGTTGCAGCAAGCGGGTTTCAAACTGGCTTGCATCACCAATAAAGCGGAAGCTTTCACGCTCCCGCTGCTGCGCGCCACCGGATTGTTCGACAAATTTGAAATCATCTTGTCGGGCGACAGTTTGCCCAAGAAAAAACCGGATCCGATGCCGCTGACGCATATCTGCAAACACTTCAATACGCAGCCGCACGAAGCATTGTTGATCGGCGATTCGCTCAATGATGCCATTGCCGCGCGCGCGGCCGGTTGTCACGTGTTCTGCGTAACCTACGGTTATAACGAAGGACGCAATGTGTACGAACTGGATTGCGACGCCATCGTCGAGTCGCTGGTGGATGCGTCGAAATTGATTAAAAAATTGCCCTGATGCGCCAATGACCGAAGCCGAATTCAACCAGCTCGCCGAACAAGGATACAACCGCATTCCGGTTGTGCTGGAAACTTTTGCCGATCTCGATACCCCGCTCTCCATCTATCTGAAACTGGCTAACCAGCCCTATTCTTATTTGCTGGAATCGGTGCAAGGCGGCGAGCGTTTCGGCCGGTTCTCGATCATCGGCTTACCGGCAACGACGCGTATCGAAGCGCGTGGAAATGCGGTAACCACGATCGATCAAGATTCAGCGGAAACCGTCACGGTCGACAATCCGCTGATTTTTGTCGAATCCTATCTGGCGCAATTCAATGCGGCGCCCTGCCCGGCAGGAAAATCCCGTTTCTGCGGCGGCCTGGCCGGTTATTTCTCTTACGATACCGTTCGTTACATCGAGCGCAAATTGCAAGGTCACGCCAAGCCGGATGTCCTCAATACGCCGGATATGTTGCTGCTATTGTCGGAAGAACTGGCGGTGGTGGACAATTTGTCCGGTAAGCTGTATCTGATCGTTTACGTCGATCCGCACAGTCAAGACGCTTATCAAACCGGGCAAAAACGCTTAAGAGCTTTGCTGGCAAAATTGCGTCAGCCGGTTACGATCCCAACCGGACAAGCGGTTGCTTCCGCCGCCGCAATTTCCGAGTTTCCCGAGGCGGATTTCAAAGCCGCGGTCGAACGCGCCAAACGCTATATTTATGACGGCGACATCATGCAAGTAGTGTTGTCGCAACGCACCAGCAAGCCTTTCAACGCATCGCCGCTGGCGTTATACCGCGCTTTACGCAGTCTCAATCCGTCACCGTACATGTTCTTTTATCATTTCGACGACTTTCACGTCGTCGGCGCTTCCCCGGAAATTCTAGTGCGCCTTGAAAGCGGTACCGTCACCGTGCGACCAATTGCAGGCACCCGTCCGCGCGGTAAGAATCCACAGCAAGACGCCGAACTGGCGGCCGATCTGCTGGCCGATCCGAAAGAAATCGCCGAGCATGTCATGCTGATGGATTTGGGTCGCAACGACATTGGCCGCGTCGCACAAACCGGAACGGTCAAGGTGACGGAAAAAATGCAGATTGAAAACTACTCGCACGTCATGCACATCGTTTCCAACGTAGAAGGTAAATTAAAACCGGAACTCAGCGCCATCGACGTGCTGCGCGCGACCTTCCCGGCCGGCACCGTCAGTGGTGCCCCCAAAGTGCGCGCGATGGAAATCATCGACGAACTGGAAGTCTCTAAGCGCGGTGTGTACGCCGGCGCAGTCGGCTATCTCGGATTCAACGGCGACATGGATTTGGCCATAGCCATCCGCACCGCGGTCATCAAAGATGGCAAACTGCATGTCCAGGCGGGCGCTGGCATCGTCGCCGATTCCGTGCCGCAAAACGAATGGGTAGAAACGCAAAACAAAGCCAAAGCCGTTCTTCGCGCCGCAGAAATTGCCGAGAGCGGATTGGATAGTAAAATCTAATCACTTGCGTCCACTCCGCTCATGATTTCTGGCTACACGGAATGGACGATTGTCTGGTTTGCGAAATTTAGCGTTCAAACTTAGCCGGCAATCAATGTCGACTCGATTTCGGCAAAGCTCTTTGCAACATTATTGGGCGGAATGACGGTTCCGAGCTGTTTCTCGATTTGCGTCCAAGAGAAAATACCGCAAATCCGCGGCAATCCGATGGTGTTGTCATCGATCGCCAACGCATGCAACCGGCCGCTCTCGCGTAAGCTGGCGACGATATTGCCGACCCGCGCGTGCGCCACTTCTTCCAGTGGAATGGCTTCCAGCTTTTCCAGCGGCGTCATCATATCCATCACCAGAATCTCGTTGTGTTTAACGCCCCTTTCCTGAATGAAACGCATCGGTTTTTCACTCAGAATATCGGTTGCCGTGATAATCCCCGCCAAGGAATTATCGTCGTTCACGACCAGCAAAGTGCGCACACCGCGCTGCATCATGTAGGTATTCGCAATTTCCATTGGAATGCCGGGCGCAATAACAGCGGCGTGTATTTTGCGCAAATCGGTCATAACTTCAAATGCGGGTGAATCGAACGTTACCGGATTGGGTGAGGCGGGTTTGGATATCTGCACGGTACCTGTCAAATACTGCACAGAAAGCGATTTATATTCATTCATCATGTCGTGCACTCCCTTGAGGGTTGAAAGGAAACACCTGATTTCAAAATAGATCATCTACCTTGAGCAGAAACTTTACGCCGAAAAGAAAACCTGATCAATAGGCCTGATCGTTGCAGGGTAATGCTACGGACGGTTATAAATCCACTGCACCAGCGTATCCATCGCGGCGCGGGATTGCCCGGCCTGCTCATGATTGACGAAAAAAACAATGATGACGCGCCGCCCCGATTTATCCAGCAGATAACCCGCCAACGCACGGACATTGTTGAGCGCACCGGTCTTCATGTGCGCCAATCCTTTTACCGGCGTATCGGTAAAACGATTTTTCAAAGTTCCATCGACCGCGGCAATCGGCAACGAAGAAATAAATTCCGGCATCACCGGACTGTTAAATGCGGTCAGCAGCAATTGCCCCAAATGCCGGGCGCTGATCTGTTCCTTGCGCGACAATCCGGAACCGTTTTCCACCACCAATTCGGAAAAATTCAGCTGCTTGGACGCCAGCCATTGACGGATCGCCGTTTCGGATTTGGCCAGCGTCGCCGGAGCATTATTGATCACCACATCGCCCGTGCCCAGTGTCAGATACAGCTGGCGCGCGGCGATATTGTTACTGAACTTATTGATGCCGCGGATGATATCGGCGAGCGGAGGGGACTGATAAATCTTCAGCGGCGATAACTGTTGCGGCGTCTTACCGAGCACCACGTCGCCATGAAATAAGCCGCCTTGCTGCGCCCACAAGCGTTTGAACAAATCGCGGGTATATACGGCGCTGTCTTGCAGACTCAGCATATACGACTGTTTTTCGCACCGCCGGGAAAAACTGCCGTTCAATGCCACGGTAAAATTATTTTTATCTTCAGTACCGGGGACAACCTCGATCATCAGCTGATTCTGCCAATCGCCGCATTTGCCTTGAGTAAGCTTCAGATTATTCTGCACCCGCACGGATTCCGGCAACGGATCAATCACCACACGCACGGCATTCTTCTCCGGCTCAGGAAACAAATGAATGGTCGAGGTACGGTAATTGACCAGCAACGCCTCCGGCAGCACATTGTAGGTGCGGTACGGCTGCCCGTCGAATTCGCCTGGATCGTCGACGGGAATGTCGTAATGCGAATGATCGAGAATCAGGTTGCCTTTGATTTCGTGCAGTCCGGTTTGCCGCAAGTGATGAATCAGCAACCAGAAATTTTCCAAATCCAGTTTGGGATCGCCGTACCCTTTGATGATCAGATCGCCATGCAATACACCGTCAACCAGCTGGCCGTTGGCATACAACATGGTCGGCCAGGTATATGCCGGTCCCAGCAACTCCAGCCCGGCGTACGTAGTCAGCAATTTCATCACCGACGCCGGATTCATCGCCGCATCCGCATTGACCGTGACAATCGGCTGATTCCGGCCGATTTCCTGGACATATACACCGATTGCCGATTCCGGTATCGCTAGCTGCTGCAGCTTTTGCTTAACAGCTGGCGGTAATCCATGCGAAAAAGCGGTAACCGGCAGGATGCTTTGCAGAAGCAACAGACTAAAGCAGAAATAAAGACGAGGCATGGTGATAATCAAAGCTTGATTTCAAATTAAGTAAACCCGTTCACCCTTCGACAAGCTCAGGACGAACGGATTTACTTTTTGCCAAGCGGCTAATCTCCGCCCAATCTCCTCGAATCAACGCTTCCTTTTTTTTGCGGCTCCATCCTTTGATTTGCTGTTCTGCAGATAATGCTTCTTCCCGTGTCGCAGTTTCCTGCGACCAAACAAGTTCAACCGGCATGCGAGCGGCAATATAGCCTTTACACTCGCCAGCCTGATATTGCGCCATCCGCCGTTCCAAATCATCAGTATGCCCAGTGTAGTAACTACCATCGGAGCAACGCAATAGATAAACCCAAAACACTAAGTTCTCCCAAGAAATAACTAAGGAAACGCCGATTAATTGACTACATGAGAGAATCACTTCGTTGTGCGGTACTCGCATCCTCGCCTATCTTATCGATATATCTCGGTTGCTGTGTTCCGTGCGCCTCGTGTTTCATCTCGTTCGCCTAATTAATCAGCGTTTATCTAACATAACGTTTTCTCCGTTCGTCCTGAGCTTGTCGAAGGATGAACGGAGAAAACAGCATAGCCTGACAATTCGCTTCGCCTTAACCGGTTTATTTCTTCCCGGTACACAAAGCAAAACCATCGTCCCACCCCATGCGATACTGCCCATCCTGCTCATAGCGGTTAAGGTCCTTGAAAGCCCAATCGCTTCTTTTCGCGGTTTCACAGCCATCGATATAACCCTGCTTCGTATTTTCCGGATAACCGGTCAGGTTGTACTTCGGTTTGGCGCTTTGCGGCAACGGGCCCGCGGGCCGTTCCGGCTTTTTACCGGGCAGCGGGAGTTGCTTGTCGGATAGCGGATGCTGCTTATCGGGCACTGTGCTGCACGCGGAGACGATGACGGTGAAAAAAATGACGAGAAACGATAAACGAAAATGCATGAAAAAACCCTTTGACAAAAAATTACGTAATTACAAAACCGATTTCAACAACTTGCCCATCTCCGCCGGGTTGCGCGTGACTTTGATGCCGCACGACTCCATCACGTCGAGTTTCTCCTGCGCCGTGCCCTTACCGCCGGAAATGATCGCGCCGGCATGTCCCATGCGTTTGCCGGGCGGCGCGGTAACACCAGCGATAAAACCAACCACCGGTTTGTGCATGTTGTCCTTAATCCAACGCGCGCAATCTTCCTCATCGCTGCCGCCGATCTCTCCGACCATCAGCACCGCGTCGGTTTCGTCGTCGTCGTTGAACAGCTGCATGACATCGAGATGTTTCAAGCCATTGACCGGATCGCCGCCGATGCCGATACAGGTCGATTGTCCGAGCCCGAGTGCCATCAACTGCGCCACCGCTTCATAGGTCAGCGTGCCGGAGCGCGACACCACGCCGATGCGGCCTTTTTTATGGATATAACCGGGCATGATACCGATCTTGATCTCATCCGGCGTGATGATGCCGGGGCAATTCGGGCCGATCAGCTTGGTTTTCTTGCCCTGCATGTTATAGCGCGTGCGAATCATATCGCGCACCGGAATACCTTCGGTGATGCAAATCACCAAATCCAGCTCGGCTTCCACCGCTTCGTCGATCGCCGCGGCGGCAAACGGCGGCGGCACATAAATCACCGACACATTCGCGCCGGTTTGCTGCTTGGCTTCCTGGACGGTGGCATACACCGGAATACCCTCGAAATCCTCGCCGGGTTTGCGCGGATTCACGCCGGCCACGAAGCAGGCTTTGCCGTTGGCGTAATCGCGGCACATGCGAGTATGAAATTGACCCGTCTTGCCGGTAATACCTTGCGTCATGACGCGGCTGTTGCGATTGATCAGAATGGACATGATATGACTCCCGTTAAGACTGACATTTGCAAGTAACACTGGCGGCGCTGGCTTTGGCCGCACCGGCCGCGTTGACCGCCTTCTGCGCGGCATCGGCCATATCCGCCGCCGAAATGATTGGCAGACCGGAATCGGCGAGAATCTGCTTACCGAGATCGACATTGGTGCCTTCCAGCCGCACCACCAGCGGCACGGTCAATTGCACCTCACGCGCCGCGGCGACTACGCCTTGCGCGATCACATCGCATTTCATGATGCCGCCGAAAATATTCACCAGAATCGCCTGCAATTTGGGATTGCACAGCATCAACTTGAACGCTTCGGTGACTTTTTCCGCTGTCGCGCCGCCGCCGACATCGAGAAAATTCGCCGGATTGCCGCCGTACAGCTTGATGATGTCCATCGTCGCCATCGCCAGCCCGGCGCCGTTCACCAAACAACCGATATTACCGTCGAGCGGGATGTACGACAGCTCGTGTTTTGCGGCCTCGATCTCGACCGGATCTTCCTCGTCCAGATCGCGTAGCGCCACAATGTCGGCATGGCGGTACAACGCGTTGTCGTCGAAATTCATTTTAGCGTCGAGCGCCATCACCTGATTGCCGTTCACCAACCCCAACGGATTGATTTCCAGCAGCGATGCATCGGTTTCATCGAATGCCCGGTACAATCCTTGCAGCAAACTGACCGCTTGCGGCACGCACGACGCGGGAATGCCGATTTGTTGCGCGATGTCTTGCGCTTGTTGCGGTGTCAAGCCCGCAACCGGATCGATAAACACTTTATGAATTTTTTCCGGCGTCTCGGCGGCGACTTTCTCGATATCCATGCCGCCTTCGGAACTCGCCATCAAACACACACGCTGCTGACGCCGGTCGACCACCATGCCGGCGTAGAATTCCTTGTCGATCTTCACCCCCTGCTCGATGAACAAGCGGTGCACGATCCGCCCCTCCGGCCCGGTTTGATGCGTCACCAGCCGCATGCCCAGTATCTCACCCGCACGCTGCCGCACCTCGTCCAGCGACCGCGCCACCTTCACGCCGCCGCCCTTACCGCGCCCACCGGCATAAATCTGCGCCTTCACCGCCCAGACCTCGCCGCCCAACTGCTTGGCGGCACTCAACGCCTCGTCGACGCTAAAACACGCGATGCCTTGCGGTGTCGCCACACCGTACTTGCGTAAAATTTCCTTGGCTTGGTATTCGTGGATTTTCATAAAGATCGCTCCATTAGATGGCTTCGGCTATTGCTGTAGGGTGTAATAAGCAAAGCGCATTACACCAGATGCGTATCATTCGATGCAACATTGGTCACATTCAACCGAACTGTTCAATTCCGCTTTAATCGTATCCACTGTCACAACATTACACCGGTTTGGCGCGCGATTTGATGGATTGGTTGTTCCCGTGTCTCTGGGTCAATGATGATGACATCGATTTTCTGATCGCCAAGCTGCATTTGTAATTGGCTGGTTAACCGGCATGCGCTGGCAATACGATCATTCAATTTTTGATCCGTCTCGATCAAGATATCGATATCCCCGCCCTTCTCGTCCAACCGCGCTCTGGAGCCGAAAATGCGAATACGCAGGCCATCTCCGAGCAAACGATGCACTGTCGCACGGATGATCTCGATTTCCTTGGCCGACAATCTGACATCCGGCTTGGAAGTGTGGCGATAGGACTCATCAAGATTAAGCACCAGTATTCACCCGGTAGTTTCAGTGTTTTGTAGATTTTCCTTCAAAGCTAATTCGAATAAAAAATCAAATTCCATTGGGTTTCCACTCTGGTGTCATTGCAAGCAGAGCTTCTTCCGCGCCTTTGCACTCATAAATTGGATAATCACTTCTCAATCGAGTCAGATTTAGATATGCATAAAGTTTAAATCGCTCAGTCATTTTACTGCGAGTATAAATGCCGTATCGAAGACCATCAGTAACGATCAAGCGGTGGCACGATGCTTTACCATCAGCATATGATTCCGCCTGAGATATTGCAGTTAAGCACGAGTTATCCATTTTTTTAGCTTCAACTACTATGCGAAGAGTTTCATTACTTCGTGGAAGTTGCTCAAACAATGCAACATCAACATAATTCCATTCTACAGCCATTCGCTGAGGTGTCCACCCCAGAGCACGAAGTAGAGGCACAATCAGATATGCCACCGTCTCATGTTCGGATGGTCTACTTGATGAGCGTTGATACCACTTTGCAATACGGGTTAGCTCGCCAATCTCGCTCAGGAGATTAGTAATCGCAACGCTTGCAACTCCATGATCAAATAGGAATTCTGATATTTCAGTAACAGTAATATCGTTTCTTTTCTGGACTGGCAACTCAACAAGATGGCGCGATAAATCACTATTGGAAACAGGAAGTGTCTTAAGCCAATCTGTTACTGAACCTTCACTTAGCTTTTGGGTTGTGTCCCCTTGTTTCAGAGCATAAGTGTCAAATATTTTGGGATTACTGAGATTCATCCACAGCCAGCGAACACGTCGAACATGTTGAAGCTCCCAACCATCTATATCACCAAATTCATCGTGCCATTCATAGTCACCGGCTATTTGCCCAACCCCAATGACATTAGCCGTTCCAAGGCGTAAAACTACAAGGTCACCGTCTTTCATATCTACTGCGAAGCGCCGCAAATCAGTAATCTTGCGCGACGATAATCCATTGCTAACACCAGGCCACGGCCCACCAGAGCCTGGTCCATTCAGAATAACATCCCATCCGCGGCAAATATTGGAATAGTTACGATCAGTATCGCCTGCAGCTTGCTGCCAAATAGTTTTCTGCGTAATGTCCATGCTTTGTTAATAAATTTAATCTGTCTATAGTTACTACGCGACTTTCGATTCAGAATTATTGCTAACTCTAGTACTTAAAACCCCACCGTCTGCGACAGCAGCACCTGCTGATCATGCGTCAATCCCAGCGCTTCGGCAATTGCCGCACGGTCGATCCAGGCGCGCAGCACGGTTACCAGGTTGTTACTCGCTGCGAACAAGTACACATTTTGCGCGATGGCGCCTGCGGCTACCGAGGCGTACGATTCGCGCTGGCTGAACGGCACTCGGTTCAGGCGTGTGTAATCGGCGACATATACCAGATCGAGCGGAGCTTCGTCGACGAAATCCTGATACCCGGTGATGCGCCGCACATCGCTGGCTGCAACCAGTGCTAGCACATTCGCTGTCGCATCGTAGCGGTAAGCGCCGGACGGCAGCGCCACATAAATATCGATTTCCTGCGCGTTGAGCGCGGAAGGCGCAGTGCGGCCGCCATCTTCCCGGTTGATGCCGTACGCCGCCCACAATAGATTGGATAGCAACGGTAACGACAAAGGATCGGACGCGAATTCGCGTGACGAATGGCGCTTGGCCAGTGCATCCATCAAGGGAATGCCGCCGTGTTTCTCGGGCGGCGGCAGCGCTATCGCCGTTGCAGCATCTCCCACAGCCGGTTTTGGCCGCAATTGTCCCATCATACCGAGTACGAATTTGCCGAAGGTATGCATGCGTTATCTCCTTTCTCTATGCTCTCACCCCAAGCATACGCGCTTTCATCAACGGTTAAAACCGGGTTGATTTTTCATGCGGTTGATGCTGAATAAAAACCGCAGCAAGCACAGCGCGTACCCGTTTCACCACCTGTTGAACCACCATCCTAACCCGTGATGAGTTCACTGAGTAACGTGGAACTGTGGTTTTTATCACAGACTAAACGGGCAAAAAATCATATCGTTTGCCACCTGTTTCGATTTTTCCGGTTTTTTTGCATAACCGACCCAGTAACGCAGTAACCCACCCTGTTTGAGGAGATCTATGATGAAAGTAAAAACATTGGCAGCAACGATTCTGAGCTTAGTCCTGACGATGGTTATCACGCCTACGCATGCATCGCACGCGGACGGCACCAACACTTCCGAGCTGGTGCACAAAGCCGACCTGATTTTTGAAGGCAAAGTGGTCAACGTCGAGTACCGCACCTCGGATATTCTGAAGGCGGACGATGTCGCCATGCCGCATACCTATGTCACTTACGAGATCACCCGGAACTTCAAAGGCCGCTCCAGCGAAGATAAATCGATCACGCTGCGTTTCCGCGGCGGGCCTGACGATGCCGGCAATACCCTGATTATTCCAGGCGTACCGTTATTTCAAGCGGGCGATCAGGACATCGTATTTGTGCGCGGCAACGGCGTGGAAATCTCTCCGGTGGTCGGCGGTAATTTTGGCCGTTTCCGCATCAGCAAGGATGCGGTGCATTCCGATGCTTGGCAAGAAATCTGGCTGTTGAGCAACGGCCAGCTCGATCAAGGCAAATTTAATGAAGAAAAGAAAAGCGTGACCCACCGCATCGGCGTCCACGAGTTTACGTTTGAAACCGAGAACACAGCGGAATGGACTCCGCCAGCCGACGCTAAGAGGCTGACACCGGCGCAATTCCGTAAATTCCTCGGCGATAGCATCAACCAACACTATACCCCGCAAGCGCTCAGCACGCTCAGAGCAGCCAAAAGTGTCCCCATTCATGAGCCATTTTCTGTCGGCAAAGCAAAACCGCTGGCCGCGCCGGTTGTAGCACCGGTTATCAACAAGCTGGATCCGGAAGCGATACGCCCGGAAGAAATGACAATCCGCAAGCATTAAAACGCAATTCCGCACGAATCTGAACATTGCATTCACAGCATGAACCAACGATTAGGAGACTTACAATGAACGCATCGCGATTTAACCAATTACTTGCCGCGCTGTTCCTGGCAACCATGACGCAACAAGCTTACGCTTACACCACGATCAAATGCGGCGGCAACTCAACTAAATGGAGCGGCAACAATTACACCGTCCGCGCATCATCCGTCGGCTTTCCTGTTGGCCCGTGGCGGGATGCTTTATCCTCCGTGGTTTCGCACTGGAACGGCAATCCCAGCAACTTGAGCTTCGGCGTCGTTTGGAATGAACCCGGCGTTGCCGCCAACAACAATGAAAACGAAGTCTGGTGGGAAGCCAATAACGGCGCGAATATCGGCACTTATCCGGCAGTCACTTATGTATGGTTCAAGGGCGATTGCACGTTGAAAGAAGCGGATGTCATATTTAATAACAGCGTGGCTTATCACTACACCACCAGCAAAACCAGTCTCTGGCCATACGGCGGTGCGAACCGGCCATTCCAAACGACTGCCATGCACGAATTCGGCCATGCCGCCGGATTGGCGCATACCGCCAATACCTATAACATCATGGGATCCGATTGGACGCATATCCACGCCAACGGCGCAACCGCCACCGCTTACAGCGGCGAGGATGCCAACAATGGATTGGTAGCCGTGTACGGCTTATGGACCGGCGGCCCGGAAGACCTCGGCGTGGTGCATTGGAAACATACCGGCAGCAGCGGCGAATACAGCACGCATGGCCGCACCCGCATTCTCAATACATCGAATATTGAACTGACAAAGGTAGCTGGTACCAGTGAACCGGTGTATCGCGTTAACAAAGGGCAAACCGTCAAGCTCGAGCTGACTTATGAGAATCTCGGCAAAACCAGTCCGCTGTCCGCCAAGGTGGGCTATTACCTGTCAAGCAATGACACCATCAGCGTGGCCGACCGGTTCCTGGGCGAAGGCGCCGTCACCTTATACCGCGGCTTTCCCGACACTACATTCAATACCTTCCTGGTCATCCCATCCGACCTGGTCAGCGGACAAACCTACTGGATCGGCGCCATCATCGATTACAACAATGCCTATAGCGAACGCAGCGAAGCCAATAACGCCACCTATATTGGCATTCGCGTGAATTAATTCACGACGCATTCAGTCGCACCGGCTAAAAAGCTTCTTTGCTCACCTGTCATCGCATGAGTGAAGAAGCTTTCAGGGTAAGAATCATAGCAAACGCTAACCCAGTTGCCGGATTTGCATTCGCAAGCCAAGTCAAATACAGCGTTCGTCATCGATATTCATCCGTTTGAAAAAAATAAGGAAATTACTTATTGCACCATAGTTATCTTGACCTATAATGACATTCCCGATTTAGCGTTTAGGAGAAATATAATGAGAAAAATACATGCTCTAACCTTAACAGCGAGTAAAAAATTCCAATCGGCAGCGGTGCTGGTTGTGGCGTTATCCTCTCTCAGCTGGGTAGCGCCGGCCGCTGCTGCCGCGGTCATTTATGATAACGGTGGGCCAGATGGAAGCAGGGGTTGGTGGAGTGATTTTGATGGCGTAAATCAACAGATGGCGGATAATTTTGTTCTAGGAGTCGGAAGCAATACCGTCACAGGTGTAAACTGGAGCGGTTCGTATTATCCGACCAATTCACCGACAGCCACGGATAACTTCCTGATCAGAATTTTTGGTGATTTGGGCGGCGTTCCGGACACTAATCCAATTTTTTCTTTCAGTGTCGGCAATGCCGTTAATCGCATAGACAGCGGTATCGATGACGCGACCTGGAGTATCGACATCTACAATTATTCAGCCGCCATACCGTCAACCACGCTGGTCGCCGGAACGACGTACTGGTTATCGGTTGTCAACGACACCAGCGGTTTCACTGATGATTGGCTATGGGAAAATTCGAATCCCGTAGGCGGCAGCGCTTTTCGTCTGGGTGATGGCAGTGGTTGGAGTGCTCACAGCACGGAATTAGCGTTTCAAATAACAGCCGTTCCCGAACCCGAAATATACGCTATGCTGCTGGCAGGTCTTGGGTTGTTGGGTTTTGCCGCACGCCGCAAAAAATCGAATGTTTAAGTTCAAAATTCACTAGCGGCATCTTAAAAAGCCTAGGCAGTGGATTTTTTGCCTAGGCATCTGATGGCATCTCGATATCCAACTTGACGCCATATCTGATTCTTTTACCATCCGCGTCAACGCTCTTTGTAATCATCGCATTGCATATCGTGACTTGTCCGGACAGTCCCTTTTCTTCAAGCTGATCAAGAAAACCGCGCGCGGGTTGGTGGTCGAAATAGCCGACTGTGCGGTTGTTAATGTTGACGCGAACCATATCGCTGTCGTAGGGGTTGCTGTCGTCCGGCATCAGGTGAGCTTTCAAGATGCGCGATTGAGCGGTTGCAGTGTTTTCAAAATCGATGCCGTTTTCCTGCGCCAGTTGCTCAATCGCCTGCTGATACGGTTGCGTTGAGATGGTGCAAGCAAATTGACCGAACTCCGGCCACACATAGGTGCCTTGCACCGCTTTGGCGCTTTTCCGCGCGACCTTTTCCGGCGCTCCCGAAGCGGCGATTTTGTCCCGATTGAAATAGAGAATGAGCGCGGAAATCAGCGTGACCGGCAGGATTAGCGAAACACCAGCCCCGGCACCGGTGATCAATCCCAAAAACACCGACAACCCCAGAATTGAGGCAATGCTGATTCCCGGCTTCTGTTCGCCTGGATTACCTGAAAAATCAGGTTCCCGGTTCATCGCGCTACTGCTGCAAAGCCTGTTCGATTGCCGACACCACCGCCGGATCGGAAGGCTTGGTGTGTGGCGTGAAATGCGTAATCAGCTTGCCGTCGCGCCCGATCAGGTATTTCTGAAAATTCCACGTCGGATAGGTGCCCGACAGTTCCGCCAGCCGCACATAAAACGGGTGTGCATCGCCTTTCTTCACCGTCGTTTTCTCGAACATCGGGAATTTGACGTCGTAAGTGAGGCGGCAGAAATCCTGAATTTGCTCTTCGCTTCCCGGTTCCTGTCCCATGAAGTCGTTGGACGGAAAGCCCAATACCACCAGTCCCTTGGATTCGTATTTTTCGTATAGTTGCTCCAGGCTTTCGTACTGCGGCGTATAACCGCATTTGCTGGCGGTGTTGACGACGAGCAGAACCTTGCCGGAATAGGCTTCGCATAAATTCACCGTATCGGTTCCGGCCAGTTTGCGGAAATTCTGATTGAGCAATTCGCTGTTGCAAGCGGCAAAAACGGGATCGAGCAAAAAAGTGGTCAATAAAACGAGCAAAATGCGCATGGATAATCTCCTTTTTAGAAGTGTATCTGGAAAATCAGGCGTTTCATTCTATCTTACTTCATCCATCAAAAATTGATTTGCGTGCGGAAAGAAAGCGTCGAAAGATGATCGGTGCGTGTCGGCATGCCGGAACCGGCGTTACCGATCGCCGCATCGGTCAGGTAATAGTTCAGCATAAAGCGCATGTTCGCATTGGGATACCAGTTTACACCCAAGGTAATGATTTGAACCTGGCATTTCGACGTACCGGTTTTGCATGGATCGGCGCTGAGGCTTTGCGAGAAATTTTCCGCCAGATCGTAGCGCCCGGCCAATTCCAGCGCACCCCATTTGCCGGCCGGCTGCGGTTTGCCGAAAGCACCGCGGTCTTTTCTGTAGACTGCGGTTTCGCCGGTCACAAACCAGCTTGCTTGTACATAGAAAGCCTGAATGGCTGAATCTCTGTTTCCGCCGTTCACTTGGTGCGTGTTATCGAGCAGGGAGAACGCATACTCGCCTTGCAGTCTGAGCGGACCGATGGCGTACGCGGCCTCTGCGGAGAAAGTCGACTGACTGTTGTGGCCGGGGGCTCCGGGACTAGCGCCGGCAGTTCCCAGCGATTGACTGATACCGAGACGTCCGCCGTACACATCGGCAATCTTCGCTGGCAACGAATCCCGATTGGCGGTGTCCCGGCTGGCGGATAGTCCGAGATGCAGAATATGACTTGATTTGTCGATCGGCAGCCAGATAGCGCGCCCGCCATAATTGATGCCCTCCAGCGGCAAACCGAAATGCGCCAAGCTCATCACGTAAACGCCAAAACCCAGATTATCCCTGACCATCGCTCGATAGCCGATGCCGGTTAGAAATTGCCGTCCGCTGTATATCCCGGTGGATGACGTGGACGGTCGTTCCATCATGGTAATCTCATTGGAGCTGGTGATCTCCTCCAAACCCCGGTATGCCTTGAACTGTCCGATGGTCAATTGTCCCGGTCCTAATTTGGCGGCTACCCAGGCTTCGCGAAGGCTATGCGGAAAAGGTGTGGTTTCGTTGACGGCGAAGTCATTCTCAAATTTGAAATTAACACCATAAATTTTTCCTGTGATGGTGGCGTACGTTCTGCGCCAGTTGAAACCGTCGCGATCATCGCCGCTTAAGAGCTGGCTGCCGAATGCGGGGTAATTTGCATTCGGCTGATCAGGGTACAGCGAATGCACGTCGAAATGGCCGCGCCCGTTCAGGCCGATCTCGAAATTACCGTTATCGCTTTTGATTCTGGGGCCGTTTTTGTAGGTGAAGTTAACCGCATGGCATGACGCAATGCCGAAATGGGTCAGTACGGCGAGACTACAGAGCGTGACTGCGCTTCTCAGGCTTCGTTTGCATTCCGGCACACCGCACCCTTCTGTGAATGGAGTGCGTCCGATTATATATCAAGCGGAAAAAACGAATGGCGTTGTGTTTTGCCGTGACACAGCTCCATTCATACAAAAGAATTAGTCCGTGCGCAAAGCATCCACCGGATTCAATTTGGCCGCGCGCATCGCCGGAACCACACCGGCAATCAAGCCGATCAACATCGACAAACACACCGCGGCAAGTACGAAATTCCACGGAATATTCACCGGCAATCCGCTGATCAGCAACTTGAGCAATCCGGCGATACCCGCGCCGATGAGCAGGCCCGCCAAGCCGCCGATGGTCGACAGCGCGGTCGACTCCAGCAAGAACAACAATCGGATACGCCCGCGCGTGGCGCCCAAAGCGGTGAGCAAACCGATCTCCGATACCCGTTCGGAAACGGCGATATGCATCAGCGTGATCATGCCAACCGCGCCGACCAGCAGCGAAATGCCGCCCAGCGCCGCAACCGCGAACTTCAACACCGTCAGCACGGTGGATAAGGTGCTGAGCATTTGCTGCTGCGGCTTGACGGTGAAATCCTCGCGCCCGTGCCGCGCGATCAGGATGCGGTTGATGTCGTCGACCACGGCTTGTACCGGCGCATCGGGATGATAGGAAAAATTGATTTCCATGACACCCTGGCGGTTGAATACTTCCAAAGCCCGCGCCGTGGGTACAAAAACCGTATCGTCAAAATCAAAACCGAGCACGTTGCCCTTCGGTGCCATCACGCCGATGATGCGGAATCGCGTCGCGCCGACTTGCAGCAATGCACCGAGCGGATTGGCATCGCCGAACAGTTCGTTGCGCACTTTGGCGCCGAGCACAGCGTACGCGCGCGGATTGCGCGGATCGTCATCAGGCAGAAACTGTCCGGTTTCGACCTGCATATTGAAGGCCCGGGCAAAATCGGGGCCCTGCCCGTACGCCGTGACGCGGCGGCTGCGGCCTTGCGCGCGGATTTCCGCATTGCCGATCACGCTGGCATTGGTGTAACGCGCATAGCGGCTTTGTTTCAGCGCGATGGCATCCTCAATCGTCAGCAGCCGCGCGCTGCCGATCGCACCCAATGAGCCGCCGTGCGTATTGATCTTGCCCGGCGTAATGGTCACGATATTGGTGCCGAATTGTGTGAATTCAGCCAGCACGAAACGTTGAATGCCATCGCCGATCGCGGTCAGCAACACGACAGCGGCGATACCGACGGCGATGCCGGAAGCCGATAAAAAAGTGCGCAAACGGTGCGCCGTCAGCGAACGGAGAGCGAAGTGGAAAGTATCGATTGTGTTCATTACTCGCTTATAGTTGCTTCAAGAATCGATATTTCTCATACTAAGCAAGGTTTGACAGTTACTATAAAGCAGCTTAGCGCCATTTTTACTCTTTACTCATAGTGTGAACTACATCGAATTAATTATGCGGTCTTTGTCTCAACGCTGGATGCCGAAAAAGCGTAAATAGAGTAGGCGCAAACTATAGGACTAATATCATGACTCGATTAATTGTGAATGCGATAGCTGAAGATACGATAGCAGCTCCCAGTAATGCGCTTGAATCCTACATCGTCGTTAGTGTAACCGATAGCAATGGAGTAGCGGTAACCGGACTCAACGCAGGAAATTTTGCCGTTGGTTCCGCAATTGTTGGCCCTGGCGGGTCGATCTCTCATATCACGTCTGTTAGCAGCGGCGGTTCCGTCACCGGGGTTTATATTTTGCGCATTGCTCCTCTGGCGGGTCAAACCTGGAAATCAGGCGTTTACATCTGGTCTGTGCGTGTCACATCAGGTGCGAATACCGGGCAGACACTCTGCTCGACCCTGATGGATTGATAAATTTACCCCCTGCCGCTTATCAGTTTTGGCGGATACCGGCAGGGGTGTAAGGAGAAATAATAATGCGACACAATCGGAATGAACGCTAAAAGCATCAAACTAATCCCAACATGGCAAGCCGTCGTGATCATGGTGTTCTGCACTCACTCCCTGGCAGCCGATGAGGGATTCAGATTCTTCTACAATTTCGCGCCGGGTGTAACTTTTTATGAAACGGATCACAGCCGCCAGGAAAGCGGCAGCAAGCTTATTTCCGAATTCCGCCGCACGATAGAGTTCCGCGTCTCCCAAACACACGGCGCAGCCTTGCCCACACTGAGCGCTCGAATTATTGAACTCAGTAATAAAGGACGCCGGATTGATTATTACAATGGCGTTCAGTTCGAAGCGAATATCTCGGCCACAGGCGAAGTAACGGAATATTCTTTTTCCGGCGGACTGCCGCGCTATCAACCGCTCATTCAGGCAGCCGGGCCAGCCAATCGCAATAATATCTTCTGGATGCCGCGTTTTCCCGATAAACCGGTAAAGATCGGCGATACTTTCACGGATACCGTATTCCTCAACAGTACGGGTATGGCGGCAGGCGGACAAACCGTCTTTGAATTGGAAGAAGTCAGAGACAAATTAGCGCGTTTCAAATTGCGGCATACCGGCTCGACCACAAGCGAGGGAGCGGGCGGAACGCAAATCAGCCAAGGGCATGCAATTTTCGATCTGGATAAAGGGATGTGGTCGTCGTTTGAGCTTTCCGGTGAAGGAACGGCACAACTGGCGAGCACACTCAGCCAGCATTACAAGACTTCCAGCCGGAAGGAAATTTCTCGCAGCGCTGGTTGCGATCAAGCGACGACAGGCGTGAGTAACCCGGACGGCGCAATCAGCCATGCGCGCACTCTGGCCAATCAGCTCGTTCGCAATGCCTTAACGCGCTGGCCCGGAACAGGCGAAAATTTATATGCGAGCTACCGGCATTTCCACTGTCCCGACCGGCCGCAAATGACGGCGATCCGGGATAATCTCGCGGCAGGGGAACAAATTCTTGGCGATCTAACGGTTACATGCCTGCCTGCTTCCGCGGATGTCTGCGACAATGTCCGAGGAAACGAAGTCAATCTGCCGGTGGAGTCACTGCCTGGCGGCGCTTCAAGCAGCCGTTTGGTGCAGCTTTGCCCAAGCTTTTTCCGCATGGACGATGATGAACAAGCAGGGACACTGATCGCGGCTGCCGTCAAACTCTCTGGAGTTGGAGATGGTCATCGTTGCATGTTGCAAGAAGATTGCTATTTCGACTTCTTGAGACCAGCTTCCGAAGTTGTCGGTGGAAATCCATACGCCTACGGTTACTACGCTTTAGCGCTGTCGGGATGGACGTTCTCCAGAGAACCCAGCCGTACCCCTTGTTCTCCACAGGCCAGCGGAAATTACATACAGGTTGACGGCGGCGCTGCTGCCACTGATCCGGCGAGTGTTCAACCCTATCGAGGAGATTTCTATGTAAGAAATCTCAGGGTTGTTTACAGAGAGGTTGATTGAAATAAGCGTTGAGTATTTCATAAGGGGTAGCATTATTCAAACTCTTATGAGGCTTAACGGTATTGTAGAAGTTAATGAAACGGAGAAGCTGAATGCGTCGATCGGCGCTGTCTTTAAAGTGAATCTTACTGTGCCACATGTCCATCAGAGTACGGATGACCCGCTCAGCTTTCCCGTTGGTTTGAGGACGATTGACACGAGTAAACTTCTGACCGATACCGTGTTGCCTGCAAACTTTGACAAAAGCATGATCGTCAGTTCCTTTAAATTCCGTGCCGTTATCGGAATAAGTGCAATCGATTTGATAAGGACATTGGGCAACAGTAGCGATGAGAAAGCAAGCGGCGCTGTATTGAGTTTTATCGGGGAAGATATCGGCATACAATTCCCTGGAGAAATCATCGATGGCCACAAACAGGTACTCGCGAGGTTTATTGGCAGACTGTCCTTTCAATAATGGAAGCCGCTTGGTATCGAGGTGAACGAGCTCGCCCGGATAAGATTTGTTATAGCGCTTCGCTTCGCGCTTGAGACGTTCCTGGATGGTTTGCTCTACTTTAGCCAAACGTTTGAGGCCATACTGCAGTGTCTTGAAGCGCTGATTGGTACTGCTACGCGGAGTAAATTCCTGGAGTCTGGCTCGTTTCAGTACGTCATAAATCGTTGGCCGGCTGACGTGAAAGTATTCTGCCAGCTGAACTACCTTCCACAGCCGGGTTTGATACAGCCGCCAGATTTCCTGACGATCCAATAATGTTAAACGAGTGCGTTTGTGTATGTTCATCTACAGTATTCTCCTGAATACTGTAAACAACGCTAGAAATTCTTACATATTATAAAGGCAATTTGTTGAAGCAAATTGCCAGGATTGCTTCTGAATCTTTAAACAAAACTGGATTTTTTGATCGTGCAATAGCATATTTTCCGCGACATTCAGTTTGGCACGTAATGAAAAAGGAGAAGGATATTTTTTAATATAAATCGAATTTATAAGTGGATTTCATAAAGAAACTATACTGGCGTTTTTAAGCTTAATTAATAAATGCCTTCCTCACAGATGAATGGAATATTCGATAACATCTGGAGGATGCTGAATCTGTCACATGGAGGAAAGAATGGATCTAAAGATCGTATCAGGCGTATTAGTGACAAAAGGACATCAAGAAGGCCGAGTTGTGATCGATTTTGGCTCGAACAGCATCGTCGTTGGCAGCAGCGACTTGGCACCCGGAGATTTACAGAAAGAAGTAACCATTGCACCGAGAGCGCCGGTAGATTTGAGACGCAGCTACTTCGATCAGACTCCATGCCATACCGTAGGATTGCGCGAAATAAGCGTATCCCGCACCATACAAGATAATACGATAGGACCAACGACGCTCATTTTGATCGAAGATGAATTCCAGATAAACTCATCTGCCGATAGTCAGCGCCTTACGATCACTTGGAAAGGAAAAGACAAGGCCAGGATTGCCGAAATTACCTACATGGCAATCGGATCCGTATCACCTCCTCCGCCCGGTCCGCATTGATTGTGTTACAAATCAATTCATCTCCAATAAACAGACACATTTTGTTCTGTTTAAAGGAGATGAAGGGTGACTCAATACTACAAACCTCTATATCCGGTGAATCTTCACCATCGAGTGGTGAATTTGTTGCATCAGATGTCGGCGTTGCGGGTCATTGAACCAACACATTGTAGCTTGGTTTTGCAAAGATCAGATTGCGAAAAATATCCATCGATATCATTTCTTACTCAGCGCTTTCACGGCATCGAGCCGCGCCGCCTGATTTGCAGGCCAAAGACAGGCGGCGATGCCGGTCACCAGCGCAACCACAACACCGGCAATTGAAGCCCAAACGGGTGCCCAGGCGGGAAGTTGCGGGTACGCCAAGCGCAGCATCAGACTACCCAATTGACCCAGCAGTGATCCGGAAATCGCACCGGCAAGCGACAACCACACCGCTTCGGCGAAAAATAACCGGCGGATGTCGCCGGAAGTCGCACCGATGGCTTTCAGCAGGCCGATTTCCGCCGTGCGTTGATTGACCGCCACCAGCATCACGTTCATCACCAGAATACCGGCGACGATCAGGCTAACCGCGGCAATCCCGGCGACCGCCAGCGTCATGGTGTGCAGAATCCGGTCGAAGGTTGCCAGAATGGCATCCTGCGTGATCACGGTAACGTCTTCTTCACCGTCGTGGCTCTGTTTCAGCGTTGCCAATACTGCCTGCTTAGCAGGTTCAATGTCATGGTGGCTTTTTGCCTCGATCAGAATGCGGAACAGCGATGTGGTATTGAACATCTGCTGCGCGTAATCGATCGGGATGATGACGATTTCATCGGTATTGAACCCCATCGATTCGCCTTGCGAGGCCAACACACCGGATACGATGAAGCGGCTGTCGCCGAGGCGCACGCGCTGACCGATGGCCTGGCTGCGCGGGAAGAATTCGCGGGCGATTTTCGCGCCCAGCACGATTTGCGCGTTGCGTTCGGTACCATGCGCCAGAAAACCACCCTGCGCCAATTGCATGTGCCGCACTGGGATCAAGTCGGCGTTGCTGCCCAGCACCGTGACTTCGCGCAGACGATTGGCGGCGGATAATTCCGCGGCGCCGACATTGAGCGGTGCATAGCGCCGCACTTGCGGCAACCGGCCGAGCAGTTGCGCATCTTTCAGCGTCAAGTCCCGCGGCGTCTGGCCCAGCACCGCGCCGAGAAACGAACCCGACGTTTCCGCGCGCCCCGGCAAAACGACCAGCAAGTTGGTACCGATGGAAGAAAACTGATTGATGACATAATTTCTCGCGCCGTCGCCGAGCGCCGTCAACACCACGACCGAAGCCACACCCAATGCCATCGCCAGCACAATCAGCAGGGAGCGGATACGGTAACTCAATACCGTTTTAAACGAAGTCTGTAAGGTATCAGCGAGTGTCATCGGATTGATCCGTCAGTATTTTTCCATCGCGCATTGCGATCTGCCGGTGCGCGCGCGCACCCAATTCGCGGTCATGCGTGACGATGATCAAAGTGGTTCCACTGTGATGCAGGTTTTCCAGCAACGCCATGACTTCGGCGCCGATCTGGTGATCCAGATTACCGGTCGGTTCATCCGCCAGAATGACGCTGGGGCGCATGATGGTTGCGCGCGCAATCGCCACGCGCTGGCGCTGTCCGCCGGAAAGCTCGGCAGGCCGGTGCTGCGCGCGCTGTTTCAGCTCGAATGCCTGCAATGCCTCGTCGACGCGGATTTGCCGCTGTTCCTGCGGCACACCGCCGAGAATGAGCGGCAACTCGATATTTTCCGCCGCCGTCAGCCGAGGCACCAAATGAAAGGACTGAAAAACAAAGCCGATTTTTTCCCGGCGGATACGCGCCTGTTCGATTTCCGGCAAATCGGTGACCAGCCGCCCGTCAAGCTCATAGCACCCGCTATCGGGCCGGTCCAGCAAACCGATGATGTTCAGCAGCGTGGACTTCCCGGAACCGGAAGGCCCCATGATGGAAACATATTCACCCGAAGTGATGGTCAGATTGATGTCGTTCAACGCGTGCACTGCCTGATCACCCATGTGAAATGTGCGCGTGATCGCGTTCAAGCGGATCATTGGGTTTTCGGCTGCACGACGGCGCCGACTTTGATCCCGTCCTTGTCAAATGCGATCAGCACCTGATCCCCGGCTTTCAGACCGCTGCGAACTTCAGTAAAACTCCAATTGCTCAGGCCGGTTTCCACCGACTGCTCAATCAAGCGGCTTTGGTTATCCACCAGCCAGACTTTTTTGTTCTGCCGGATGGCTTGTGTCGGAATCCGCAGCACGCCGTCCTTGCGCTGCAAAATCACTTCGACATCGGCGCTATAACCCACCAGCAGCACATCTGCCGGAGCTTGCAGAAAATCCACTTCGATATCGACGGTGCGCGCCTGCTTCTCGATTTCGGTGACATACGACGCGATGCGCCGGATTCGCCCCGAAAAAATTTTGTCCGGCATGGCATCCAATGTGATACGCACTTCCTGTCCGATCCGGATTTTGGGCGCATCGACTTCGTCCATCGGCGCGGTAACATATAGGCAGCGATCGTCGATCAGATCGATCGTCGGCGGCGTCGGGATACCGGGTGGCGACGGTGTGGTGAATTCGCCCAGCTCGCCGCTGATATGCGCGATCACGCCGGAAAACGGCGCACTGATGACAGTGCGTTCCAGCCCTGCCTGCGCCACGCGAACTTGCGCCTCGGCACGTTTAATATCGGTGGCGGCGGCTTCACAACTGGCTTGCCGGGAACGCGCATTGGCATTGACGTCATCGGCGCGTTGCGAGCTGACAAAGCCCTGCTCGACCAGTTGTTGCGTGCGTACCGCTTCGCGCCGGGCATTTTCCGCCAGAATACAGGTTTCGCGGCGGCGTTCCTGTGCCATCGCCAACTGCCGTTGCGCCAACTCGCGCTGCGCCAGCAAATCCTGATTCCATAACTCCAGCAGAATCTGTCCTTTTTGAACATGATCGCCTTCCTTGACCCAGATTTTGGCGATTTGACCGCCGGCAATCGGCGCCAGATTCGAGCGTTGGCAGGATTTGACGGTGCCCGCGCGGGTATTGACGATGGTCGCTTCGACATCGCCGCTGGCGATAGCGGCTACTTCCACTTCAAGCGGTTTGGGGCGCGTGTAATACCAGCCGGCAAGCGCGATTACAGCGGCGATGGCGGTAAAGCCGATTAATCTTAGCGGTTTGTTAAGCGGTGACATGATTCGGCGAGCGTAGTCAGTGCGATTACGGATGACATTGTGTTGTGTTTCATTGCAAATATGCGTATTTTACACGTTCATTAGAGCTTAACGCCGCTTGCTGGCGATTCATGAAAAAACCTGAACAGACACGACCCGTATGATTGATATTTGGCGCAAAAAATTCATCCTATCCGATTCCGATCGACCCACGAATATGGAGGATATCCGCCCCACGGCAACGGATCACGAGGCGCTTGATCCGAAAACGTTTTCCGCGATAGAAACCGAGGCGCTGTTCCATGTCATCGAGCACACCAAAACCGAGACCGGCCGCTTGGTACTGTACCGCTCGCTCGCCCGTCCCGCGCAAAATGCGCAAGTGACGCAGCAAAAGCAGATTGCGCTGCGCGAGATCGAGTCGAACCCGGAACTCCGCGATGCGCTATCCGATTTCATTGCAAAAACCATTTCCGGCGAAAGATCGCTGAAACATCTGTTGTATGGTGAGTTTTCCGGCGGTTTGGCGACTGATGAACCGAGCAGCCGCAGCGATAAACTGGAATTCGGCGGTTACGGCTACCGGCAATATCAGGACGGCACTCAGTTTGCCGTGAATTTGGTCGAGCAAGCCAGAAATTTGCCGCGCCCGCAGTCCGCTTATTTGCACACGCTGCTCGATGCTATCCGGGACTTCGGCCAATCGCGCATCTATGCGTTGATGAAAGGACCGGTTTACTCCATGGGTGGCAAATTCAAAACAAAGAAAGAGAAAGCGCGTTTCGATTTGTATTTGCGCTTCCAGCCTTCGCTGTTTAAGATTTTGCCGATACTGATTTTTCTGGCCGCCGGTTACGGCATTTTATTTTTCTTTGAAATGCTGATGCCACAGTTCGGCGCGTCTTATATCAGCTACGGCATTCTGGCGCTGACCGCGCCGGTTTTGCCGATTATTCTGCTGGCAATGGGTGTTTCCGACCGCGATTCGATCATTTATCCCTTGCGCAAGCAATTTCGCGAAAGTCTGGAATTGGCGAAAGCGGTCGAAGCGTTAGGATTGCTCGATGAGCTATTATCTTTTTACCGCTATGGTCAGTCGCTTCCAGGAGACAAAGTTTTACCGGAAATCCTCGATGAAAAACAACACCGGCTAATTGTCAATCAAGCCAGAAATCCCCTGTTGATTAAAACCATCCCGGATTATGTGCCTAACGACATACACCTCGATCTTGCCGGCCGGGTACTGGTTATCACCGGCCCTAATAGCGGCGGTAAAACCGCGTATTGTAAAACCATCGCGCAGATCCAGCTGCTCGGACAAATCGGCTGCTATATTCCCGCCACGCAAGGACAATTGGTTCCGGCAGAGCATATCTATTATCAAGTACCCGACCCCGGCCAACTCAGCGCCGCGATGGGTCGCTTCGGTCATGAACTCCAGCGTACGCGCGAAATTTTTTTCAACTCCACGCCGCGCAGCCTGGTGGTACTCGACGAATTATCCGAAGGCACTACATTTGAAGAAAAAATGACAATTTCCGAATACATCCTGAAAGGATTTCATAAACTCGGTGCGAGCACGCTGCTGGTTACGCACAATCACGAGTTGTGCGAGCTGCTGCAAAAAGATGGTATCGGCCGCTATTTGCAAGTCGAGTTCTTACCGCAAGGCCCGACGCACCGGCTGATTGCAGGCATCTCCAAAGTCAGCCATGCGGACCGCGTCGCCAGCGCTATCGGATTTAGCCAAAAGGATGTGGAAAAACATTTGGAACGGCAACGTGAAGCGGAGTAAATTAGAGGACGCGAATTAATACACGTCTACTTGCTGCAAAGCGCTTTACTTGTGAGCGAGAAACGTGCCGCGATCAAGAAGATTCCAGTTGCTGAAAATGCTGCTTGGCATAGGCAAATAAGCTAAAACGATTCTTTATGCCCAATTTACTGAATATGGAAGTCAGGTGATTGCGCAAGGTATGCTCACTCATGCACAATTTTGCAGCTATCTGTTTATTCTGCTCTCCGCCCGTTCCATCGGAAAATGCTCTAAGAATCATGCATTCTTTACGAGTCAGCATTGCAATTTTGTCTGTATCGGTATCAGAAGAAATCTTTCTGCGTATACGTGAATTTTGTAAAAGAATACGGCCGGTTGTAATGCGATCGAGCCATAATTCACCATCGTAAATTTTCTCAATTGCTCTAAGTACCGTTTGCATAGATTCTTTTCTATGCACTATGCCGCGTGCGCCGCTAAGAACCGCTCTATCAATCACTTCTTTATCGTGCGTTTCAGTAAAAATTACCACCCGCGTATTTCCATTGCTGGCGAAATCAGGAATGTGGTTTACACAGTCTGTTTCATCCAAATGGATATTCAATATAAGAATATCCGGATTTCTTTCCAGAACAAGCCGTTTAGCATCAGAAATATTAGTCGCTACGCCAACGACTTCCATTCGAGGTTTCACACTATCAATTAACTTCTCCAATCCCCAAAGCACGATTTGTTGATCGTCAACTAATAAAACTCGAATAGGCTGCACTAAAAGCTGTTTGATTTGATTATCAGATTTTTCAATGCCGTGATATTGGCAAAAGCAAGACTCGAAGTTGGTGTGCTGTTTTTTTGCAGTGCCTTTATTGATATTACAACCCGTAGCAGTAGCGATCGTCATTGTACGCTGCACGATCAAGTCACTGGTATACGCTGTAAAATAAATGCAAAGATTGGAATTGTCGGTTTGTAAATTCAATTGCTGCGCTAAATAGATACCATCGCAATCGTTCAACTCCATGTCCGTCAGAATTAAATCAGGCTTATCTTTTTTTACTCTGGTTATAGCTTCCTGACTTGAAGTACAAATGCCGATAATATCGTATTGCCAGTCATCGAGTATATTTCTCAATGTTTCGCCAGAGACATATTTATCAACAACAACCAGTACCTTGATATCATCAATTCTTCTGTGCGAAACTCTCGCAAGCATATGTTCTGTTTTGTTGGTCATTTATCTTTACCTTTAAACAGTACCACTTCTTGATTCATTCTGTAATACTCCATTCACTAAATTGTTATGCGAATAACTTAGAGAGATGCTGAAAACAAACATGATTTTTATTCATCTCTATTTCTATCAATTAATTAGCAACGTATCGTGGTTTTTGATTACATACTTGCAATTCAGTCAGCAATTCAATCTTTATCTATCGCAATAAGCCAACCAGCTCTTATTTCGGATTTAGCATTAAAAACTTTAAATATTTTTTGATCATAATCAATTAAGAAAGCTCTGCGAAACTGCTACGCTCGGCCATATTGCGTTGAAATCAGGTTCAAAATGCTCATATCATTCGTAAGCTACACTTTCTAACTCGATTTCGTCTTACCTAACCATCGCGCGCGGCCTTTTTCAGAGCTACCTTAAGCGCTGCGGCACTTTGATTCTTGCTGCCGTCATGAGGAATTACGCAGTGATTGCGTTCTTGGATGCAGTTTCTGAGAAAAATGTTTTTCGGGTTAAAATAGTCGTGATCTTATCAAGGATCATGTGATATTAATGTGGCAAAACTCACATAAGAATCGGATGATTTTTTATTCTGTGCTCAGATTCCGGCAGATAGATTAGTGTAAGTATCTCTTGTTCAATACTACTGATCTCATCGCACATTGAATTGCGGACAGGCTTGCAGAAATAAACTAACTGTCAATCTTCACAACACACTATTTATGAAATTACTCAGCTGGAATATTCAATGGGGTCGCGGAATGGATGGATGTGTCGATCTTACGCGTATCGTTCGGATAATACGCCAGCTTGGTGATTTCGATGTTATCTGTCTGCAGGAAGTTGCCATCAATTTCCCCGGTTTACCGGGCAGTCATGGTGAAAACCAGGTTACCGGGCTGGCCAAGCTGCTGCCTGATTACACCGTACTGTATGGCATTGCAACCGATGTACCGGATAGCGGTGGTGGACGCAGTCAATTTGGCAACGCTATTTTTACCCGTTTACCGGTTGGTCAGGTTTGGCGGCATTTATTGCCATGGCGAGCGGAACTGACAACACCCAGCATGCAACGGGTATTGATAGAAGCTGTCGTAACAGCCGACATCGGCCCGCTGCGCATCTTGACCACACACCTCGAGTACTATTCGCAACGTCAGCGGGAAACTCAAATCGATGCAATCCGGAGTTTGCACCAGGAAGCTTGCGCTATGTCGCAGCGTCAATTGCTTAATGAAGAACGGGGCGGAACATTTGAAGTTTTTTCCAGACCAGCACAAGCCATACTGTGCGGCGATCTCAATTTCCCCGCCACAGCATTGGAACATATGAGAATTCTTGCTCCTTTCAATGATGGTACGCCAAACTTTCACGATGCGTGGTCAGTATTACATCCCGGAATGTCGCATACACCAACCGTCGGGATTCATCCGGTGGACTTTGTTGCAGGTCCGGATTGCTTTGATTTTGTTTTTATCACCGACGGATTGGTAAATCGTCTTAGCAAATACGGCACCGATGCCGAAACGGAAGCTTCGGATCATCAACCGGTATGGGTGGAGTTCAAATGAAAAAACTAAAAGCTATGATCCAAGCTTTAGAAAATGCGAGTGCCAAAGCTTTCAAAGTAATACTGGCCAATCTCTTCACGGGAAAATTGATGATTCTGTCCACCGCGCTGGGCGATTTTCAGGGAACCCATCAGTGAACCGAGCTGCCCCGTCGTTTGCCAATCGAAATTATTGACGATGCCGTACAACAAACCTGCGCGATAAGCATCGCCACAGCCGGTCGGATCGATAATCGCTTTCGGCTTAACGCAGGGAATCTCGTATTTTTTTTCACCGGCATAGATCAGGGAGCCTTGCGCTCCCAAAGTGATAATCAGCGCTTTGGCATTGTTCGCCAACGATTCCAGGTTACGTCCGGTACGGTCTTGCAGCATTTCCCCTTCGTAGTCGTTGACCGCGATGTAATCGGCTTTGTTGATGAAATCAAGCAATTCCTCACCGTTATACATCGGCAATCCTTGCCCCGGATCGAATACAAACGGGATTCCGGCTTCATGAAATTCGCGCGCATGCTGCATCATGCCATCGCGTCCATCCGGGGCGATAATACCCAAACGGACATCACGTGTCTCTTTCACTGAATTTAGGTGGGAAAAATTCATCGCACCCGGATGAAACGCGGTGATCTGGTTATCGGCCAAGTCGGTTGTGATGAAAGCTTGCGCGGTAAAAGTATCCGGCACATGCCGCACATGTTCCTGAGTCAGATCCAATTGTTTAAACCGCGCGTCATAAGGTGCATAGTCATCGCCGACAGTGGCCATCATCACCGGTTCGCCGCCCAGCATCTTGAGATTGTAGGCGATATTACCGGCGCACCCGCCGAATTCACGGCGCATTTCCGGCACCAGAAATGCGACATTCAATACGTGAATTTTCTCCGGCAGAATGTGATTCTGAAAATGATCCGGGAAGACCATAATATTGTCGTAAGCGATGGAACCGCAAATCAAAGTACGCATAATTCAGCTACCGGTGTTAATGATGAAAAACAATTGTCAGCAGTCTCAAGCGCTCGGTTTCCACGCCAGATCCAATTCACGTGCAGCCTTGACATCGTCCAGCTTGCGTACCGACATGGTATGCGGCGCACCTTTGACCATATCCGGTTGCGACTCGATCTCTTGCAGAATTTCTTTCATCGATACGACAAATGCGTCCAGCGTTTCCTTCGACTCCGTCTCCGCCGGCTCAATCAGCAAACATTCCGGCACCAGCAACGGGAAATACGTCGTCGGCGCGTGGTAGCCTTTATCGAGCAAACGCTTAGCCAGATTCATTGCTGTTACGCCGGTTTTATCCTTGATATCCTTCATCGTGACGATGAACTCGTGACTGGCGCGGCGATTCGGATATGCAATTTCAAAACCCGCTTTACGCAACTCAGCCATCAGGTAATTCGCATTCAACGTGGCAAATTCGGAAATGCGATGCATGCCTTGCATGCCGAGCAAACGCACATAAATATAAGCCCGCAGCAACACACTGGCGTTACCCATATGCGCAGATAAACGGCCGATCGATTGCGGCTTGTCCTTTTCAGTCAGCCAGCGGTAGCTGTCACCTTCCTTGGCTACAATCGGGATCGGCATGAAAGGTAACAACCGTTCAGCCACACCTACCGGTGCAGAACCGGGACCGCCGCCGCCATGCGGTGTTGAGAAGGTTTTATGCAGATTGATATGAATCACGTCAAACCCCATATCACCCGGTTTTACTTTACCCAGTACCGCATTCAAATTGGCACCGTCGTAATACAGCAGTCCACCGGCTTCATGCACCACGCGGCTCATTTCTGCGACATTTTTCTCGAACACACCCAGCGTTGACGGATTGGTCAGCATCAGTCCTGCTGTTTGCGGACCAACGGCCGCCTTGAGCGCATCCAGATCCACATTACCGTCCTTGTCGGTGGCGATCTCTACCACTTTGAAGCCGCACATCACCGCGGTCGCCGGATTGGTGCCATGCGCCGCATCCGGAACGATAATTTCAGTGCGGGCGAAATCGCCGCGCGCTTCGTGATACGCACGGATCATCATGACACCGATCAATTCGCCTTGCGCCCCGGCCATCGGCGTCAGGCTCACACCCGCCATGCCGGTGACCGATTTCAGAATCTCCTGCAATTCGTACATGCACGCGAGGAAACCTTGTCCGGTATCTTCCGGCGCCGCTGGGTGGCGCGACAAAAATTGCGGCAGCATCGCCAGTGAATTACACGCGCGCGGATTGTATTTCATCGTGCATGAACCCAAGGGATAAAACTCGGTATCAATCGAGAAATTCTTTTGCGACAAGCGGGTGAAATGGCGCACCGTATCCATCTCGGAAACTTCCGGCAGCAACACTTTCGATTTACGCAGCAGATTTTGCGGAATTGCGGACTTACTGGCCGGTGTTGCTGGCGACTGCGAATAGTTGCGCCGCCCTTTGCGTGAGTGTTCGAATATCAGCATAATGTTTCAGTCAATCTCAATTTATTTCTTCAAAGCAGCCATTGCTGCATCGTAGTTAGGTTCGTTGGCGATTTCCGGAACCAATTCGGCATGAATGATGGTATCCGATTCATCCAGAACGATCACGGCACGCGCCGTGATACCGCCAAAAGCGCTATCAGCGATATAAACGCCGTAATCTTTCATAAAATTCGCACCGCGCATCGTGGACAACGTAACGACTTTATCCAGTCCTTCGGAGTCGCAGAAACGGGTCATCGCAAACGGTAAATCGGCGGCGATGATCAGCACCACGGTGTTGTCCATATTGCTGGCTTGCTGATTGAATTTGCGCGTGGAAATCGCACACACCGGCGTATCCAGACTGGGCACGATGTTCAACACTTTCTTTTTGCCAGCAAAATTGGCCAGCGTAACGTCTTCCAGATCGCGATTGACCAATGAAAAAGCCGGTGCTTTTTGTCCGACTTTAGGAAACGTGCCTTCCAATTTGATTGGCTTTCCTTTTAAAGTAACCATGAATTTTCCTTTCCGATGAATTTAAAAATTTGTTTAAGCGAGTACTTGTTTCAAAGCAGCAGAATAATTCTGCAGATCGGCGGCTGTTTTGGTCTCGGTCACGCAAACCAGCAACGCATTACCCAGTTCAGGATAGTGCGCGCCCAAATCGAATCCGCCCAAAATGCCTTTTTGTTTTAGCTTGGCCAGCACGTCCGTAGTAGGTTTAGGTAACGTCAACGCGGTTTCGTGGAATGCAGCAGTGCTGAACGTTCTTTTCACGCCGCTGATTTTTTCCAGTTGCTCGACCAATTCCAATGTGCTGGCGTGCGACTGCGCGGCAATGCGGCGTAATCCTTCAGGTCCGATCAGCGACATGTAAATTGTCGCCGCCGTCACCATCAATCCTTGGTTGGTACAAATATTGGAAGTCGCTTTGGAGCGGCGGATATGCTGTTCGCGCGCTTGCAGCGTCAGCACAAAACCTTCTTTGCCGTCCAGATCGGTGGTGCGGCCGATGATACGGCCCGGCATTTGACGCACCAGCTCGCTTTTGCACGCCATGAAACCAAAGTACGGACCGCCGCTGGAGAGCGGAATACCTAAGGGTTGGCCCTCGCCAACCGCAATATCGGCACCTTTGCTGCCCCACTCTCCCGGCGGTTTCAGCAATGCCAATGCGGTAGGATTAACCACGCCGATGGCAAACGCATTTTTGCTCTGTGCCCAATCGGTCAGCGCATCGACTTGTTCCAGCACGCCGAAGAAATTCGGCTGCGGAATCACCAGCGCGGCAAAATCGCCAAAATCCGTTTTCGTCAATGATGCCGGATCGATCTGGCCGGTTTTGGTATCGAACGGCAATTCGACCACTTCGATCTTCTGGTTGCTGACAATCGCACGCACCACTTGGCGGTAGATGGGATGAACGGTTCTCGGAATCAAAATTTTGCGCGAAGTTTTATGTGAACGCACCGCCATCAAGGCTGCCTCAGCCAATGCGGTGGCGCCGTCGTACATACTGGCGTTGGAAACATCCATGCCGGTCAGCGACGCCATCATCGATTGATATTCGTACAGCAATTGCAGTGTGCCTTGGCTGGCCTCCGCTTGATATGGCGTATACGAAGAATAAAATTCGCCGCGCGTGGTGATCTGCCACACCGCCGCCGGAATGTGATGCTCGTATGCGCCAGCGCCGATGTAATTCTGGTAGAAACCATCCTTGTTCGCACGCTCCATCATCAGGCGGGTGATTTCCAATTCGCTGAGACCGGCTGGAACACCGGTTAATTTTCCGCTGACTAGTTCCTTGGGAATTTCGTCAAACAAGTCTTCAATGGATTTAGCGCCAATGCTGGCAAGCATCTCGGCGATATCTTCTTCGGTATGTGGAATAAACGGCATGATTTATTTTTGCAACTTAAAATAATGTGAAATTAAAAAACGAAGGTATAAAACAAATCTTAGTGATCTTCGTTTTCTACCAATTCGGTGTAAGCCGCCGCATCGAGCATCGCATCGATTTCCGCAGGATTGCTGGGTTTCATTTTGAATAACCAGGCGGAATAAGCGTCTTCGTTGATTTTTCCAGGCTCGTCGACCAACGGTGAATTAACCTCGATCACTTCACCCGAGATGGGCGAATACACATCGGCGGCCGCTTTGACGGATTCGGCAACAGCACATTCTTCTTTTTGTTTCAATTTGCGGCCAACGTCCGGTAACTCGAGGAATACCATGTCGCCGAGCAATTCCTGCGCGTGATGGGTAATCCCAACAGTGACCGTGCCGTCGGCTTCAGATTTCACCCACTCATGGGATTTACTATATTTCAGATTTGTTGGGATGCTCATAGATTCACTCCAGAAAAAATTATACTTTGTTGTTTATACCAAAACTTTACCGTTACGCACGAACGGGTATTTTACCACTTTAGCGCGCAGCTTCTTATCGCGCACAACGACGCTGACTTCATCGCCCACAGCGATCTGTACCGGAATACGCGCCAATGCGATCGACTGATTCATCGTCGGCGAAAAACCACCACTGGTGATCTCGCCTTTATACTCAACGCCATCTTTTTCACCGATCACTTCCTGATGACTGCGTAATACGCCGCGATCGATCAGTACCAATCCAACCAGTTGCTGCGCGACCTTCGTATCCAATAACGCTTGCTTGCCGATGAAATCGCGCTCGGATTTCAAATCGACCGTCCAAGCCAAGCCGGATTCCAACGGATTTTGCGTTTCATCCATGTCCTGACCGTACAAATTCATTCCGGCTTCCAGACGCAGCGTATCGCGCGCGCCCAGCCCGGCCGGTGCAACCCTGACGTCACACAACGCATTCCAGAATGCTGTCGCATTCGCGGCGGGCAGCATGATTTCAAAGCCATCCTCGCCGGTATAACCCGTGCGGGCGATGAAATAATCGCCGACGATAGCGGATTGGAACGGTTTCAATTCTTCAGTCGCCGCTTGCGAATTTGGGATCACCTGCCACACTTTGGTACGCGCATTCGGGCCTTGCACGGCAACCATCGCCAGATCGCGGCGCGGCGTAATCTCCAGACTTGGCGCGAGCGCATCGCGTTGTTTCAGCATCCAGGCCAGATCTTTATCCGCGGTACCGGCGTTGACGACGATACGGAACCAATCTTCCGACAGGAAATAAATAATCAGATCGTCGATGATGCCGCCCTGCGGGGTCAGCATACAGGAATACAGCGCTTTGCCGGAAACGGTCAACTTATCGACATTATTGGCGACCAGCCGGCGCAGAAAACCGCGCACATCGGTGCCTTTGACATCCACCGGCAGCATGTGCGACACGTCGAACATGCCGGCATCCTGGCGGACTTTATGGTGTTCATCCAATTGCGAGCCGTAATGCAACGGCATATCCCAGCCGCCGAAATCGACCATTTTGGCGTTCATGTCGCGGTGGGCTTGATTCAGGGGTGTCATTTTCAGCACGGTTTTTCTCCCAAAAAAATTGAGCCATTCAAACGTAAATGACTTCGTGCCCCTCTGTCCTTTTTACCTGAGAGATTGACAGAATTGAATCCGCATGCCCCTTCGGTGGCCGGAACCAGTTCCGGCACTCTCCAGATCGCCTGTCGCAAGCAGTTCTCAAGGAACAAACGGGGTTTGACCCTGCCTGAGCGATTCCGGGGAGGTTACGCCTTCGGCGGCGCTAATGACTAGCGCACTCTTCTGCTTGGATTGATTTGGCAAAGTGCGAACTATACCTGACAGACAAGGGTTTATTCAAGCGGTTGCGGTAAATTTTGCTGATTGAAAGTTATCCTACATCATCAACCATGACTGCTCTTAGCATGGATATTACCGACTGAAAAACACCGGTCTGGAGATCGAATTAAAAACATCAACCCGGGATCTTATTAACTGGAATCTTTTTGCCCAGCCTTATCGATCCAGGACTGTATCAGCGCTATTTTGTCTTTAATATCCAGTTGCTGAAATAGCACCAGAGATTGCTTCCAATAGTCGACGGCACGATCTAATTCGCCTTGGGTTTGGTAAATGAGCCCCAGGTTGCAGCTAGTTATGGCCATACCTTGCATATTTCCCAGCTCTTTGTCGATCACCTGCGCTTTTTCATAAAACTCGATGGCACGACCCAACTCGCCTATGGTCTGGTAGACACTTCCCAAATTGCCGTAAGTATTGGCCATACCTTCTTTGTTTCCCATCTCTTTGAAGATCGCCAACGCTAGCCCAAAGTATACGGCGGCGCGATCCAGATCTCTTTGGGTTTGGTAGATTATCCCCAGGTTGCCGTAGTTGCTGGCCACGCCTTCCTTATGCCCCAGTTCCTCGTTGAACGTGAGCGCTTGCTCATGGTATTCGATAGAACGATCGAAATTACCTAGAGCCTGGAAGACGATCCCCAAGCTACCGTAGTTAGTAGCTATACCTTGCTTATTTCCCAACTCCTTGTTGATCGCAAGCGCTTTTTCATAAAATTCGATAGCGTGATTGAGCTCTCCATAGAGCTGGTAAACATTACCCAAGCCTCCGTAGTTATTGGCCATGCCTTCTTTGTCACTCAGCTCTTTGAAGATCGTCAGCGCTTTTTCATGGTACTCGATGGCGTGCTTGAGTTTTCCACAAGTCCGATAGATGAGTCCCAGGTTGCCGTAATTATTGGCCATGCCTTCTTTGTGCCCCAATTCCTCATCGATCGCCAACGCTTTCTCATGATACTTGGTGGCTCGGTCGAAATCGCCGCGGATTTGATAGATGATTCCTAGGTTGGTATAGGAGCTAGATATGCCTTCCTTACGCCCCAGCTTCTCATCAATCGCCAGCGCTTTCTCATGATACTCGACGGCGCGGTCGAGTTCACCACGGATCCGGTAGACAACACCTAAACCGCCGTAGTCGTTCGCCATGCCTTCCTTATGTTCCAGCTCCTTGTGGATTACCAATGCTTGTTCATAGTATTCGATGGCGCGGTCAAGTTTTCCGCGGATCCGGTAGATGGTTCCCAGGTTGCCGTAGGCAACAGCCTCACCTTCGCGGTTTAGTTTCAGCAAGGATAGTTTTTGAACTCTCTTATAGGCATTCTCAGCATCCTCAAGCTCACCGATTCTTTGATAGAGAAGACCGAGCATATTCCAACCTTCCAGATTCTCCGGATCGAGCTCAGTGCTGCGTTTGTAGGCAGCAAAGGCTTTCTGCGTGTCGTGCAAGAAAGCCAGCGAGCCTAAATGACGCAATGCCTCGGCTTCACTGATGCTTGCCTCTTTGCCTGCTTGTCTCGCTTCCGCAGCCACACCGGCAAAGATGGTTTCCGCCTGAGTGGTATCGCCTTGATCTAACAGCTCGAATGCTTGTTTAATATCGTATTTTTTGGTGTTAACCAAGGTCAGTGCTTGGATCGTTTCCTGTAACGATTTGATGAACTGGGCATCTTCTTCGCCCTTCTCGGCAGCCAGCTTCTCGGCCAGTTTCATCGCATCGTCAAAGCTTAATCCATGATGATGAGTTTCGCCAAATTGCTGATTAACCGTCGCATGACCATTTACCGTAACGGGTGCGTTAATTTGCTTTCCCGAATTTGGCGGGTTCTGATTCTGGATTCCTGTCGATGAATTGCCGCCTTTTTTCTTCCAAACCCAAACAGCCCATATTCCACTGACTATAAGACCGATGGAAGCGATGGCGTCTTTATGTTCATACAACCATTCGATGACTTGAGTAACATCCATTGATCTTAGCTTTACAGATAAAAATTAACGTTCAATGCGCATGCTCCCCTGGCGGCGGCATGATTTCACCTTCCTGGTTTAGTTGTGTTATTTGCAGTGTCAACGCACCGACGTTTTGCCAGCCGAATCCTTCGAATTGCGCTACCCAGCGGGCGCGCAGGTAGCCGAAGCGGTCGGTGAGAAATTCCATGTGTTGCGGGAACATGCCTTTGCCCGATAGATCTGGCACGACCCGGACGCGCCGATACCACCAGTAGGTGTCTTTGATTTCCTGCCAGCCTTCGGTGACGATCGGGAACGGCGCGATTTCGGTGATCTGCTGCAATTGTTCATCGGTCAGCGGATGAATCGGCACCGCCAGTATTTCGGTGTTGAGATCGCGGATCCGGTCATACGACGCGGCGAGCTGGAAGAAGCGGTCTTTCGCTTGCGGCCAGGCGAACAATACCATCAGCACGTTTTTTTGCAGGCGGAAATCCTTCAGGTTACCGCTGGAACCGTCGCTCGCGGTATAGTTGAAAACGGGCGATGCAATCGCGGGGGTTTCCGGTACGATCATGCTGCCGAGCAAGCGTGCATCGAAACCGCGGGACATCGCGTGCAGAAAATTGATCAAATCCCAGCGTTCCTCTTCCGACAGCTTGTCCGCATACCCCGGCATTTCGGTGCCCGGGATGCCGGATGATAACTGGTGAAAAACGTTACCCACTGTGTATTTCGCCGTATGTTCCTGGGTGAGCAGGTCAGTCGGATCGCGCACGTCGGGATCGGGAGAAGGTTTGGTTCCTTTGCCTTGCGGGCCGTGGCAGTTGACACAATTTTCCGCATACAGATGCGCACCGGCGACGATGGAAATCGCATCGATCGGTACCGTCGGTTTTTTATACGTCTCCGGAAACGCTTCGACGGCCAGCGGCGGCAGCGCCAGCGCCATCGAGCTGATTCCCAGCACGCCGGGCACCAGAATCTTCACCACGCGGCTCCAGTGCAACCGGATGCCAAGCCAAATCGTGCCAAGCGCAATTACAAACAGCACAATGCCCGACCACACTTTGTCCTGCACATCTGGCTGATCCCAGGTCGCATCGATCGAAAAACGGAACGGATACGGCCAGTTCTCGACCATGGCGTGTTTGGCCGGCAGCGTATTGGCCAGAATAGTGGCAAACAACACCAGCAGCAGCGCCAGCACGAATTCGATGCGCACCCATTGCCTTAGATGCTCACTGCCTTCAGCCCTTTGATTGTTTTCACCTCGTTCCAGCAGCGGCAACCAGCGATTGCGCGCTTGGTAGGCGATCACCAGAATGACCGCCAGAATGGTGAGTTTGATATTCAACAGCCAACCGTAAGCACTGGCGACCAAGGCATAGTATTTTTCATCCACCAAGCGGTCCGTCACCATCACACCGGTGAGCATGAGCAAAACCATGACCGGCAGCGCGATTGCGGAGAATTTTTTCAGGTAATCGACGGCTGTTTGCATCGCGGTAAAGCCCATTTCCTTGCGCAGATTCAACAAAATCAGCAAAAAGGCCGGTAACGCGCCAAACCAGATTCCCGCCAGCAGGATGTGAATCGCGTACGGCGCGATGGCGGTGAACGACATTTCATCGGCGCTGGAGTGGCTCATCAACGTGCCCGCGATCAACGGCAAAGCCGCCAATACTGCCCATAGTACATAGTGACTGCGCGTGCGGCTGGAAGATTGCAGCTTCGCCACCACACAAAACAACAACACCGCGAATAACATTCGCGCCGCCCAGATATGGCCGATTTGCGTTTGCTGCACGATCTCCATCCAAACAACTGGATTCCAGGCGTTGGCGGCATCGCCGGTGGCGCCGCCGGTGGTGGTCGCCAGGATGCCGGTGAGTCCGGCGATGATGATGCCCGCAAGCCAGGGAAACATCTTCTCCAGCCGCATCATCCAAGGCGTTTCCAAAATACTTTTTTGCTGCCAGATCACGGCGAGAAAAACACAGCTTCCAAATAGAATCAAATTGGCGGTCAATTGCGACCACCGGGCGATTGCTGCAATGATTTCAATCATGGTTTTACGATAGGAATGTAATGGTTACTTTGACAACACCGGCGCCATTGGTTGCAACCGGCTGTCCGGCTCAACGGATAACTCTGAAATTTCAGGACTCAGGAGCGCTTTTGCAGCGTATTTTACTGTACAAAAACAGCATAGCCTAGCATTGCATCCCAGCAGGTTATCAGCAGTTTGTTCAACCAGCAAAGCTGTCCGTATTCAGGATGTATTCAGCTCACACTGCCTACTATGACGGAAAAGTATGTATGAGGTGATGGTATGAAAAAATTGAATCGACTGTACTGGATTGCCGGTTTACTGGCATTGACAGCACAGGATGTGGCTTTTGCCCGCGGTGGGCACGGACATAGCCATCATGGACACGGACATCATGGCCACCGCCACAGTCACTTCAATTTCGGTATCACTATGGGCGGATTTGCTCCCGGTTTTTACGGTTCAAGTTTTTATCCATACGGTTACTCTGCGTACCCCGGGCCATTCTTCGCTCCGCCTCGCTACCGCTATCCGCCAGCTGTGATTGCACCGGTTACACCACCGGTTTATATTCAGCGCGAGCAGTCCGTCACCGCTCAATCACAAACCAATTACTGGCACTACTGCCGCGCCCCAGCAGGTTATTACCCTGCGGTCAAGAACTGTCCGGAAGGGTGGATACAGGTTGCACCGCAACCTCCGACTCCTTAATATCATGAGAACAAACATGCGTTTAATAAGAAATCTAACCATCGTCATCGTTGCCGGTGGGCTGACCGCTTGCGTGCATCTGCCAGCCGGCCCCAGCGTAATGGCCTTGCCGGGTTCGGGAAAAAACTTCGATCAGTTTCGCGCGGATGAATTTACCTGCAAGCAATATGCATTCGAACAAGCCGACGGCAGAACGCCCCGTCAGGCATCAAGAATAAGCGGCATGGAAAGCGCCGTCATTGGTACTGGGCTTGGCGCAGCGGCCGGTGCAGCGTTGGGAGGGGGTCAAGGTGCTGCGGTCGGAGCTGGAATCGGGTTGTTGGCCGGCAGCTTGTTCGGATCAAATAATGCGACAGCTTCCGGCTACTCCAGCCAGCAGCGCTATGACAATAGTTATGTTCAATGCATGTACGCTTTGGGTCATCGCGTTCCGGTCGATGGCCGGATTATCAATAATCCGTCAAACGGCAATACTGCGAACAAGAGACCAATCACCCAACCGGACAATTTTATTCCGCCACCGCCCCCGGCAGGCAATCCGCCACCACCGCCTCCACGTTAGTTTGCATCAGTGGCTTGTCATCAACCTCCTGACAAGCCACTGACTTTCTCCCACATGGTGCTACGGTTGCTACTCGGCTACTAAAGCGAACTCCCCGGTGCTGCGTAATGGGTGCGATCTATTTTTGTACTCGTTTTTATAGAGAAGTGAAGTAATAATCAACAGAAGAAAGCACAATCATTCATTCAATATTTTGTTGACGCCGCTTCAACAACCGGTCGGTAAACAGTGCAAGCAACAAGAATGTAATGATGTAGGGCACCGCTTTCATGAACAGTTCCTGATAGTTTGTCACTTGTATCCGCAACGGATACTCATAATGCAACGGCGGTACACCTTCGCCCGTGACAAATAACGTGTATTGCCCCGGATCCAGATTAAATTCACCTTTAATGGTGCCACTCGCATGATTGGTAGAATGCAGGGTTGCTACGGTATCGCTCAACGCTTGCCCGGTGCCTCTTACGATTTTAACGACGATCGGCATGTCACGCAGCGCTTGATCGACCAGATCCAGAACCCACAGCGTTTCGCCTTCCTTGGGAATCTCGGTACAGTACTCAGCTTCCGGGTCATATTGCGGTTGATAAGTACTCAGATGAACCATGCTGCCGGACACATTGCGCATACAAATATCCGCTTCCAAATTTACTCTTCCATGAGCAGCGGCTAGACCGGAATAAAGTGCCGCGGATAGTATGGCTACCGAAGCCCATAGCTTTATAACTTGCCTTATCATACAAATCTCCTTTACTTTTTGATCCATACTGGTTGTGGAATACAGTTTGGTTTTTACTCCCGCAGTCTGCTCTCGGCAGAGCCGCGGGAGAGGTTGCACTAACTACCTAGTACTCAGGTTGGATCAAGGAACTATCCGGTTGTTCAGAATTTCTTTACTTTGACCATTCCAGATCACGTCGGTCAGGTTCGAGTAACGGGTGATGATTTGTGCTGCAATACCGCCCGAGAATAAACCGGCCCAGCCCAGAATTACAAAGCCCCAGTGCAGTGGCGCGCTAAACAGTTCTTCCATGAACCAGAATGCGTGACCCCATTCGTTCAAACCAACGTTCGGCAGAATCATCAGCGGGCCGGCAATCGCCATAACCAGCGGAAACGATGTGCCGCGGCTGTACAGTGGCAAACGGGTCATCGCATACAGGTATGAAGCTACGCCACATACGATGTACATCGGGAATGAGCCGTAGAACACTACCACGTGGCTTGGCGTGAAACTGGTGTCACGAATGATCACTTGGTGCCAAGATGCGTCTTGCTCGGTGAAGAAGCTGCCGCCCCAGTAAACACCAAACAGATACACACCCAGCCACATCATCCAGTAGAAGTAGCGTTTCACTTCCAGTTTCGGATCGAGATTGTCCAGTTGTTCCTTGGTGTCACGGGTCTTCAGTATCCAGCCCCAGGTTACCAACGCAAACAGCGGCATCAGGGTCATGTGAACGCGCCACAGTCCCATCCATACCTTGTCAAATTCCGGTTCCATCGAGTCCATGCCATGTGAATAAGCAAAGGTTCTTTGGTACCAGATCCAGAATATCGCAACCAGTAGCATGGTCAACATGCCCAGTTTGTAGTATTTCGAGTCATACCACAGCGACATATCATAGTCAGCACTTGATGCACTACTCGTAGTGCCATAAGTTGTTGCCATCATATCCTCCATTTATAAAATCAATCATTATTGCGCGAACAGGTAATAGTTTTACAATCAACAAATTGCCGTGATTAAAAAACCAAACCCTTTCTACGCACTTAAGATTAGCGCAATGCCACGTTTTTACAATGAATGGATCCCCTCATTTTAAAGGGGTTAAGATAAATTTCATCTACGCAAGAAAGCTGTAACAAGACCGGGCAATTAAAAGCACATATTACCGGCTGTCGCGTAACGCTAACTTGCGTTATGAATGCGATGAAATATAAGGCAGGTTATCGAGAAAATGATCATCCGTATTTTGCGCCCGCAAACGCAGCGCAAAACTGATCAGACTATTGGGACCGCTTAAATTGAGCTTGCGGGAAATATTGACGCGATGATTTTCAATCGTTTTTTGGCTGAGGAATAGCTTCTCGGCTATTTGCGGGGTCGTTAATCCTTCCGATATTTTATGAAATACTTTGCGCTCCGCTTTGGTGAGACATGTCATTTTTTCAAGTGCGGCTTCGATCGATTCATCTTTATGCACTTGGTTTTGGCGTATCTTTGTTAATTTTTCAATGCGCGCATGGATGCTATTCAGTAACTCTTCCTTGGAAAACGGTTTGGTCAAATAATCATCGGCCCCCATATCCATTCCCAGGCGAGTATCGGCGCGGGTCGATTTCGCCGTGAGAAAAATGAAAGCTGTGTTCACCAGCTGGAGAGATTGTTTCAAATGCGAGAGAACATCGTAGCCATCGATACCCGGCAGCATAATGTCGCAAATGATGATGTCCGGCTTACGTTCGAGCGCTATGTTCACACCTTCTTCGCCGCTTGGCGCGCTGATGACGGAGAATCCATAATGCGCGACGATGTCGGCAATATTGACGCGTAACGCTTGCTCGTCTTCGATGATAAGAATCAATGGCGGATTCATTACACTTGTTATATCAATAATTGAATCGTAATCAAACAACCATCCCCAATCGCACTTTGACACTCGATATCGCCACCGTGCAGCATGATCAGTTTCCTGGCAATCATCAACCCTAATCCGCTGCCGGGAAACACCTTGGCATTGGATGCCCGGAAAAACGACTGAAACAAGAATTGCTGATCCTTTTCCGGAATACCGATACCGTAATCTTTAACTGCAATGAAGTAAGCATCACCACGGAAAGTGACTGTCAGTTCCGGCGCCTGCTTACCCTCTGAGTACTTGAAGGCATTGGACACGATATTGCGCAAAACATTTCGCATCAAAATCTCGTCGATGCCGATGATGCGATCCGGTGCGTCAAATCGGTACGCCAGTTTACGTTGTTGACCGGCCGGCTCCCGATTGGATTCGACAAAACTATCCATGAATTGCTTGAATGAGCATTGTTTCTTGGATAATTCGATTTTCCCTTCATCGATTCGGCCGATATCGAGAATATTTTCCATCAACTCCGTCATGCGTACGGTTTCTTCCGTCATGATCGCTTTATGCCGCCGGAACAGATCAACAAAGGAAGGACTTACATCGGCCGATTCCATTTTGAGATCGAGCAAATCGATACTGGATCGAATGGTGGCGAGCGGCGTGCGGAACTGATGCGAAGCCAAATTAACGAATTGGGTTTTAAAACGATTCAGCTCACGTTCTTTTTCAATGGCTTTTTGCAACCGGTGTTCCGCCATTTTTATCAATGTGATGTCATTCTCGACCGCAACATAATTGATCAATTTCCCGGCGTCGTCATATACCGCGGCAATATTGAGATAAAGCCATATTTTCTCATCGCTTTTGGTGTAATTCAGGATTTCTCCGGAAAATGTGCCGCTGCTGCGCAGCGAACGGGCAATCTCACGAATCGTTTCAAGCGAGGTTTCCGGGCCTTGCAGAAAAGCCGCCGGATCAAGTCCGATGACTTCTTCCGTCCGGTATCCCAGGATTTTTTCAAAACTGTGATTGATCCAGATGATTTTCTTGTCGGGATCGGTGATCATGACAATACCGTTTGTCTTCTCCGCTACATAGGCCATGCGTTGCAATTCCAGCTCGCTTTGCTTTCTGGCGGTAATATTTTGCAAGATGCCATACAAACCGGTGAGATTTCCACGCGCATCCAGCACCGGGTGTATCGTGGTCGTATGCCATTTGATCCTGCCGTCGCTCATAACAATCATAAAATCGTCGCTGTGTTCCGTTTTCGTAGTCGTGACCTGCGCAATCAGGGCTTGCATTTTCTCTTTCTCGGGGTCTTGGTAGAAATGCGTGTTTTGAAGCAGATCCGAACATTCAAAATGCTTATCCACTTCATAAAAATCATAGAGATAATCGGACCACACGGTAAAATTCGTTGCGCAGACATACGACCATTCCCCGATCTGCGCCGTTTTGCCGAGTAATGCTAAACGCTTCTGCTGCGATTCGAGCGAATCAAAAGCGGCGAGATTGAAATGGGGTCTGTAATTCATCAAAAACCTTACGATTAAAACCGGTTGCGGAATGAAAGAAAAATACTACGAGATGATTGTAGCGAAATAAAAATATCATTTTGGAAGTATTTTGGGAATAGCGATAGCCGTGCAGTCTTTACAAAAAACCGGCCACCCATAATAAAACAGCGCCAACGAAGCAGCGCTGTAAGAGCCCGCAAGAAATTACCCGGCTAGGCTGCGGTATTGATATTCTGCCCCAAATGTGGCGGCAAATTGGCTGCGGATTGACTGGCATCGGGCAGCGCCTCGATCAAGGCCAATGCACCCGCGGCGTTCAGATCCATTGCTTTTTTCAGCACCGCTATTCCGGCAGCCTGATTTGTACTGAACTCGGCCATCGCGGTTGCCACTCCTGTTATTCCATTGACATCCATAAAATTCTCCTTCCCATGTTTTAAACCATTAGCGGCACACCAATAGGATATTTTAGGCGCATGCAACGCAGGCACTCGATTCGATCTATCCGCATAAGATCAAAACCGACGCAACGCATCGAAACGTCAGTAAGCCATCAGTCTTTTTTCAGCAATGGCGACAGCGCGTTTCGAAGATGATTTTTCCAATCCAACCCCACCTGCATCGGAATTTTCACTTGCAGATCGGCATCCTCGGTATTTTTTCCTTCCAGGTACAAAACATAGTGTCCCAGCTCGCTCAGTTTAAATGCCACTGTAATCACACCCGACGGATGTTGCCGCGCGGGTACCGACATGATCGGCTGTTCCCGCTGATTTTCTTTTTCATCGGCTTCAAGCTTTACCAAGCGCAGCGCCAATGAAAAATCGCGTGCCGACTCGGGATATAGCAGATCAATCGAAATATTGAGCGATGCCGGCTCGGGAATTTTGCCGCACTGCACCGGTACATGCGGCGATCGGAGATCATCCGGCGATTGGTAATCTTCCGGCAGATAATAACCGGAGTAACCGATAATGAGCATTTCCGATTCTATCGTGCAAGCGCCGCCACGAAAACCTTTGGGGTACGTCTCGGACAAATCCCCCTGCGAACTGGTGCGGTACAGCAAACCAAATGCAATAAAAGCAGATAACACCGCAATCAAAAGTGCAAACTGAAACTTGCGGATTGAAAATTCTGATTGAGTCGGCATGGCTTTTATCGTTATCCGGTGATGGAAAGATTCGGATTATATCAGTCAAGACTGACGAACAGACAAGCGTTGTATCCCATATATCAACCTCGGGCAGTACGCATACGACCGGACAACCGTGCATTTATCCGTTTTTTATGCTTTCTGAAGGCGAGCCATACCAGGTGGCAATCGAGGCTTGCGAGTAAGCCATGGAAAAAATCCGGTGGCAATACGAGCATTTACAGCGCAAGCGGCACTCAATCATTTTTTCTATCCGCGACAACAATCTGATTCTTGCCGTTTTTCTTGGCGCTGTACAATGCCGCATCGGCGCGTTTGAAAAGATCTTCTTGTGATTCTCCCGGATGAAATTGCGCTACGCCCCCACTGAACGTAATCAATAACCGGTTATTGTCATGCAGAAAAAACTTCTTGGTCATGTAGCGGCGTATTCTGGATATGGCTCGAGTGGCTTCCTCCAGCGTGGTGTTGGGCAGCAAAATCGCGAATTCCTCACCGCCGTAACGCGACACGATATCTTCCATCCGCACCGTTTCCTTAACAGCAGCGACCAAATGACACAACGCATTATCACCCACATGGTGACCATGCGTGTCGTTTAATTGCTTGAAATTATCGATGTCCAGCAACGCAAAACATAACGGCGTCCGGTTGCGCGCTGCGTACGAAGCTTCACGCTGATAGGCGTTATCGAACCCGCGCCGGTTCAGTATGCCGGTCAGGTGATCTTCATGCACTTTCTCACCCATTTCCTGCAATTGGGTTTCAAGCTGCATGATTTGACTTTGCGCTACTTCAGCTTCTGCGCGCGCAGCGATCAAATCATTACGGTAATTCAATACACTCGTCTGTACTTTTTTGGTTTCCTGCATGATTTCGGCAAGCAACTGATTGATGCCGTCGATATCATCGACCTCAATTGCATTAATTCTTTTTGCGTAACCGTCCAGTTTCTGCTGATATTCGCCAGTCGCATCCGATAATTCTCCCAGATTGGAGATCAGCGAAGTGACCATTTGCCGCATCGTGACTCTGGCTTTACTTAGACTATTCTTTATTACTTCCTGGTGCCGCACGATTTCTTCCAGATATTGTTCCGCCCGGGTGACGATTTGCATATTCAAAGGCCGAGCCAGGGTTTCTCGCAGCCGGGTGAACTGATTCTTAATCCACTGATCTTCCGATAACAGTTCACAGGTACTATCCATCAACAAGTTCAATAACTTCAATAAACCTTGTTGCAATTTGGAGTCGTCTTGGTGCGATAATTTCAATCGCGCGCAGAAATGCTGAAAATGCACAATAAATCGCTCCATTTTCGGCTTATCGTTGATTTCCCGCACCTGCTGCGCCAACGATCGCGCTTCTTGCGCCTGAATTCCATTATTAATTTGATTGGCAATCACGTTTTCCAGCATCTGCGCTACTAAATCCAGGAGCTGAGCGGTATAACCGTCATGCATGGATTCTTGCCTTGCAACCGGCAATGACGTTTTAACCGCATCAGCAGCCTGCTCTTGCACCTTTGCAGCTGCGGCTTTCCACGAATCGATCAGAGCGGATAGCTGATCATGCAGCTGCTCGGAGTCGTTGGCGAACCCGTTCAATACTTGCCGGAAACTTTCCCGTTTTGTTTCCATCACACTTGCGGCTTGGTTGTCTTCCAACTCACGAAATAGCTTTCCGATCGTTTCGCCCCAAGGAATTGCAGTCTTGGTTTTTATTTGAACGGGTATAAGCGGGATTTCCGCGGCTTCGATTTCGCTGGTGATAAATTTAATCAGAGCGGCCTTGTACTTTGACCAACTTTTCTCGCTAACCGCTTGCTCCAGGCTATTGGCGCAATTCAGCAACAGTGGTGTATGGCGGGGAAATTCTTTTGCCAGTTCGGCCAGCAATTTTGCAGTGATGGCTGAAATTTGATTTTCTGGATTACCGGCAATCTGATCGTACAGTTTGTGGTAATTATCCGGTGTCGGCGAAATTTTGAGTATTGCCAGCTGCTTTAATGTTTCACGTGCAATCACGGAAGGATTCAAATTGATATCCTTGATATCCTGATTAGTTGAAGATTCGCGTGGTTTCAATCCCTATTCCCCATTTCCTGTTTTTTTTGTTGAAGTAATATGATTTCACTGCCTCTGACAACCGTACTTCTGTTCTACTCACAACTTCGAATTATTTCATTATGAATTTCATCAACTAATATTATATTTTGGGTGCTTCTGATATTGTTTTCTCTTGCCTTATTTTTGCAGGAACATTCTAAATACAGCGTAGGACAACGATCAAATGCCCCGGATTCTTTAGTGGATAATATTTTTCTACTACTCATTAAAGCTGACATCACTAAAAAATCGGATGTTGATCGCATAGCCGAAATAACGAATGCATTTCCGTCTTGATCAATACCCGAACCGGCTAGACCTTAAATCGAACATGCACAGTATTGATATAAGACAATGCGGAAACCGCTTGCTTGAGTTGCTGCACCAGATGCTTTGCTTCATCGATGCTTTGCAGAATTTCGACCGGCAAATCCAGTTCCACGTCAATCGCACCGGACAAATAGTGCAATGTCACCGCTTCGACTGCGCTCACCGGCAATTGCGGCCAGCATTGTTTAAGCTCGGCGATGATCTGCTCGCGCAAAGGCAAATCATGACATGGCGAACCGCTTTCGTCATTTTCCGGATCGATATGCACCGTCACGTCGGTGACTTCATCCACTTGCTGCAGCAACCGCCGCCGCACGCTATCACCGATCTGATGACCTTCCGATACACTGAGACGGGGATCAACTTGGATATGCACATCGACAAAAGCACTACCGGCGCTTTTCCGTGTCCTGAGCGTATGCACCGAACGCACGCCCGTGACCGCGTGTATATGCTGGCGGATCGCGCTGACTTTGTCGGGATCCAAGGCGACATCGATCAACTCGAGCGTGCTGGAACGCACCAAGCCGGAACCGATTTTGGCGATCATGGCCGCCACTACCACCGCCGCCACCGCATCCCAATACGGATAACCGAACATCACGCCGCTGATACCGATCAACACCACAATCGATGAAAAAGCATCGGAGCGGCTATGCCAGGCGCTGGCCGTCAGCAAATCCGAATGCAACCGCTGCGCGGCGGATATCGTATAGCGGTAAACCCATTCTTTGGAAATCACCGACAGCAACGCGATCAACAACGCCATCGTGGTAAAGTCGAGCGCCACCGCCGGATCGTTCAGCCGCTTGACCGCCTCGTAGGCAATCCCGACCGCAACACTGATCAGCACGATACCGAGACTGACCGTGGCCAGCGTTTCAATCCGCCCGTAACCGTAAGGATGAATTTCATCGGCGCTTTTGTGTGAATGCTTGGCGGCGTACAACACGATAAAACCGGTCAGCAAATCGGACAGCGAATGGATGCCGTCGGCGATCAATGCTTGTGAATTGGCGAACCATCCCGTGATGATTTTAGCGACACCCAATACGAAATCCACCACCGATCCGATCACGGTGACTTTGCGCACTTCCCGGTAGCGCTGCCGGTGAGAGGATTCCGAAAGCAAACTCACGCTTATTTTTCCGCACGGGACGGCAAGCGCCGGTGCTCGGTTTTAGGGTGTTGCGTCAACTGACAGGCACGGCGGAACATCAGCAATGTTTTCTGCGCATGCCCCAGAGCGGTATCGGAAGAATAGCCGGTCATCCGCTCCGGTTCTACGATACCGGATGGCAAACCGGTCAGTAACTCCAATCCTTCCGTCACATGCTCCATCGTATAAATGGCAAACAACCCTTTCTCAACCGCCGCAATAACTTCGTGATCCAGCATCAAGTGCTGGCGGTTTTGATAGGGAATCAGCACACCTTGCTCACCGGTTAAGCCCATTTTTTCGCATAACTTGAAGTATCCTTCGATTTTGTCATTAATACCACCGACCGGCAGCACCTCACCATATTGATTCACCGCACCGGTCACGGCGATGCTCTGATTCAGCGGCAACTCCGCCAGCGCCGACAGCAAAGCGTAAAATTCCGCGCAGGAAGCCGAGTCCCCTTCGATACCCGTGTACTCCTGCTCAAACACAATCGAAGCGCTTAACGCCAGCGGCGCCATATGCGCAAATAGGCCGGTCAGGTAATTTTGCAAGATCAGCATGCCCTTATCATGAATCGGTCCGGACATATCCACCTCACGGGCGATATTGAGTACACCACTCTCACCGGCAAACGTGCGTGCCGTGACCCGCACCGGTGTGCCGAAGCGGTAATCGCCCAAATCGATCTGCGTCAGCGCATTGATCTGCCCTACTGCCGCGCCGTGCAATGCAATGGCTATTTCGCCTTCGATAACAGCTTCCTGCAAGCGCAGATCCGGATAATTATGACGCCAGTTGCGCGCTTGCAATGCGGCCAAGACGTCAGTTACTTCCACGATGCGTCCGTGGCGTGCATGACAAGTTGCGGCGCTCTCCAGCAGCAGCATCTCGGTGCGGGCAAAGATTGCGCTCTGGCGTTTTTGATCTTCCACCTCGCGATGCGATTCCTCCAGCAAACGGGCCACTGCCGCCGCGGAAAAATGCGGCAATTTAGCCGTGTCGCAGGCATGCGCCACAAACACGGCCGAAGCCCGATACGTTGCCGCGCTTGCAGCAAAACTCGCGGCAAAATCCACTTTCACGCGGAAACGGCGCATGAATTCAGGATCGATTTCCTGCAACTCGTAATATCCCTCGCGCGAACCGATCAGAATGATTTTGACATCGACTTCAACCGCTTCGGGTTCAAGAGAAACCGGCGTATTAGAAGCCCAGGCTGAACCGGGTTCTTCGATTTGCAGCCGCTTGCTGCGCAAAAAACGCCGCAACTTGACCCATAATCCGCTGTCGGTCAGTAAATCATCCAGGTGCAGCATCAGAAAACCGCCATGCGCTTTCAACAAGCTGCCGGCGCGAATGCGCATGAAATCGGTCTTCAATTTGCCATTTTCAAACTGGTAATCGATGCTGCCAAACAACGCATAGGTCGACGGATTGTCTTCGATGATAACCGGCGCGCCTTGCAAATCGGCGTTATCCACCGCGAGATTGATCTGATAACGGGAGAACAACCGGTTCAACTCCGCCTGCCGTTTCTCTTCATCGAAAGTATCCGATTCAAACGAAGCGAGGTTATCGAGAATATCCGTTTCCACTTGTTCGAAAAAAGTTTTTAACCGCTCCGTCTGTATCGGCTTCTGCTGCAGCGCCAATATTTTCTGCAACGCGGAATTCAACAACGGCTGTACGGTACGGCGTTGCAGTGCGGTAAGCGCCGCATTTTTTTCTTTTTCCGCGCGTTTAAATTCCTCGAAATAAACCGCGATGGCCTCCCGCAGCGCCTGCTCCGCCTGTTCTATTTCCACCCGGCGCGCCTTCGGCAGTTTCAATAAATTTTCCGCGGTCAAAATTTCACCTTTGTCATCCAGCAAAGTGAACACAATTTGTTCGTCTTCGCGGTGAATCGTGAAGTGCAGCGATTCCGCAAACTTATCCAGCTTTTTGTACGCTTGACTCGTCTCGGTTTTAAATTTTTTCTCGATACGATCGCTCTTGATCTTGAAATCCTGTCCGCTCAGACACTGCGTGATCTCGCCCGGCAGCGATTTTGCCAGATCTTGCAGGGCCAGTCGCAACAAACGCCCCCGCCCGGCGGGCAAATGTAACGCTAGCGGCTTCTCGGGGGTAATGAAATTGTAGAGATAACACAAATCCGGCGGCGCTGCCCGGTCGGCCGCCGCAACCGTCATCGCTTGATGGAGTAACGAAGAACGTCCGGAACCCACTTCTCCCAGCACAAACAAATGATAATCCGGTTGCTGCATGCCAAGACCGAAACGCACCGCGACTTCCGCCCGCTCCTGCCCGATCCACGATAACGGCTGCCGCAGCAGCTCCGAGGTATTGGCAAATCCCAACGAATCCGGGTTGATGGTAACGCGCAAATGTGATGAATCTATTGGTCTGGTCGGCATGTTCGGGTAATGACAATGGCGGCGCTGAAATTGCGCCAAGCGCATATTGTACTCAATTAGACACTACTGCGTAATGAAGCCGCCCATTCCGGTACTGAGATAGACAATGCGTAAAAGAATTCAAGCAGCACTTGTCTTCCGCAGATTCTCGCCCAAAGGCTGCATCACAAAGCAATTGATTGCACAACACCGCTATTTTCATCCTATGTGATTGTGTTATTGTACTTTTAACTTTCAGCATCAAATGTTGTACCGGTATAACAATAACCACAGGAGAAGCCATGGCTGCACATATTGGATTCAAGGAAATCAATGCGTTATCAGTGGCATCATACGAAGAGCTGCGCGCCAAGCTCAAATCCGGCGATCTGCTTTTCGCTTCCGGAGATTATTGGGTTTCCAAAGCCATTCAAAAAGTCACCGATTCACCTTGGAGTCATGTCGGTATCATTTTCAGACTCGACAGCATCGACCGGATACTCCTGCTGGAAAGTGTCGAAGACATGGGCGTCCGGTTCGCACCGCTGTCGAAATACCTGAAAGATTATGAAGACGGCAAACCGTATAAGGGGCGCATCGTGCTGGGACGCTGCCATGACGTCGATCAGGATATCGTCAACGGACTGGCAAAATCCGGCATCGATGAATTGACACGCCCCTACGACAACGATGAAATTGCCAAGATCCTGGCGCGGGTGACGCTTGGCATGGGGAAAAAACGGCGCGACAAGGAATACATTTGCTCGGAACTGGTTTACGAGTGTTTCGCCAGCAGCGGCAGAGTATTTGCTTATGACAATCGTGGCTTTATCAGCCCGGAAAACATCTGGACCGACGAAAAGGTATCGCTCGTCGGGCGGATTTTGTAGGAAAATTTCTGAAAAACTACTGCGCCCGGTCCAGGCATTCCGCCGCAACAGCCGCCCTATCTGATGCCTTCGCAGCTTATACTGCGAAGGCATTTTGTAAATGACCCGCTCTCCAATGGGTTTACGCGTAAAAAACTGAAGAAATGCCTTACACCGGAACTGCGCAAATCACTGACGAAAAAATTTGAATCATAGAGAACAAGAAAAACTAATGACCCAAAAGAAAACTGAACCGTTACAGCAATCGGGCGAGCGGGCAGCGGAAAGCCCGCACCCAGCCTTGAAGCTGCGTCATACGCTGCGCGGGCATAAGCACAAAATTTACAAGATAGCCTTGTCACCCAACGGGCACACCCTAGCATCAACATCGATGGATTCAACCGTCCGGCTTTGGGATGTGGAGAGTGGGCGAGATTTGCAGAAGTTCGAGCATCAAGCAGAAATTGTTTGCGTTGGCTGGTCGCCAGATAGCAAAACACTGGCAGTGGGTGATGGATTTACCGATAAGAAAGTGTATTTATGGGATCCTGAAACCGGGCAACAGCTTCGGATTCTGAAAGGGCATAACGACATGATCAATGGCGTTGCTTGGTCATCGAACGGGAAAACGCTAGCATCCTGTTCCGATGATAAAACAATCCGGCTATGGGATGCAGCGAGTGGATTGGTGTTGCTAGATCTCAAAGGACATTCAAACAGAGTCGAAGTAGTCGTTTGGTCGCCTGACGGCAGACGACTCTGCTCTTGTTCCGCAGATGATACTATCAAGCTGTGGGATGCAGGCACCGGCAAGGTAGTTAATACGCTCAAAGGACACAAAGATACTCCGTATAGCGTAGCTTGGTCACTTGATGGTGTAAACATCGCGTCGGGTTCCTTTGATCGGACCATTCGCATCTGGGATGTCGAAACGGGACAAGAGCAATATGTACTGGAAGGACACACGGACTCGGTAATTTATGTTTCGTTCTTTGACAGCGGCCGCTTGCTGGCATCGCTGGATTTCAGCGGTATGATGGTTTTCTGGCGAACAGATACTTGGGCTGAGGTGCTGCGCGTGAACAGGATCGGTGCGGTTAACATCTTCTCTAACCTTGCTTTTCATCCCACACTGCCAGTAATGGCTGTACCCGGTACTTCCCGCGGAGAAATCAATATCTGGAACCTCGATCTGATCTTGCTGCGTGGAGCGGAATTAACCACATCTTCCGTGTTCTACGTGAATGCTAAAGCCATCCTACTGGGCGAAAGCGGCGTGGGCAAATCAGGGCTCGGCATTCGCATCGCCGAGAAAGAATTCCGTGAGACAAAATCGACACACGGCGCGCAATTCTGGCACTTCCCTACCGCGCGGTTGCCGGCATTGCCGCCCAATGTGCAGGCCGAGTTGACGTTGTGGGATCTGGCCGGTCAGCCGGAATACCGCCTGACGCACCAATTGTTTCTGGATGACACAGATGCAGCGCTGTTGTTGTTCGACGGTTCCGATGCGAGCGATCCGTTTCGCGGCGTGCCTTACTGGGCTAAAGCACTGAAAAAACATGCCCCCAATGCCCGCAAATTCCTGATCTCCGCCCGCTGCGACGTCAGTGCAGTAACGGTGCACGATCGAGAAATCAATCAGATGCTTACAGCATACGGGCTGGACAAGTATTTCAAGACCAGCGCCAACACTGGCGAAGGCGTAGAACAAGTGTTCCACCATCTGATGAGCGAGATCCCATGGGACAAACTGCCACGCACCAGCACACCGCAATTGTTCCAAACGGTGCGCGAATTCTTGCTGGAATGTAAGCAAACCGGCACGGACTTGATCTGCATGGAAGAAGTGCGGCAAGCAGCGACGACGCGTTTCACCGGTCGAACCGCCACACAAGCGGAGCTGGACACCATCGTGCAGTTATTGCAAAGCCGGGGGCTGGTGCACCGGCTAGAGCCTAAACCGGGTACAGTGTGGGTGTTGCTCAAACCGGAGCGGATCAACCAGTATGGCGCTTCGATCATCCAAGCGGCCCGGAACCATCCGCAGGGTATCGGTGCCGTACCGGAACGGGACGTGCTGACCGGCAATATCACGTTCACCGGCTTCGACCGCCTGCCGCATGGCGATGAGCCGCTGGTGCTGGAAGCCACGGCGGAATTGCTGATCCGCCACGATCTGGCTTTCCGCGAAATGGGCAATCTGGTGTTCCCCAGCCAGATCAACGTTACCCGTCAGGCACCGGACGAGACACATCCGCGCACCGAAGTGGCCTACCGCTTCTCAGGCAGCATCGAAACGATCTACGCTTCGCTGGTGGTGCGGCTGAGTTATACGGACTATTTCCGGCGCGAGGACCAATGGAAATACGCGGTCGAGTTTTCGTGTGACGGCAACCGGCTCGGCTTTTCCATGCGGCAGATCGAAGAAGGTACGGGCGAATTGGAAATTTATTTTCAGCCCGGCGTCAGCGATTTTGACCGCGTGACGTTCATCCGCTTTGTCACCGATCACCTGCGCACCAAGGGCATCGACATTCAGGAGCAGATCCGGCTTTATTGCCCCAACTGCACCAAAGAGGTTACCAACCGCGCAGCCATTGAGACGCGCATCCGCGACGGTAAGCTGGATATTCCTTGCCAATTCTGTGACACGGCCGTCGTGATCCCTAAGAGTGTGGAAGAAATCTACCGGCGCGACCCGGCGCTCGGTCAGAAACAACAACAACTGAACCAAGCCGTCAAGCAGCGTACCAAGGCGGAGGTGAAGCAATTCCAAGCCGATCAGCAACAATACACGGCAACAGCAGATCACCTGATTCACATTTTGCACCTGTCCGACCTTCATATCGAAGACGGTACATTCGCGGATGTTTACCGTAACCAGCTGGAAACCGATCTGATCCAGGAACACGGTATCCGGCGACTGGAATACCTGATCATCTCCGGCGATATCGCCAACCGCTCGACCGAGGAGGAATACAATGCGGCCTTTGCGATGGTGGATGGATTGGTGAAGCGCTTCGGATTGGATGCCAGCCGCGTCGTAGTGGTGCCGGGTAATCATGATGTAAATTGGGAAATGTCCAAGAAGGCATATCCATTTGTATTTAAGGATGACCTGCCGTCACCGCTATCTACGGAAATACACATTCCAGCCGGGGATGCTGGTGCTTTAGTCCGCAACGATGAATTGTACCGCCAGCGATTCGCGCATTTTAATACCCACTTCTACCGCCGCATCTACAGCGGACAGGATTATCCGCCGGAGTATGCCGATCAAGCGCTGTTGGTCGAACGCCCGGAAGACCGGATTTTGTTTTTGGGACTCAACTCCTGCTGGCAACTGGACCACCATTTCCGCAACCGTGTGGGCATTCACATGCCAGCCGTCGCCAAAGCTCTAGATAAGTTAAACGATGGCTGCTACGACGGCTGGCTCAAAATGGCTGTGTGGCATCATCCGGTCACCGGTAAAGACGCAATGAACGATGCGTTCTTGGAGCAATTGACTGTACATGGATTCCAAATCGCCATGCATGGCCATATTCACGAAGCCAAGCAAGGTTTTTACCACTACGACGATCAGCGCGGCATCCGCATCATCGGCGCCGGCACATTCGGCGCACCCGCCAAGGAACAAGTCACCGGCATCCCGCTGCAATACAATCTGCTGACCTTCGATCCGCGCATCGGTGAAATGACCGTCAACACACGGAAGAAGGAAAAGCCTGAAGGCGCTTGGTCAGCCGATGCGCGTTGGGGTGATAAGCAGAAGGATCCGAAGGCGGATTATTGTTTCGAGGTGCCAAACTTCAAAGTGCAAGATTGACGGAAGACCGGGAGATGGGCGGTCACTATCGAGTTGTGCCGTGAATTCCCCGATCACCGGTAATCATCACTTTAGTAGTGCCGCTCAAGCGCCAAATGAAAGGCGGGGGTTCACTTGCAGATCGATCAATGTATTCCAGATCCTGCTTCGCTGCCGTTTTCTAGCGGATCGAACCAATTTCAATGATGCGGCCCTTTACCGGTATTGCTCCGGCTGTTTCCAAATCGAGCAGCACATAAACCGGCAGCAGTGTGCTCATTTGAACCGGCGGAATGAACCGGTCACGACTCCAAAAATCTCAAACTGCGTATCCGGACGGATGTGAATGGGCCGGTAAGTGCCGGAAGAGTTGGCGGGCAGCAGCCGCGGCATCTTGTTTGCGCCATAGTCGAGGATTTTGATAGTAAATTCCTGATCCACCACGGCCAGGACAATATCACCGATATTCGCTGTTCTAGAGCGATCCACAACCACTTTATCGCCCGGCAGCAAGCCGACATCGATCATGGATTCCCCCCGGATCGTGACGAAGAACGTCGATGCCGCGTGATCGATCAGGAATTCGCTGACATCAAGCTGTTTTTCGACATGATCATCCGCCGGACTGGGAAAACCGGCCGCGACTTTGGTAGAAAAAAGCGGCAGCAGCGTGGGTTGCTCGTTGATCGCCGGGGTGAAAAATTCATCCACTTCAGCTTCAATCACTGTATTCTCGCTGTTATCTTCTGCTTTTTTGCGTTGCAAAGCTTCCAGAAAGCTCCTAACTGTGGCCGTCTGACTCTGTGGTATGCGCATGACTTCCGTGGGTTCGCCAAACTTACCCTGACCCCGCGGCCTACCCGCATTTTCCCGTTTTCCACCTCGATTGGACATGATTGCTGTATCTCCATTAGATATATGTTACTTTATTCAAACACATTTAATGTGATACTGTCAAATAAACAAGGAAGTTTCAGAATCTAATCGCGAAAATTTATTTGCTTGAGCAAAAAACCTGATTTCTACATCGAGTTACGCAGATACTGCAAAAACCAGTCAGCCGCAAGCTGCGCAGCCTGTTCCAGGGTACCCGGTTCTTCGAACAGGTGCGTCGCGCCCGGCACCAGACTCAGTTGCTTCTTACATTTCAGCATGACGTAAGCTTGTTCGTTCAATTCGATCACGCCGTAATCCGCGCCGCCGACGATCAGCAGCACCGGGGTAGTCACTTGGCCTAACGCGTTTTCTCCCGCCAGATCGGGACGCCCGCCGCGCGATACCACGGCAGCTACTGCATCTTGCATTTCAGCGGCCGCTTGCAGCGCTGCGGCGGCACCGGTGCTGGCGCCGAAATAGCCGGTCTTTAGTGATTTTGTTGCGGGATTCGCCTGCAGCCAGGCCGTTGCCGCGAGCAAGCGTTGCGTCAGCAGATCGATATCGAAGCGCCGGGCATAATCCTGATCTTCGTCGCGCGTCAGCAAATCGAACAGCAATGTGCCGATACCTTGCTGTTGCAGCACTTTCGCGACATAGGTGTTACGCGGACTGAAACGGCTGCTGCCGCTGCCGTGTGCAAACAATACAACACCTGCTGCCGCTGACGGCACTACCAATTCGCCGCCGAGCTCAATACCGTCAACCGGAATTTTTACTGTTGTCATGCTGCCGCTCCAATTCTGACCGGAATCCGCTGCCTGCCGAATTGACCGGTGAATGATTCAAAACGCCCCGCGATCGGAGTATTGCAGTGTTCACAACGGCCGTCTGCGGTCACGTGATACTGCTTGATTTCATACCAATCGCGCACGATGACGGCACTGCCGCAACCGGGGCAAACCGTGGTGTCGCCTTCGATGTTATGCACATTACCGGTGTACACATAATGCAATCCGGCATCTAACGCGACCTTGCGTGCTTGAATCAATGTTTCCGGCGGCGTGGGCGGCAGTTCGTTCAGTTTGTAATCGGGATGGAAAGCACTGAAGTGCAGCGGCACGTCCGGACCCAATTCCTTCATGATCCAGTGGCTCATGGCGGTAATTTCCTCACTGGAATCGTTCAAACCCGGAATCAGCAGCGTGGTCAATTCGAGCCACACATCGGTTTCATGTTTCAAGTAGCACAACGTATCCAGCACCGGCTGCAAGTGCGATCCGGTTTGCTTGACGTAAAACGCTTCAGTGAAGGCTTTCAGATCCACATTGGCAGCATCCATTTTGGCGAAAAAATCGCGCCGTGGCTCGGCGTGAATATACCCGGCGGTGACCGCAACCGTCTTGATACCCCTGGCATGGCAAGCATCCGCCACATCCATCGCGTATTCGGCAAAAATGACCGGATCGTTGTACGTGAATGCAACGCTTTTGCAATGATATTTTTCCGCGCAACGGGCTATCGCTTCCGGGCTGGCCTGATCGAGCAGTTTGTCGAAGCTGCGTGACTTGGAAATATCCCAATTCTGGCAAAATTTGCACGCCAGATTACAACCGGCAGTGCCGAACGACAACACACTGCTACCGGGGTAAAACTGGTTCAATGGTTTTTTCTCGATCGGATCGATGCAAAAACCGGACGAACGCCCATAAGTCGTCAACACCATCGCATCGCCCGCCCGTCCGCGCACAAAGCACGCGCCGCGCTGTCCTTCGTGCAATTTACAATCGCGCGGACACAAATCGCATTGAATACGTCCGTCGTCCAGCCGATGCCAATATTTGGCCGGAAATCGTTCTGCAGAACTAATCGGTTCATCCATGCACCACCTCCTGAACGTAATCCATTTCCCGCCATTTGCTGACGGTATAACGCGATAACCTGACCCCTTCGTCCCAGAAGTCCTCCGGCAAACGCGCTTTGGATTTCAATTTGGCAAGAAACTGTGACGGCTGCGGCAGATTTTCCCAAACTTGCGGCAAGAAAGTACTGCGATACGGTCCGTATTCGAATACCACGCCATCGATAGCCGGGCGCAGTTGCGCCAGGGCATCGGTTTCGCTGGCAAATCGGAGCGGTTGCAATTCGGAAAGCAGCGAAACTTCCACACTCACCGACTCCAATTCATCCGCCATCAGCGGCATAAAACGCGGATCGCGCAGCGCGGCCGACACGGCATTGTTGCTCACATCGTCGATCAGCGGATCGCACGCTTGCAGGGAACCGATACAACCGCGCAATTCGCCGTATTGCGTCAGTGTGACGAAAGTTGCACCAGGCCGGGACAACCACACCCTATGACCATCGTCCATCCGCATAACCTCATACGATACCCGCAAAGCCCGGCAAATCGCATTGCGCGCGATGTGCAGCAATATTTTGCCTTGCTCGTTTTTTTCAATCGCATCCGTCATTTCCCCCCCTCCTCGTCATTAAAGGCAATCGCCGCATAACCCACCACCTGATCGCGCGGCCCCGCGGTATCTCCGGAATTTCTCAAATCCAGCAAATGCGGCGTCAGATGATGTTGCTGCGCCGCGATGATCAAACCGCTGACAGCTACGCTGCCACACGCATGATCGTGCGCGATTGGCTGCCGCAGTTGCAATATCGCTTGCACGGTTTCATTGTCCATGCGTTGCGCGGCGGCATACGGCAAGTAATGCGACAGATCAGAACTGATCACGATCAGAGTTTCCTCTCCACCCCACAACCGTTCCAGCACATCGGCCACATCGTTGGCCGTCGCCCAACCGACCGCCAGCGGCAGCAAAGTAAAATCACCCAGTACACTTTGCAAAAAAGGCAATTGCACTTCCAGAGAATGCTCCAAAGCATGCGCTTCCCTGCTGACAGTCACTTGCGGCAAATGCGCAATCGCCGTGGCGAGCTGCTGATCCAGCTTCACGCTACCCAGCGGTGTTTCGAACACATCCACCCCCGGTAAAGCCAAACCGTGCACCGCCACGCGATGCGCCGGACCGAGCAATACCACGCGCCGGATGGCAGCCGCGACGGAACTTAAGCTGGCGTATGCCGACGCCGCAATTGCCCCCGAATAGATATAGCCGGCATGCGGCGCGATCAGCGCTTTGGGTTTGAAATGATGCAGCCGTGCCGTGGCGAGCAGATGCTTTACCTCCTGCCTAAGCTGCCGGGCATCGGCGGGATAAAATAGTCCTGCCACTGCAGGTGAACGGATTGCATTCATAGCGTTTTTTCTTCCTCTCTGCACGGTTAATTTAACCATAAGACAGAAAATTGGAAAAAAGATTGCAATCGCGGATATATCCGTTTTCTAATCGCGAAGAGAATTACAGTGTTGCTTCACAGGGTTAAGAAAGCCCTGAAAAACAGCTAAGGAAACGCTGATTAATTGGCTATACGAGCGAATCACTTCGTTGCGCGGTACTCGCATCCGCGCCTATCTTATTGATATGCCTCGGTTGCTGCGTTCCGTGCGCCTCGTGCTATATCTCGTCCGCCGAATTAATCAGCGTTTCCCTAACGGCGGCTACCAGCCATCTCGGTAAATAGTCAGCAGGGCGATTGCGTTATTGGTCAGATCGGTAATGCTATGCCGGTCGAAACGCAAATCAAACAGATCCACCTTACGACTGGATAACATTTCCTTCAGCTTGAAATTGAATTGAATCAGCGGTGTGACATGGTGGGAGTCCAAATATATTTTTCCGGTTTTATCGGTATTCGAAACCGGGTCATGCACATCGGCAATGACGAAAATCAAATCTTCAAGTTCTTCGGCGGGCAGCGTGATCGTATAAGTATCGAAGAAATGATCCGGAACGGGTGAAGAATTAAAGGCGAACGTTTCCAGCCCCAACGTAGAACCGACGGCTTGCGCCAATCCGCCGCCCAAGGAGTGCCCCGCCACGGTAATTTTAACGCCGGGATAGCGGCCGATCACGCTTTGAGCAAACCTGAAGGCATCCTTGAATTGATCGCTGACGGTACCGATGCCTATCGCGGCATCGGCTATGGCGTCGCGCGCAGTATCTTCCAGTTCCTTGAACGAGCAGGGAAAATCGCACGTTTCCGTGCCCCGGAACACCAGCGCCAATTCGTTGGTATCGCGATTCCTGAAGACACCCGCATCCATTCCCGAGCTTTTTCCATTGGATTCAATCAAATCCCACGAACCCACCGTGACATTATCATAATCGTAAATTGCATCGGCCAGTTGCGCATAGGGAATCGACCGCGCCAGCGTATCCACCGCGCGCCGTTCGTTTGGAAGCAGCATGCCGTAAGGTTTCCAGGTAACATTCGGTATATAGTCGGGATTGATATACAGCGCAACCGTCGCCAGTTCAAACAGTGAAACGGCATCGTCCGTATCCACATCGCTATCTCTCAGCCAATTCAGGCTGACGTTATAGCGCTCGGTGCCGTTCAGTTTGGGCACATCGACTTTGGGCAACGTCAGCAAACCATTGGTCAACGAAAAAACCGGACTGTTCACCTCGGAAGCATCGTCAAACCCGGCGTCTATCAGCTTAAATTGATTCGGTTTATCCGCACCCAGCCATTGCAGCGATGCTTGGTACAATTGATCGCCCGAGGTATCTTTCACAATCACTTTTTGCAAGCACACAAGACCGTTCGATTCGATAAAAGTCGCCGGTGCGGTTAAATGCGTGCATTCTTCCAGCGCCGCCTGCACCAACGGTGCAGCAATTGCCAGGGAAATAAAACCAAGAGATCTGAATAAAGGGAAGCGCCAATTTTTCATGATTTGCTTTGCCGGTTAATTTGATCGGGTGGCAGCAGTTTAATCATAATCAAAAAGGATGAGAACTCCTTGCTGCAATGGATTAGCAAACTAGTATCCGCCAGCCATCACCGAAACCTGAGACAAGCGGTCTTTGCGCTTTGGAAAGATACTAAGTTAACATAAAGGCGGAAATTCCGAAATTTTTGTGCCTTTTCAAAGTTAACTTGGCAATACCCTGGTGCATTATTGGCGCGCTATTTGGTACCTTTTTACTCCGGCATTGACATTAGGCAGTTGCAATGAAATGGCCTGTTGGTGCTAGGCTTCGTTATATTTTCCTGATTTTTAGGCCAATAGCTGCTAATCCAGAAATAAAAAGCCATAAAGCTGGAGGAGCGGGAACAGGTGACAATCCCGTATCCTGCAAGATTGCAACATCTAAAGCAGAAATACTGTATCTCGTACCACGCATGAAAACCACGCCATTCATTAAATCAGGAATCAAATCAGCACCAGCAAGGGGGCCACTGTTGCCAATGTGCATAATATTACCGCTTGTTAATGGCACATCGCCACCATAAACAGCCCGTGCATTAGCACCTGTAAAGAAAAATCCACCATCACGCTCTATCACATATTGATCAAAACTGGATTCATAATCTCCAGGTAAAACGCCAGTCATCGAATCTGTCCAGCCATTAAAACCTAGTGCGTGCCCCAATTCGTGTTCAAAAACGGATAAAGCATCGGTTTTGTTAGAAGGAACATTCGCAATATTGTCAAATGGATTTGAGTCAAACCATAGCTCATTAGTTAAATAATCAGTACTATTACTAAAATTAATTTCTATATCGGAAGTGGCACCATTAGGATCAATACCTGTGCTTATTTCACTTGCTGCCCCCGCTTGCCAAACAGAGTAACTTCCATTATTAAAGAGGTATGATGTTGTCGTGCTACGTCCATCGGCTCTAGGAATATCATGAAAACCAATAGTAACCTCAAGGTTGGCATTACCAGTAAAATACTGCTCCCAAAGAGAACCGGCAGCCTTAACATGCGTCTCTATCTTATCGTAATAACTAGCAAATTCACCGAATGGGTCATCAAAAGCCACGTTGTATACAACTGAACCCTGAGCCAATGGTGAAGCCAAAAGCGTAGAGATGGTTGCAAAATATGTTAGTGCTAGTGAAGTTTTAAATTTCATAGTGAATCCATAAAGATAGTTTCTGAAAGCCTAGAGTATAGGGAAAATAAACGGTTCTGTCACATTAGCACTTTTTCCAGCAACGATCCGCCCGACTCTCCCTGCACGTTGACCCACAAATGCGGCAAACCGAGTTCACTCAGCCATTGCGGCCCATCCACGCCTTTTAGCATACCGATGGTCGAGGCGCTGCCCGCGACCACGCAAAACTCGCCGATGACGCTGACCGCCGCCATATAATTGACCGGCCAGCCGGTTTTGGGATTCAGCACGTGACCGTAGCGGATGCCATTCACGGTAATGCAACGCTCATAATCGCCGCTGCTCGCCAGTGCACCGGAATGCAGCAGCAATGTATGCAAAATACCGCCGAGAATGCGCGGATGCCGGATGGCAATGCGCCAGGGGCTACCGTCATCGTGCGGGCCGATGATTTTGACGTCGCCGCCCAAATTGATCAAACCGTGCTCGATACCGGCATCACGGCATAACACGGCCGCGCGGTCAACCGCGTATTCCTTGACCACGCCGCCAAAATCAATTTCCATGCCCGCAACCGTAAATGCGAGCACCGGCCGCTGCCAGCAGATCTTATGCCAGCCTATTTTTTCCAGTAGCGCTTGAATGGTTTCCTGCCGCGGTATTTCTCCCGACTTGAAATTCCAGGCGCGGCGCAGAATTCCCGAGGTGATATCGAACAAGCCATCGCTTTGCTGATAGCATGTCGCCGCATAATCGAGCAAACCGGCGGTTTCATCGTCGACCGGGATGCTGCCATTTCGCGCTGCAACGCGGTTTATGTCCGACAAGAAGCTATCTGCGCGGTAGCGGGAATATTTTGCCTCCAGGCGGTACACATCATCCATGACCATGCGGGCGGCCTGCTTGGCTTTCTTTGCGCTGGCCGCGTACAACTGAATCGCGCACGGAGAACCCATTGCTTGGAAGTCATAGTGGTAATAATTCAGATGCGCCATATTTTTTCTGCCGGGAAGTTCCGGGCGCGCCGTTGAAGTTATGAAAAAGAAGCTATCCTAACTTAAGGAAACGCTGATTAATTGACCATATGAGCGAATCACTTCGTTGCGCGGCACTCGCATCCGCGCCTATCTTATTGATATGTCTTGGTTGCTGTGTTCCGTGCGCCTCGTGCTTCATCTCGTTCGCCTAATTAATCAGCATTTTCTTAAAACTGATAACTCCAGGTTGCCGACAGCATACCCTGACGATTAAGCTGGAATCCGTTGAAATCGCTGCGAACCGGCTGCACCCACTCAAAACCGAACTGATTCCCGGCGAAGCGTCCGCTCGGAATCCGCGCATTCACGCCAAACCCCATATCCCAGAATTGCCCGCCGTAATTCCTGGGGAAATCCATCGGACCGATGCGTGCGTTAAATTGATTGAAATCCCGGTGTATCGCGTCCTGCCAGGTATAAGCACCGCGCACGGTGGCGGTGAGCCAGTGTGTCAGATCGACACCGCCCCAGCCGGTCGCCTGAAAAACATCGCCGAGGCGATAACCGGATTTATTGTGCGCTTCCATACGCTTGACGCCGCTGAATTGCGCACCCCACGACCAGCGGTTGCGCTCACCCAGATACGTCAGGCTTGGCGTGAAATCCCATGTGCCGCTGCCGAGTTGCATGCCGAAATGGATCAAACCGCCATCTTCTTTATGCGTGCGGCGAATTTTAATATCCGTTTTCCCGGTGGGTGCGCTGAACCCCAGATTGACATGGACACGGTGACCCGGAATATCCAGCAGCTTGATCAGCGATGAAAAGTAGGTGTCGCTGACAGCACCGGATTCATGACCTGCCGCGCCATGATGATGAGCGCCCGAAGGATCGACGCGCGCCCCCGCCAACTGGCGCAAATTCATATCCATATCCATGAATGTCGGCATCAGCATTACATTGAGCCATTTGGTGGGCGCGTACATTAGATCGAGCATATGCATGCGCATATCCATGTATGTTGGTGCAAATTGGCACCCCTGATCGCCGCAACCTTGATTGACGATAGTCTGATCACTGGCTTTGTGAGCGCCCTGCATCATATTCCCGCCGGTCCAGTGATACATGAAGCGATACCCCGCCATGAAATCTCCGGGTTTATCGAGCATATGACCGAACATGATAGTCGCCGGCGGTATTTTGTGGTGTTGATGCGAGGAAGCATGTGAATGCGATCCAGAAGAGCTGCTAGTGCTGCCGATGGGCATGTTGGCATCCGGTTCGATGTCGAATTTTATCGCGGCATTGGCCACATAGTAATCAAAATCGGCATAACCGCCGTTTCCATTGCCGCCAATCTGCATCGCGCTGGCGCGGGTGTAGTATTCAAACCCCGCTTCCAGCGCGACACCTTTACCGAGTATTTTACTCAGCACCACCCCACCGCTTAGCGAGCCAAATCCCGCCAAACGATGATCGCTGGAAAAATGGGTGGGCAATTTACCGGCGTCGAATAAGGTGAACTTTGGCTGCGCGTCGACAGAAAGCCCATCGACCGGACTACCGTTTTGATCAACCAGACTAAATGGATCGTTGCCGAAATACTGGACCGTAGGATTTTTATTATCCACCCAGATTTGCCGCCCGAGACTGTCCACTTCCGGCCTTCTATAAGTTTGTTGCGTGAGCAGATAAGGGCGGAAGAAGCTGGCGGCATCTTGGGAGTAGTAGCGAATCCGCGGCGTCAGCGTCCACCCGCCGCCCAGCGGTTGCACCCAGCTCGCATCGAAGGTATGCGAATTCACCCCCCAGTCGTCGACCGATAACCGGTAACCGAGGTGCATAGCCGCGTTAAGCGGATTGATATAGTGCACGTACTTGGCGTTGAGCGCGACTTGATTGCGCTGATTCGGACGCTGCTCAATCAGCGCGCGCACGTCGCCTGTGATGAAATTGTTGTTTAGACTGGCCGGATCGACAAAAATAACCGATGTCGCCTTGTATGGATTCTCCAGAAATCCGCTGCTGTGCGTGTATCCGATACCGGCATCGATGAGTGCATTCTTATTCAGAACTTGCGTCACGCCGATATTCGCCACCCAATCCTGGCGGTTTCCTTTTAAAATCTCAGACCCGCGGCGATTAACGATCTGCTGTGCATACGCCGTTTTAGTGATGTATGGCGATGAATCTTGATCGAGAATCGCACCGATTTCGCTACTCGTATAGCCGCCGCCGAATTTTACACTGGTCAGCTTCTGGTTAAAATCCAGTCGCCCGCCCAAACTGCCAAAGGTCGACTGATAATCTCTCTCCCTGGAAAATCCCCCGCCCACGTTCAGTGCCGCTTCATTCCATTCGTAGCTCAAGCCAAAGTTGGCTTGGCGGCGTGTTTCCGGAGAAGCCGACGACATCACCAGTACCGACCGGGTATCGATTGCTCCCGTGGATTGTTTGGTAAGTGGATCTCTTCCAATCGGATTCAGGTCATGATTTAACAGCACTTGGCTATTCAGAATAGGCGAAGCACCAACGACAACCCCGTTGACCGTATAAGGCCGGTTGCCGCCATCGGTGGCCAGAGGAGTAATTGAGACAGGTGTCGCACCGGCCCAGGTATCTTGCGTGTAGCCGAAGGTAAATTTGGCGCGATCGGTTAACGAAAAAATACCGCTGCCGTGTAAAACATCCGCCGAGATCGATTTATAGCTGTGCGGGACGCCGTATAGATTGCGCTCACCTTCCTGGTAGCGGCTATATTGGAAATTGACCCGGTCGGTTCCCGCCGAGTGTCCGGATGGGGTTATCAACAAGCCGGGCAAAACCAATGCGGCCGATGTCAACGCCTGCAGGGTATGATTTCTTGGCTTTGCGGACTGTGTTTCCGGATCGTTGAATGAATGATTGCTACTGTTGTGCTGCAAATTGTAATGACCTCAAATACATCCCCTAGCAAAAACCGGTTTAATAACAACCGCAACCGCCGCCACCCGCGGATGATTTGTGGCTAGGCGCCGCCTCCCGGCTGCTGTAATTGTGCGATTGTATTTCACTTTGCAGTGGATGGGGGTCTAATTCCATTTGCGGCTTGGCAAGATTTCCGCGTTCCCAAGGCGCTACATGCACGCAACCCGAAAGCACGATTGTAATCGTCAGTATGACCGCGATACCGGGTGCTTTTCTCATAGCGGCTCAGGGATTTTCCATCACGAGCTGCGTCAGTAGCGCGCGCAACTCTTCCGTTTCACCGGGGCGGAAACCTTGGTGAACGTGCCGGATGTTTCCCTTTTTATCGATGATATAGGAAGTCGGCATCGCCATTACTTCAAGAGCTTTTGCACAGGCTTTGCTCGGATCCGCCACAATCGAAAAGTGCGCCGGGTGCTTGGCAAGAAATTCCTCAGCATCCTTCACTTTCTCGTCAAGATTGACGCCAATGACATGCACGCCATGTTCTTTCATTTCATGTTCAAGCTGGTTCAGAAAAGGAAAAGATTTGACGCAAGGCGGACACCACGATGCCCAGAAATCCATATACACGACTTTTCCTCGTAATTCCTGCAAGTCTGCGGCAGGTTTGCCATCCAACGTTTTCAGTTCGCAGGCAGAGGATACCTGGGCAAGATGATCCGCAATAGCACTATGACTGCACAAAAGGAGCGACGCGATAATAAAAATCGATTGTTTTATTGTTTTCATAGCTCAATTCACTTATCTAGTTCAAGATATTTACTTCAAAGATTAGTCACTGGAAATTTTCACTCAAATTGCTGAACGACTATGTCTGTTCCAGTGTGAGCATTACTGGCCGTGATGCAATGATAGGAAACGATGAACGATCGCGCACCCGCCTTGGTTTTATTGACCAGTAATTGATATACGCCATTTCCGCCATGCACCCTAACTTCGGGACTGAAATTTCCATCCCCGGACACTGGATCGGTCGTACTGATAGCATGATTTCCTTTGATAATTTGTAGATTAACCAACAGATTATCTTGCGGTGCTGAAGTGTCTTTAATACTGGCAACCAGATTATCCGCAGGACCGTTTCCGTCATCGAAACAAGTCACCAGCGCATAGCCGGTAAAAGCAGCGACAGAGCCGTTCGGATCCATGGTCGCTCCGGCATCGTGAGCGCTGCTGACACTTGCGTGACTGAGCGTAACTGCACAAAAAAGAGCAGTTATTGCTTTTTGAAAAATTTTATTTCGCATGATCGTACTCCTTGTTGAATAATCTGCTTAGTAAAAGCAATTTTTATAAAAAGATATCGTTTCCACTAACCCTTTCTACTAACGGCAAAAACGGACACACCGGTTTTGGACCCCGATGCGCCCGCCGACACTGCCAGCAATCAAAAAAATATGCAAATTACTGCGGCCATATTTGCTTGCCGTCAGAATTAATACGCAAATCGCGATTTAATTGAGTTGCCGATGGTTTTACAATCACGTCAACACCATCACCACACGAAGACGGTAGCGGCGCGATTGAACGAGTTACCGTTAATGTCGCAGGAGAATCATAGCCATGCAGTCCTTCGCCATCGTAGATGGAACCGACGGCCGGTGCCCATAGTTGCACCGTTGCATTGCTAAATCCGCTCGGATCGGTAATCTCACAAATGTCTGCAATCGTAACCACAAAAGTTACACTTTTGGCGCACGAAGTTGGTTCAATCACTACCCCTGCCGTTGCAAATGGAAATACGCCGCGGTAACCGGCCTTTAATACTTTACCGCCACCTGTCCAAAATCCCAGTTTATTGCCAAGAGAATCTTTAATATATTCCTGCTGCGAAAAGATGCTGCTATCCTGAATAATTGTCACAGGATTGCCCCAATTGGTAACGAAATCGCTCAGTGCGCCGGTGTGTGCTGCGCCGTTTACCGTAATGATGGAATCCTTGCCATCCGGAAACACTACCACGGTGCCTATGGTATCGATTGTTGAAGCACCGTCCGTAGTATTCTGACAGCCGTGTCCAATCACCACATCGTTATAATTGCTGCCATGCATCGCAGCATTTTCCTGAATTACCGGTGTTTTCAGGCGAGTATGTGCAACAGCGGATTGCCATGTTCCAATTAACCCGATTGCCGTCATCAGCATCAAAGCACGATATCCAAATCTTCCTTGTTTGAACATATTCAAGACCCACTTTATTAGTCGTCAATTTTATTTTTCATCTTCTATCTTCTTAAAAACCTCACTCTTAAAAAAACAGGAGGGAAGAGCGAGGTTTCCGTAAAAGCAAATACACGTAAAAGCTGCTTGCTACTTCGGCCAGACTTGACTGCCGTCTATTTTGATCGGCATGTCGCGGTTGATTTGCGCTGCTGAAGGCTTCACTTCAACGGTCACACCGGCGCCGCACGATGCCGGCAAAGCACTAGTACGAGTAATGGTGAATGGTGCAGGACCATCATCGGTTGTGCTTTTACGGTCGTAAGCCGTTCCCAATGCGTTATGCGTCCAGAGATTGACGGTATTATCGTTAAACCCGGCAGTATCCGTGATTTCGCAAATATCCGCGATGGAGATGTAAAATTTCACGCTTTTGGCGCATGAGGTAGGCTCAATCACCACCGCACCTGCCCGAAACGGAACGTAGCCGTTCAGATGATGCGGCAAGGAGTTGCCGCCACCCGCCCAGAAACCGACGACATTGCCTTTTGAGTCGGTTTTTTCATCCTGAAAACTGAAAAGCGCCCGGCTATAGTTCTGTTGCATCAGGTTTCCCCAGTTCTGCACAAAATCGGTCAATGCGCCCGCGTGCGGATTACCATCCACTGTGATCGTAGAATCGGCACCATCCGGAAACACCACGCTGGTGCCGATGACGTTATTTTCTCCGCACCCGTGCCCAATGATGACGTTGTTGGTAATTCGGGTATTTTCATTAACCGTTGCGGTTTCCAGCCGGGTATGAGCTGATGCGGTTTGCGCCGTGCTAGCCAGAACGGCGATCGCCAGGACGCTGCTGATAGATAGATTGAGTTGTTTCATCGTTAACATGCCAAATTTTCCGTTGAGTTTAGTTATTCTTTTATGCTGCAAAATATCCACATTTTCATTTGAAACCATCGATCCGATGGGCAACGGTTCAAAATTAAATTGAAAAAGCCTTTTCTCACAATTGACGGGAAAATTTGATTTCCCGGTAAATCATAGAAAAAGAATCGTTTTCTGAGCGCAATCTTATTTTTCATTGCATGAGATGACAATGTGGCAAATTGTCGCACCGTGCTAAAGCGCGATTAATAGCCGTTTCAGCCTGCTGCGGCAATTTGCCGCATTCCAAAAATCCGGCGCCCATCACTACAATCCCGGCGCCGCAAAAATGAACCCGGCATTTCATTCTCCCTTTACTCGCGCATACGTTTATCTGATCAATAACCCAATGAATTCCTTTACTTCCACCCTGCTGTCGAGCCGTGTCTGGCTGTACTGCACCGTTTTTCTGACTGGCGCCGCCGTGATGGTGATCGAACTGCTGGGAACGCGCTTGATCGCGCCATTCTATGGCGCCAGCTTGTATGTCTGGACCTCGGTGATTTCCGTCACGCTGATTGCGTTAGCGCTCGGTTATTTTGTTGGCGGCCGCTGGGCCGATCAATCGAGAAAAGCCGGCCTGGCGTTGATCATCGCCCTTTCGGGATTGCTCACTTTGTTGATCCCTTGGTTAACCGCGCCGGTGTTGCTTGCCACCGACACAATGGGACTGCGCATGGGCGTTTTTATCAGTACCTTGGTATTATTTTCGCCCAGTTTGATCATGCTCGGCATGGTCGGACCGTTTGCCGTCAAGCTCGCCACTTCCAGCCTGAATGGCGTCGGCGCCGGCGCGGGTTCGATCTATGCCGTCAGCACCGTCGGCAGCGTCATCGGTACATTGTTTCTCGGTTTCTACTTGTTTCCGCAAGCCGGTTCACGCGAAATCTTCATGGGCTTGGGCATCGGTTTGCTGCTACTCGCGCCGGGTGTCGCTTATTTCGAGCGCAAGCACCTGAGTTTGATAATCTCGTTGCCACCGGTCATGCTATTGGCGATGGCTGGAATCATTTTATTGCCGCACGTCACCGCTTCCGCAGGCAATATCGCGCATCACGATTCGTCGCGCATCCGCTTTGAACGCGAAAGCTTATACGGCTGGGTGCGTGTCATCGACAAGCCGGCGGAGAATTACCGTTTATTGACCGTGGATGCGTCAACCATCGGCGCGGCCACGATCAGCCACGGCGAAAATGTGCTGACTTACCAGAAAATCGTCGATATCTTGCCCGCACTGACGCCGCCGGTTAACCGCGCGCTGCTGATCGGCCAGGGCGCCGGACATATGGCGATGACTTTGAAGCAATACGGCATCGTCACCGACACATTGGAAATCGATCCCGCGGTTGCCGAAGCGGCCAGCCGCTATTTCGGTTTTACGCCGTCCGGAAAAACCATCATCGGCGATGCGCGCTATGAAATTCGCAAATTAACCGACAAATACGACTTGATCATCCTGGATGTTTTCACCGGCGGTTCCGAGCCTTTTCATCTGCTGACTGTTGAGACAATGACACAATTGCATTCCCTGCTTTCCAGTCACGGCGTGCTGGCGCTGAATTTTGTGGCATTCCTGGAGGACGGCAAGAATAAGGCGCTCGCTTCAGTCGCCAAAACCTTGGCGCAAGTTTTTCCGCATCAGCAAGTTTTCATTTCCGAACCGGATACCGAGTTCAACGATTTTATTTTTCTTGCTACACAGCAAGCGATTGAATATGACAACGGCATCATCCCCGCTGAACAACGCAACTGGTTGAAAGCGCGGCACATTACAATCGATCAATCCCTGGGAACAGTGTTAACGGATAATCTCAATCCACTGGAAATGCTGCAAATACGCAAATCCGAACAATACCGGCGCCTGATCGTGGAACTGCTGGGAATCGATCATTTCATCCGCTGATTTCAGCGTTCAGCAGCCTGCTGCAACATCTCCGCCGCATGCTGGCGGGTGGTTCCGGTAATGTTGACACCACCCAGCATGCGGGCGATTTCTTCCACACGCTGCTGCGGATTGAGCACCGCAATGGTACTGACAACCGCTTGATGTTCCGTTTGTCCAATGGATTTCATCACCTGCCATTGCTGATCCCCGGTAGCAGCCACCTGCGGCAGATGCGTGATGCACAACACTTGCCGCTCTCTGCCCAGTTGTTTCAATAGATGACCGACAATCTCGGCCACTTTTCCACCGATGCCGACGTCGACTTCATCGAAAATGAGTGTCGGCACCACACCAATCTTACTGGTAATGACTTGGATAGCCAAGCTGATGCGTGACAATTCGCCGCCGGAAGCCACTTTAGCCAGCGGCCGCAGCGGCAATCCGTGGTGCGCCGCAACCTGAAACTCGACTTGCTCCAAACCGTGTGCATTACCCTGCTCCACTGGATTCAATGCCACCGAAAACTCACCACCTGCCATGGCAATCGTCTGCATCGCCGCGCTGACTTTCCCGGATAATTGTTGCGCCGCGTGTTGCCGGATACTGCTGAGTTCTTGCGCATGCTGGCGGTACGCGCCTCGCGCGGCGTCTTCGAGTTTCAGCAATTGACCGATGTCCGCATTCGAACCTAACGCTGACAGTTGGCGCATGACTGACTCCAGCAATGCCGGTAGCTCTTCCACATTCACGCGAAACTTTCGCGCCGCCGCATGGATGACTGACAACCGTTGCTCAACGTCGTGCAATGCCTGCGGATCGAGATCCAGGCGCTGGCGGTAATGCTTGAGTTCGTACACGCTTTCCTGCAACTGGATTTGCGCGGCGTCGAGCAAATCAGTGATGGTTTTAAGCGCGCCGTCGTATTCAAGCAGATTCTGTAGTTGATGGCTGACATTATTGATCTGCGCGAGCACCGCTTGTTCACTTTCGGATAACATTTCAATGCCGCCATCCGCCGCCGCCTGCAATGCCGCTACATGCGACAACCGGCCATGATCGGCTTGCAGTGTTTGCCATTCCGGCAGGGTGAAATTCAATGCAGTTAATTCCTGTAACTGCCACTCCAGTTGTTCGCGTTTATCCTGTGATTCCGCTGCGCGTTGTTCCAGGGCGATTCTTTGCTGGTAGCAATCTTGCCAGTGCTGATAGGCTTCCTTGACGGTGCGAGCCAAACCGGTGCAACCGGCGAAAGCATCGAGCAGTTCGCGTTGCGCATCCTTTTGCAGCAACGCTTGATGCGCATGCTGACTGTGGATGGCAACCAGAAATTCGCCCGCTGCGCGCAATTGCTGCAAAGTCACCGCATGCCCGTTGAGATAATTGCGCGAACGGCCATTGGTTTCGATCACACGACGCATTAAGCAACTGTCCGGATCACCTTGCAAATCATGCTCATCCAGCCACTGCTGCAATGCCGGTAGACTGCCAATATCGAAGGTCACATTGATTTCCGCACGCTCGCAGCCGTGCCGGATCTGACTGGCATCGCCGCGTTCCCCTAAAGCCAGTGATAACGCATCGATCAGGATGGATTTACCTGCTCCCGTCTCACCGGTCAAAACGGTGAAGCCGGGCATGAAATCCAATTCGACCCGATCCACAATGACAAAATCCTTGATGCTCAGATGTTTCAGCATGACGACTTAAAGGCAGACATCAAGGAAATTCGCTCCATCCCAGTTTCTCTCTCAGCATGCGGTAATAACTGTGATTGACCGAATGCAGCAAACGCACCGTCTTGGGAAAACGCCGCACGATAATGTTATCCGTTTGCTCCAGATCGAAGCAGGAGTGACTATCGCAATTAATCCGTACATTGGCGCTGCTGTGCATGCGGATTTCCACAACGGCATCGGGACCGATCACGACGGGCCGGTTACTGAGCGTATGCGGACAAACCGGCACCAATGCAATCAGATCCAGACTGGGATGCAGGATCGGCCCACCGGACGATAACGCATACGCGGTCGAGCCGGTCGGTGTGTTGACGATCAATCCGTCGGAACGCAGGGTATTCACGTATTCGTTATTAACCTTCACTTCAAATTCGATCATACCGCTGCTCATGCCGCGATACAGTACGACATCGTTAAATGCCAGACTGCTGAAAACGCTCACGCCATCCCGGACAATTTCCGCATACAGCAGCATGCGGCGCTCGGTGGTGTATTTTCCCGCCAGTATCTCATCCAGCGTTTCGAACATGGTATCCACCGACAAATCGGTGAGAAAACCCAGCCGCCCTTGATTAATACCGATCAGCGGAACATCGTGCGCCACTAGCATGCGTGCAATGTTGAGCATCGTGCCATCGCCGCCCATGACCACGGCGAGATCGGCTTGCGTGCCGATTTCCTCGAGCGACAAGGCAGGATATAAGTCACTGCCGATATGCGATGCCGTGAGGTGATCCAGTAAAACTTTATAATTTCTGGCTGTCAGATACTCGGCAAGATTTAATAGCGGTACCGCAATTTCTGGATTTTTATGTTTACCGATCAGCGCTATGGTTTTAAATGCAGAATTCATCACTTGATACTGTCGTTTGCTATTAAGGTACTGGCTACAAGGTCTGAATAAATTATGAAGACCGGATGACCGTTAAAATAAAAAGTTAATGAAGCATGATACCGATGGGCTTGTAAAATTACGTCTTGCACATATTAACTTCAGCTGGAAAGGCTTATCTTTGTATAAAACCCCAATCCATCGCAGCAAGCCGGTATCGAAGAAGTTTAGCATAGATAAGTTAGCGCAAAATCACCGCTTATAACCAACCAATGAAATCTGTCGACTCGTGTAAAATGACGCCATGTTAAATGAACGCGCTCAAATCTTATTAAAAACACTGGTGGAACGTTATATCCACGAAGGCCAGCCGGTCGGCTCCCGTGCGCTATCCAAGTTTTCCGGTTTGGACCTCAGCCCCGCGACCATCCGTAATGTCATGGCCGATCTGGAAGAGATGGGACTGGTTGCCAGTCCGCATACCTCGGCCGGCAGAGTGCCGACCCCGAAAGGTTACCGCTTGTTTGTCGACACCCTGCTAGTCGTCAAAACACTCGACAAAGTGGAATTGAATCACCTGGAAAACCATCTGCATCCCGACAATCCATCGCGCTTGATCAATGTGGCGTCGCAACTATTATCGGATTTGACCCGTTTCGCCGGGGTTGTCGTGACACCCAAGCGCAAAGGTGCGGTATTTCGTTACGTCGAATTCATGGCGTTATCCGAGAAACGTATTCTGCTGATTATCGTCACGCCGGAAGGCGATGTGCAAAACCGCATCATTTTCACCCATACGCCCTACAGTCAATCGGATTTGATCGAAGCCGGCAATTTCATCAACCAGCATTATGCCGGTTGTACCTTGGATGAAATACGCGGACGCGTGGATACCGAATTGAAGCAATTGCGCAGCGAAATGATTAGCCTGATGAGCGCGGCCATCGCAGCCGGCGGTGAAGCCGTCAACGAAAGCAGCGAGGCGGTGGTTCTGGCCGGTGAACGCAACTTACTGCAGATCGATGATTTATCCGACAACTTGATCAGCTTGAAAAAATTGTTTGAATTGTTCGAACGCAAAACCAAGTTACTGCAATTACTCGAGTTGAGCAGGCAAGCGCATGGCGTCAAAATTTTCATCGGCGGCGAGTCCGATATATCGTCACTGGAAGAATTCAGCGTGGTGACGGCACCCTATGAAATCGAAGGAGAAGTGGTCGGCACTGTGGGCGTTATCGGCCCGCGGCGCATGGCTTATGAACGCGTTATCCCGATCGTCGACATTACCGCGAAACTGCTTTCCAGCAGCTTATCGCAGCATTAATTCATTACCTTCAGCATAAAAATTTATACGCATGACTTCAAAATCCATTTATCAGCACGGTTCACCGAATCGCACCGGTGTATTATTGATCAATCTGGGAACGCCGGATGCGCCGACCGCTCAGGCGTTGCGTCCTTATCTCCAGGAATTTCTCAGCAATCCGCGGGTCATCGAAGTACCGCGGCTGATCTGGTGGCCCATTCTTCATGGTTTCATCCTGCCGTTCAGGCCGAAAGCATCGGCTGAAAAATACGCAAAAATCTGGATCGCCGAAGGCTCTCCGCTCAAAGTTCATACCGAACGGCAAACGGAACGCTTGCGCGAAGTATTGTCGGCACGATTAAAAAATCCCCCGCTGGTCGAATATGCGATGAATATCGGCAAACCTTCGGTCGCTGACGTGCTGACCCGCATGCAACAACAGGGCTGCGAACGCATTCTGGTCATTCCGCTGTTTCCGCAATATGCCGCCAGCAGTACCGCGGCGGCAATGGATAATGTATTTGCCGTACTCAATAAGATGCGCAATCAGCCCGCGCTTCGCACCGTCAAACAATATCACGACCACCCCGGTTATATTGCAGCGTTGGCGCAGAATGTCCGTGACTACTGGGATGCGCATGGCCGGCCCGATAAATTGATCATCAGCTTCCACGGCACACCGCGCGCCAGTTTGGATAAAGGTGACCCTTACCATTGCGCATGCCAGAAAACCGGACGGTTACTGGCCGAAGCCTTGGCTCTGGATGCGAATCAATACGCCGTATGCTTTCAATCGCGTTTCGGCAAGGCCAAATGGCTCACCCCATACACGGCTGTAGTGCTGGAGCAATTAGGCAAGGAACAGACACAACGCGTGGATGTGATATGCCCCGGATTTGTCTCCGATTGTCTGGAAACTCTGGAAGAAATCGCCATTGAAGCGAAAAACACATTCATTCAAGCGGGTGGCAAGGAATTTCACTATATTCCCTGTCTCAATGAACGCAGCGACTGGATTGAAGGTTTGGCCGACATTACCTGCACACATCTACAGGGCTGGCTGGATATCGAGATCACTGAAGAAGCGGCTAAATTATCCAGAGAATTGGCGTTAGCAATGGGCGCTAACGACTGAAAAACCGCCCTCGGCAAAAGCCGAGGGTTTTATGACGGAACATTAGTGCCCTGATTGGCGCATATGTTTCATCGCTTCTTCGGTGTGCTTAGCTGATTCCGAACCGTGTCCCATATCAGCATGCTTGATCGCTTCTTCTAAATGCTTGATCGCTTCATCCATATGTTTATGAGATGCAGCATGATCATCCCGAGCCGCTTTTGCGTGCGCCAAGCTCTCTTTCGCATGTTCTAGAGACTCTTTTGCATGCCCCATTTCTCCATGCGCCTGCGCTTTACCGGCATGCTCCATCGCTTCCGAAGTATGCCCAGCATCCGACGCCAATGCAGGGGCGCTTATAAAAAATGCCAATGTTCCGGTTACAATCATTGCAGATATAGTACGCATGATAATTACTCCTTTATAAATAATACATTGCATGAATACTTCTTAATAATCTCAGTGACTGGTTAGCCGCTCTGTCGAAGATGAATCAACCTTTCTCAGCGGGCCAGAACACTAGATTCCAGTATATACCCATTTCTCTATTTGAGGTATCGCGAAACTGCATGAACTCATTGTCTCAAGAGACTCACGAACAAAATTAATCCTTGTAATTTTCTTTTTCGCAGCATCCAGTTTTGATATTTCGTTCTGATTCGCAAAATCTCTCTTTATTATTCAACCAAAACAGCAAAATTTTTCTTGCCAAGCATAGTCGGATCTAACTGTATAAAGTAAATTCTCAGTGCAAGACACTATCTGATGGTTGACCGAAAGGCTTCAAAACGTTAACATGCGCAACTCACCAATTCCCCGATAGCTCAGTCGGTAGAGCGACGGACTGTTAATCCGCAGGTCCCAGGTTCGAGCCCTGGTCGGGGAGCCAATTCGGTACAAAACTGGGCACTCTTTCAAGAGAGTGCTTTTTTGTTTCTTCCACAGCGTGAGCAAGTGCAGAATAGCTGCCGGTAATCTCTGCTTGATTGTCCTTGATACGGATCTCACTCACCAGCAGTTTCAAATATTCCTTGCCGAATCCGCTTTTTCTGTCCAGTAGCTTGGTTCGCAGCGCTTTAGTAAAAGCTTCAAGCTGATTTTTTTTGATTTCCAGCATTTGCTGCTGGCGTCGGTATCCCGCAACCTGAATCAATAATTCCTGCTTTTCTTGCATTCAGTTTATGAGAACGTTCCTGTAGAGAGGAGTCCAGCGGCAGGAAACCTTTTTCCACCGCTTCATAAAGCCGATCAATGGCAAGCTTTATTTCATCCAGCTCTTTGGTGAGTTTCTTCAATCCGTCATCCTGGCTATCTGGCGGCGCCAACCATAAGCAGGGTTGATTGTGCATTCGGATCGCGGATCGCAAGGTGGATTCAACCGGGGTCGTCGCAACACATTTGATCATGGAGGTGTTTATGGAACGACCAGCAGGATGGATGCAAAAGTTGACGAAGAGAGGGGCGATGCACTCGCCAGGCGCGCCGTCACTTCGCAACGAGATTGAGCGGCTATTTTGGGAGCAGATTGCAACCGGGATAACAAGTGAGAAAGCAGCAGAGGCTGTTGGTGTGTCGTCAGTGGTGGGCACACGCTGGTTCCATTATCGTGGCGGGATGCCATTATTTATGTCTAACCCCATATCCGGAAGATACTGGTCGAGAAGAGATTGGACTGCTGCGGGTGCAAAGTGTTGGCGTGCTGAATCGCCCCAGATTTTCCAGAGACTATTTGCCTTGGGTCAAACCGCATCGGCTGACTCCCTTAGTTGGCGATAATATGCCATTTCAAATTCTGCCGGCGGAATATTTCCGATCGGTTTCAGTAACCGGCGACTGTTAAACCAATCCACCCATTCCAAGGTCGCAAACTCCACATCGCCGATAGTGCACCAAGGGCTTCGGTACCGAATAATCTCAGTCTTGTATAGTCCGTTAACTGCTTCGACCAGTGCATTGTCATAAGAACCTCCGACACTGCCAACAGAAGCTTCAATCACAGTGCCTGTTCCAATGCGTCCAGTACTAAATCGGCGTGCGATGACCGACTGACCCGCCAGCCAACAATGTATCTGGCAAAAGCATCGGTTATAAAAGCCACATAAACAAACCCGTCCACGTTGCAACAAATGTGATGCCTGCTACCCACAATTGATTTGGCCGGTAGAGCGAAGTTCAATGAGGCAATCCCGATTTGTTTGCAGATTATCTCGCCCCCATACTGTTCTCTATGCTGATCGACAAATACCATCATCATTTCGACCGGCGGTCGAGCTCCGCCTGGGCAAAATAGGCCGATGCCTTCCGCAATATCTCATTGGCTTGTTTAAGCTCACGATTTTCCCGTTCCAATTCCTTGAGCCGTTCCCGATCCGATGTCGACAGTCCGCCTCGAATTCCCTGATCCGTCTCCGCTCTTCTTATTCATGTCCGCAATGTTTCCGCTGTGCAGCCAATCTTCGATGCAATCGATTTGACCGTCGGCCATTGCGATCCATGCTCTTTTTGCTGTTCAAATACCAATCTAACCGCTCGTTCCCGTACTTTCGGTGAATAACTGATTTGATTCTCCATCTTCTCCTCCTCTCAAATCATTTTATCTCCGGAAATACCGAGGCGATTCAGCGGCTTCCTTGGCTTTCTGCTTGTTAAGCTCGCGGTCAATCAATGGATCGATATTGCTTGCCAGCTTTACACATTCCGCCTGTGCAAACTGTCTTGCTTGCTTTAACCCCACAACAGGGTAAACGCCAAGGGATAAAGACTTTTCCTTGTCATGAATCTTATAGTGCAGCCGTCAATACTTGCGCCCATCTTCATAAACCCAAAGATAAAGCCCTTGGTCATCGTGAAGCTTGCGAATTTTGGAGCCTTCAGCGGTGGCATTCTTGCAGGCTAGATCGGTCAATAATTCCTTGATAACCATAATGTAGCAACTTTTTATATGGTAAAAATTGTTACCACGTTTTTTTCCACACTTTTTTATCGGATTCTAGCGGATTATTTTGGACTGCTGCGGAAAACAAATTGCTTGTAGATAAGGCGTTTCTTTGTGTTTCGTGGATTACTGCGGAAGTGTGTGGATTGCGAAATGGCGGAGGCGGTGAGATTCGAACTCACGGTAGAGTCACCCCTACGGCAGTTTTCAAGACTGCTGCCTTAAACCGCTCGGCCACACCTCCTTCACTTCAGGTGCGCATCATACCTTTTAGCGCTCTATTTGGCTAGCTTCTGTGTGTTTGTTTGCTGCTTAAATAAGCGATCAATAGCCGTAAGCTGGCTTATTCTTTATGATAGTGTTCTCGGATTTACCTTACTTGGGTAGTGTAATTTTATGAATTGATATTGAGCTTTTGGGTTATGAATTCAATTTTTACCGGCATTCATAGCAATCGAGCCAATTCAATCCGTACTTAGGAATAAACAAATTTTGAAGAGCAGCGGAAGCATGTGGTCAGATCCTGAAGTGGCCAGTCTTGAGAAGGTGCGCATCAGTACCAATCAAGATGTGGCCGGGCGTATGCGCTGGGGAGGGATATTTTATGTGCTTTGTTGCGTTGCCATCATTTTGACTTCGTCGGTATTGCGCGCGCACCCGGCCTCCACCGTGTTCGTCCTATCTTTTATCGTTTTGGCCGTCACACGGTTAATAATTTATAAACAAGTAACCGGTTTACATTTAAGCAATCAACCGCTGATCGAGCGTTTAATCTCGGCGGTTTTTGTTGCGACATCCTTTATTTGGGGTGTTTTTCTGTGCTGGATTTTTCTGTCCATTAGCGCGATCGATAGCGGTGCAATTCTCGCGGTAATTTCGACGGTTGGTTTTATCGCGGGTGGTATTGCCGCTACGTCGCCGCGCATCCGTTTGATGATCGTCTTTGCTGTGCTGGTTTATTTGCCGAGTCTGATCAGTCTGGTGGTGTTCATGCCGGCTGACAGCAGTTGGGTCATGTTGATCATCGGACTTTCTTATTTCGTATTTTCCGTGCACAACGGTAAGCTGCAACACGAGAATTACTGGATGGTTAGGCAGCAAGCGGTGCTATTGGAAAGACAGGCGATTGATTTGGAACAAGCGCGGCAGCAGGCGGAAAATGCCAATAAGGCAAAGTCGGCTTTCCTAGCGGCAATGAGTCATGAAATTCGCACGCCGATGAATGGTGTGCTCGGCATTACCGAGATCCTCGCGACAACCTCCCTGAATTCCGAACAAACCAATTATCTGAATGTCATTCGCAATTCCGGGCGGACTTTGCTGCGGATTATCGACGACATTCTTGATTTCGCCAAAATAGAAGTGCACAAATTGAATGTCGTCAATCGTGCATTCGATTTGCCCGGCTTGATTGACGAAGTGCATTCGCTGTTTCGTGCGAAAGCAAAGGAAAGCGCGGTAAATTTTACCGTGCGTTTTGAATGCGGCTTGCCGCGCAAACTGGTCGGCGACCCTGACCGGATCAAGCAGATTTTATTTAATTTACTCGGCAATGCTTTCAAATTTACCCAACAAGGAGAAATTACCTTATCGGTAAATTGCATCGAGATTCCCGACCGCAGCGGAATTGAACTGGAACTGTCGGTGACGGATACCGGCATCGGAATTTCCAATGAGAATCAGGCGCGCTTGTTCCAGGAATTCTCGCAAGTCGGCGAAGCCACCCAGCATATTCGCGGCACCGGCTTGGGTTTGGTCATTACCCGCAATTTGCTGATGCTGATGGGTGGTTCGATTACGGTATCGAGCGAAATCGGCAAGGGATCCACGTTCTGTGCGCGCATTCCGCTGCGGTACGAAATTGTCGAAGCGGCAACGAAACCAACAGAACTGCCTCAAACACAACCGGACACTCGCGTAAACCATCGTCCCCGCGTTCTGGTGGTCGAGGATAATGACGTTAATCAATTAGTCAGCAAAGCGATGCTGGAACATTTACAGTGTGAAGTGACGATGGCCGGCAACGGCGCGGAAGCCATCAGTAGCTTCATTTCGCAGTCTTTTGACTTGATTTTGATGGACTGCAATATGCCGGTCATGGATGGATTCGAGGCAACCCGGCGGATACGCGCGCTGGAGCAGCAAAAAAACTTAACCCCTGTGCCTATTGTTGCGCTGACCGCGCACGCATTGGATCATATCAAGCAGGAGTGCTTTGCCGCCGGCATGGATGGGCATCTCAGTAAACCCTTTGATGTGGCGCAATTGGATAAGGTATTGCGGCGATTTTCTTCCGTTCGTCTGACTTGAGCAACGAAGATCGCGAGAATTCTTTCTGGATCGCAACAGAATTCAGGCCGACAGTGCGATAATACAACAGACTCAAAGCAAGGCGGACAAGCCGGTAGCACACCAACAATCCTATTTTTAAGCAATAAATGACAATCTGGAAACCCAATGTGACGGTTGCGGCCGTTATTGAACAAGACAGCAAGTTTTTGCTGGTCGAAGAGGAACCGGAAGCCGGTTCCGGTTTATTTATCAATCAACCGGCCGGGCATCTGGATCCGGGCGAATCGATTATTCAGGGGGCAATCAGGGAGACGCTGGAAGAAACTGCGTATACTTTTGTTCCCGAATTTCTGGTGGGGATTTATCACTGGCATTCGCAACGCGTCGACACCACATATATCCGTTTTGCGTTCGGCGGGCGCGTGACGCATCACGACCCTCACCGCGCGCTGGATACCGGTATCGTGCGGGCAGCGTGGTTTAGCCCCGAGGAAGTGAATCACATGATACAACGCCACCGCAGTCCGCTCGTCATGCAATGCATTCGCGACTATCAGGCCGGTAAACGCTACCCGTTGGAGCTGCTGACACACTATGAGCCGTGATGCGATGAAAAAATACCGGGTGATTGTCGGCATGTCGGGCGGTGTCGATTCGTCGGTGGCGGCTTACTTGCTGAAGCAGCAGGGCCATGAGGTGACTGGCCTGTTTATGAAAAATTGGGAAGACGACGATACCGACGACTATTGTTCATCCCGGCAGGATTTTCTCGATGCGGTATCGGTGGCGGATGTTCTCGAAATTCCAATTGAAGTGGTGAACTTTTCCGCTGAATACAAGGACCGGGTTTTTTCCCATTTTCTGGCCGAGTATCAGGCGGGGCGAACACCGAATCCCGACGTGCTCTGCAACGCCGAAATCAAGTTTAAGGCTTTTCTCGATCATGCGCACAAACTGGGCGCGGATTACATCGCAACCGGGCATTACGCCCAAGTGCGCGAAGTGGATGGCAGCTTTCAGTTGTTGAAGGGTGAAGACGGCACCAAAGATCAAAGTTATTTTTTGTATCGCCTGAATCAAGCGCAACTGGCTAATACGTTATTTCCGGTCGGCCATCTTTATAAGCGCGAGGTGCGCCGGATTGCCCGTGAATTGAAATTACCCAATTGCACCAAAAAAGACAGCACCGGCATTTGTTTTATCGGCGAGCGTCCTTTCCGGGAATTTCTCAACCGCTACCTGCCGCACGAACCGGGAGAAATTCAAACACCGGACGGCAAGGTCATCGGTCAGCACGTGGGGTTGATGTATTACACCATCGGACAACGCCAGGGATTGGGCATCGGCGGCACGCGCGACGGCGGCGATGAACCGTGGTTCGTATCCGCCAAGGATATGGCGCGGAATATTTTGGTTGCAGTGCAGGGCCATGATCATCCCGATTTGCTCCGTCCATCGCTAAAAGCCACCGATTTGACGTGGATCAGCGGGAAACAGCCGCATTGCAATTGGGTTTACGCCGCCAAAACCCGCTACCGCCAGACAGATGCGCCTTGCGCCATCTCGCAATTAACCAGAAACCACTGCCAAGTAGACTTTGCACAGGATCAATGGGCGGTGACACCGGGACAATCCGTGGTGATTTATGAAAGCAAAGTGTGTTTGGGCGGTGGGATCATCGTGGGGTAGTTGAGCGAGAATCCCGGTTTTCCGATAAGCATGCATTGCGGCGGATTCATCGTGAAAACCTAACCGGTTGATCAATGCGATTCCACTCGATTGCCCGCTTGCGCCAGTGGGTGTCGATGGCTTGCGTGAAATCGGCCCGGACCAGTTTGGCGCGCGCCTCGCACCACTCTGGGGATTCGCGGCGTATTACCACGCCTTCCAATCCTCCTGTACGATAATGACTGGGATGAGCGATTACCAGTTGTTTCAGCGCGGCCACGGTAGTTTTGCTGTGCAACAACTGCGGCACCGTAACCAGACCGGCTGCACGCGCCAATGTATTGCGGCGCGATGTACTCCAAAAGCGAGCGGCGGTGCGGTCGTATACATCGAACAGCAGAAACCAGTCCGGCAACGCGGCATAATCCAGCGAATGGCGCGCTGCGCACCACTCGCCAAACAAGATCAGATCCGGTTTGAGGGCGGCGCGTAGCGCTTCGCCATGTTGTCCCAACCACGCGGGCAAGCGGGTGAATTGACCGGCGTGCGGCTCAGCTAGATACTGTCCCCGGTTCTGCGCGCGCAGGCCGCCATCCGGAGCGAGCGATAGTCCCAGATTCGCGCCATCCAGCTTTTCCTCCACCACCACTTTATCTGTAAGCAGGGCAGCCGCTTCACGGGCGGACAGCACTTTGTCGTCACGCGGCACACCTTCACCCAGCCAAGCCAGGTGTGGGGTGTGGGGAAAGCGGAAAAAGTCACTCATGCGTTAGTCGGGCAATGGAGGCAGCGGTTTGCTGGGAAATTTGCTGCGATAGAATCCGCAAGCATCATCCGAGCACAAAAATTCGACACGAACCCCTTTTTCCTGCAAAGCGGACCACCAATCCAGCCATTTGCAATCGGCCGCTTGCCATATTGGCGGTTTATCGAGGTGAGCGTGCGCTACTGCCGCAAATTTGCGGTCGGGTGCATCGAATACTTGCTCCAGCGCAGGATCGGGAAATTCGGCAAAACAATCGTGCGCGATTTCGGTAATCTGCACTTGCTCGACATGATACGGATTGCCCGCATTACGCAACAACCATTTCAAGAATACATCACCGGGACCTTTGGGTGGACTAAGGCTGGTCTTATGCAGATATTCCCCGAGAATTCTATAACTATCGTCGATCACAGTTATTCCAGTGCTTTTCATGTTATGCAACCGCTGTACACATTCAATAACGCAATCCTCAGAGACATCGTCATGCTGATGGTTTGCAATCAATAATACATTGGTATCGATGACGGCTTTCATTCCGAGCGACCTCCAGATGCCAATGCCTTCTTCCGATTCATTGCCGCCAAGGCACGACCAGCAATATCGGCCATTTCGTCGCCAAAGAAATGTTCCGGCCAATTCTCTATTTCGCCAAATTCATTCAATCGTAAAGGTTCAAGCTCGGTCGCCGCACCGGCACGACGGCAGAAATACACCGCGACATCCTCGGGTGAAACCGAACCTTCAGCGACGCGCAGTTGCAAGCGATTGAGAAAGTGCTCTGAATGGCTTTCCACAATCAGTTGTACATGACGCTCTTTGCCATTCTCACGTGCCTGTGTTGCCGAGATGAATACGTCAGCCAGTTCAGCTTGTACCTGAGGGTGTAAATGAATTTCCGGTTGTTCCATCCAAATGGTCGAGTTCGGAGGGCAATAAAAGGCCTGCACCAGTGCCGGCAAAACCTGTGATACCCCAAAACCCACGTCGGTGATTTTAACTTCGCTGGATTGCGCATGCGTCTTGACCAGTACTTCAAATTCCTTGCGCCCTTCCGCTACTGCTTTTACCGTAAAATCCTCGATAATTCCCAAATCTTTCAGCCAGCGTGCAACAAATTCATCGAAACGCAACTGCCGCTGCTTGGGAGCGCGATTCAAAAAACGTTGCTGGCTGGTTGCGGCCAGAATGGCCGCCACGGCAAATTCACCACGCTGCCCTACGCTTTCCGGCGTTTCTCCAGACCAGGAATAAATCCGTCTCGGATGATCACGCAATGGACCGAGATAATAAACACTATTGAGCACGGCTTCCGTTTTCAGCGCAAAATCCGATAAAAACTCGGCATTCTGGAAGCGCGCACGACTTTGGTCTGAGATGCGATAAAACTTATCCGGTTCATCCAATGCCCATGCGCGGCCTTGGTTACGGACAAAAGAATAGTCCGGTGATTCAATAATCCATTTACCCTTGGCATCGCGTTTGAAATTGACCGACAAACTCCTATTGTTCTCGCTTCGAAGCGCATAGTCGAGCTGATCAACGACCGGCTGACCACGCTCACCGGCTTTCATGCTAACGCTCAAACTCAAACTATCGCCCAAATACTTTTTCCCGCTGACCGGGTCTTTCACTTCCAGTTTTCCCGGCAATTGCCACGCCAGGTCAAATTCCAATGATTGACTGAGATCATGATTATGCAAGCACTCAGCAAAGGTTCCCAAATCGATGAGTGCATTGTCGTCGCCCAGCTGCAGCGGACGCTTGCGATCGGTTGAAAGCACGGTTTGCTTGAGCGCCAGCAGCAAATGCCCCAGGCTACTTTTTCCCGCACTGTTGGCACCAAAAATCACCGTTAATGGCGCCAAACGAATCGAACCTGTATCTTTCCATGCCTTGAAGTTCTTGATACTTAAACGGGTTAGCATTGTTGTAAGAAATCTCTGGATTGTTCACGGAGAGGTTGATTGAAATAAGAGGCGAGTATTTCATAAGGGGTAGCATTATTCAAACTCTTATGGGGTTTCACGGTATTGTAGAAGTTAATGAAGCGGAAAAACAGGATACGGCTATCGGTGCTGTATTTGGCTGTGCCCATGTTCATAACGTGAGGATGCCCCGCTCGGCTTTCCCGCTGGTTTGCGGACGATTGATGCTGATGAGCTTCTGATCAGTGCCGTGTTGCCTGCAAGTTTTAGCAAAAGCATGGTGGTCAGCTCCTTTAAATTCCGTGCCGCTATTGGAAAGGACATTGAGCAATGATAGTGTCTATGAAAGAACTAGCAACGTTGTAATGGGTTTTAGCGGGAAAAACCCCGGTTACGGCTCCTGGAGAAATCCTCGATAGCCACAAACAAGTGCTCCCGAGGTTCATTGACAGACTGTCCTTTCAGGAAGGGAAGTCGCTTGGCTTGCCTGGATAAAACTATTTTATATGAAGCAGCTCCTTTCAGTTTTCCCTGAAAACTGCCACCCCGGGCACATTCTGAGCCCATAGCATGCTCGTTTCCAGGTTCGGTTGCACACTTTTCAGGTAATTTCTGATCCAGAGTTTTTGTTGATGTTTAAAATCTTAACCGTATTGCTTTCAAGAGCTGATGCAAATAAGGATAGTACTGTACTTCAAGCGAATGCCGTGGCCGGGCGATGAATTGGCGCGCCCAGTTAGCACCTTCGGCTACGGCTTGTTTACGCCAGTCGTCCGGTAGCCGGGTTTTCCCGGACAGTAATTGCGCGATCAAGCGGGATTGCACCTCGGTCAGTGTCCAAATGCAGCCTTGCGGTTGAATCAAGCCGATGAAGAACAGGCTGGGGTGATCCGGGTGAAAGATGCGCAAATAAAGCGGGATATGGGCGGTATCTTGCCAGTCGATAAAATCGGCCGAAAAAAAGGGAAAACTGATTTTATAACCGGTCGCGGCGATAATGACATCGTAAGGCGCCGATGAACCATCGGTAAAAACCACGGTTTGACCGGAAATATCCTGAATACCGGGGCGGGGGTATACCTTGCCGTGCCGGATTTTATCGAAGATTTCCGAGTTGATGGTCGGATGCGCTTGCATCGGCGAAAAATCCGGTTCGGGCAGTTGGTAATCACGGTAACGCCCGATCTGGATGCGCAGGGAAATTTTTTGCAGCCGGTTTTTTATGGTCTGCGGTAGCCATTGCATCGTGGCGGCAAAAGTATCGGTCGGTTTTCCCATGATGAGCTTGGGAATAATGTACTGCGGCGAACGCAAACTGAGATCGACACGTGCCGCAACGCGGCTTGCTTCCACCGCGCAATCGCAACCGGAGTTCCCGGCGCCTACGACCAACACGTTTTTGTTTTCCAGTCCTTGATTGGTTTTAAACGCGTGCGCGTGCAAGTATTGACCGCTGAACCGGTCTTTCCAATCCGGATGGCGCGGGACTGAAAGGTGTCCGTTGGCAACAATCAGATAATCGAATTCCGCCTGACTGTTATCGCTGAGTGTCAGCCGCCAGCGCTCGTTTACAATTTTTTCCGCCCGCAGCACAGCAACGTTAAAGCGGACATATTTTTCCAGTTGAAAATGCCGCGCATACGCTTGGAAATAAGCCAGTATCTGCTGGTGACTGGGATAATCGGGATAGTCATCGGGCATTGGGAAGTCGCTGAACTGCGATAGCGACTTGCTGGCAATGGTGTGGGTTGTTTTGCTGATGCTGCTGTGACCGGGTGCCGCGGTATATACCCAATTGCCGCCGATCTGATCGCTTTGTTCGTAACAGATGATGTCGTGCAACCCTGCTTGCACTAGCTGTTTGATCGCGGTGAGGCCGGAACAACCGGCACCGATGATGGCAATGCGCATTGTATGAGGATTATCCGGTCAAGTAATTAGTCTTCATTCTGCAGCATCCGGGATGCGCTTGATGCAATCTAGCCATACCGTTGCCTCGCTGTCGCTGGGCGCGCGATAGTCGCCGCGCGGCGACAGTGAGCCGCCCGATCCCACCTTGGGCGAGTTCGGAATGCAACTGCGTTTGAATTGGCTGATTTGGAAAAAACGGTAAACAAACACTTGCAACCAGTGCTTGATTTCAGCGATTGTGTATTGATTGCGTTTGTTCTCCGGTATACCGGGCCAGCGGCCGAGTATCCGATCATGCCAGCTGCAATATGCCAGAAACGCGATTTTGGTGGGTAAATAACCGAAACGGGTGGTGTAGTACAGATTGAAATCCTGCAACTCGTATGGGCCGATCACAGCTTCGGTGCGTTGCGCGGGTTGGCCGCTATCCGCTGCGCCGGGAATCAGCTCCGGACTGATTTCCGTATTCAGGATTGCGTGCAGAATCGGGCTGGCATCGCTACCGAGTTGCTGCGTATCCGCTACCCAGCGGATGAGAAACTGAATCAGCGTTTTCGGAACGCTGGCATTGATGGCGTAATGCGACATTTGATCACCGACACCGTACGTGCACCAGCCCAAAGCCAATTCGCTCAGATCGCCGGTGCCGAGCACCAGAGCATGATGATGATTGGCGAAACGGAAAAGATGATTGCTGCGCTCGCCCGCCTGCACATTTTCGAACGTCACGTCGTACAGCGATTTGCCGTGGATGAAGGGGTGGTCGAGATCGCGCAGCATTTGTTCGCAACTGGGACGAATGTCGATTTCGTGCGCGGTGCATCCGATGGCTTGCATCAGCGCTTTGGCGTTGGCCAGGGTATGCGCGCTGGTGGCGAATCCTGGCAGGGTATAAGCCAGAATCTGCCGGCGCGGCAAGCGCAGCGCATCCATAGCGCGGGCTGCGACGATCAGGGCGTGCGTCGAATCCAAACCGCCGGATACACCGATGACGATTTTTTGAATGCCGGTATGTTTCAGGCGTTTGACCAATCCTTGTGTCTGAATGTGGAAAATCTCACTGCAATGGTCATCGCGTCTAGCAGGATCGGATGGCACGTACGGGAAGCGGTCGTATTGGCGCTGGCATAACAGGCGCCCGCTATCCGGGAAGTCAACCGGAAAGGAAATTTCACGGAATTGCCGGATCTCTTCACGAAAGTGCTGCACGCTTTGAGCGAAACTGTTTTGCCGCATGCGTTCTTGTGTCAGGCGATCCAGATCGATATCGACGAACACGAGCTGTGAACCGTCATGAAACCGCTCGGATTCCGCAAGCAGGGTGCCATTCTCATAAATCATCGCATGCCCGTCCCAGGCAAGATCCGTGGTCGACTCGCCCGTGCCGGCGGCGCTGTAGAGATAGGCAGCCAAACAGCGCGCCGATTGATTGGCGGTCAGATTGCGGCGGTATTCGGGTTTGCCGATGGTGATGTTGGAAGCGGAAAGATTCAGCAGCAACGTGGCGCCCGCCAGTGCGGCTTGCGACGACGGCGGAATCGGCGTCCAGAGGTCTTCGCAGATTTCCACGAAGAAACTCAGCTGCGGTTTGTTCTGCGCCCGGAATAGCAGCTTTTCACCGAAAGGAATCCCGTCCTGACCGCATAACGTGATGCTGTTGCGGTGCGCCGCAGCGGCCGGTGCGAATTGCCGCAATTCGTAAAATTCCCGGTAGTTAGGCAAGAATGTCTTGGGAACGACGCCAAGAATGCGCCCGCGATAAACAACCGCCGCGCAGTTGTATAACAGGTGATCAACTTGCAAAGGAAGCCCCACAACCGTGATCAGATCGAGCGCTTTGGAAGCCATAAGCACTTGCTGCAGCGCATTCTTCGCACCGTCCAGTAGCGCCTGCTGATGAAATAAATCGTCGCAGGAATAGGCCGTCAACCCCAATTCCGGAAACAGTGTGAGACAAGCTTTTTGCTCGACTGCTTGTTGCATCAAAGCGATGGTGGCAGCCACGTTGAATTGCGAATCGGCCACGCGAACATCGGGTACGCCAGTGGCGACACGGACAAAACCGTGGTTATATAAATTGAAAAATTCTGCGCTGGCTTGCATTCGCACTATCCGATGAAAACAGCCTGAGAGAAAATTAAGCTCTGTAAGAAATTCCAGATGCGTTTACAGAGAGGCTAATTGAAAATAAGCGCAGAGTATTTCATAGGGAGGGGCATTATTCAAACTTTTATGCGGCGCATCCATTTTGTGGAGATCTTAAGCTGCACCGTGTTTGCGGGGCGGGAAAATTGTGTGACTTGGTTTATTCCACGCTTTCTTCCCGGCACTCGATCGAAAACCGGTAACCGGTACCGCGCACGGTTTGCACCAGATTTTCTTTTCCCACCGCTTCAAGAATTTTGCGCAACCTGCGGATGTGTACGTCGACGGTGCGATCCTCGATAAATACGTGATCGCCCCACACGCGGTCGAGCAGTTGCGCGCGCGTATGCACGCGTTCCTTGTACGCCATCAGGAAATGCAGCAGGCGGAATTCCGTGGGACCGAGCGAAATTTCCGCCGGTTTGGATGATTCATCCGGTGTTGAGACATGCACGCGATGCGTCGTCGGGTCCAACCGTAATCCACCGGCTTCGATAATATCGTCGGACATTTCCGGCAAACGGCGGCGCAGCACGGCTTTGATGCGGGCGAGCAACTCCCGGGGTGAAAACGGCTTGGTGACGTAATCATCCGCTCCGGCTTCCAGTCCGGCGATTTTGTCGCTCTCCTGAATGCGCGCGGTCAGCATGATGATCGGAATGGCCTTGGTGCGTTCCTCGCGTCTCAGTTTCCGGGCGAACTCCAACCCGCTGATATCAGGCAACATCCAATCGAGCAACACCAGATCGGGCAGAACGTTATTGATCATTTTCCTGGCCTGCTCGGCATCGTCCGCACAGAGCACCATATGGCCCGCCTTTTTCAGATTCAACGCGATCAACTCCTGAATTGCATGTTCGTCTTCGACAACGAGTATGGTGACAGCCATCAACCACTCCAATTAATTTTATGGTGTTAGAAATGCTGCAATCATATAAACGAAGCGTTACATTTTTATGACAGGAATTTCCGAGGAGACTACGACATGTCCATTAGGGAAACGCTGATTAATTGACGTTACGAGCGAATCGCTTCGGTGCGCGGCACTCGCTCCTCATTTATCTGATTGATATATATCTGTTATTGCGTTCCGTGCGCCTCACCCTTCATCACGTTCATCGAATTATTCAGCGCTTCCCTAGCTTAGGCATGGTTTCTCCCCCCGTATCGCAACCAGTGCTACCTTTACCTTGAATTAGCCTGAATATTGCTTACGTTTCTTGCTCATGACCACTTCTCTTCCATTTTTCAGCGCTTAACAACCTGCTCAGTTTTGAGAGGTCACTTCAGACTGTTCCCTCAAAAAACCTCAAAACCAACTTGAGCGTACATTCATCATCTCATTCGAGGAATTTTTCAGATTATTCTAAACTTTCATGACTGACTGTCGTAAAAACATCGGCAAAGTGAGAATCATGCAGGTAACAGCCGATTAACTGATTAAGAAGAAAGCAATCTGGTAGTACACAAAACATTGTTATTTACGGAGAAAAGAATGCCTGACAAAAATTTAAAATTCTTGGTAGTGGATGATTTTTCTACCATGCGTAGAATCGTTCGCAACCTTTTAAAAGAACTTGGATTTGTCAATGTCGATGAGGCTGAAGATGGTGCGGTGGCTTTACGCAAGCTGCAGGACGGCAATTTCGATTTTATTGTATCCGATTGGAATATGCCTAATATGGATGGATTAACCATGCTTCAGAATGTACGTGCTAATGAAGCATTAAAAAATATTCCTGTGCTCATGGTCACAGCCGAGGCCAAAAAAGAAAATATTGTTGCCGCAGCGCAAGCTGGAGCAAGCGGTTATATCGTTAAACCGTTTACTGCTGCCGTATTGGAAGAAAAGTTAAATAAAATCTTCCAAAACATGGAAGCCAAAATAGCTGTAAAAGCATAAAATTTCTTTTCATAACAAACTGATGAGTTCAAAATGAATACAAAACGTCTTATGAAAGTAAAAGCTGAAGATGCTTCTCAAGAAACAAGCGGCACTAAATCTAAAAAATCGATTAAATTAGCTGATGCATCACCAGCAGAAGAAACTCAAAACACCGAAGCTAACGAATTAATGACAACCGATAAAAAGGTTATAGATCAAATTGGTCAATTAACCAGAAACTTGCACGACAGTTTGCGCGAACTCGGGTACGACAGACGGCTTGAGGCAATTGCAGCTGAAGTACCCGAAGCTCAAGATAAATTGTCTTATGTAGCAACCAAAACCGAGCAAGCAGCCGAGCGTACGCTCAATGCAACTGAAATTGCCATGCCGATTCAAGATAAGCTTTCAGCCGATGCTGTTCATTTATCAGAACAATGGAAACAAGCATTTGAAACCCATCAAACCAATCCAGACACAGAAAAATTTAAAACATTATTGATCGACACACTTCAGTACCTGGATAAGGTACCGGAACAAACCAATGCGACCAATGCACAACTCATGGAAATTATGATGGCACAGGACTTCCAGGATCTCACTGGTCAAGTCATCAAAAAAATCACGCACATGGTGCAAAGTCTGGAAAAGGATTTGATAGATCTGCTACTTGCCAACGTTCCAACCAAGAAAAATGCCGCTACAGATGAAGGACTCATGAACGGTCCTGTCACTAATCCTGAAAAACGTAATGACGTAGTATGCAACCAAGATCAAGTCGATGACTTACTCGCCAGCCTTGGTTTTTAACTGAGAGACTCAGTACACTTCCCAATCCGTTTTATTCCAAAAAATATCAATTTTTGCTAGAGTTTTTCCTATCATTACTGGCGAAGCTCTAGCATTCTTTATGGGCATAACGGCAAGAAATCTGACTCCAAGCTCAGCCGCCAATTAGTTTCTCATTCCGGACGATTCTTTATTCTTGTCATTGACACTAGCTTTCAACTCGCTTCCACAAACATCGATTGTTACTTTCACGTGCAATATTTTCCAGCACCATTAAATGCTGCGCGAATTCCTCGTCGGTTGCTGCGATGACTTTTAAATCGCGGCTATCAACATTTGTGATCGCTTGCTGAATGGGTTCAGCATATTCCAATTCAATCAATAAGCTTTCTTGCCCGCGCGTCATGGCAAGATAAACCTCGGCCAACAGCTCGGCATCCAATAATGCGCCATGTAGCGTGCGCTTCGAATTGTCGATGTTGTAACGCTCGCATAACGCGTCGAGGTTATTCCGCTTACCTGGATGGAATTCCTTTGCCAGCTTCAGGGTATCCGTTATCGCAACACAATAGCTGTCCAGTGTTTTTAGTTTGACTAAACTCAATTCGTGATTGAGAAACCCGACATCGAACGGGGCGTTATGAATAATAAGTTCGGCATCATTGATAAAATCCAAAAATTCTCTGGAAATTTCATGGAACCTAGGCTTATCCTGAAGAAATTCGGCTGTTAGTCCATGCACTTGTAACGCGCCGTCATCACTGGCCCGATCAGGGTTGAGATAGTAATGAAAATGATTACCGGTAAACTGCCGGTTGCATAGCTCGACCGCTGCTATCTCGACAATGCGATGACCCAGTTTATGTTCCAATCCGGTTGTTTCGGTATCCAATACAATTTGGCGCATATCAGATTCTCAGGGTTTGTTGCTGTTCTTCGGAAATCATCGTTTCAACACCGCGATTCGCCAGTTGATCGGCGCGTTCATTATCGCTATGACCCGAATGTCCACGCACCCAGCACCACTCAATCTCATGATGCTGCGTGAGTTGATCAAGCATTTTCCACAAATCTTCATTTTTCACCGGTTTTTTATCCGAAGTGCGCCAATTACGCATTTTCCAAGCGGCAAGCCACTCGCTGATGCCTTTCTGGACGTATTGCGAATCGGTGTATAAATGCACTTTGCATGGGCGTTTTAAAGATTCCAGCGCCCGTATCGCAGCGAGCAGTTCCATGCGATTATTGGTCGTCAGTTTTTCTCCACCGAAAATCTCACGCTCATGCCCGGCATATTTCAGTACAGCGCCCCATCCGCCAATCCCAGGATTTCCTTTACATGCGCCGTCCGTATAAATTTCCACAACTTTGGAGGGCGCGCTATTCATCGTTCACTCAGATCGTTAATCGAATGCCGCTTTGACGAATGCTCTTCGATCGAGGCTTCGTTGACCCTTTGCGTGACGGATACCATTTTCTCTTTGGCATCAGGGCAATTTTTCCAATCCGGTTTGATAATTCTCATGCCATGCATATGCTTAATCGCGTGCAAGAAATACACCCCCCCTGAAATCGGCCACCAGCGATCCCCTGCCGCTTCCATAAAACTAAAACGCTGACGCCAGCGCGCTTGCTTAAATGGCGGGACATAGCAACACAACCGCCCGCCGGCCATTTCGAAATCCAGCAGCTTGAGCCAGTCTTTAAGGCGTGATAATGTCATGAAATGACCATTCCAAGGGAACTCCTGTCGCGTTGATTTCAAATAATGCCGCACTCCCCACAAACTGAATGGATTAAAACCGGATATCACAATATGACCCTCCGGTATCAAAACTCGATGCACTTCCCGTAAAATTTGATGGGGATTGGCATTAAACTCTAAAGTATGGGGCAGGATTACAAGATCTACGCTGTTGCTTTGAATCGGCAGAAAACTAGCCGCAGCACGTAATGATGCTTGGTCTTCAAGTCCGATGGAAAATTGAAAAGGCATCCTGTTTAGACGCAGAAAATTGAATTGCGACCAGCCGATCTGCACCGCATTGTAGCCAAAGATGTTCGCCACAACTTGATCGAAATAACGCTGTTCATGTTCAATCAGATATTGACCAAGAGAGGATTCAAACCATCGCTGAACATTTTGCGCAATCATCTTTAATCGCTTACTTGCATTAATACTACTCGGCTAATCCGATCATAAAGCGGCAATATTACAATTTTTTAAAACATGGAAATATCATGCTGAATATACACCCTGTTCCCGCTCTCCGGGACAATTATATCTGGGTAATTCACAACCAGGATCATGCCGCTGTAGTCGACCCGGGTGTAGCATCTCCGGTAATAGATTATCTACAGTCGGAAAAATTGCAACTCTGTGCGATTCTGATCACTCATCACCATAGCGACCATACCGGAGGAATAACGGAATTGACGCAATTATTCAATGTCCCGGTATACGGCCCCTGCAATGAACCGATTGCGGGAGTTACTCATTTACTGCGGGAAAATGATCCAATTCAATTGGCAGAAATCGCACTCAATCTTTCAGTAATGGATATTCCCGGCCATACCCGCGGCCATATCGCCTACTACGGATCCACGCCGTTTGCCATGGTATTTTGCGGCGATACCCTTTTTTCTTGCGGCTGCGGACGGATTTTCGAAGGCCATGCCGCACAAATGTATCAATCGCTACAGAAGCTTTGCCAATTACCGGACGAAACACGCATTTACTGCACGCACGAATATACTCTCGGTAACATACGGTTCGCCAGAAGGATCGACCCGGAAAACCGCAAACTGATCGAACTGGAAATGACTACCCAGCAGTTACGCCAGCACAATATCCCGACGCTTCCAACCCTATTATCCCTCGAGAAAGCGGTGAATCCATTTCTTCGGTGCGATCAGCCAGCGCTCATCAAGAGCGCGCAACAACATGCCGCCATGCCGCTGCCTGATCCATCGAGTGTTTTCTCGGTACTACGAGAGTGGAAAAATAATTTCTGACAATTTGCTGAACCGGCTGACAACAACTAAAAAGGCAATCTGCTCAGTGTTCAACATGAAGCAAATTGCCTTATTTCAAAACCTATGATGGCTCGCGCCATCCACTTAATTATTTCTTAGGTTTAGCTGCGCGTAATACGGGATAGTACTGAGTAAATACCATGTCTTGCGCGGCATTATCTTTATGGCAGGCGGCGCAAGCTTCGTCAGCTTGAATTGCGCCTTCTTTGGCTTCGTATGATGCAAAACCGAAGAACGCCCAGTTACCCGGTCTGTTGGCAAAACGCTTGGAATCTTTCACCATCGCAGCGATTCCATTAAATTCCCCTGCGAAATAGCCATTTCCGCTCGGTGCCGATTTTGATCCAACACTGACCAATTCTTTGACAATAATCGTGCCATCGCGGAATTCACCGGTTTTTTTCCAATGATTCCAGCTTGTTGGGTCGATGTACACATTGTGAAATTCTGGGAATACGGCTTTACCGTCATTCATATCGTTAGGTGTAACAGGCGCGCCGACAAAAACCCATTCGCGATAACCTCTTGGCGTCAGCAGCACATTATCTTTGTTAAAGGCAGCAAAATTATGATCTTTTCCGTGTGCATGATGCCCATCGGAAGCAATTACTGGGCTTGCCAGCGCTAGGGATAACAATACCGGTGCAATACCACCTAATAACGTCTTTTTAAACTGTAACATAATAAGCCCTTAAAATAGTTAAAGAAAGACAAAAAACAGCAATAATCCATGCTGCTTTCTTTATAGTAGTCAGACATATTACCTTCGTCAAGAGGATATGTAGTCTTAATAATCACCCACATAGCACGATGTTATTGGCGTGATTGATCACCTTTTATCTATAATCCGGAGAAGCATTATCATGAGTTGCAACCTGATCAACATCGCCTGGCAACCGATAAGATCATGATTCAGATGAGCTCTGTCACACACAACTCATACATTTCAGCAATTGGTTTTCGTCAATAAATACGTGAGAGAAAAATGAAAACACTGTTAATTACCGGTGCGAACCGGGGTATCGGATTGGAGTTTGTGCGGCAATATGCCGCAGAGGGCTGGCGGGTTCTCGCCTGTTGCCGCAAACCGGCAGCAGCGGATTTGCTCAACCGCCTGGTTAGCCAATTTCCCGATCGGATTCAGGTACATGCGCTGGACGTCACCGATCATCGACAAATCGAGCAATTGGCGCAAACATTGACTGATCAGCCGATCGATTTGCTGATCAACAATGCCGGTGTTTATCCGCCGGATCGCGGCGATGCCTT